>NZ_NISQ01000001.1:2997814-3131941 GCF_002335755.1 Bacillus sp. FJAT-45066
CTCGTGGTGTGACGGGCGGTGTGTACAAGGCCCGGGAACGTATTCACCGCGGCATGCTGATCCGCGATTACTAGCGATTCCAGCTTCATGTAGGCGAGTTGCAGCCTACAATCCGAACTGAGAACGGTTTTATGGGATTGGCTCGACCTCGCGGTTTTGCTGCCCTTTGTACCGTCCATTGTAGCACGTGTGTAGCCCAGGTCATAAGGGGCATGATGATTTGACGTCATCCCCACCTTCCTCCGGTTTGTCACCGGCAGTCATCTTAGAGTGCCCAACTTAATGCTGGCAACTAAGATCAAGGGTTGCGCTCGTTGCGGGACTTAACCCAACATCTCACGACACGAGCTGACGACAACCATGCACCACCTGTCACTTTTGTCCCCCGAAGGGGAACGCCCTATCTCTAGGGAAGGCAAAAGGATGTCAAGACCTGGTAAGGTTCTTCGCGTTGCTTCGAATTAAACCACATGCTCCACCGCTTGTGCGGGCCCCCGTCAATTCCTTTGAGTTTCAGTCTTGCGACCGTACTCCCCAGGCGGAGTGCTTAATGCGTTAGCTGCAGCACTAAGGGGCGGAAACCCCCTAACACTTAGCACTCATCGTTTACGGCGTGGACTACCAGGGTATCTAATCCTGTTTGCTCCCCACGCTTTCGCGCCTCAGCGTCAGTTACAGACCAGAAAGTCGCCTTCGCCACTGGTGTTCCTCCACATCTCTACGCATTTCACCGCTACACGTGGAATTCCACTTTCCTCTTCTGCACTCAAGTTTCCCAGTTTCCAATGACCCTCCACGGTTGAGCCGTGGGCTTTCACATCAGACTTAAGAAACCGCCTGCGCGCGCTTTACGCCCAATAATTCCGGACAACGCTTGCCACCTACGTATTACCGCGGCTGCTGGCACGTAGTTAGCCGTGGCTTTCTGGTTAGGTACCGTCAAGGTACCGGCAGTTACTCCGGTACTTGTTCTTCCCTAACAACAGAGCTTTACGACCCGAAGGCCTTCATCGCTCACGCGGCGTTGCTCCATCAGACTTTCGTCCATTGTGGAAGATTCCCTACTGCTGCCTCCCGTAGGAGTCTGGGCCGTGTCTCAGTCCCAGTGTGGCCGATCACCCTCTCAGGTCGGCTACGCATCGTTGCCTTGGTGAGCCGTTACCTCACCAACTAGCTAATGCGCCGCGGGCCCATCTGTAAGTGATAGCCGAAACCATCTTTCAATAAAGAACCAGGAGGTTCTTTATATTATCCGGTATTAGCTCCGGTTTCCCGAAGTTATCCCAGTCTTACAGGCAGGTTGCCCACGTGTTACTCACCCGTCCGCCGCTAATCTTCAAAAAGCAAGCTTTTATCAGATTCGCTCGACTTGCATGTATTAGGCACGCCGCCAGCGTTCGTCCTGAGCCAGGATCAAACTCTCCGAAGAGTGTTTGAGCTTATGCTCATAATGTTTGCTGACTAATGTCAATTAATTGTTTGTTGTTAATCTTAAAGATTAACTTACACGCTGTTGTTTTGTTTAGTTTTCAAAGAACATTTTTACGATTTTTTCATTCACCGCTCTTGAGCGACTTTATAATCTTAACAAATCCATCAAACTAAGTCAACAACTTTTTTAATTACTTTTTCGTTGTTGAATTTTGTTTTTTCGTGTCGTTTTGTGACAACGAATATTAATATATCATCATACAAATACTAATGCAATACTTTTTTTCACTTTCTTTCTTATTTAAAATAGATTGTTATTTTTAAATATTTTGTTCCTTCGAACTCTTAAAAACTAAATCTAAATTCTATACATACTTTAAAAAGAAAAAAGCCGCTCCCTTGTTATAGGGAACAGCTTTTTCTTTTTATTTATGTCTCATCTGCGGGAATAATAATACGTCCCTGATAGATGGAGCGTTTGTTAATAACATTACTAGACGGTCAATCCCAATACCTAGTCCACCTGTTGGTGGCATACCGTATTCTAACGCTTCAATAAAGTCGTGATCCATTTCGTGAGCTTCATCATTCCCTTGTTCTTTCTCTACTAATTGAGCTTCAAAACGTTCCTTTTGATCAATTGGATCGTTAAGCTCTGTAAATGCATTCGCATGTTCACGACCTACTATGAATAATTCGAAACGGTCTGTAAATCTTGGGTCTTCTGCATTTTTCTTAGCTAAAGGAGAAATCTCCACTGGGTGTCCGTAAATAAAAGTAGGCTGAATCAGTGTTTCTTCTACTTTTTGCTCAAAGAATTCATTTAAAATGTGACCAAATTGCATATGTTCTGTTACATCTACTCCGTGGTCTTTTGCATGTTGACGAGCTTCTTCATCACTCATTTGTTGCCAGAAGTCTACACCTGTGGCCTCTTTAACTGCATCGACCATGTGTAGCCTCTTCCACTCAGGAGTTAAGTCTACTTCATATTCACCGTACTGCACTACCGTCTTGCCATTTACTTCTTTTGCAATATGTGCAACTAAGTTTTCTGTTAAGCTCATGATATCTTTATAGTCTGCATACGCTTCATAAAGTTCAATCATCGTGAATTCTGGATTGTGCCTAGTAGAAACACCCTCGTTACGGAATACTCGTCCAATTTCGTATACCTTTTCAAGTCCACCTACAATTAGTCGCTTTAAGTGAAGCTCGATAGCTATACGCATATAAAGAGTCATATCTAGCGTATTGTGGTGTGTCACAAACGGTCTTGCTGATGCTCCACCAGCGATAGAGTGCATCATCGGAGTTTCTACTTCTAAATAACCGTGATCATCTAAATAACGACGCATCGCTTGGATGATTTTACTGCGAGCAATAAAAGTTTGTTTACTTTCTGGATTTGTAATTAGATCTAGATAACGTTGACGGTACCTTTGTTCTACATCTTTTAGTCCGTGGTACTTTTCAGGAAGAGGTCTAAGAGCCTTTGTTAATAGTTCAAATGAAGTAGCTTTAATAGAAAGCTCTCCAACATTTGTTTTAAAGACTTCACCAGTAACCCCTACGATATCTCCAATATCAGCTGTGTTAAAGATTTCATACGCTTCATCGCCAACAGCATCTTTACGAACATAAAGTTGAATTTGACCAGTTAAATCTTGGATATGTGTGAAGCCAGCTTTACCTTTGCCACGCTTTGTCATAATACGTCCAGCAATTGTAACGGAAAGATTCTTTTCAGAAAGCTCTTCTTTTGAAATCTCACCGTATTGCTCGAATAATTCACTTGATTGGTTTGTACGTTCGAATTTCCCTCCGAAAGGATCCATTCCTATTTCTCTTAACTTTGCAAGCTTCTCTCTGCGGACAAGCAATTGGTCATTTAATTCTTCATGACTCATTTTCCTCAACTCCAAACTTATAGGTTCTTTACCTTTATGTAAATTCAATGATTTCTTCTATTAACTACTATATATTTTTTCCACTTATTAATAAAGCTAAAACTGCCAGTAAAAATACTGGCAGTTTTACAAGTAAATCTAGAGGTATTATAGGATAGCCGAATTATGATGTCAAACTACTTGTGCATTAGCTGCTTCTTTCTCTTCCATTTCTTCAACTAGTTGATCTAATAAACTAGCCATTTCCGCTCTTGTGTTCATTTCATTAATAGCATTTCGGACTATTGCGTTGCCTCGGATACCTTTTAGGTACCAAGCCGCGTGTTTACGCATTTCACGAATCGCTACATTTTCCCCTTTCAGGTCAACTAAGCGATCCATGTGTAACTTACACACGTCCATTTTCTCACGCACCGATGGTTCGCCAAGAAGTTCGCCAGTTTCTAAATATTTGACCGTACGATAAATCATCCATGGGTTACCAAGTGCGGCACGACCGATCATTACACCATCTACACCAGTTTCTTCTATCATACGTTTTGCATCTTGAGGTGTTTGCACGTCGCCATTTCCAATAACAGGGATGTTTACAGCTTGCTTTACATCTCGAATGATGTTCCAATCGGCATGTCCTTCATACATTTGTGCACGAGTACGTCCGTGGACAGCTACCGCTTGGCCTCCTGCATGTTCAATCGCTTGGGCATTTTCGATTGCAAATATATGTTCCTCATCCCAACCTGTACGCATTTTAACTGTTACTGGTTTGTCTACTGCATCAACAACTGCCGCTACCATCTCATATACTTTTTTAGGGTCTAATAGCCATTTTGCACCTGCATCACATTTTGTGATTTTAGGTACTGGGCACCCCATATTTATATCAATAATATCAGCTGTAGTGTTTTTATCTACAAATTTGGCCGCTTCCACTAGTGTATCCTTTTCACCGCCGAATATTTGTAAGCTTAAAGGCTTTTCACGCTCATCGATATATAACATTCCCATCGTTTTAGCGTTTTTATAAAGGATTGCTTTGTCACTTACCATTTCTGCACAAACTAAACCTGCTCCGAATTCTTTTACCGTCAAGCGGAATGCTGCATTACAAACTCCAGCCATCGGTGCAAGAACTACTTGATTTTTCATTGTAATATCGCCAATTTTCAACATTTTGTTCCCTCCTTTCAACTTAAATCTGGTGGTGTTAATTCTTCAATTGTAACTTTTAGCTCTTTCGCAACGGAAAGAATGAAGTCTTCTGACGGGTTTCGATTACCTCGTTCTACTTCACCTAAAACAGAAACAGATACACCTAGGTTTTTCGCAAACGTTTCCTGTGTATAACCTTTTAATTTTCGGTATGCCCGAATTCGTCTTCCCCACTTTTCGGCTTCCATACTTGTACCCCTTCTCTATCTTGTAATTCAAGTAAAGTCTTTTTATCTATATATTTAGGGATATCTTGTTCATCCGCTATTTCAATCAAAGGTACTAAAACAAATGACCTTTCCCACATTCGAGGGTGTGGCACAATAAGCACATCCGTTTCAATATTTTCTTGGTTATACAGTAAAATGTCAAGGTCTAAAGTCCTCGGACCCCACTTTTCTTCTCTTTTTCTTCCAAAATTATGTTCTACATGCTGTAGAAATGTTAATGTATCAATTGCTGATAGGTTTGTTTTTACTTTAATTACCATGTTTAAAAATGAAGGCTGTTCTACATACCCTACAGGTTCCGTTTCATAAATAGAAGAACATTTCAATAACTCTATGTCTAGATGGGAATCAATGAGCTCGATCGTACTCTTTAAAGTCTCGTGCCTTTCCCCTATATTGGAGCCTAATGCAATATAAACTACATTTCTCATAATCTACCTCGTGATATTTCTACACCAACAGAGTTATAATGTCCTGGTATTGGTGGGTCTGGCTTAATCACTTTTACTTTACATTTTTCTACTAAATGATAACTAGTCAATATTTCCTCTGCAATTCTTTCTGCTACAGATTCCACAAGTTTGTAAGTTTCGTTCTCAACTACTTTTTTGCACGTATTATATAACTCACCATAATTGACTGATTGTGTTAGATCGTCTGACTCGCCCGCTTTAGATAGATCTAGTTCGACTTCTAAGTCTACGTTAAATCTTTGACCTAATTTTGTTTCTTCAGGAAAAACTCCATGATATCCATAAAATTTCATTCCACTTACAAAAATTTTATCGATCGTCATCTCCCCCTTTCTCTAACATTGCATCCATCATTTTGGCCATTCTCGCTATTTCTTTTACGTCGTGCACTCGAACGATGTGACAACCTCTTTCTATACCCAAACAGACCGTTGCCCCTGTTCCTTCCATTCTTGCATCAGCAGGAAGATCTAATACATGTCCTATAAATCGTTTTCTAGAAGTACCTAACAGTAATGGGTATCCGAGACTAGTAAAACGGTCCAATTCACGCATTACTGCCAAATTATCATCCATTGATTTAGCAAAACCGATACCAGGGTCTAAAATAATCATCTCATCCTTAACCCCAGCATCCTTTACTAATTGTACGCTTTCAAATAAATCACTTATCATGTCAGAGATTAAATCATCATATTGGCTATTATCGCGATTGTGCATTAAAATGATTGGCACGTTTAATTCCGCTGCTACTTTGGCCATGTTTGGATCGGCCTTTGCCCCCCAAACATCATTTATGATACTCGCTCCAGCTTCAACCGCCTTTTTCGCCACTTCAGCTTTGTACGTATCAATAGAAACAGGCACATCTATTTCTTTTGCTAGTGCTTCGATAATTGGGATGACTCTTTTCAACTCTTCCTCTTCTGAAACAATAGTTGCACCCGGTCGAGTAGATTCACCGCCAACATCAATAATATGAGCACCATCTTTTATTAGTTGCTTAGCATGGTGGACTGCTGCTTCTATCTCATTATAACGCCCTCCATCAGAGAATGAATCTGGAGTGACATTCAAGATTCCCATAATTAACGTTTTTTCTTTAAACGACAATTCATGGGAGTGGCATTTTATATTAGATAATGACTTTGTACGCGTTGCCATCTATTTTAATCTCCTTTATATCTTTAACGTAAGCGATCGATGATGGACATTCTTTTAAAATCCCTTGTAGTTTTTGAACAATCGAAAAATTCGATGCATCAAACATTTTTGATTCAAGTTTTTTTACAGGCGTTACATCTTGAACAGAGTTCGTAAAAAACACTTCATCACTATTTAATAGTGACTCTTTTTTGAAGAACCCCTCTTCTACTTCAATGTTTAGTAATTTTAATAGGTGGATTACCAACTGTCTCGTTATCCCATTTAATATTCCCGTGGAAATACATGGTGTAAATACTTTGCCATTCTTTACCCAAAATATATTTGAGATAATACCTTCTGCTACATACCCTTCCTCAGTAAGGAAGATGCCCTCTGTATTACTAGGCCTACTTACCAATTCTCGTTTTGCAAGAAGGTTATTTAAGTAATGGTGTGATTTTAATCTAAATGGTCCTTCTGGAGTATTTCGTTTTATCTTAAGAATACAAGCTTCTTTGGATTCCTGCGTCATAGGAGGCAATGGCCGGGCATAAATAATAGTACTAGGTTGTTCATAATGTTCCGTAGGCAGCCCCCACTCTGCTACACCCGCCGTTACATTTAAGCGAATGACCGCATCCGTTAACTGATTTGCCCTTAATGTTTTCTTTATAGCATCTCTTACTTCGCTTTCAGAGTAATCCCATTGAACAAATACACTATCCAGACTATCTTTTAGTCTAACGAGATGTTCTTCTAATAAAATAGGGTTATTTTGTATTACTTTTATCGTCTCAAATAAGCCAACTCCATACATAAATCCGTGATCCATAACAGAAACAGTTGCTTTATCAACCGATAATATCTCTCCGTCTTTAAACACTCGCATGTGTATTTTTCCTTTTGTATGTGGCAATAAAATTCTGCAATATTTCTTTGCCGACATTCGTCATGATTGACTCTGGATGAAATTGCACCCCTTCAATCGGAAGCTCTTTATGGCGAATGGCCATAATCTCATCCTCACTTGTCCAAGCGGTAATGTCAAAACAAGCAGGCAACGTTTCTTTTTTTACAATTAAAGAATGATACCTAGTTGCGATGAATGGGTTTGGTAACCCTTTAAAAATGGTTTCTTCGGTATGAAACATTTCAGATGTTTTTCCGTGCATAAGTCTTTCTGCCCGAACAACATCTCCTCCAAATACTTGTGCGATCGACTGGTGCCCTAAGCATACGCCAAAGATTGGGATTTTCCCGGCGAAGTGCTTAATAACTTTCATACTAATCCCAGCCTCATTAGGCGAGCACGGTCCAGGTGATATCATTAAAAATTCCGGGTTTAGCTCTTCTATATCTTCAATCGTTACTTCATCATTTCTTTTTACTAATAAATCTTCCCCAAGTTCTCCTAAATATTGAACTAAGTTATACGTAAAAGAATCGTAGTTATCTATCATTAATATCATATACTTCCCTCATTTCTCATTTCTTCTCTTGTTCACTTAGTTCTTTCGCTCTCCATAGAGCTGCAGCCTTTTTAAGAGACTCTTTATATTCTCGTTCCGGTACAGAATCAATAACAATTCCAGCCCCCGCTTGTACGTATGCTCTTCCGTCCTTTGCGAGCATCGTGCGGATAGTAATGTTTAATTCCATATCTCCATTGTATCCAATCCAGCCTAGTGAACCTGTGTAGACAGACCTTCTAACTGGCTCTAATTCTTCAATAATTTCCATTGTTCTTATTTTTGGAGCACCTGTAATAGTTCCACCTGGAAACGTTGCTTTTATTAAGTCAAATGCATCTTTACCTTGTTGCAAGGTTCCTCTTACGTTGGATACGATGTGCATGACATGGGAGTATTTTTCTATTACCATGAATTCATTCACTTCAACAGAACCAAATTCGGCAACCCTTCCAAGGTCATTACGTTCTAAATCCACTAACATGACATGTTCCGCACGCTCTTTTTCGTTTTCTATTAACTCTTTTGCAAGATCCATATCTTCCTTTTCATCTTTACCTCTAGAACGTGTCCCGGCAATTGGTCTTGTGCTAATTTCCGTCCCTTCTCTTTTCACTAAAAGTTCAGGTGAGGCACTTATAAGTTGAAATTCTGGTAGTTGCAAATACCCCATGTAAGGTGAAGGGTTTACTTCTCGAAGTTCCGTATAAATATCCATTGGGTGCGTTTTTAGTGCTTCTGCTTGTCGAACAGATAAATTTACTTGGAAAACATCTCCTTGGGAAATATAGTTTTGCACCTTTTCAACTGCTTTTACGAAAGAATGTTCTGTAAAGGACACTTCTCTGTTTATATTTTCAGCACTTTGTATTTGGCCTTCAAAAGGGTAAGAAACAGAATCTGCATTTTCGCTCCACATACTCACATATTCAGTTAACCTTTCGTTTAATATAGTTGTATCTCCTTTATTACCTTGTACTATTATATTTAACACCTTTAACTCTTTATCATAAATAAAAACATCGTCAAACAATAAAAAATACAAGTCTGGAATATGTAAGTCATCTTCGGCTAGAACGGGTATGTTCTCAATGTAACGCACACTATCATAAGAAACATATCCAATTGCCCCACCGTTAAAGCTAGGATATCCCTCTAGTGCCTCTCCTTCATGTTGTTGCATCCATACTTTCATGTTATCTAAAGGATTGCCTAATATTTCTTCTTTGTTACCATCCATATACTGAATATGTAGGGTAGATCCTTTGCCTTTTACGATTGCAATAGGGTCTAAACCAGCGATACAGTATCGACCGCCTCTTCCGCTCTCTAAAATGACATGATACGGTTTATCTTTGGCTAAACTTTTATATTGTTGAAAAAATTGTTCTTGATCATAAGCCAACTTCGTTCCTACTGGAAATTTTTTCACAAGCTGTCACGCTCCTAAATTGCATACTTACTCACATTGTACATTTAGGAATTAGTACCTGTCACTCAAAAAGTGCCTAATGAGTGCCAGGCACCACCCGAATTTTGTCGTAAAAAAAAGAAAAGCAGCAAGCTATGCCGTTTTTCTTTAATGTGCCCTATTCTTCAAATTGATATAAAGGTGTGCTTAAATATCGTTCGCCGTTACTCGGGATAATCGCAAGTACTTTTTTCCCTTTACCTAATCTTTTCGCTACTTGAAGCGCCGCATAGATAGCCGCTCCTGAGGATATTCCTCCAAGAAGACCTTCTTTTTTTGCAGTTAGTCTTGCGTATTCAAATGCTTCTTCATTTTGTACTTTTATTACTTCATCATAAATCTTCGTATTTAATATCTCCGGAATGAAACCTGCGCCAATTCCTTGTATTTTATGAGGACCTGGCTTTCCGCCAGAAAGCACTGGAGAATCATTAGGTTCAACTGCAACAATTTTAATGTTTGGATAGTTCTTTTTCAGAACTTCCCCAGCTCCCGTAATTGTTCCACCTGTACCAATTCCAGAAATGAAGGCATCCAATTGGTCTCCCATTTGTTCCACTATTTCTAAACCTGTTGTTTTACGGTGTACCTCAGGATTTGCTTCATTTTTAAATTGTTGTGGCATGAATATATCTTTTTCTTTTGCTATTTCTTCTGCTTTTCTAATTGCGCCACCCATACCCTCAGGACCAGGCGTTAAGATTAACTCTGCTCCGTATGCTCTTAAAAGGTTCCGGCGTTCTAAACTCATCGTCTCTGGCATAACTAAAATTGTCTTTAATCCTTTTGCAGCAGCTATCATCGCGAGTCCTATACCAGTATTTCCACTTGTAGGCTCAATGATTGTATCTCCTTCTTTAATTAGACCTTCAGCTAAAGCAGCATTAATCATCGCTAAAGCTATTCTGTCTTTAACACTACTTCCAGGGTTCATAAATTCTAGCTTTACATAAACTTCCGCCATATCCTCTTCGACAATACGGTTTAGTTTTACTATTGGTGTATTTCCAACAAGCTCATCAATTGAATTTGCTACTCTCACCATTCCGCTTCCCCCTTAAATACTCACTATACTTATCGGATTTATTATCATTAAACAACGGAATAGAAGGGATTGTCAAATAATTACACTAGTTTTCTGTATTCCATTCAACCCCAACTTCATCCCAGAATACCGTTGCCGATACGGCATGTGGCATTTGTTCTAAAGCAACTTTTCTTCTAATATGACCTTTTACTTCTTCATAAGAATAGTGAAAAGCATCCAACTTATCAGTCAAATATAAAATAACGTATTGCGGACCTGAATTGTTATTAGGGTTCCCCCACATAAACGATTCTTTCACCTCTAAGATTTCACTCCATTGACCAACTTCGAGAGCTTCTGCTTGTTGAAAATACATTTTAGGAAATAACGTATCATCTGTATTAATAAAGCCTATATTCCCACCTTGATATGCAGTAAAGTCATCTAAGGATACTTCCATCGCTAAAGCTTGGAAGCTAGAGCCATTATTTAACTCACCTAACACTCTTTCTGCTTCCTCTCTACTATCTAGAACAATATGTGACAGTAGGTAGTTATCATTAAACTGAAACAAAAATTTATTCTCTTCATAATAAGCTCGTAATGCTTCATCTGAGATCTGTACATCTTTAACTAATAGTTCTTCAAGTAACACGTTAGTTTTAAAATCTTCTTTCAATGCACCCTCTGAATAGTTTGTATTATGTTGAGAGGCAGTCATAGTTTTGTACATCTTCCATTCGAGATTTATTACGGAATTAGGTATCGTTACATCGTATTTATCAGCCATTTGATTTATTACTTCTTTATTAATTAAATCTTCAAGCTCTTCATTCCCGTATCTATTTTCTAATTGAAGTAGTAAGTCCATTTTGGATATAGGCTTATCACCGACTAGAGCGACTACTTCACTGTAATTGGTCGCTATTGCAACTGCTTCGGACGTTTTGTTAAAAGAAAAGGGTTTTGTTAAGAATGCGATAGTTAAGCAATTTATTATAATTAGTCCAAAAATAAGGAGCCATAAAGCTTCTTTTTTCATATTAGATAATTTTTGCACTAAGGTCACCCTACCCCTTCGCTTGCTCTAACATATCATTCAACTCTTGCTTCTTGAAAGTATATGAAGTATTACAGAAATGACAACTTGTTTCCGCTTGTCCATCTTCTTCAATAATATCTTTTATTTCTTCTTTACCGAGTGAAATGATTGCACTTTCAAAGCGTTCCTTAGAACATTTACACTTAAATTCCACCGGCATCTTTTCTAATACTTTGACATTGTCTTTTCCTAGTATTTCTTCTAATAATCCTTCAGGGCTTAAACCTTTTTCAATTAATTTAGAGACAGGTGTCATGTTTGTAATTTTTTTCTCTATCTCCGTAATCGTTTCATCATCAGTACCTGGTAGTAACTGAATAATAAAGCCTCCTGCAGCTAATATTGTATTATCAGGGTTAACTAATACCCCTACACCTACAGCAGAAGGTACTTGCTCAGAAGAAACTAAATAATACGTAAAGTCTTCTCCAAGTTCCCCAGAAACGAGTTCCGTTTGGCCAGAAAAATGCTCTCTCATCCCAATATCTTTGACAACAGAAAGCGTGCCATTCGTACCAACGGCTCTTGCCACATCTAACTTTCCAAACTGGTTTAAATCAAAATGTGTTTGCGGGTTTGTTACATAGCCACGCACTTGCCCTTTAGCGTTACTATCAACTAAAATGACACCGATTGGGCCACCACCATCTATCTTTACTGTTAGTTTATTTTCTCCTTTTAACATAGCACCCATCATGACAGTAGCAGTCATTGCTCTCCCTAAAGCTGCGGAGGCAGTTGGCCACGTTCCATGTTTACGTTGTGCCTCAGAAATTGTTTCGGTTGTTTTTGCTGCGTAAGCACGTACTTGTCCGTTAAAGGCCAATGCCTTTACTAGATAGTCTGACATCTTTTTGCCCCTTCCTATTAATATGCTTCCTTCATGTTTTTCTCGTATATTAACTGTAAACCTTTTAATGTTAAAAAAGGATCGACATGGTCGATTACGTTTGATTCTTTTGAAATTAATGTTGCTAATCCACCAGTAGCTATTACTTTAGCTTCTACTTTGCTTTCTCTTTTCATTCTAGCTACGATTCCTTCTACTTGTCCCACATACCCATACAATATTCCAGCTTGCATGGCACTTACGGTATTTTTACCGACAATTCCATCTGGTCTTGCAATTTCAATTCTCGGTAGTTTAGCTGCACGAGAATATAACGCTTCTGTTGAAATAGTTATGCCAGGAGCAATCGCACCACCCATATATTGTTTATTTTCGTTTATATAGCAATACGTTGTAGCAGTTCCAAAGTCAACAATAATTAAAGGACTTCCATATAGATGGATAGCTGCAACCGCATTTACAATTCTGTCCGCTCCTACTTCTCTTGGGTTCTCATATTTAATATTTAAACCAGTCTTTATGCCAGGCCCAACTACTAAAGGCTTTAGATTGAAGTATTTATGACACATTCTTTCTAAAGAGAACATGATAGGCGGTACGACGGAAGAAATAATAATTCCTTCAAAATCGGTAAACGTAAGGCCAACATGACCTAGCAATGCTTTTATAACCATACCGTACTCGTCTTCTGTTTTGTTACGGCTAGTTTCTATTCTCCAATGGTGTTTTAGTTCTTCACCTTTATAAACCCCGATTACAGTATTCGTATTTCCAACATCTAAAACAAATATCATATAAACCCCCACTTTAACGTAAGAATATTACTTGGCAACATCATATTACACTATTTTACCCTGTACATCCTATAAATTGAACAGAGAAATATATTTTAAATTTATTTAGGGTGTTAAATGTTGATTTCAGCTGCAGGTGTTCGCTTTCCGCGGGCGGTCGCAGGAGTCTCACACCTGCAGCTGAAATCAACTATATTTGCATATAAAACGTAAATCCACTGGAATCTCGTTTTAATGTATAAAACTATTATTTCTCAGGAAATTCATACCTTTTTGACGTTTATCCATACAAAAAAAGATGCCAGTGATGGCATCTTTTTTGTTATTTATCTTCTTTCTTGTCTTCTTTCGCTACTTCAGCATCTTTTTTAGAGTGAATGTTGACTTTTACATCTTCAGAAGATTTCACTTCTTCTTTAGCCTTTTCAACAGGTGGTGGTAATGTTCCTTTTTCCACTAGATGTTTGATTTGTTCCGCATCTAATGTTTCCACTTCTAATAAAGTTTGGGCTATTAACTCTAGTTTATCTTGGTTATCCGTTAAGATCTTACGAGCACGCTCGTAACAATCTTTGATGATTGTTTGAATTTCCACATCAATTTCATAAGCGATTTGATCGCTGTAGTTTTGCTCGTTTTGGATGTCACGACCTAAGAACACTTGACCACCTGAAGCCTGACCGAATTGAAGCGGTCCAAGTTTGTCGCTCATTCCGTACTCTGTAACCATCTTACGGGCAATAGCTGTAGCACGTTGGAAGTCATTGTGTGCGCCAGTACTCACTTCATTAAAAGTAACTTCTTCCGCCACACGACCACCAAGGAGACCTGTAATCTTAGCTTGCAGCTCTGGTTTTGTCATAAAATAACGGTCTTCCCTTGGTAACATGACAGCATATCCACCAGCTTGACCACGAGGTACGATCGTTACTTTATGAACCATATCAGCCTCATCTAACACGACACCAATGATCGTATGACCGGCTTCATGATAAGCAACAATGTTGCGCTCTTTTTCAGAAATAACGCGACCTTTTTTCGCAGGTCCAGCAATGACACGGTCGATCGCTTCATCCAAGTCTTCCATTTCAATGTGCTTCTTGCTATGACGAGCCGCAACAAGAGCTGCTTCGTTTAACAAGTTTTCTAAATCCGCACCAGAGAATCCTGGAGTACGCATTGCAATTGTTTTCAAATTGATATTAGGGTCTAACGGCTTATTACGAGCATGAACACCTAATACTGCTTCACGACCTTTTAAATCAGGACGGTCTACTGTAATTTGACGGTCGAATCGACCTGGACGTAATAATGCAGGGTCTAGTATGTCAGGACGGTTAGTTGCTGCTACGATAATAATACCTTCGTTTGCTCCGAATCCATCCATCTCAACTAGTAATTGGTTTAATGTTTGCTCACGCTCATCGTGACCTCCACCTAAACCTGCTCCACGTTGACGACCTACTGCATCAATTTCATCAATGAAGATAATACATGGTGCATTCTTTTTAGCATTTTCGAAAAGATCACGAACACGGGATGCACCGACCCCTACGAACATCTCTACGAAGTCAGAACCACTAATAGAGAAGAATGGTACTCCAGCCTCTCCAGCTACTGCACGAGCTAATAATGTTTTACCTGTTCCCGGAGGTCCATTTAATAAAACACCTTTTGGAATTCGTGCGCCTAATTCAGAGAACTTGCGAGGATCTTTTAAGAACTCGACAATTTCTACTAACTCTTGCTTTTCTTCATCTGCACCAGCAACGTCTGTAAACTTCACTTTTTTCTTTTCTTCACTATATAACTTCGCTTTACTTTTACCGAAGTTCATCACTCTACCGCCGCCACCTTGGGCTTGGTTTAGTAAGAAGAAGAATAAAATAAAGATGATTACAAACGGAATGATAGAGGTGAAGAAGGTCACCCAACCACTTGTCTCTTCTGCAAACTCAACACTAATTTCTACACCAGGGTTTGCAAGTGAGTAATCATTGATACGTTGTACAACACCTGGGTCATTTAGTACGTTTACAATAAACGGTTTACCATCTTCTCCAATTAACGTACCTCTCACTTCATAAACAGAACGTTTTGGTTGCATTGAGAAATTTTTCACTTGGTCATTCTCTAAATGCTGAATAAATTTATTTTGAGTCATCGGCTCTTCTTTCGTACCAGGGTTATTGAAAATACTAACCACACCGATAACTACTAAGAATATTAATAAATAAAAGATTGTATTACGAAATATTCTGCTCATTCCTTACCTCCTCCCACAAAAAACAAACTATACAAAATATTATCATAGAAAATAAATCCAATTCAAGAAATGACTGCTATTTGTTTATTATTTTGTGTATACTTCAGGTTTTAACACACCAATGTATGGTAAGTTTCTATATTTTTGTGTGTAGTCTAATCCATATCCAACTACAAATTCATCTGGAACGATAAAACCTACATAATCTGCTTTTATGGCTGCTTTACGACCTGTTGGTTTATCAAGAAGTGTAACAATCTTAATGGATTTTGCTTTTCGATAACGGAAAAGTTCTACTAAGTAGCTTAATGTTAACCCACTGTCAATAATATCTTCAATAATTAATATGTCTCTTCCTTCTACAGATGTATCCAGGTCTTTTAAAATTTTTACTTCTCCAGAAGAAACAGTAGAGTTGCCATAACTCGAAACATCCATAAAGTCTATTTCTAAATATGCATCCACTCTCTTAATAAGGTCAGCCATGAAAGGCATTGCACCTTTTAAAACTCCAATTGCTAATGGAAAACTATCTTGGTACTCTTCTGTCAATTGTTGCCCTAGCTCTCTTACTTTTGCTTGTATTTCTTCTTCGCTGTAGAGAATTTTTTCGATGTCGTTATTTTGATTCATTTTGTTATTTTCCTCCTAGACTGTAACTCGACTTAGTTGTAATAACTAGAACTGGTCCCTTGGTTTCTTCTGATGCTTCAAACGATGAACGTTTTAAGTAGGGAATCCATAATAGATTATCCTCCGCATCCACAATAATCGGCCAGTGTTCCCTTTTCTTTATTGGTATTTTACTATCAATAAAGATGCTTTTAACTTTTTTTGAACCTTGCATTCCTTTTAGCTTTATTCGGTCGCCTGTTTTCCTTGTGCGAATATATAGTGGCAGCTTCACTTTCGATAAATCGAGAATTGCACTATTTGGCTCGTATGTACTTGCTCTTTTGTAGTGTGTCCAAACTGTGAAAATGATTTCATCTTTTGTAGGTAATATTGTCTTTCCGGGAACATCCACTTCTATGCAGTATGGTTGTACCGTTTTGTCCGATTCAAATGAAAAGATACATTTATTATAGGAAATCTCCACGATTAAACCGTTTGGAAAATTCAATATACCAGAAGGCTGCTCACTAGCTAATATGGATTGCAAATCTTTAATATGTATAGAGGATAGAGCTAGAGGAACTTCGTTATTATAGAGATATTTTAATATTAGTTGAATAGCTCTTCTTTGTAAAGGATTAGGCAATAAAAGCAACGCATTTCTATGAATAACCATATTACCTTCCCTTTTACTTTCCACTACTTTATTCAATTCCTTTTTAGTTAATTCCTCTAATAACATATTATCTTCTGTCATTTGCTCGCTAAATAGCTGAAATTTTTCATGTAGACCTGGATACAGTTCTCTTAATGCTGGAATAACCCCGTGCCTAATTTTATTTCTTGTATAAACAGTTTTCTCATTGCTAGGGTCTGTTCTATATTCTATACCATTCTCTTGCAAATAACGATACACTTCTTCTTTTCCAACGGATAGCAATGGGCGAATGACATACCCTAACTCAAAGGCCCGTTTAGGCAAAATTCCGGCGTAACCCGGAATAGAAGAACCACGGCTTATTTTCATTAAGATCGTCTCCACTTGATCATCACCGTGTTGACCAAGAGCAAGTGAGGTTGCATTATGCTTTAACATCACTTCTTTAAAAAAGGAATAACGACAATCTCTCGCTGCAACTTGAGCACTTACTTTGTTTTTTTGTTTATATGCAGATACATCTATTTGTTTCGTTTCAACTAGGACATTTAGTTTGCTACATAGCTTTTTCACAAACTCCATATCATCTTCTGATTCTTTACCACGAAACATATGGTCCACATGGGTTACTACAATTTTTATTTTTCTTTCCTCTTGTAATCCTAATAAAAGGTGAAGCAAACAAACGGAATCCGGTCCCCCACTTACTCCAACTACGATGGTAGAATTATCTTCAATCAATTGGTGCTTGTTAATGAATTGCAATACTTTTCGCTTCATTTATCGCTCTTCCTATCGCTAGCCATTTTTAATCTACTTCTATCGTACCACTGGAGATAAAGGTCCTGCAAAAAAGAAGCGCATTGAGTCCATTATATAGTATATGACTACTATACGAAAAACGAATATTTACATTTCTTCTGTATTGGAAACATCTTTATAAACAAAGATTATTTTCTTTGTTAAATAAAATTATTCGTATTTAATTTAACGAACCGATTTTATGAGATGGATTTACGAATAACCAACTGAGTAAGTTTCATAATATACAATTACTAAAGAACAGTAATTATGAAATGGATACAATTATAGAAGATTACCGTATACATAAATAAAGTAAACGAGAAAAACAATGGATGCTAGCACAAGCGTTTCTACTATACATTTATACCTTTTTCCTCTTCTTTTCTGGTTTGATTGCTTTCTTGCCATTCTACTGGCTGATCTATTTGACCCGCTATCGGCAGATACAGGGGTTTTATCACTACTAATCGTTTTGCTTAATGACTTTGTTAAATCTAGTTTCATCTCTTTTGCGGTCGAATACTTTCCCTCTAGAGCACGGGTTACTACGCGTTGATGTTTACTTAACCAAGGATGACGAAGTATGGCGTTTTTTAGTTGTTTCATTCCTGTACCATCTTTTTGAAATCTCCTTGGATAACAAGCGTTAACCATAATCATTGCGACAGAAAAAAGATCGTACGTTGGCTCTGCTTTTCTTGAACCTAAGCCCCAATATCCTCTGTCAAAAAACTCCGTGAACTCTTTAATCGCTCTACCTTTTATTGTAGTACCCCCAACATCTAACATTCTAACTTTAGCTGGAGCATTTGATACAATTAAATTATCCGGCTTTAAATCACCAAATACCCATCCCTCATTATGTAAAACTTCTAAATCTGTTAGTAGCTGGAGAATTAGTACTCCAATCCACTCGTTTCCTCTTTGGGAAACAAACGCTAGAAAATTTTCCCCCTTTAAATATTCCATTACATAAAATGAAATAGGTTGCTTTCCTTTCGTTTTTTCCCAATCATCGACATCTATTAAAGAAGGCCCCAGGGCAAACCCTTGGACCTTGGAAAAGTGTTTTAATACATTCACTTCAGATGTAATAGATAAACTATTATCACTTAGTTTAAGGGCAACATGCTTAGCATTTTTATCAAGCGCTAAGTACACATACCCATTGGCGCCATATCCAAGTGTGTCGATAATCGTATAATGATGTTTATGCCACTTTCCGAAAACTATATCTCCCCTTGATAAATTAATATCCGGATTCTTCAAAGTATTGTTCATCATCTTCTATGAATCTCCTTGAGGAACGATTTTTACTAAAGTGTGAGATTGCTTCTCTAATGGCTGGTCCCGTTGGAGTAATTCCGCCTGTTGTTAACTTAGGAAATATGGTAGACAAGGACTCTAATTTTGGTGTCCAATCTAGTATATTCTCTACTTCTTGACGCTTTCCTGGGAAAACAAACACCGCGAAACTATTATTTCCCATTCTCGCATTTAAACTAAGAGACAAATCAAACAATGCTTCTTTTACTGTCGGGAGCTTCATTTTCATACTCGCACTTGTATCGACTAATATTAATACTTCTAAAGAGACTGTTTCTCCTAACTCGTCTACCACTTCCATAACCTCTCCACGTTTTTCGGGCGGCAAGTCTTCCATAGAAGATTTCGAACCTAGGATTTGTTGTAATTCTTTATTGATAACTCCTTGTAATGTTTGTGTCATCGCTTTTCGTGTTACCATTTGAACCGTATGGGATAGCTGGGTGGCATACACAACTTGACTAACCCCACCACCTGATAACGCAATATTCTCGATTTCTCGCATACCTTTATCATCAATGATGTCCTTATCCATTACACCAATAACATTAACTGTCATACCGTGCTCTCTTGCTAAGGCTGCCATCGCTATTGGATCTTCTCCTGAGTTAGAACAACCATCTGTAATTAGTAAAATTTGCTTTAACGTTCCTTTATACATCTTCTATCCCCTCCCAATGCTAGTAATCCATTAGCATCTTGGTCGAATGAATAGATTTTTATACGTATTTTACTAGATTTTTTCTTTTAATTGCGTTAAATACCGCTGTTGATTTCTGCGGAAATCAACCGTAATTAACTAAAGACAACAACATTCTATAATATAGCTTTCTTTTAAAAGGCTACTTTTACTCCTTCTGATTTTGTTATATAGTGATAGGCTGGAATTGCCGCCCATTTAGGTGTGTTTCGATTTACCTTTGCAACAATAACTGTCATGTCATCTTGGATTTGGCCAGATCGGGTTCTAATTACTTCCTCCATCAGTACATCTGCTATCTCTTGAGGGTTAACACTTTGAATCTCACTTATTTTTCGCTTCATCCACATTTCGTAGTTTTCCACATGCTTAGGCCCTTCAAAAATGCCATCACTCATCATGATTAGAAGGTCACCAGCTTTTAATTGTTCACTAACTACATCAACATCAAACTCTTGAATAATCCCCATTGGTAAATTGCTTGCTTCCACCTTAATGACACGATCCCCTCGTTTTATAAAACTTGGTGTAGAACCAACTTTTAAAAACTTGGCAGAGCCATCTTGTAAATCTATCATTGCTAAGTCTAGCGTTGTAAATATTTCGTCTGTCGTTCGTAACGTCAATACAGAGTTTACACTTTTAATAGCAACCTTTTCCTCTATACCAGACTGTAATATTTTTTGTAATAACTTTAATGTTTCATTGCTCTCAAAATGAGCCCGCTCTCCATTCCCCATTCCATCACTAATTGCTATCGCATATTTCCCTAATCCTAACTCTATCGTAGAATAACTATCCCCTGAGATGAACCCTCCCCCTTTTGCAGCATGAGCAACACCTGTATCTATGACAAACGCTTTCGCCGAACCAAATGAAACGTGGGAGTAACCTTCACTGTATGGACTAGAGTCTTCTTTTTTCACCATAATATTTTCTTGTAAAATATCGGATAACATAGGGGCAATTAATTTTTCTGCTTCACCTGTTTCTGAACAATAAGGAATGGTCATTTCTATATCAACGTTTCCTTGTTCAAGACAATATATTTCTACATGTTCAATTTCGATTCCAAAAGCTTGCAGTGCTTCTAGTATTTGCTCTTCTTGTGCATAATGATTTTCACGCTCTCTTTGAATTTCTTTGGCAAAGTCATCCATAACTTGTGAAACACCCAACAATTGGTCAGCTACAAGTCTTCTACTTTCTTTAAGTTGTCTTTTTAATTTTTCACTAGCTTGAAAGTGCAGGAGTTCTTGCGATATAGCTTGCTTCACTTTATCTGATTTGGAACAATGTTTTTCAAATTCTCTTTGAAGCTTTATGTTCGTGATAAGCGAACCATCTTCCATAGCGTCCATCAAATTAGACATATGTTGATAGGTTGTATCGAAATTTTTCGACCAACATTGTTCTTTTTTAAAGCAATTTTGGCATGTTTTTTCTGTTACGTTACTTAAGAATAAATCTTTTCCTCTTTCTTCTGTGTCTTGGTCAGCATGAAGCTTGGAGAAACTGCTAGATAGAGCTTCAAACACGTGAGAGAATTGTTCCACTCTGTTAGCGGTAACATCACGAATTTTTCTCATATATTGTTGTTGCTCTTGCGTATGTTCTGCTGTACCAGGTATATGTTTTGCTAATGATGATATAGCTCTTTGTGGAGTTAATAAAAATAAAGTAATAGCCATTAAAGATTCCATCAATGTAGGTAATAAATGCTGATACCCGTCTCCATAAATACCAATTAACAAAGTCCCTAGCAGCAACCCGACAGATACTCCAAGCTTTCTCCCCTCTTTTAATAGACCTCCTAATAAACCTGCAAAAGCCAGTAAACTCATTTGATACAAACTAGTAACTGTCGCTAAACTTAATATTAATCCTGTAACAACCCCAACCGTGGCACCTACTGTGGCACCTGCTACAAACGCAAACATTAAAACTAAATATCTAGAAAAAACATGTTCCATCGACATATCATAGTAAGTCCAACCTATCGTTCCCGTTAGTACAGAAGCTAGTAAGATAATTAAACAAATGATTTCCTCAGTTTTAAATGTTTGTTTTTTCTTCTTCATCGTAAGCAATGGAATACTTTGTAAGAAAATCATTGTTAAAATAAAACCTAATCCAGCTTCAACTCCAATCATCATCCAATCGTATAAGAGTATGGTAGAAGAAACGTATAGTATCGCGGTTTTAGCTAAAAACACAGAACCAAATACAAGAAATGGTAGGAACTTTAACGTATCGTACCCGAGCTTGCGAACTAACTTGAATGTCAGCATAAACAGAAACATTCCAACTGTAATATATACGGCAGTTACACCTGATACGGTTAGAGCACCTATTATAAGTGCCAAGAAAGTAAGGCCTGCCCGTTTAGCCTTTAATAAGTAGACCGCTGCGAAAAACGGTAAGGCAAAAGGTGTAAGTTCTCCAAGTATTAAAGCTCGTCCTAAAAGAAAACCAATAAATATAAGTAAAAAACCTTGATGAAGAAATACCGACATGAACATGGATCTTATCTTTTTAGAGAATAAAGATAGTTTCTTTTGAACTTTTTCAAATTGTACTTCCGATGCCGGCTCTGACATATTCTTTTCGATCCTTTCCACATTCATCCACTCCCGTTATAATCATTGTGTTCATTATACAAGCCGATTTTAAAAAGTTTTGTCAAACAAACAAAGAGATAAACATAAAACGTTCGACTTAATTCTTGTATTTCACGGAAAAGGTGGCAGAATAGGTGGGGAATTGGTAAATTTTTAGAGGTATTTATGTAAAATACATACGCAAATACAGATAAATTGTATAAAATTTTCTAACATTTTTATTTTCTGTTGACATATACTTAATATCTTAGTACTATATTTCTTGTGTCTAATAAATCTTTTTAAAAATGACATGCTTAATGATTATGGCGGTGTAGCTCAGCTGGCTAGAGCGTACGGTTCATACCCGTGAGGTCGTGGGTTCGACTCCCTCCGCCGCTACCATAATTTTTAGGCCCATTGGTCAAGCGGTTAAGACACCGCCCTTTCACGGCGGTAACACGGGTTCGAATCCCGTATGGGTCATAATATAATGTAAAACCCCCTCTATCTTTGAGGGGGTTTTTTGTTGTCATATTATTTATCCCATAAAACAAAAAACGCACCCAATGAATGAGTACGTTCAGAAATTCTTGCTATATATAGTTAGTTCAGCAGCAAGTTACCCTCTTCTTGCTCCGCGGCCACCACGTTTAGATTCTGTGCTGCGCTTTAAAGTAGTAAGACGATCTTCGCTATCCTTAAGGAATCGTGCCATTTTTTGTTCGAAATTCTCTTTAGGACGAACTTCTTCGCGTTTTTTCGGGCGCGGTTGGTGAGAGCGCTTTTCTGGTTCACGGTACGTATCGCTTGCCTTTTTAATGGATAAGCCGATCTTGCCGTCTTTTTCGACATTAATGACTTTTACTTTCACCTCATCGCCTACTTTAAGGTGTTCATTAATATCTTTTACATAATTATCTGCGACTTCACTAATGTGAACAAGACCAGTGATACCACCTGGCAGCTCCACAAACGCCCCAAAATTAGTTATTCCTGTTACTTTACCTTGTAACTTGCTGCCTACTTCGATTGACATAAAAAAAATGCTCCTCCTTAAAATCATAAAAAATAAGACTCTTATACTACATTATAACTAGACTAATTTTAATGTGTCAATAAGACGAAGACCCATCTGTTGAATCTTCTGTGACTCTAAAGATGATTTCGCCCTCTTCTGACATAAAATAATCTCGTCGCAAAATTTTTGCGATATACTCGTCATCATTTAGTTTTACAATTTCTTCTTCTAAAAATTGTTGTTCTTTTTCTAGTTGGGCTAACTCTTTTTGCAACGCGACTTTTTGCTCTAACTTTTCATTGAGTAAGACACGCTGATCTAAATAAGATTTCCCCAAGAAGCCTGTAGTCATTAGCACGACTGCGAAAAAAAATGCTAGTCTCATCATTAGCCCTTTTCGCTTTTTAGCTTGTTTTCGTTGTTGTTCTTCTTTTTCTTGTGAGTAGGTTGATTGAAATCTAGTAACCTTTTCTTTGTTAGTCGCGCTCATGTATCCTCAGCTCCTTCCTAGCGCTTCCAAATCTTCTTTGCATGTTTTACTAGCTTTATTAAAAAGTTCTTTCCACGAACTAAATATCCTGCAAATTGTTTTCTCGTTTTTAGTAGAAAATCTGTCATTTTTCTCGGTAACAACTTCCATATTAACACGAAAAGCCATTTTATTGGAAGAGTCAATAGGATGAAAGTTTTCCAGATAAATTTTACTAAAAACTTCCCAATAGAATACAGTACGTGCAAAAGGAATAGTAAAGTGGCTATTATAGCTTGTACGATCCATTTTATTGGCTTAACTATTACTGTCATAACTAGCTTGTATATGAATTGGTAGATAGCTATTGTAATCTGGATAACCGTCTCTAATAAGCTTAAATATACGTATTTCAATAAAGCTTGATAGGCTGCAAATCCACAAACTAAGGCAATTAATATATAAAATCTCAATTCTCCTTCGTTGACTAGCAACAAAACATAAAAGGCAACTAAACCTTGCAAGAGCCAAAATAAAATGTCGTTAGCAAAAACAATCCATTTGGCTCTATTTTCCCGCTTTAAAAATCGGTTGTAAGTATCAATGGCTATTCCAAGCCAAACACCGACACCAATCATCGCGATCATCGTATAAAATTGAACCGTTAAACTCATTTGAACAACTTACTAAAGAATCCTTTAGCTTTCTCCGCGTGAGCATCGTCTAAGTAAATAATCTCCATAATTTTTCCTTTAATGGAAACTACCCCTTTATCTACATCTAAATTTTTCATCTGTAAATTTTGACCTCTCACCGCTAAAAAGCCCATAACTGTTTCAAGTAAAAATTCTTCGTTATCAAAGCTTTCTACTTGCTTAACACCTGTAATATCTAGAAGTCTTCTACTGCGCATAATGATGTCTTGTTCTTGAACACTTTTGTTTGCGTTATTCGCTTCATAATATTGGTTCATATTCATCCCTCACTATTAAACATTAATAGTACATATATATGAGAGGGATAAATATTTAGAACAAGCCCTTACAATTGTTGTTCGTCTAAACTAACTCGCTCTTCTTTTAGAATTGTATACATCATGGAAGCTTCTTCTTTCTTGGCATTTTCTTTAATAGTTTCGATCCTTGCGGTTACAACTTTTTGGCCAAAATGGATCGTTAATTCATCTCCACCTTTAACGGAACTACTAGCTTTCGCTTGATTTCCATTAATGTAGATTCTTCCTTTTTCCGCTACTTCTTTTGCTAGTGTCCTTCTTTTAATAATCCTTGAAACTTTTAAAAATTTATCTAATCTCATTTAATATTCCCCCTTACAAGCCTTCTCTTTTTGCTTCTTCCCAAATTGCATCTAGCTCTTCTAATGATAAATCTGTCATTACTTTTCCTTTATTTCTTACCTTATCTTCTATATAACAAAACCTTTTGTAAAATTTTTCGTTTGTTGCATGTAATGCATCTTCTGGCTCAATAGCATAAAACCTTGCAATATTTACAAATGCAAATAGTAAATCTCCAAACTCTACCATCACTAATTTCTCATCACTATTATTCTTCAGCTCTTCTTTAAGCTCTAAGATCTCCTCTTCTATCTTCGCCCACATTGGGGCATCATCCTGCCAATCAAAGCCAACTTTTCCCGCTTTCTTTTGTAAATGTAGTGCTCTAGATAAAGCGGGTAAGCTTCTTGCAACACTATCTAATAGTGACTCATCTTGTCTTTCTGCCTTTTCTACTTTTTTTATTTCTTCCCAATTAGAAACGACCTCTTCGTCATTTTCAACAGTAATATCTCCAAAAACATGCGGATGGCGCCTTACCATCTTTTCATTAATGGTTTCAATTACATCATCGATACTGAAGTACCCTTCATCTTCTCCGATTTGGGCATGTAACAGTACTTGTAAAAGTACGTCGCCTAGTTCCTCCATCATACCATCGACATCTTCATTGTTAATAGCATCTAACAACTCATATGTTTCTTCAATTAGATAGCGCTTTAATGATTCATGTGTTTGTTTTTGGTCCCAAGGACAGCCATTTGGACCTCTTAATGTAGCTATTGTCTGACGGAAAGAAGAGAATTGTTTATAAAGAATCTTTTCATCTTCCACCCTTGGTACATAAACGCTTGTTAAATTATTTAAAGATGTTACCCTATCTAATTCATAAAGAGGCACAGATTGTACCGCTTCTTCTTTCGTTCCAGCTGCAGTAACAAGCTTTACTTCAAAGTCATCTGGATAGATCTCCATTAGTGTTAACTTTACCTCTGAAGCAATAAATGCATCATACACTTGTCCGATAATTAAAGCTTGTGTTGGTTGAATTTCTTCTTTTAATAAACTAGTTCCATCTAATAACTGAAATCCATCTATTGGATCCAGACCGACAGCAGTAAATAATGGATCCAAAAAGCTTTGTCCGCCTTTTATTTCTAGTTCAACTCTTCCATTCCTTTCTAATTCTAGGAGTAGTTGAACTGTTTTTTCTGCTACAAGTGGATGTCCTGGTACAGCATAGATAAGCGGTCCTTGAGCGCTTAGATCTAGTAATAAGTTTACAATGTTATCGTAAACTTTTTCAAAAGAGTCATGCATTTCGTAAATAGAATCAAATGATTCATATGTAATACCTTCTTCTTCTAAGGTACGTACAACAGGGTGATCCTTTGTTCTTAAAAATAGTCGTGTGCTTGCTTTTAATATCTTATATATTCCGAGTGGGAGCTGTTCTAAGTCTCCTGCACCTAGTCCAATGACTGTAATTTGTTTCATTTATGACACCCTCTTTATTTTTTTAACAAGAATGTGATTTTGTTTCCTAGTGGTAGTAGTGATAGTTCTTTTTCCTGGAAAAATGAACTTCTTAGTATGGTAACTAAATATATTGCTCCACCAAGGAATACACCGATAAATGCAATAATGGTTGCACTAAGTCTACCATCCCATTGTAGGAGGCTTGTTACTTGCATGTAAGCCACTAATAGAATAGTCATTAGTATAACGGCTTTTCCTAAAGTATAAACATGTGAGGTGTTCCAAATCGCTACACCTGTCCTCTTTTTAACCGACATTATTAATAAGAAGGCAACAACCGCCAAGGCCAAAACCGTACTAAACGCAGCCCCTAGCGTTCCGTAGACTGGAACAAGCCCTACATTCATTATCCATTTCGCCCCTACCCCTATTAATACAAAACCTGCTGGTAACAGTGGTTTGTTCAAACCATGTAAAATAGCCGCTGCTGTTAGAGCTATACTGCTAAAAAGGATAGAAAAGCTTAAGACGAATAAAACATCCGAACTAAAGCTATTTTTAAACAGCATCGTGTTAATTGGACCAATTAACAACGCTAAACCAAAAGAGGCACCTAAGCCAATAAGTATGGATACACGTATAGATAAAGATACTTTATCCTTTATCAGTTGTTGATCGTTTTTCCCTTTAGCGATGGTAATTAAAGGAACAAGTGATAACGAGAAAGCTGTCGCTACGACAGTACCTAACTGGATAAGTGGTTGCCCTCTGTCGTAACTTCCTTTTAACTGTTTCGCCAGCTCTTCTTCGATTCCTGTTTGAATGAGTATGGCATATATCGTAAATGCATCTATCATTTGTAGCAATATTAACAACAAACTACTAATACAAATGGTAAACCCTTGTATGAATAATACTTTGCTTATTTCTAGCGTTGTAAGAGTCGTTTTCTCTTTCCCTTCTTCGTTCCTTTTATATTTTCTCCATAAAAATAACAGAAGAACCAGTGCGACGATTCCACCTACTACAGATCCGAGCATTGCCCCCGCTCCGATAGTATACAAACTCTCACCTTTTACTAGTAAGAAATATGAAGCACCAATAATAAACAACACCCGAAAAAACTGTTCTGACACTTGTGAAACGGCGGTAGGTGTCATATTGTTTTCGCCTTGAAAAGCACCTCGTAACGTTGATACAATCGGTAAAATTAAAAAAGTAAAGGATGTAACTTTTATGATGGATGTTAGTCTAACATCTCCCATTAGGATAGCTATTTCACGTGCCCCAACGTATAGGCTAATAAACAATAGGAGACCTAAGAAAGAGAGCAAAATAAAGGATACATTCATTATTTTATGTATGGCTGCTCTTCTTTCTGCTAAAGGTTGTTCTGCAACTAATTTAGAGATGACTACTGGAAATCCATATATAGAAAGAATTAAGGCGACTCCATAAAAAGGATAGACTTGCTGGTATATATAAAATCCTACATCGCCGACAATATTTTGAAAAGGAATACGGTAACCGGCACTTAATATTTTCGTTATTATTCCCGCTACAGTTAGAATCATGGCTCCTCGCCATGCATTTTTTAAATCGTTCTGGGATTGAATGCTCCCCATAAATTCCCCGCCTAACCTTGATGTTTATAGCTTACAATTTATTCATTATATCATTCCTAGATAAGAGCAGGTAAGTTACATATTTATAGGCTAAGAAAAATGTGGAGTCTTATATAAATTTTTTTCGGCAGATATAATATTGTGGCTGTGTTAAAGGTTTCTGTTGATTTCCAAACACTTTCTCGCCACAAAAAAAGATAGCAACACGGCTATTGGTTACCGGATGCTATCTTTTTTTGCTTTTATTTCTATGATTCCATTTGCCTTGCTAAAAATCCTGCTGCTGTTTCGACTGCTTTTTGCTCTACCTCGCCAAGTGATTTGTCTTTTGACATAATCACTACTGCACCGATAGGATCTCCATTTGCAACAATTGGGCCAATTGTGTAAGATGCAATCGTCTCAACATGTCCATCTACTATTGCTGCTTGCTGTTCATCTGTTTTTATAATTGAACTTCTTTCTTCCATAGCACGTTCGATGATGTCACTGACACTTTTATTTAAATATTCCTTTTTTGAGCTACCAGCTACTGCTATAAAAGTATCACGATCACAGATTAGAACAGGTTGTCCTAAACTATCGTACAATGCTTCAGCGTACTCTTTAGCAAAATCACCTAATTCACTAATTGGTGAGTACTTCTTCAAGATTACTTCGCCATCACGATCCACAAAAATTTCAAGAGGGTCTCCCTCACGGATTCGCAATGTTCTTCTAATTTCTTTTGGAATTACAACCCTACCTAAATCATCAATACGTCGAACAATACCAGTTGCTTTCATTTGTCTTCGGTTGCCTCCTTCATCTGATGATAAAAAGAGATGAGTAAAATTTGGTGGAATTGATCAACTTGCCCTTTTATTGAAGAATTCACCTTTGTTTGAAGTTAGTATCTTACAAGTAAATGTTTATATACATGTTGGAAAAGTTTTTTTCTAATTGTAAAATCCCCCAGTATTTATATAGACAATATTAGACATACTTAAACATTTTTATCTTAAGAAACACTAACTTTCCTACGCTTAATGTTTGCAACCCCTTCAAGCAACCCTCTTACAATAGAAAGCCATTCACCGGTTGTTTTCCCTTTTATTTGGATAACGATTTTAAATTTTGCTCCATCAGAACTCGGATTAACACCTCTACCAAATTTGTCCATTAAAGCGACGATTTCACGAATGAATGGATTTAATTGTGTGGACACTTCTTCTGAGAAAAGAATATGAACATCGTCTTTTATTTGCTTCACTTGGTCTACCTGTTCAGCTAGACCAAGCATTTTTATTTCAGCGATCGCAAGTAAATATGCCACTTCATCCGGATAGTCACCGAAGCGGTCCACTAACTCTTCTTTTAACTCAGCCACATCTTCTACTGAGTTTACCCCTCGGAATCGTTTATACATATCAATTTTTTGACGACTATCGGAAATATATTTATCAGGTAAGTAAGCATCGACTTCTACATCTATTTCTATATGGCGTCTAGTATCCGCTGTGTCTATGCCTTTTCGTTGGTCAATTGCTTCTTTTAACATTTGAGAGTACAAGTCAAAACCAACTGAATCAATAAATCCGTGTTGCTGAGATCCTAATAAGTTTCCTGCGCCTCGAATGGACAAATCTCGCATGGCAATTTTAAATCCTGATCCAAGCTCCGTAAATTCTTTAATCGCTTGTAATCTTTTTTCTGCAACTTCTGTTAATACTTTATCTTTACGATAGGTAAAGTAGGCATATGCAACACGGTTCGAGCGCCCTACTCTTCCACGCAACTGATACAATTGGGAAAGACCCATTCGATCTGCATCGAAAACGATTAATGTATTTACATTTGGAATGTCTACGCCTGTTTCAATAATAGTTGTACTTACTAATACATCCGCTTCTCCTTCTAAAAACTGCAACATAACCGATTCTAATTCATTTTCGGTCATCCTGCCGTGAGCCGCAATAACGCGCGCTTCAGGTACAAGCATCGATATTTCTTCTGCTTTTCTCTCAATGTCTTCTACTCGATTGTAGAGAAAATACACTTGGCCATCACGAGCAAGTTCACGTTCTATCGATTCTTTAACTAAAGAGCCGTTATACTCCATTACATATGTTTGAACTGGGAAGCGGTTTTCTGGTGGTGTTTCAATAACAGATAAATCACGCACTCCAAGCATAGACATATGCAATGTTCTCGGAATTGGTGTTGCCGTTAAGGTTAATACATCAATATTAGCCTTCATTTTTTTTATCTTTTCTTTATGCGTCACACCAAAGCGCTGTTCTTCATCTACAATTAACAAGCCTAGGTCTTTATACTTAATGTCTTTTGATAATAATCGGTGTGTTCCTACTACGATATCTATCGTGCCTCGTTCTAGGCCTTTCATCGTTTCCGTTTGTTGTTTTCGGGAACGGAATCGGCTTAATAATCCAATATTAATCGCATGGTCTTGGAAGCGTTCACGGATTGTTTCATAATGTTGTTGGGCAAGAATAGTCGTTGGCACTAAGATTGCCACCTGTTTTTCATCAATAATTGCTTTAAACGCAGCGCGAATAGCAACTTCCGTTTTCCCGTATCCAACGTCACCACATAATAAGCGGTCCATCGGTCGTTCATTTTCCATGTCTTTTTTGATTTCAATAATGGAACGCATTTGGTCGTCTGTTTCTTTATATGCAAAGCTTTCTTCAAATTCACGCTGTTGTTCGCTATCCGGTGAAAAAGCAAATCCAATACTAGCTTCTCTTTCGGCATACAGTTTAATTAAATCATCTGCAATATCTTGTACAGAAGACTCAACTTTTCTCTTTACTTTTTTCCAATCGTTACCACCTAGTTTATAAACTTTCGGCTCTTTTCCTTCTGATCCTACAAATTTCTGGACTTGGTCAATTTGCTCAACTGGTACATACAACTTATCTGTACCTTGATACTTAAGATGCATGTAATCTTTATGAATGCCGTTTATGACAAGTGTTTCAATACCTAAATACTTACCTATACCATGATTCACGTGAACAACGTGGTCCCCGACATTTAATTCCGAATACGTTTTAATTCGTTCTGCATTCGATAGCTTTTGTCGTTTTTGAGGTTTTTTAGCTTTTTTCTTAAATAGTTCTTCTTCTGTAATAACAGCTAACTTTTGCATTGGAAGTTCAAAACCAGATTGTAAATCTCCCTCTACCAACTGAATTTGGCCATGTGCAAAAGAAGAATCTGCTGAGATGATTCGCATATCTAATCCATAATCTGTTAAAGTTGTAGATAATTTCTCTAAACGATCCGAATTAGGTCCAAGTACGAGAATCGCATAATTTGATTTTTTCCACCGATCTACTTCACTTTTTAACAAATGCATTTGACCATGAAAATGCTGCATCGACTTAGAAGAGAAATTCACAAGATTTTCTGGGTGTGTATGTGCAACATGACGTAAAAATAACGATAAATAAATGGCAAACGTTGATTTATTTTGCAACAACTTTGAAAAAGAATGGGAAAACGTAATATCCTGTACTACTTTTCCTTCTGCTAATAATTCAACAAGCCACTCTGCTTCTTCCTTATCTAAACTATCCGCGCTTTCTTGAATTCTGGCAATTTCGTCATATAAAACAATTCCACCAGTCGATAAGTAATCTAGTAAACTACTTGGTTTTTCATAGAAAAACGACATATATTTATATACTTCTTTAATGACATTGCCACTTTGGAACATTTCGATTTCGTAGGAAATGTTTTCTGACAAAAGTTGTTTAACTTTCTCATTCTTTACTTTTTTTAATGTAGATGCTAAGCACTCTTTTAATTTTTCCGCTCCATTTTGAATTTCACCAGGTGTAAATAAAATTTCCTCAGCTGGTCCCACCTGGATGGAGGTTATGCTCTTTAAAGAACGTTGATCTTCTGCAGAAAAAAAACGAATGGAATCTATTTCGTCATCAAACAGCTCTATTCGAATAGGATTTTCTTCTGTTAGTGGATATATATCAATGATTCCTCCACGTATACTGAAGTTTCCTGGAGTTGCAACCAAGGATACTCGCTCATATCCAAGGTTAACTAACTCATTTGTTAACTTCTCAATATCAATTACTTTTCCGACTTCAAACTTAATAATAGAAGAATTCCAACGTTCCACTGTAGGTAGTATTCTCTTCAAACCCGCAATAGGTGCAATGACAACCCCTCGCTTACGTGAAGCTAAATGGTTTAGCGCGTCTATTCTTTGCGCTTTCAGTTCAGGACTAGCTATACTAATTTCAGCAGCTAACACATCGTTTACTGGAAAAAGGAAAAGCCTGTCATCTTCAATTAAATTAGATAAGTCTTCATATATTTTTTGAGCATGAAATAAGTTATGAGTCACTATTAACATCGGTTTATCCGTTTTCTCATAAATAGATGCAGCAAACAACGTTCGTGCAGAGCCTGATAGACCGGATATTAGTTGCTCTCTTAATCCTTCTTCTAACCCTACAACGACAGATTGAAAGTCATCATTTTCTGTAAAATAAGAAATTATATTATTCATTTAGCTTCTTCCCCCTCTCTTACCTTGTACATGCTGATACACAAAAAGGCTTTGGCTTCAACCAAAGCAAATGTTTACTGTATAAAAGATTCGTATTCGTGGAACTCAGGATATCTATCGAGTGCCTCCTGACAATCTTCACAAATTGTTTGTACATGTATATCACCATTTTGTTGGTAATTGATCATTTCTTTTCTTTCATCCGCTGACAGTTGATGAAATCCTAATGTTTCTGCATAAATACTTGAGTTTTCAATTGAGCCAACCTTACAACTACAATGTCTACAATGATAATGAATAGCCATCTTAGTCCTCCCGCACTTTTTAAGATTAGTATAAACAGGAGGAGCCAATGTTATACGGCTATTAGTTATTGTATTACTGTAATTACATTATAATTACGGTCGTTTACTGAAATTCGTTTTATTATTCGTTATACGAAAAGTGTTTCAACAATATAAAATTCACTCACTTATTAAAGTTGTTCATGACTTGTAAAAATTCTGTTTTCAGTGATTCTTCACATGCGTCAGATGCCTTTTGCATAGAATCCTTCATGACTGCTAACTCTTCTGAAGTAAACTTTCCTAATACATAATCAGAAACAGATTGACCGTTTTGAGGACGTGAAATCCCCATTCGGATTCGATTAAACTCTTGCGTATGTAGGTGCTGTAAAAGCGATTTAATACCGTTATGTCCGCCAGCACTTCCTTTTTGACGTAGTCGTAATTTTCCTACTGGAAGATCGAGATCGTCATAGATTACATATATGTCTTCTATATCTACTTTATAAAAGTCCATTAACGGCCTTATACACTCTCCTGATAAGTTCATATACGTTAATGGTTTCACTAATAATACTTTTTCTCCTTGAACCATTCCATGTCCAAACGCGCCTTTAAACTTTGATTGTGTTAAAGGGATGTTCCAGCGCTTTGCTAATTCATCTATTACCATAAATCCAATATTATGGCGTGTTTGATCATATTGTAGACCTGGATTCCCTAGTCCTACAAAAAGCTTCATTCCTACTCCTCCTACTTCTTCTTCTTCCTTTTTGGCAAAAAGGGTACGTAGTTTTTGGAACATAAAGAAGACCTCCATGTTTACTTTAGTCTTATTATTTTTTCCCTTGTACTTTAAAAGCATCGGTTTTATTCCATATTGAAAACATTACTGTAAATAGACAAAAGACGCAACCTAAAAGGTTACGCCTCTTCTTTATTTTCTCTACCTTCTACTAGTTCTGGTTCACCAGGCTCTTGCTCTTCACCACTATCAATTTCCTCTTCTTGTTTCGGAGGAAGGATGGAAGCAATAACCTCTTCATCATTATGATTTAGCGTGTACTTACCAGAACTTTGGACATCCCCAACTGTTATCGTTTCGTTAACAGCTAAGTTTGAAATATCTACTTCTACTGCTTCCGGAACATTGTTTGGTAAAGTTTTTACAGAAACTTGGTGCAATACATGTTGCAATACTCCACCATCTTTAACACCTTGGGCTTCACCTGTTAAAACAACATTCACATCTACATCAATTTCTTGCTTAAAGTTTACAACCTGGAAGTCGAGATGAACAAATTCACTAGCTTTTAATGGATCTGTTTGGTAGTCAGAAAGCATAACTTTACGCTTGTCTGATCCAATTTCTAGCGTAATAATACCGTTTCGACCTACATTTCGGATTGTTTTAAGAAACTCTTTTCCATCATTCCATCCACACTGATTGCTTTATTATCAGTATTATTCCCATACACAACTGCTGGAACGTGTCCATCTTGTCTCGTTTTTGTTCTAGCAGATTTATTGAACTGTGTTCTTTCCACCGCTTGTAACGTTGCACTCATACTATTCACCTTCCTACGCATTATATAGATTTGTCCTATATAAAACTTTCCCTAAATGTAGGAAGCTTAAACATACAAGTTTGCAACTATATATGTTAGATACGTTTAATCAAATAACGTACTTACAGATTTCTGTTCATAAACACGTACGATTGCTTCAGAAATAAGTTTGGCTACAGATAGTTCTGTAATCTTTGAGCTTTTCTTTTCTTCAGAAAGTGCAATTGTATTCGTAACGACTAATTCTTTAATTTTCGAGCTATCAATACGCTCAATAGCTGGTCCAGAAAGTACTGGATGTGTACAACATGCATACACTTCTTTTGCACCGTTTTCTATGAGTGCGTTTGCCGCTAATGTAATCGTACCAGCTGTATCAATCATATCATCTATTAAAATAGCTGTACGTCCTTCAATATGACCTACGATATTCATTACTTCTGCAACATTTGGACGAGGTCTGCGCTTATCAATAATAGCAATTGGTGCTTTCAGGCGATCAGCAAGCTTTCTTGCACGAGTAACACCGCCGTGGTCTGGAGAAACGATAACAATATCTTCTAATCCTTTGCTTTCAAAGTACTCCGCTAAAATTGGTACACCCATCAGGTGGTCAATTAAGATGTCAAAGAAACCTTGAATTTGTGGAGCATGTAAATCTAATGTAATCACACGAGTAGCACCAGCAGTTTCTAATAAGTTTGCTACTAATTTCGCTGTAATTGGCTCACGAGCACGCGCTTTACGGTCTTGTCTACCATAGCCGTAATAAGGCATAACGATATTAATTGTTTTAGCAGATGCACGCTTTAATGCATCAATCATAATAAGCGTTTCCATGATATGTTCGTTAACAGGTGCACTAGTTGATTGAATAACGAAAACATCGCAACCACGAATACTTTCTTCAATGTTGATTTGTACTTCTCCATCACTAAAACGCGCTACAGAACATTTCCCCAGCGGAACACCGATGTGAGTAGCGATTTCCTCTGCTAAAGCGATATTAGAATTTAAAGTGAAAATTTTAAGATTAGATCCAGCATATTTATAAGGCATTGTTATCCTCCACTAATTTTTATTTAGAATGAAGCTTCGTTACATAGTCTTCTTTATTGACTTGGCGTGCTCTTGCAATGGAAAGTGCATTCCCTGGAACATCTTCTGTAATAGTGGAACCGGCTGCTACATATGCACCTTTTCCTACCGTTACAGGAGCTACAAGGTTAGAGTTACATCCAACAAACACTCCATCTTCTATTTTTGTTAAGTACTTTTTCTTGCCATCATAGTTAACAGTAATAGAACCACAACCGATGTTTACATCTTTTCCAACTTCGGCATCACCAATATAACTCAAATGACTTGCTTTACTTCCATCACCAAATGTCGCCTTTTTCACTTCTACAAAGTTACCAAGCTTTACTTCATTGCCGATAACAGAATCGGGACGTACATGTGCAAATGGACCAATATTTACTTCATTACCTACTTCACTTTCATGAATAACGGATTGTTTAATGTTCGTATTGTTACCTATCTTGCTATTTTTAATTTCTGTATTAGGTCCAATAACATTATCTTCACCAATAACTGTTTTTCCTTCTATTGATGTACCTGGGTAAACAATTGTGTCACGACCGATAAGAGTATCCGCTGAAATATAAGTGTTTTCTGAATCAATAATGGTTACTCCATTTACCATATGCTTTTTGTTAATACGAGCACGCATAATTTTTTCAGCTAGAGCTAAAGCAACACGGTCATTCACACCTAATGTTTCATCTAGATTCATTGTTTGGTAGGCAGAAACAATTTCGCCTTCATTCTTTAATATTTCGATTACATCCGGTAAGTAGTACTCTCCTTGAACATTATCATTAGATACATTTTTTAACGCTGTAAATAATGCTTCATTGTCAAAGCAATACGTACCTGTGTTGATTTCTGTAATCTTTCTTTCATCATCAGAAGCATCTTTATGTTCTACAATTTTTTCGACTAACCCTGAGCTGTTTCGAATAATTCTTCCATAACCAGTTGGGTCTTCGGCATATGATGTAAGAATGGTAGCTTTCGCTTTTGTTCGATCATGTTCAGCCAATAGTTTTTCCATTGTTTCAGGAGTAATAAGTGGCGTGTCACCACAAATTACAAGCGTAATACCTTGTTTTCCTTCTAAGATTGGAGCCGCTTGCATTACAGCATGTGCTGTTCCAAGTTGCTCTTCTTGTAAAACGTATTCACTTTGTTCACCAAGTTGTGTTTTAACTAATTCTGCACCATGCCCCACAACCGTTACGACACTGGAGAAATTTAATGATGCGACATGATCGACTACATGTTCTACCATAGGTTTTCCACATACAGGGTGTAGTACTTTGTATAGTTTAGATTTCATTCGCGTACCTTGACCGGCCGCTAAAATGACTGCATATTTTTTCGACATATTACGCCTCCATTATACATGAATATATAAAGTTCGTTAAGAATATCTATTCAGTTCTCCAAAGTCTTTAATTCGTTTTCTAATTTAGCCGAAACTAACTCATTGTAACTATTGAATCACCTAATTATCCATTACGAATATATCCTAAATAGCAGGGCATTTCAAGAAACATAATGAAAGTACATTTATTTTACATATTTTTTTTGAGTTTTTGACGACGTGTGTACTGATTTGAATATATGCAAGGAGTCAGTAATGGAGGAAATTTAAACATAAAAAAACTGCTAGCAAGTCGCTAACAGCTTGTTTTATTGATTATGAAGCACCAGCCTCTTCGAATTCAACTTCTAACTCGCCAACTCGGTGATATTCAGCTAACACCGCATCTTGAATTTTCCCACGAGTACCAGAGTTAATTGGGTGAGCGATATCACGGAACTCTCCATCAGGAGTGCGTTTACTTGGCATCGCTACAAATAATCCATTATTACCATCAATTACTCGAATATCATGAACAACAAATTCATGATCAAGTGTAATAGATGCGATCGCTCTCATACGACCATCGGTATTAACGCGGCGTAATCTTACGTCAGTTACTTCCATTATGTTCACCACCTTTTCCCTTATACAAAAACTTAATAGTATAAATTCTCGGAAAAATGAAAATATCCTTCTTATTTCTAAAAAATTTTTAGAAAATTTAGGACTTTATGGTGATTTTTATTTTTTTACCTATTTTACTAATGCAATTACTTCAATTTCTACAAGTACGTCTTTTGGTAATCTAGCAACTTCCACACATGAACGTGCAGGTTTATGCTTACTAAAATACTCTCCGTAAACTTCGTTAATGGATGCAAAGTCATTCATATCCTTAATAAATACAGTTGCCTTCACGACTGTTTCTAGCGATGCTCCAGCACTCTCTAATACTGCTTTTAAATTTACAAAGACTTGATGTGTTTGTTCTTGAACATCTCCCGTTACTAATTCTCCATTCGCTTTTAAAGGTATTTGTCCTGAACTGTAAAACAAGTTATTTACAACAATACCTTGTGAATATGGTCCAATTGCCTCTGGTGCAAGTTTTGTATTAATAATTTTCAATGTGAACACCTCGTATAGGATTTTTATGTACAAAACAGTAATCCCATAGATAGATTACTGTCTCATCTTTATTTTTGATTTAAGTATGTTAATAAATTCCCTGGCTTTACTTCAATGCTTTTTTCTAGTTCATTCACGTTATCAAGTTGAACAAGGGAAATGTAGTCACGAATTAATTTTTCTTCCATATTTTCCGATTCTACCAGTACTCCGATTCCTGCCAAATTCGCTTGAAACTCACCAAGCAGGTTTACCATGCCGTTTACTGTGCCTCCAGCTTTCATAAAGTCATCAATAATTAACACGTTGGCACCTGTTTCTAAACTTCTTTTTGCAAGCACCATCGTTTGAATTCGTTTAGAAGATCCGGAAACATAGTTAATGCTTACAGTGGAACCTTCTGTCACTCTACTATCTCTTCTAACAATAACTACCGGTACATCTAAAAAGCTTGCTACTGCATGAGCAAGTGGAATTCCTTTCGTTGCCATTGTCATAATGACGTCAACCTTTTTATCGTTAAAAGCCGTAGCAAAGACTTTCCCAATTTTATTCAACAGGCGAGGATTCCCTAATATGTCTGTCATGTACAAATAACCACCAGGTAAAAGCCTCTCTGGTTTTGCAATGGCCTCACATAAGCTATTGACAACCTCTGCTGCCTCTTCTTTTGAAACAGAAGGGATAAATTTCACCCCTCCTGCAGCTCCAGGGATCGTTACAAGTGTACCGACACCTTGCGCTTCAAACGTCTGTTTAACTATGCCAAGGTCTTCACTTATAGACGACTTTGCGGATCCATATCTATCAGCGAACAAAGATAGTGGAACAAGTACTTGAGGGTGTTGCAATAAATAATGAGTCATATCAACGAGACGTCCACTCCGACGTAATTTCATCGTTCTTCCTCCTAAAATCCGAATGTTTTAATAAAATATAACATTATCATACGGATTTAATCAAGCTTATTCTGTTCCCCCATCAATCTAACTGCAAAAACTTGATCACAAAATCCTCTTAAACCATTATAAATTCGGTGCATCCTAGAGTCATGTTGAACTAAACCAAACACGGTAGGTCCACTTCCACTCATTAACACGGCATCGGCTCCGAATTTCTTCATTTGATCTTTAATATTAGCTACTTCTGGATATAACTTTAATGTAACAGTTTCTAACGCATTGCCTAACAAACTTGTCACTTGGTCATAATCTTCATTTTGAATGGCTTGTACCATCCCAGCAACATCTGGGTGCTCAACCTTTTCAACGTCTAGATTGCCATATATTTCTGAAGTTGATACACCGATAGTAGGTTTTGCCAAAACGACCCAGCAATGCGGTGGAGCTGGTATCGGCTTAATTATTTCCCCGCGTCCAGTTGCTAAAGCTGTTCCACCATATACACAAAAGGAAACATCTGAACCTATTTGTGCGCCAATCTCCGCTAAGTCATCTAAAGAAAGACCTAGTTTCCACAACCTATTTAGTCCCCTTAGCGTAGCTGCTGCATCACTACTTCCTCCTGCTAAGCCTGCTGCAACAGGAATTGTTTTAGTGATAGAAATGGATACACCATCTGTGATAGAAAATTTATCCTTTAATAGCTGTGCAGCTTGATATGCCAAGTTGCGGTTGTCGTCTGGTACAAAACGATTGTGAGACACGATATGAATCACTCCATCTTTTCTAGAAGTTAATTCTACTCGGTCAGCTAAGTCAATCGTTGTCATGACCATTTCTACTTCGTGATAGCCATCTGGTCTTTTATGTAGCACGTCTAGCGATAAATTAATTTTCGCTGGTGCTTTTTCTAATACTCTCACTATTGTTCACCTACTTTAGTCGTCTCCAATTTATTTATGTATTGTACCATATTCTTGCTGATAAATATCTTTGTATTTTTGTACGAATCTGAAAAATTGTAGAAAATGGTTAAATTCGTTTCCTTTTTTATTTATTGTTACCAACTGATGAAAAAGCTAATGCACTATATTGCCATAAAAAAAGTCGAAGCGTAAAATTCCGCTTCGACTTTAAATAATTATTGATTATTTTTCGTTGCTAACTGTTTTTCGGCTATTTCAATTGCTAATTTCACCATGTTACCAGCGTCTTTAGCACGGATAGCTCCCCAGCCTTCTTTTTGGACAACATCATAAAATCCTAGTTCTTTAGCTAATTCTTCTTTGAGTTGATAAGACATGATACCTCGACGTTTTCTCGCCATAAAAATCCAACTCCTTTATGAATAGCTATTGCCGCTATTAATGTAATAGCGGCAATATTAGTATTAGATAGTTGTTCCTGTTTAATATATGTTAATATATGTAATTTAAGGAAAAGTAAAAAGCAGTAAACTATTGTCCACTGCTCGATTATGCCATACTCCCTTGTTCTTCGAAGAATGTAAGTTGTACCGTCTCTGTGAGGACATCTGCATAGCTGTAGGACACACGTTCAAACGAATTCTCATCTTGATCTAGTTCTATTACAAATACAGCAGGGTATGTTTCTGCTAAAATACCGACGCGTTCAATGGTTTTCCTACGGCCTCCATTTGCACGAAGGGTCAATCTTTTACCCAGATTGCCGTCTAACGAATTTTTAATATCATTTAAGGTTTTTCCCATTTCACTCCACCTCACTATTATGAGTATAACACAACCAGATAAAATTCACAAGCAAAACTTAAAATTATAACAACGAATTTTCGTGTCGTCAATATAATTTCTTCAACAATTATCACCATTTGTCTACAATTACTTTGCGCTAATCTGTAAAATATATGTAAATTAATTAAAATTAAACCGTTTTATTTTATTCTTACGCGCTTTTTAGCGGTTTTTATGTGTTGTTTTTTTTTACGTACGAGAATAATTTGGAAGAACTACCAATCAAAAATTTGTTTTAAATTTTGGCTCTGTTAAAAAAGGTAGATGAGTGAGTAATAACAATATTCTTTCATACAACCTAATTTAAAAAGACTCCTAATGTATTCATTAAGAGTCATCCTCATCTTGGTCTTCTGTATATGGTCTGTAAGGCATTCCAGTTCGTAATAATCCTCTTGTATCAATCCCGCCTAAGCCTTTGTCTCCCGTTAGCGTATTTCTTAAAACATCCCAAACATTCACTCTCTCCATAAACGAGGTAAAGCATATTCTAGCAACGATATATACTGGATCTAACGCGTGTATGTTTACTCTTGATGGTGAACTTGCAAAATTAGCACCAGCGCGTATTAATGACTCAAAATGCGACTGACACGCCCCTGCAAAAATAACTAATTCGTCTAAGTTAGGTTCAACCCTTCTTGCTTCCCTAACCGTTTGCACAAAGTGTCTGGAATGACGGTAAGCTGTAATGTCAGATACTTTTCCTTTTGATTTTGAATACGCATCATGTCCAGTAATAACTAATATGTTTGGTTGATAGCGCTCAATTAGCGGTCCTACTTTCGTCGACATTTCTTTTTCATGGCAATGTACACCATAAACAGGAACTCCTAGTTTTTCATATAAGTCTAAACACTTTTGTAAATATAAAGGATCGCCGTCTATATGAAGCACTTTTCCGGGTAGCTGAAAGTAATCTTGATTCGTCTCATATCCCCCTGTCGCTTCATATTCGCTCTTTTCACGAATTAATGCGTAATCTTGACGAAAAAGGTGAAGTGACCTTTGCATTTTAGAGTCTTCCTTTTTCTTTCTTTCTTTTTGTTTCTCTTCTGTAACGATTACTAAATCGTCGTATGATGCATCTGCCATTAATCGTACATCTTCTCCGTATAAAAGAACTAGTGGATAGTCATTTTCTCGTTGCTGAATATCGATCACCCTAAATAACAAGTCAAAATTATATTTTTTTCGTGCAACAACATCTCCTATTGATATTCTCATTGCTCTTCCCTCCAACAAGGGGTAACGTATACATCCACCCAATCTATTTCCCTAAAGTAGATTATGCAAAAACAATTACATTGGTGAGGAGGAGAATGTGTTAGAGCAACAATGAATGATGTGAGGAAGTTAATCCTTAAATAAAAGACTCTGTTAAAGACCGCTGTTGATTTCCGCGCAAGTCTCCGTTTTCCGCGGGGGACTTGCGCGGAAATCAACTGCTAGATAGATATCAAAAATCAACACTAACCATTAACACAGCCAAATAAAAAAACTAAAAGAGAAGTTCCTCCCTTTTAGTTTTTAATTACGTTATAAAGTTTGTCACTAAGCAATCCAAACTCTTCGATAGATAAAGTCTCTCCGCGTCGTTTCGGATCTATATTGGCTTCTGAGAGCGCTTGTTCCACATTTGCCTTCTTCTCTTTTCCAGAAGGTAGGTTGCTCGTTAAATTATTAAGTATCGTTTTTCTTCTTTGCGCGAAGCTAGCACGTACTACTTCAAAGAAGAAGTCCTCGTCTTTCACTAGAACTGCTGGACTTGTACGAACAGTTAGGCGAATCACTGCCGAATCTACGTTTGGTTGTGGAACAAAAACAGTTCTTGGAACAATCATGACGGTTTCTGCTTTTGTATAATATTGTACAGCAATCGATAATGAACCATAATTTTTCGTTCCTGGCTTTGCTGCCATTCGGTCTGCTACCTCTTTTTGTAACATTACAGTAATGTTCGTTAATGGTAACTGCTCCGTTAATAACTTCATTATAATCGGTGTGGTCACGTAATAAGGTAAATTAGCTACTACTTTAATTTCGTTAAAATCAGCAAATTCACGTTCTAATACTGTTTTTACATCCGCTTTTAATATATCTTGATGAATAACTTGCACATTTTCATAAGGTGCTAATGTTTCTTCTAAGATCGGTAATAGTCGTTGGTCAATTTCAAAGGCTACAACTTTCCCTGCACGTTTGGCAACTTGCTCTGTTAGCGCTCCAATACCGGGACCGACTTCAATTGCTGCTGTACCTTCCGTTACCCCTGCAAACTCTACAATATTTCTCAATATATTGGTATCTATTAAGAAGTTTTGCCCAAGGCTCTTTTTAAAAGAAAACCCATGTTTTTCTAGTATTTGCTTCGTTCGTATAGGGGTAGCTATATCTTTTAGTTCATTTTGCATTTATTGTTCCTCCGAATTCATCTCAGCAACTGCATCACTCAACTGCTCCAGAGATATATGATACATTTGCAATCGCTTTTGCAATTGCTTTCCGTTCGTGTAGCCAAACTTTAATATTTCCCCAAGCTTTTCCCGTTTCTTTTTAGAAGTAGTATGACCAATAAGCTGGTACCCTAATAACACATCGGTAGTTATTTCACCTGTTGGCTGTTCATACTCTTGATGTAATCCTGTTAGAGCTTCTCTAATATCTTCGATAGAAGCATGCTCCACCCCAAGACCTTTACCTCGTTTCGGTTTTGCTTTATCTTTAGAAATAAATGCATGTTTACAACCAGGTATATGCTCGGAAATTGTATTTCTTATTTTATGTCCAGGGAAGTCAGGGTCGGTAAAGACAATGACACCTCTTGTATCCTGGGCAAGCTTAATTTGCGTTAATACATCATCGTTTATAGCAGAACCACCTGTTTCAATTGTGTCTGCATCTACTGCTCTTTTGATAGCAACTGTATCGTCTTTACCTTCGACTACAATTATTTCTTTAATTTTCATTTTATCCTCCAAAAGAGTGAAACTTTATATCGCCTCTTACGTCTAATCAGTTGAATCTAATATTTTTATTATACCTTATAATCGAGTCAAATACATATTGCGGTCTAAATCAAAAAAGAAAAAAGCAGAGGCCATTTACCCCTGCTTAAGTATTAATTAAGAATTTTGATTTTAACACGCTTTCTTCCCCATCGAAATGCAGTTGATTTATCTGGGAAGAATACATCAATTTTATTACCAACTATTGCTCCACCCGTATCACCAGCAATTGCATATCCATAACCTTCCACATAAACTCTTGTACCTAGAGGGATAACATTCGGATCAACAGCAATAACTTTTGCATCTGGATTAGCTCTTAAGTTAATGCCAGTAGCCGTAATTCCTGAGCAACCGTTACAGTTAGCCGTGTAGGCAGTAGAACTTACATAAAATTCTTTGGCTGTTGTAGCATTGCTACGCGAAACTTGTTGTGGTGGCTGTGGCGCTTTTGTACCAACAGCTACAATGCGGTCCAAACTTTCTTTCATCGTTTCCGTTTTAATAAGCTCTCTGGAAACTTCTTTGCCATTTTCAATTATAACTTCATAATGTTTAGCTATTAATCCTTGTGACCCTTGTTGAACAATTTTTTCTGTACCTCTATTTAACTGACCATCATTCCTTGTTACTACACTAAAATCAGTAGGTTCTTCCACTACATCGGTGACCTTTTCAACTCGTATTACTTCTACAAGTGTACTATCTGTAACCAATTCTTCTAATCCTGGCTCAACTCGGTCAAGTTTGTTTAGTGTGACCTCATGCATTTCTAAAAAGTCAGCGACCGTAGTCGAAGTTGACCAAACTTCCTTTTCTTCTCCTCCAATAACTAGCGTTAATTGGAATGCCTCAAGTAAAGAAATAGTTAAATTCTCTGCAATAGTTGTATCAAGTCCTGGTTCAATTTTATCGTGTTCAGATAAATGAATGCTTTGTTCGTTAAGTAAGTCTTTGACTGTTTTCGCCGTAGTCCACACCATGTGTTCTTTCTCGTTGATGACAAGTTGAACTTGCTTGGCTGGTTCCCATACTATTTCCATAGCGTCATTAATCTCTGTATCGCTAGCGGGAAATAAATAATCCTCAGATCGAACAGTAATATCTAAATCATTTAAAACATCTGCAACGGTTTTCGCATGCGTGTTAAGTGTTACTACTTCACCGTTTGCATTTACTGTTATTGAGGCTTTTGTACCGTGAAAGATACCGAAGCCTAGTATGGTTGGGAAGACTATGAAACTAGTAATTATTACTGCTAGTTTCTTTTTTCCCATAGAACCGGAAAACAGTTTTTTCATGTATTGAAACATGTAAAAAACGCCTCCTTCTCCTCGTTGGAATTATATAGAGTGTTTTTCGACTTGTCAACCTTTTGCATTTTAGTCAACCGTATTGCCTATTATGCAGAATTTTTTGAAAAGTGTAAAGGCTAACTTATCGACAGTTTATCCTATGTGGAGAAAGAGACTTGTAGAACTATTAAATATTTGATTCTAATAGGACATGTTTTTAGTAAATGTTACAAATTCTTTGTCACTTTATCCCGAATAATCTTTTTGCATTGTCAGTTGTTACTTTTGCAACTTCTTCATAACTTAACTCTTTAAGTTCTGCAATTTGTTCTGCTACATACTTTACATAGCTAGGTTCGTTACGCTTTCCACGGAATGGATGGGGAGTTAAGTATGGACAGTCGGTTTCAATTAAAATGCGATCTAACGGTATTTCCATTGCAACTTCTTTTGGTTTTTTTGCATTTTTAAATGTAATGGGTCCACCAAATGATATGTAAAAGTTCATTTCCATACATTGTTGGGCTACTTCTGCACTACCTGTGAAGCAATGCATAATTCCTCCAACTTCTTCTGCCTTTTCTTGTTTCAAAATTTCCACCACATCTGCTGTCGCATCACGATTATGAATAATGATTGGCAATTTTACTTTTTTCGCTAAATGAATTTGCTTTCGGAATGCTTCTTTTTGTACTTCTTTTGGAGACTTGTCCCAATAATAGTCTAATCCAGTTTCGCCAATTGCCACTACTTTAGGATGTGATGCCAATTCTTCAATCCAATGTAAGTGTTCATCAGTTAAGTCAATTGCATCAACTGGATGCCACCCTATTGCTGCATAAATAAAGTCATATTTATTTGTTAGTTCCATTGCTTTTTCAATTGTTTCTCGGTCGAAGCCAACTACTACGATGTTTGTTACTTTTTCTTCTTGTGCTCGTTGAATTACTTCTTGTAAGTCTTCTTCATATTGCAACGCATTTAAATGTGCATGTGTATCAAATAACATATAGAAAGCACTCCTTAATTATTTGTTTATCTTGTTGCTTTGAATAGGGTACTAATTGTTGATTTCAGTTGCAGGTGTTCGCTTTCCGCGGGCGGTCGCGGAAGCCTCCTCGGCGCTTTGCGCCTGTGGGGTCTCCCTTGACGCGCTTTCCCGCAGGAGTCTCACACCTGCAACTGAAATCAACCATCATGGCAGTTAATATTATTAACTATCTTTTTATTATGGCTAATAATACAACAGCATGGCAGTTACCCAATACAAAAGTCAATCCGATACATTTAAAAGAAAAGGTGTATCCCGCTTTTACACGTGAAACACCTTTTCATTTTTTATAGCTTGAATCAATTTCATAATTACTGTTCGTTTTTCGTATAGTAATTGTACATTATGAAACTCTCTCACTTATTTTACTTTTGCTCCATTTGGCAAGCCTTCTGCAGCCGACGCTAAGGCAAGTTTTCCATCATGGGATCCTGCTAGAATCATTCCTTCAGAAAGTTCTCCACGTAATGTTACTGGCTTTAAGTTTGTTACACAGATGACTTTCTTACCTATAAGTTCTTCTGGCTTGTAGAATTGGGCAATACCAGAAACTACTTGCCTTTTTTCATAACCTAAATCTAATTGTAACTTTAACAGCTTGTTAGCCTTTTTCACTGGTTCTGCGTGTAAAACTTGAGCGACGCGTAAATCAACTTTCATGAAGTCGTCGATTGTTATTTCTTCTGTTTCTGGTTTTTCAACAGGAGAAACGTCACTTACTTCTTCCACTTTAGGTTGTGAAGGGGCCATTGCCGTTTTAATGTATTCTACTTCTTCCGCCACATCCAATCGTGGGAAGATTGGGGAAGATTTTGTAATCTGTGCACCTGCAGGAATAAGGCCAAATTGCTGCAAGCTTTCCCAGTTTGTTAATGCTTCTTCTTTAACACCAAGTTGGTCGAAGATGTGCTTTGGTGCTTGTGTTAAAAATGGTTTTAGTAAAACACCTATTTGACGAAGTGATTCCGCTAAATGAACCATTACAGATGCTAATTCATTCTTTTTTGCTTCATCTTTCGCTAACACCCACGGTTGTGTTTCATCAATATACTTATTGGTTCGGCTTACTAATTGCCAAATAGAAGTTAGAGCTACAGAAAATTCCATTTTTTCCATCGCTTCTTCATATCTCTCTACCGTTTCTTTAGCTAAATTACTTAAAGTTGCATCAAACTCTGTTACAGACCCGCTATATGCTGGCACTGTTCCATCAAAGTATTTATCTATCATCGCAACTGTTCTATTTAATAAATTTCCAAGGTCATTTGCTAAATCGAAGTTTACTCTGTCGACGAACCCTTCCGGAGTAAATACACCATCAGAACCAAATGGTACTTCGCGTAATAAGTAATAACGAAGCGCATCTAATCCATAACGATCAATTAACGTTACAGGATCCACAACATTCCCTTTAGATTTGGACATTTTCCCGTCCTTCATCAATAACCAACCATGAGCAAAAACCTTTTTAGGTAACGGTAAGTCTAATGCCATTAACATAATCGGCCAATAAATAGTATGGAATCGAACAATCTCTTTCCCAACTAAATGAACATCCGCCGGCCAATATTTTAAGTAGTTTTCATCATTGTCTGTACCGTAGCCTAATGCTGTAATGTAGTTAGATAAAGCGTCAATCCAAACATATACAACGTGTTTCGGATCATTAGGTACTTTAACTCCCCAGTCAAAAGAAGTACGGGAAACCGCTAAGTCTTCTAGTCCTGGTTTAATGAAATTATTAATCATCTCATTTTTTCGAGACTCTGGTTGGATAAATTCTGGATTGTCCTCATAAAACTTTAATAGTCTGTCTACATACTTACCCATTCTGAAAAAGTAGGATTGTTCTCTTACTAATTCAACTGGGTGTCCACTGTCTGGACTTTTCCCCCCTACAACCTTGCCATTTTCCATAATCGGGTCTACCAACTGGTGCTCACGATAATACGTTTCATCTGGTACAGAGTACCAACCTTCATACTCATCTAGGTATATATCACCCTGCTCTACTAAGCGTGCAAAAATCTTTTCGACAATTTCTTTATGTCTAGGTTCAGTTGTACGTATAAAATCGTCATAGGAAATATCCATCTTGCCCCATAGTTCTTTTATTCCAGCAACAATTTCATCTACGTATTCTTGAGGAGTAATCCCTTTCTCCTCTGCTTTACGTTGTATCTTTTGACCATGTTCATCTGTACCTGTTAAATACATAACGTCAAAACCACGCATTCTTTTATAACGCGCCATTGCATCTCCAGCTACCGTTGTGTACGCATGGCCAATATGTAATTTATCACTTGGATAATAGATTGGTGTTGTAATATAATATGTTTTTTTATTTTCTACCATCAAAATTACCTCCTTTTAAACGAATAGTTTTAACGTATTCCTTCTATTTCTCATTTCCAATAAGGATTTATGTGTTTTTCACAATAAAATATCCATTTATCATAGCAACATCATAACCTAAATTCCACCTTTATTATACATTGTTTCTTACTAATTAGAAAAGCGGAAGGAATGCGCGTTTCTGATTCATAAAACCTTCATTATTACAAAATTTAAAACATGTATCTTTTAGTAGATATCCATTCGACAAATTTAATAATAACCTTGTCGTTTCTTGTCGAAAGTAAATGAAAATTATTAAAAAAATCAGAAATTTAAAGTAATATTATCCCAATATTAAAACCAATTATCCACCTCGCAATAAATGTAAATCATTGATATCATTAGGTTTACATTAATTCCATTTAACATTTTTTTATAAAAATACAATTTTTATCAATTAAAAAAGTTGACGAATTTTGTAAATGCTGATATGATGAAATCACAGTGATTTTGTCGAATATTGACGACTGAAAAAGATAGAAATAACATATATAGATATTCTAGGAGGAGAACAAATAATGAAATCTACAGGTATTGTACGTAAAGTTGATGAATTAGGTCGTGTAGTTATTCCAATCGAGTTACGCAGAACTTTAGGAATTGCAGAAAAAGATGCTTTAGAAATTTATGTGGACGAAGAGAAAATCATCTTAAAGAAATATAAGCCAAACATGACTTGCCAAGTGACTGGTGAAGTTTCTGATGCTAACTTAACTTTAGCAGAAGGAAAAATTATCTTAAGTCGTGAAGGCGCAGAAAAGATCATGGCTGAGATTCAATCTAACCTTGTAAAATAATATATACCCATATTAAAAGCGACTACTATTACAGTAGTCGCTTTTCATTTACGTCATGATAAAATTAATGGATATGAAATGCTTGATACACTTCTCGTTTAGGTAAGTTTCTCTCTTTAGAAACTTCCTTAATAGCATCTTTAGAAGAATGTCCTTGCTCTACATAATGTTGAACGTGATCTTCTACAGATAAATCGGTCCACCAAGAAACCTCATCCTCTACTTCTTCTACGCCACTACCTTCTACTACAATGCAACATTCTCCTTTTACACCGTTTTCTTCTATATAAGATAGCACTTGTGTAATGGAACCTCTCATAAATTCTTCAAATTTCTTCGTTAGTTCTCTACTCATTACAATTTGACGTTCACCTAATACTTCAACCATGACAGCTAACGTTTCTTTTAAGCGATGCGGAGATTCGTATAAAATAAATGTATCTTTTATCTTTTTCAACATCTCTAATTCTTTCTTTTTTTCTTTTTTGGAGCGATTTAAAAATCCAAAAAAGTAGAAAGGCTGTGGAACTAATCCAGAAGGTATTAAAGCAGAAAGTGCTGCATTTGCTCCTGGAATAGGAATAACATATAAATGTTCATCTAATGCCATCCTTACTAATTCAAAGCCAGGATCAGATATACAAGGCATTCCTGCATCACTAACGAGTGCAACATCTTTTCCATCTCTTAATAATTCAATTACCTTCCAACCACTTTGCTCTTTATTATGTTCATGATAACTAAAGAGGGGGGTATTTATCTCAAAGTAATTGCAAAGTTTTTTTGTCTGTCTAGTATCTTCTGCTGCTATCATATCCACTTCTTTTAAAATGCGTAAAGCGCGAAACGTAATATCTTCTAAGTTACCAATTGGTGTCGCCACTAAGTACAATCTTCCAAAAGAGTAATCTTCTGCAAAACTTTTCTGTAACCATAAATCCATCGTTAAAGATTCCTCCTTTTCAATATATTGTGTTGTTTATGCCTTATCTCCAAACAATATCTTTTTTGTTTCTTCTGTGTACTCTCCATCTTCACCATACACGTAAAGAGGGGATAATATTTTTAAATCAGGTTGTCCATCTTTTATTCCTTCTATTAATAACGTATTTGCTTCCTTGCCTTTTTTCGGATAGATTAATTGCATTCTTTTTGGCTCTAATCGATATTGTCTCATAGTCGTTACAATATCAAGCAGCCTATTTGGACGGTGTACAAATGCTGCTTTTCCACCTTGGCGCAGCAATTGACTACTTACCCTAATTACATCGTCTAACGTACAATGTATTTCATGCCTAGCAATAGCATAATGTTCATTTTCATTTCGTTTCGTTATATGTGTCGTAGGGAAATATGGAGGGTTACATGTTAAAGCATCAAATTCTCCATGACCTAACATAGTTGGCATATCTTTAATATCACCGTGAATACATTGTAATTTATGTTCAAGTTTATTATAGGCAAAACTTCTTATCGCCATATCATGAAGTCTTTCTTGAATTTCTACGCCTTGAATATTGGTATTTGTTTTTTTACTAAGTAGTAAAGGAACGATACCGTTTCCTGTACATAAATCGATTATTTTGCCTTTTTGAATAGGTACATATGCAAAGTGGGCTAATAATACTGCATCTAATGAGAAAGAGAAAACAGATGGGCTTTGAATAATTCGTAAATCTTCTGCAAGTAGATAATCTAGACGCTCATCATCGTATAACTTAACCATTATTTTAATGTCCTTTCGTTCTAATGTAGCTTTGATTACGTTTATTATACTCTAGTTGACTTTCTATTGCTCGTTAGCCCATCATATTCTTTTACGTAAAAAAGTCGCCATTTTGTTTCATATGGCGACTTTTCATTTCTTATTTAAGAAGGACAAGCAGAATAAACAATCGCCTTCTTTTCGCGGACTACCAAAATGAAGGTTGCAAATATGGAAGCCTTCTTGATATAAGCGTGCTAAGTTGTCGTATCCTTCTCCAATATCTGCTTGTTTTTCTGCTATGTCTTTCTCATCTTTTACTTTTTTCTTATTACCTTTTTTCTTCTCTGAAACTTGTCCATCTAATCTGTTGCGCAAATGGCCATTTTCTACATTTAAATTATGATTTTCTTCTATTAAAAGAGCTAATTGCTCTTTTAGTTCACCTAACTGTTTGTATAAATGACCTATTTGCTCTTCCATAATCGTTACAGAGTCGAATATTTGTTTCTTATCCAATGAACCCCACCTCATTAATCTGTGGCTTGTATCGAAACGGCTCCATCTTGAACTAGCTCTTCTAGTGTAAATTCTACTACTTTTTCTATTTCTAACAACTGTACTTGTAAAACACGTTCTAAAATATTTAAGCCTACTACACGCCCTCGACCGTTTGGTGTTTCAATAATTTCTTCTAAGTCAGGAAGTTGTTCTTTTGCAGACTCATATTCATCATTTTCGTATTTTAAACAACACATGAGACGTCCGCAAAGTCCAGAGATTTTAGAAGGGTTTAAAGATAAGTTTTGATCTTTCGCCATTTTTATTGATACTGGCTCAAAGTCCCCTAAAAACGTTGAACAACATAACATTCTTCCACAAGGTCCAATTCCACCTAAAAGCTTCGCTTCGTCTCTTACACCAATTTGTCTTAATTCAATTCGTGTTCTAAAGATAGCAGCTAAGTCTTTTACTAGCTCTCTAAAGTCGACACGCCCATCAGCTGTGAAATAAAAGATTACTTTGTTACGATCAAACGTATACTCCACATCGACTAGCTTCATTTCAATAGAATGTTCTTCTACTTTTTGTGTACAAGTATAAAAAGCTTCTTTGGCCGCTTTTTTATTTTCTTCTACAATCAATTTATCTTTCGTATCTGCAATACGGATTACTTTCTTAAGTGGTAAAACGACATCGTTCTCATCTACTTGCTTCTGTGCAAGTACCGCTTTCCCAAACTCTATCCCTCTTACAGTTTCGACAATAACAAATTCATTTTCTTGTATATCAAGCCCATTTGGGTCGAAATAATATATTTTTCCCGCTTTTTTAAAGCGAACTCCAACTACATCATACAAACTATTATCCCTCCTGCAAGTGTAGGACTAACTGCTCCATTAACAAGTGAGCATTCATGTTAGACGATAACCTTGACTTGCTCTGTAGTATAAAGGATAGATGCTCCATTAATCGAAGTTGTGTTGTTTGAAGAGCATATTTCTCAATCAACGTAACTTCGTCAATAAATAGGAGCTCTTCCTGTTTATTTAATTGTGCGTAAAGCATGTCTTTATATATAAATAATAATAAGTCTAAGCCTATTTCTAACTGTTGTCTTTCCTGGAAATGAGGCATCCACTTTTCTTGAATAAATAATAGAACTTGTTGAGGTCTTACATGTAACAGTTCATATAATTTTATCACTAAAACTCTCGCTTCTGCAAACCAATCATTTTGACAAAATTCTCGAGCTTCTTCGACATTATTCGTAAGTTGAGAAACAGATAGCGATAAAGCTCTTGAGTGTCCTTCGTTTTGTAATGTTTCTATTAATCTGGTAGGTGTTAAAGTTTGGAAGGAAAGTGGTTGACACCTTGAAACAATTGTATCTAATATATGGTACACATTTTCTGTTAATAAAAAGGCAAACGTTCCTTTACTTGGTTCTTCTAAAAACTTCAAAAGACTATTTGCAGCATTCGTTGTCATTTTATCAGCATGATTAATGATATATATCTTTTTATTAGATTCTAGTCCTGTTTTAGAAAACTCTTCTTGAAGTTGTTGAATTTGTTGCTTTTTAATCGAATTGCCATCAGGCTCTACTAAGTGAACATCTGGATGATTCCCTGAACTAATTCTCTTACAATTGGAACACGTTTGGCAAGGTTCAACGCTCTGTCTATTTTTACATAATAAGCTCTTTGCAAACAAAAGACTAGTTTCCTTTTTGCCAGTTCCTTTCATTCCATCTAATAAATAAGCATGGGCAATTCTGTTTCTATTTAAACTATTCGTTACAATCTTTGAGACTGTCGGTTGAAGCGTTGCCAGTTCTAACCAACTATTCAACACACACACTTCCTTACTACGTATATAAGTTAATAAGTAGACCTTTTATTTCTCCTATACTCCCTAAAATATCCAGCCTGCTTTTTTCTTTGTTCATAACATCTTCCGTTAAACTAATTAAAGATTCATCTACTTCTTTAACGAGTTGTAAATGGCGTGATTGACCATCATACGTCCAGTGATGAGATTGATTTAGTTCCATTCCAAACTCAACAGCCTCTTCCATAAAACGCTTTACTAGCGTTTTATACTTCGCGATATCTTTAAAGGTTCTCGAGTTTACTAACCTTTCTCCAGCAACATCAATATCTTTTAGGAGAGTCTGTAACTGCTGTGATTGTAATTTGGAGGAATGTTTTTGAACCATATCACCAAATATAGCTTTTGAGTTTTTTGTATTTGCCTGATCCATACGAGCTTTCTCTAAATTTGCGCGAATATCTGATGTAATCTTCATCCTTGATTACCCTTTCTTTCATTTTAATAAGGTTATTTGGTTTAATTCTTATTAAAATTGATGAAATCCTTCTACTGGTAGAACAAATACGGTAGCTCCACCTACTTCTACTTCTACAGGATATGGAACATATGAATCAGCATTACCACCCATCGGTGATACTGGAGCAACTAGTTGTTCTCTTTGCTGGCAATTTTCTTTAATTATTTCTAACGCTTTAGGTACACGAACATCCTCTGTACCAATCATGAATGTTGTATTACCAGATTTTAAGAATCCACCTGTACTAGCAAGCTTTGTTGCTCTGAAATTATTCTCCACTAAAGCATTCAATAATCGATTACTATCTTTATCTTGAATAACTGCCATAATTAACTTCATTGTCCTCTCCTCCATTTTACCATTTTTTTATAATTACTTCATTGTTTCGCTATTGGAAACATTTGTCTCAATAAACGATAGTACTTGCTGCTTTACATCATTATAGACAACCTTTAGTTCACGTTCTGCATTTACCTTTACAAAGCGATCTTGAAAACGATCAAATACCTTTAAATAACCTTCTCTTACACGATGATGAAAATCAATCGCCTCTTGATCTAATCGGTTAATTTCTCGTTTATTATTCGCTGTAATTCGTTTAAGTCCTTCTTCTGGAGCAATATCAAAATACACCGTTAAGTCAGGCATTCTCTTTTCGGTTGCAAACTCATTTATAGATAAGATTTCTTCCACACCGATTTGTCTTGCATAGCCTTGGTAAGCCAATGAACTATCAATAAAACGGTCACAAAGAACGATACTTCCCGATTCTAACGCAGGTATAACTCTCTCCACTAAATGTTGTCTTCTGGCTGCCGCATACAGTAGTGCTTCTGTTCTTGCGTCCATCATCGTATTATTACAATCTAATATGACTGACCTGATTTGTTCAGCTATTTGGATTCCTCCTGGTTCTCGCGTTAAGACAACATCTATTCCCTCGTCTTTTAACTCTTTAGCTAGTTGTTGAATTACCGTCGTTTTCCCAGCCCCTTCAGGACCTTCAAATGTTATAAATAAACCTCTCAATGTTGTAACTCCTTTTCTGTATCTACCTTAAAAATTTGGATAGTATTCTTTTTTGTAAAATCCACACCTTGAAAACGAGCTCCTAGAGCCGCCAAACCCCCTATATATTCCACTACCTCTTGTGAAATACGTTCTCCTTTTATTAAAACTGGAATCCCAGGTGGATATGGTACAATTGTTTCTGCGGATATCTTACCAACTGCTTTGTCTATTTGTATTTCTTCTACTTCATATACATTTTGCTCTAAAAAATTTAGAGTTAATTTATTTATATTCATAGGAAACAAAATTTCAGTTGTTATCCTCAAATTATTTGGTTTTATTGCGCTGTTATGAACTGCTTTTCTTATTCTACTTATCATATCATGAAATGAATAATCATGACTCAATGGCAAAATAAAAAGTACATTTAATGGGTCTGCTAATTCGACGAAAACATTCTGCTCTTCTAATTTTTGTTGAAGTTCGTAACCACTTAATCCGGTTGTAGATCGTAAAATTAACTTTAATGGGTCTTTATTTTTTCCGTTTCCAACTACTTCGATTTCCTCTATCGTATCTAGTTCCAAGACTAATCTTTCTATATTCTGATTAACATTTTTAATATCTTGTTCTGAAAAACTGGCTAAATAATACCTTGCAATGTCTAAAGAAGCCATTATCGGGTAGGAAGGGCTACTTGATTGTAACATCCTTAAATAATATGCTACTTTTTCTTTATCTACTAAATTACTTTTCACATGTAAATAGGACCCCATCGTCAGCGCAGGCAATGTTTTATGAGCGGAATGAACAACAACATCTGCTTCCATCAATAAAGCAGACTTTGGAAAAGGTTCTCCTACTACGAAGTGTGCTCCGTGAGCCTCATCAACCAGTACAGGTATTTTCTTGCTATGTGCGTAATGAATTATTGCTTCAAGGGAACTGGATATTCCATAATAATTAGGATTCGTAATGATTATTGCTTGAACATCCTCGAATTGATGAAGAGCTAACTTCACTTGTTCTTTACTAATAGAAGTAGGTACTCCAATCTCTTCATGGACTTGCGGTGATAAAAATATTGGATCGGCACCAGCCAGCTCAATTCCGTTCATGATAGATTTATGGCAATTACGTTGCACTAATACTTTGCCTCCAGAAGAGCATGTAGCTAATATCATAGCTAAATTCCCTACTGTTGACCCATTTACTAAAAAAAATGTTTCATCAGCCTTATAAAGTTCCGCTGCCAATATTTGTGCATCTTGAATGGCACCTGTTGGATCATGCAAATCGTCTAAGCCTGTAATTTCTGTCACGTCTAGTTTTAGGATTTCACTAAAACTGTGTCGTATTTCCTTATTGTTTGGAAGATTTGACCCATATTTATGCCCTGGGACATGACCGGATATTGGACTTTTCGAAAAGTGGTTTAATAATGTTGTATATAAAGGTATTTCCTTCTGATTTAATGATCTCATTTTTTCTTCCTTCTTATTTACACATAGTATATATCTTTCTCTATATTACCAATCCTCAACAAGAGATGAAAGAACAAAAGGGCAGGCATAGATAAAGACGGTTGTGCCAGAAGTTATAACAACTAATACCCTACTGTCTAAATGAATTATCATGTAATTTTCAATAGAAAAAGAGAATAACTACCCTCTATGAGCCGAAGGCAATAGTTATTCTCTCATTCTACGAATATATTCTAGGTATAGTTATTTTCTTTAATTGCTTTAAGTAATAATGATATTTTGGGTCATCTGTATTTGTATTAATCATATCTTTCTCACAGTCTGTGCAAATAAACTCTGTATAGAGATGAATCCCTCTCTGTTTTTCAATCTCACAGACAATACATATCTCCCCAACTGATGAATGAACGGTTGACTTCATTTCCCCACCTCCATCCACTATTTTGCCCTGACATTTGAATTTGTATACAATATTTTAAATTTTCATCTTCTCGTCAAAAGTCTTATTCTTAGTGTATGTAACTCCTACTAGTCTGTGTTTGTCTTGAAGTGAAAAAATATATAATTTATGTAAACTAACTGATTGTAGGAGAGAACGACACAATGATGGTTAAGTTAAAAAAATATTAACGTTACCATTGAAAAAAAGGTACAATAGTCGATAACCGACTTTTGTACCTTCTCCGTTAATTCTTGTGCTTGATTTTATTTCTACATTTTATAAACACAAAAGTTAGTACTACATATATAAAGATAACTATTAACAGCGTAAGCATTCGCTCGCCTGTCAATCCATCTGCCATTAATACTGGACCCAATCCGAAAAAAGTTACGAAACTAAATAGCATAGTAAAGATTAAATAAATAAGGAATTTCATTGTGAAATTCCCTCCGTTTACTAAAGCTATGTTATAGCTTAGTGTTGATAATTAAATACTAATACCTGTTGATTTCCGTGCAAGGCTGAGACTCCTGCGAGAGAAGCGGGGAACGGGAGACCCCACAGGCGCTTGCGCCGAGGAGTAGGTTTTTTCACGACAGTGTGAAAATAACCTTCTTTTTTACCGCCCGCAGAAAGCGAAGCCTTGCACGGAAATCAACAGCTATCTTTAACACAGCCTTTACGAAAGTAAAGTATTACCTTTACAAACATTCAACTTGTATTACTCTTATTAATGAAGGAATTTTTTGTAATGTATAAAATGCACATGCAAAAAAAGGGCAGCATGTGCTACCCCATATTACACGATAAACTTACTATTACAAGAAGAAAGAAACTGCACACATAATAAATGAAACTATTCCAAATGTGCCAAAAATGAAAGCTATCTTATTCCTAAACTTTCTTTTTTCTGCAGCTTCAGTGTAATATTTCTGTTTTTGTTGTTCAGAAGTCCAAGCGCCTGCAAAAACACTTGATATAAGAAAGCTTATTACACCTATAAATAGGAAGAATATGAACATAGCAAATCTCCTCTTTACATTTAATTCATTTTTCTATAATACGAATTAGATTGCTGATATATTACTAATATGTATTAATATTATTTACTTCATTATTCGTTACTTTTTGTTTAAATTACTAACTGATTTAAAATTATACAAGTCATCAAAGTAGGAGAGCTAAATGAGAAGTAGTTGATGTGTACTAAAACCCTAATGAATTTATGCTACACCCATTCTGTTTATGTTACACCTTTGTGATTTTATGCTACACCTCCAACCTAAGCGAACTTCTTTTCATAAAGGGAAATAGAAAAAATTATATAAAAATAAAGGGTTAATTAATTTTCCAACGAAGTCAAAAGTAGAATAGAAGTATTCGGGAGGAAATTATATTATGAAAAAAGATGACGATAAGAAAGTTACAGAAGGTAAAAAAAATAAAAGTGGACTATTTTGGGATTTATTTATAACAGGTGGTTTCTTTACATTTGAGAAGGAGTGGAAGAATTCGAAGAGTTTATGGCATACACTCCTTATGTTTTTAGTACCTATCTTACTAACAGGTATAATTGTACTTTTAGCGATGGTAGCAAGCAAAACATATAATTAACAAAATTATAATTAAAAATGCTGAGGATTCCTTTCCAAACATTTTTCTACATCCATGAACCGTACTATTTAACTTTTTAGAGCAAAAGTTCTTTTCATACCACTTACGAACCGCACTTTTTACCTTTTTAGGGAGCAAAAGTTCCTTTCATACAGCTTATGAACGAAACTTTTTATCTTTTTGAAAGCAAAAGTTCCTTTCATACGACTCACGAACCCGACTTTTTACCTTTTTTAGAGCAAAAGTTCTTTTCATACCACTTGCGAACCGCACTTTTTACCTTTTTAGGAGCAAAAGTTCCTTTCATACAGCTTATGAACGAAACTTTTTATCTTTTTGAAAGCAAAAGTTCTTTTCATACAGCTTATGAACGAAACTTTTTATCTTTTTGAAAGCAAAAGTTCCTTTCATATCACCTATGAACCCCACTTTTACCCTTTTGAAAGCAAAAGTTCCTTTCATGTTAGGAATTTATTTCATGCGCTTCATGACTTCCGTGTTCGCGGCGAAACCAGAAGAGCTTCGAATCTCTTCGACTGCTTCCATTGCTCCGTTCCTCAAGTACCCTCGCAAACGTACACTCCGGTACTCACTCCGTCGCATCCTCGACCTTCTCGCTCCTCTTGCCCCGCCGGGTAACCGGTTCTTACTCTATACTAGACCTTTGGTCCTTCAAGCCCATACCTCACACGAACAAAAAAAGCCCAGCGCCTAAACGCTGAACTTTTCTTATCTCTTTGCCTGGCAACGTCCTACTCTCACAGGGGGACAGCCCCCAACTACCATCGGCGCTGAAGAGCTTAACTTCCGTGTTCGGTATGGGAACGGGTGTGGCCTCTTCGCCATCATTACCAGACATATGAAGTTTGAAGGTTTGGTCCTTCAAAACTAGATAACATATTTTCATATCAAGAAAGTGATTGTATCGTTCTAATTTGGTTAAGTCCTCGATCTATTAGTATTCGTCAGCTACACGTGTCGCCACGCTTCCACCTCGAACCTATCTACCTGATCATCTTTCAGGGATCTTACTAGCTTGCGCTAAAGGAAATCTCATCTTGAGGGGGGCTTCATGCTTAGATGCTTTCAGCACTTATCCCGTCCGCACGTAGCTACCCAGCTATGCCTTTGGCAAGACAACTGGTACACCAGCGGTGCGTCCATCCCGGTCCTCTCGTACTAAGGACAGCTCCTCTCAAATTTCCTGCGCCCACGACGGATAGGGACCGAACTGTCTCACGACGTTCTGAACCCAGCTCGCGTACCGCTTTAATGGGCGAACAGCCCAACCCTTGGGACCGACTACAGCCCCAGGATGCGATGAGCCGACATCGAGGTGCCAAACCTCCCCGTCGATGTGGACTCTTGGGGGAGATAAGCCTGTTATCCCCGGGGTAGCTTTTATCCGTTGAGCGATGGCCCTTCCATGCGGAACCACCGGATCACTAAGCCCGACTTTCGTCCCTGCTCGACTTGTAGGTCTCGCAGTCAAGCTCCCTTGTGCCTTTACACTCTACGAATGATTTCCAACCATTCTGAGGGAACCTTTGGGCGCCTCCGTTACTCTTTAGGAGGCGACCGCCCCAGTCAAACTGCCCACCTGACACTGTCTCCCACCCCGATTAGGGGTGCGGGTTAGAATTTCAATACAGCCAGGGTAGTATCCCACCGACGCCTCCACCGAAGCTAGCGCTCCGGCTTCTCAGGCTCCTACCTATCCTGTACAAGCTGTACCAAAATTCAATATCAGGCTACAGTAAAGCTCCACGGGGTCTTTCCGTCCTGTCGCGGGTAACCTGCATCTTCACAGGTACTATAATTTCACCGAGTCTCTGGTTGAGACAGTGCCCAGATCGTTACGCCTTTCGTGCGGGTCGGAACTTACCCGACAAGGAATTTCGCTACCTTAGGACCGTTATAGTTACGGCCGCCGTTTACTGGGGCTTCGGTTCAAAGCTTCGCTTGCGCTAACCTCTCCCCTTAACCTTCCAGCACCGGGCAGGCGTCAGCCCCTATACTTCGCCTTGCGGCTTCGCAGAGACCTGTGTTTTTGCTAAACAGTCGCCTGGGCCTATTCACTGCGGCTCTCTCGGGCTTTAACACCCTAACAGAGCACCCCTTCTCCCGAAGTTACGGGGTCATTTTGCCGAGTTCCTTAACCAGAGTTCTCTCGCTCACCTTAGGATTCTCTCCTCGCCTACCTGTGTCGGTTTGCGGTACAGGCACCATTCTCCTCGCTAGAGGCTTTTCTTGGCAGTGTGAAATCAGGAACTTCGGTACTAAATTTCCCTCGCCATCACAGCTCAGCCTTTATGAGAAGCGGATTTGCCTACTTCTCAGCCTTACTGCTTGGACGCGCATATCCAACAGCGCGCTTACCCTATCCTCCTGCGTCCCCCCATTGCTCAAACGGAGTGAAGGTGGTACAGGAATATCAACCTGTTATCCATCGCCTACGCCTTTCGGCCTCGGCTTAGGTCCTGACTAACCCTGAGCGGACGAGCCTTCCTCAGGAAACCTTAGGCATTCGGTGGATGGGATTCTCACCCATCTTTCGCTACTCATACCGGCATTCTCACTTCTAAGCGCTCCACCAGTCCTTACGGTCTAGCTTCAACGCCCTTAGAACGCTCTCCTACCACTGTTCGTAAGAACAGTCCGCAGCTTCGGTGATACGTTTAGCCCCGGTACATTTTCGGCGCAGAGTCACTCGACCAGTGAGCTATTACGCACTCTTTAAATGGTGGCTGCTTCTAAGCCAACATCCTGGTTGTCTAAGCAACTCCACATCCTTTTCCACTTAACGTATACTTTGGGACCTTAGCTGGCGGTCTGGGCTGTTTCCCTCTTGACTACGGATCTTATCACTCGCAGTCTGACTCCCATGGATAAGTCTTTGGCATTCGGAGTTTGACTGAATTCGGTAACCCGATGAGGGCCCCTAGTCCAATCAGTGCTCTACCTCCAAGACTCTAACACATGAGGCTAGCCCTAAAGCTATTTCGGAGAGAACCAGCTATCTCCAGGTTCGATTGGCATTTCACCCCTACCCACACCTCATCCCCGCACTTTTCAACGTGCGTGGGTTCGGGCCTCCATTCAGTGTTACCTGAACTTCACCCTGGACATGGGTAGATCACCTGGTTTCGGGTCTACGACCACGTACTCATTCGCCCTATTCAGACTCGCTTTCGCTACGGCTCCGTCTCATCGACTTAACCTTGCACGGGATCGTAACTCGCCGGTTCATTCTACAAAAGGCACGCTATCACCCGGGTTTTTTCCGAAGAAAAAACATAGGGCTCTAACTACTTGTAGGCACACGGTTTCAGGATCTTTTCACTCCCCTTCCGGGGTGCTTTTCACCTTTCCCTCACGGTACTGGTTCACTATCGGTCACTAGGGAGTATTTAGCCTTGGGAGATGGTCCTCCCTGCTTCCGACGGGATTTCTCGTGTCCCGCCGTACTCAGGATCCACTCAGGAGGGAACGAAGTTTCAACTACAGGGCTTTTACCTTCTACGGCTGACCTTTCCAGGTCGCTTCATTTACCCCGTTCCTTTGTAACTCCATGTTGAGTGTCCTACAACCCCAAGAGGCAAGCCTCTTGGTTTGGGCTAATTCCGTTTCGCTCGCCGCTACTCAGGAAATCGCGTTTGCTTTCTCTTCCTCCGGGTACTTAGATGTTTCAGTTCCCCGGGTCTGCCTTCATTACCCTATGTATTCAGGTAAAGATACTACTCCATTACGAGTAGTGGGTTTCCCCATTCGGAAATCTCTGGATCAAAGCTCACTTACAGCTCCCCAAAGCATATCGGTGTTAGTCCCGTCCTTCATCGGCTCCTAGTGCCAAGGCATCCACCGTGCGCCCTTAATAACTTAACCTCGATATCGCGAATAGATATCTAATAAAGAAAATTTACTAAGATGAACGATACTTTTGATGTATCTTGACATTACTTATGTTATCTAGTTTTCAAAGAACATGGTTCGATAGCTTTTATACTATCTAAAGTTTGAAAGAGGAATGCTCTCTCAAAACTAAACAAAACAACAAGCGTATTATTCCTTAGAAAGGAGGTGATCCAGCCGCACCTTCCGATACGGCTACCTTGTTACGACTTCACCCCAATCATCTGTCCCACCTTAGGCGGCTGGCTCCTAGGCACAACTTAACTTCCTATCATAATTATAAGAGGCTAAGTTGTGCCCAGGTTACCCCACCGACTTCGGGTGTTACAAACTCTCGTGGTGTGACGGGCGGTGTGTACAAGGCCCGGGAACGTATTCACCGCGGCATGCTGATCCGCGATTACTAGCGATTCCAGCTTCATGTAGGCGAGTTGCAGCCTACAATCCGAACTGAGAACGGTTTTATGGGATTGGCTCGACCTCGCGGTTTTGCTGCCCTTTGTACCGTCCATTGTAGCACGTGTGTAGCCCAGGTCATAAGGGGCATGATGATTTGACGTCATCCCCACCTTCCTCCGGTTTGTCACCGGCAGTCATCTTAGAGTGCCCAACTTAATGCTGGCAACTAAGATCAAGGGTTGCGCTCGTTGCGGGACTTAACCCAACATCTCACGACACGAGCTGACGACAACCATGCACCACCTGTCACTTTTGTCCCCCGAAGGGGAACGCCCTATCTCTAGGGAAGGCAAAAGGATGTCAAGACCTGGTAAGGTTCTTCGCGTTGCTTCGAATTAAACCACATGCTCCACCGCTTGTGCGGGCCCCCGTCAATTCCTTTGAGTTTCAGTCTTGCGACCGTACTCCCCAGGCGGAGTGCTTAATGCGTTAGCTGCAGCACTAAGGGGCGGAAACCCCCTAACACTTAGCACTCATCGTTTACGGCGTGGACTACCAGGGTATCTAATCCTGTTTGCTCCCCACGCTTTCGCGCCTCAGCGTCAGTTACAGACCAGAAAGTCGCCTTCGCCACTGGTGTTCCTCCACATCTCTACGCATTTCACCGCTACACGTGGAATTCCACTTTCCTCTTCTGCACTCAAGTTTCCCAGTTTCCAATGACCCTCCACGGTTGAGCCGTGGGCTTTCACATCAGACTTAAGAAACCGCCTGCGCGCGCTTTACGCCCAATAATTCCGGACAACGCTTGCCACCTACGTATTACCGCGGCTGCTGGCACGTAGTTAGCCGTGGCTTTCTGGTTAGGTACCGTCAAGGTACCGGCAGTTACTCCGGTACTTGTTCTTCCCTAACAACAGAGCTTTACGACCCGAAGGCCTTCATCGCTCACGCGGCGTTGCTCCATCAGACTTTCGTCCATTGTGGAAGATTCCCTACTGCTGCCTCCCGTAGGAGTCTGGGCCGTGTCTCAGTCCCAGTGTGGCCGATCACCCTCTCAGGTCGGCTACGCATCGTTGCCTTGGTGAGCCGTTACCTCACCAACTAGCTAATGCGCCGCGGGCCCATCTGTAAGTGATAGCCGAAACCATCTTTCAATAAAGAACCAGGAGGTTCTTTATATTATCCGGTATTAGCTCCGGTTTCCCGAAGTTATCCCAGTCTTACAGGCAGGTTGCCCACGTGTTACTCACCCGTCCGCCGCTAATCTTCAAAAAGCAAGCTTTTATCAGATTCGCTCGACTTGCATGTATTAGGCACGCCGCCAGCGTTCGTCCTGAGCCAGGATCAAACTCTCCGAAGAGTGTTTGAGCTTATGCTCATAATGTTTGCTGACTAATGTCAATTAATTGTTTGTTGTTAATCTTAAAGATTAACTTACACGCTGTTGTTTTGTTTAGTTTTCAAAGAGCTTGTGTCGCATTCACACGACTTAAATATAATATCACGCATAAACTCTTACGTCAATACTTTTTATTATTTTTTATAAGTCGTTCAGTTCGCTGTTTTAGCGACAAGTAATAATATATCACCTATAATGAATGAAGTCAACAAAAAAAATAAACTTCCTAACAAGGAAATTTATCAAGGTAATAGGAACAATCATAAACTACAAAATAAACATCTGTATAATGACTAATGCAGCTACTCCCGGAATCCCTAAAAAACCTGAAATGGCTGAAGTAGTAACATTAATTGGGACGTGAATACCAAAATAGTTACCAAATGCGTTTAAGAAGAATAAGAATAACGCTCCGATCATTAATTTAATTACACCTTGCCCAAGGAATCGTAACGGTTTAAACGGTGTTCCTACTATTAATATTACAATTATCAAAGCAATAATTATGCTTATAACAAGTAAAGGTTGCAAAATAATCCCCCTCCATACGCTTGTACTACTATAATTTTATGATTATAGAGGATTAGTTAGAACTAGCTGTAACATATAAAAATGAAAAAGTAGAAGCGCAAAAGTGCACTTCTACTTTTTCATTTTTCGATATCGCACTTCTTTTAATAGAAAGAGATACTTTGCTTCCGCTAGTTTGAGTTTACATACAACCTCTTCGGAAGGGTCGAGACTTTTTTCTACTAATGCTTTCTTTTTTGACCAAAGATCTTTATTTTCTTCCGTTAGCTTCATTATTTTCTCATCAAATTGGTTTTTTAAACGGTCCTTTTTCCGAAAGAACATACGTTTTATTACCCCATTTCAAAAATTAAGTTATATTTGACGTCTTCCTTCTAATGCTTTTGATAACGTCACTTCATCTGCATATTCTAAATCTCCACCTACTGGTAAACCATGTGCAATTCTCGTAATGACAATTCCAGTAGGTTTCAACAGTCTAGAAATGTACATAGCAGTAGCTTCCCCCTCAATATTAGGGTTAGTAGCTAATATAACTTCTTGCACTTCATCACCTTGAAGCCTTTGTATTAACTCCGATATTTTAATATCCTCAGGTCCAATGCCATCCATAGGAGAAATTGCACCATGTAGAACATGATACAAACCATTGTAGTCTTTCATTTTTTCCATCGCGATAACATCTTTTGTTTCTTGAATAACACATATAATCGAACGATCTCGTCGTTCATCGTCACAAATATAACACGGGTCTTTATCTGTAATATGCCCACAAACGGTGCAATAAGATAAATTTCGCTTAGCATTCACTAATGCTTTAGCAAAGTCTAAAACTGTGTCTTCTTTCATATTTAATATAAAAAAAGCCAGACGAGCAGCCGTTTTGGGCCCGATACCTGGCAGTTTCATAAAGCTATCAATAAGCTTTGATATAGGTTCAGGATAGTGCATTTCTTATCCTCCTAGAATAGTCCTGGCATATTCATTCCTTTTGTAAATTGTCCCATTGTATCATTTGTTAAATCTTCCATTTTCTTCAGTGCGTCATTTGTTGCCGCAAGGACTAAGTCTTGTAACATCTCGATGTCATCTGGATCTACTACTTCAGCTTTAATATTTACATCAATTACTTCTTTTTGCCCGTTTACAATAACCGTTACCATACCGCCACCAGCAGTACCTTCAACTGTTTTAACAGCTAATTCTTCTTGAGCTTTTGCCATATCCTTTTGCATTTTTTGCATTTGTTTCATCATTTTTTGCATGTTACCCATTCCGCCACGCATCATGCTACATTCCTCCTAATAATAAGTTAGTCTTTAATTTCTAATAGTTCAGGACCGACAAGCTTTTTTGCTTCTTCAATTAACGGATCTTCATCCGCTTCTTTTTGCTTGTCTTCGCTAGACTTTTGTCCATTAATAAAATCTTCTCGAATTAATTGCCATTGCTCCATCGGTACAACTACCATCTCTAAGTTTCTCCCTGTTAATTCAGAAAGAATTTGTTGAATAAGTTGTTTTGCCTCTTCGTCTGATGCCATCTGACAATGAATTTCATATTTAAATTTTAACACAAAAGCATTCGTTGAGGCAGCTACTGGTTCACTATCATTTAATAGCGCTGCTATAGATACTTTATTATTGTGTTTTAATCCTTCTAACAGTTCAGCCCATTTACTTTTTACTAAATCTAGATCAGGGCGTGTCGCTTGTTTTAATATTTCATTAATCTTACCGGTTGCTGGCTTAAAGGAACTTTTTGATGTAGCTGTTCTTTGCGGTTTTGCCGATGGGCTGCTAGTTTGTACAGCTACCTGATTAGTAGAAAGTTGCTTTAGTTGTTGTTCCAATTGATTAATACGGTTAAGTAAAACATCGACTTGACTTTGATCTGCAGCTTCAGTTGTTCCACCTTTTAGCTGGCAAAGCTTCACAAGTGCTACTTCTAAATATATTCTAGGGTGGTTTGTCCATTTCATTTCCTGTTGACTACTATTTAGAATATCAATGGTTTCGTATATCGCTGGAGCAGGAATAGATTCTGCAAAATTCTTAAATTCGTCATCTGCTTTTACAATATCTAATATATTTTCTAAATTTGGAGCTGCCTTATAAAGTAACATATCACGATAATAGAAAATTAAATCTTCTAGAAAACGAGTTGGGTCTTTCCCTAGACTAAATAATTCATTTAATGCATCTAACGCTGCACTTACATCTTTATTTGTGATGGCCTGTACCAAATTCGTCAAAAAAGTTTGAGATACAGAACCGGTAATGGCAAGGGCATCTTGGACTGTTAATTCCCCATCACTAAAAGATATAGCTTGATCTAGTAAACTTAAAGCATCCCTCATACCACCTTCTGCCGCTCTCGCAATAGCAGATAAAGCTTTCGGTTCTGCAGAAATCCCTTGAGCGCGTATGACTTGTTCCATCCTTCCAACAATCGACTCCGAAGTGATCCTACGGAAATCAAATCGTTGACATCTAGATATAATAGTCAAAGGTATTTTATGAGGTTCTGTCGTTGCCAAAATAAAGATAACATGTTTTGGTGGCTCTTCTAATGTTTTTAATAACGCATTAAAAGCACCGATAGAAAGCATATGTACTTCATCAATAATATAAACTTTGTAACGAACTGAGCTAGGCGCATACTTAACCTTGTCTCGTATATCCCTAATTTCGTCCACTCCGTTATTAGATGCAGCATCAATTTCTAACACATCTGATATAGAGCCGTCTGTAATTCCTTTACATGCTGAACATTCGTTACACGGCTCCGCTACTGGTGCATGTTCACAGTTAACCGCTTTTGCTAATATTTTGGCCGCACTCGTTTTTCCTGTACCACGGGGGCCAGAAAAAAGGTATGCATGTGAAAATTTCTGTTGAAGCAGGGCGTTTTGTAACGTTTTTGTTATATGCTCCTGTCCAACTACATCTTGGAAGAGTTGTGGTCGGAAAACACGATATAATGCTTGATATGCCACTTTTAAGCCCCCCTCTCCATTTTTCCCTTTTCCTATTATAACTTATTATAGAAAGTAAACCAAAGGAGAATAATCATTTTTGGCCATAAAAAAACCCACTCTTTAGGAGTGAGTTGTTTTTATAAGTATAACTGCCGTGCACCTTCTGTCGATTAGCCACCATAGGCGTTACTTAAGCAGTTAGCTCGACCCAGGCAACCCTGCGGCACATGAGAGAGTCCGCTTAATGCTGCTTCCTTCCGGACCTGACATAGTTCACGGGTTCTCATTGCGCAGGACCCAGGTGTCAACACCACTTACTTAAGGCAGCCCTACAGCCTGCTAACCTCGAGAAGGGATTCGGCCTCGCTAGAGCGGATTGCGAGTACAGGGCACCGCTACCTCCCCGCTTAGCACGGCAAAAGTATAACATAATGTTATGTGCACTCTGTTGAGTACATGACTAAGTATAGCTTGTTCCGTCTAAAAAATCAACCAGTTTCATCTGTAAATTTTTAGGAGTCTATTCTTTACGCTTCGCAGCTTTTTTCTTTTCTCTCAGTTTTTGAAAGAAAGAAGTGAGCATTTGCCCGCACTCTTCCGCTAACACTCCACTAACTACATCTGATTGATGGTTAAAGCGCTCTTCTTGTAATAAATTCATTAAAGTTCCTGCACATCCAGCTTTAGGGTCGATTGCTCCATAGACAACTTTCTTTATACGAGATTGCACAATAGCTCCTGCGCACATTGGACATGGCTCTAATGTTACGTATAGGGTAGTATCCTCTAGTCGCCAGGAACCGACTTTTTCGCAAGCTTCCTCTATTGCTAAAACTTCAGCATGCGTGATAGAACGTTGGCTAGTTTCCCTTCTATTAAATCCTGTTCCAATTATCTCATTGTCTTTTACAATTATGGCACCAATCGGAACTTCATTTATTAACTCCGCTTTTTTTGCTTCTTCTATTGCTAGCTTCATAAAATATTCATCAGAAAATTGTTCGATCATTTGAAACCATTCCTTATATCTATATTTTCTTAATAAATTAGGTACAATAATGCTTATGGAGGTGTACATTTGAAAAAGACTGCCTTACTTATTATCGACATGATTAATGACTTTCAGTTTAACCATGGAAAAATACTTGCGGACAAAACAATCGGGATGCTTCCAAATATATTAGAATTGAAAAAACATATGAACAAACATAAGCTCCCTATCATATACGTTAACGACCATTACGATTTATGGCAAGCGGACTACACAAAGATTATAGATAAATGTACGAATGAAATTAGCAAAAATGTCATTCGCTCGATAACTCCAGATAAAGATGATTTTTTTCTCATTAAACCAAGACACTCTGCATTCTATGATACACCTTTACATACAATGCTACTTCACTTTAATGTTACAGATCTCATTTTAACAGGAATAGCCGGAAATATTTGTGTACTCTTCACGGCAAATGATGCTTATATGAGAGATTTTTCTTTAACTATTCCAAAGGACGCAATAGCGTCTAACAGTGATGAAGATAATGAATTTGCCTTTACGATGATGGAAAACGTCTTAAAGGCAAATGTGTCCTGTACAAAAGATATTTTAAATAAACTTCCATCATGATTTTGCTATCCCCTTCATATATTGATAAAGGAGAAAATTTATGAAGGGGTGAGTCTTTTGCAAATACACGTTGTACAACAAGGGCAAACACTCTTTGGTATCGCTCAAGCTTACGGTACTACTGTAGAAGATATTGTCGCATCCAATGCTTTACCTAATCCAAATAATTTAGTTGTAGGTCAGGCACTTGTTATTCCAATTGTTGGTCGTTTTTATTTTGTTCAACCTGGCGATAACTTATTTTCAATTGGCAGAAGCTTTGGTATTTCTGCTACTAGGTTAGCAGAGATTAACCAGATTAATACGAACCAGCCACTACGTGTTGGACTGAGACTATATATTCCACCTCAACCCAAAATAGAGGCGGAATTTAATGCTTACATTGAACCACGAGGAAACGCAGTATCTGACCAACTCTTGCAAAGTGCAAGAAATACAGCACCACTTTTAACATACTTAGCTCCATTTAGTTTTGAAATTTTAAGAGATGGTTCATTAAAGGAGCCTCCGTTAAATGGAATACCTGAAATTGCAGAGCAAAACAATGTAATACTTATGATGGTATTAACGAACTTAGAAGATGGACAGTTTAGCGATGATTTAGGTCGAGTCATTTTGAATGATATGACTGTACAAAATAATTTATTAAACAATATTGTAACTACTGCGAGAAAGTATAACTTCCGTGATATTCATTTAGATTTAGAATATTTGCGTCCTGAAGACAGAGAAGCATATAATACATTTCTACGAAAAGCGCGAGACCGTTTCCGCCAAGAAGGATGGCTTATCTCTACTGCACTAGCACCAAAAACGAGAGCAGATCAGCCAGGACGTTGGTACGAAGCGCACGATTATAAAGCACACGGAGAAATTGTAGATTTTGTTGTTATTATGACATATGAATGGGGTTATAGTGGAGGCCCTCCAATGGCTGTATCTCCAATTGGACCAGTTAGAGAAGTGCTCGAGTATGCAATAACAGAAATGCCTAGCGAAAAAATAATGATGGGACAAAATTTATATGGCTACGATTGGACACTTCCATTCGAGCCTGGTGGAGAATATGCTAGAGCGTTAAGTCCACAAGCGGCTATAAAATTAGCAAGCGATAACAATGTACCTATTCAATATGACGAAGAGGCACAAGCACCTTTCTTTAATTACGTAGATAACGAAGGAGCAGAACATGAAGTATGGTTTGAAGATGCTAGGAGCATACAAGCTAAATTCGATCTCGTTAAAGAATTAAACTTACGAGGGGTAAGTTATTGGAAGCTAGGTTTATATTTTCCTCAAAACTGGTTACTCATTTACGACAACTTTGAAGTAAGAAAGCTACCTACAACAAATTAATAGTTTAGACCGTTTTCAAAATGGAGGATTTATCTTTCGTTTTAAAAGAACGGTCTTCTTTTTTTGCATTTCTTATGGTAGAAATTTTTCCCCACCTATCACAACATGTATGGTAGAATATTATTTATCTGTCCAAATATAGTAACTTTGTATGGTTTCTATTAGTAAAGGGGTGCAATACATTGCAAGCAACACCATTTATTACAGTTGAAGGTCCAATTGGTGTAGGAAAAACTTCTTTAGCAAAAAAGATCGCAGCTGAATTTAACTATCATTTATTAAAAGAAATTGTAGATGAAAATCCATTTCTCGGGAAATTTTATAAGAATATTGATGAGTGGAGTTTTCAAACAGAAATGTTCTTCCTATGCAATAGATATAAGCAATTAGAAGACATCGAAACATTATATTTACAAAATGATAACCCTGTTGTAGCAGATTATCATATAATGAAAAACTTAATCTTCGCCAAGCGTACTTTAAGAGATAAACAATATGATAAGTATTTAAATATATACGATATTTTAACGCAGGACATGCCTGTGCCAAATGTAGTCGTATATTTAAACGCTAGCTTAGATACGCTATTAGAACGAATTCAAATGCGTGGAAGAGAAATAGAGAAAAATATTGATCCACTTTATTTACAACAACTTAGCATCGATTATGATGCAGCAATGATTGAGTTTGAGAAGAAATATCCTAATATTCCCGTGCTTCGTTTCAGTGGCGATGACATTGACTTCGTCCAACGAGAAGAAGATTTACAACTTATTATTCAAAAATTACAAGACACGTTGCATAAAGGAGTAGTCATTACATGAATTTAAGAGAAAAATACGGTATACCATCAAATGCTGTTATTACTATTGCAGGTACAGTTGGTGTTGGAAAATCAACCATGACAAAAGCATTAGCACAAGCTCTTGATTTTCGTACATCTTTTGAAAAAGTGGACACAAATCCATATTTAGATAAATTTTATGCTGATTTCCAACGTTGGAGCTTTCACTTACAAATTTACTTTTTAGCTGAACGATATAAAGAGCAAAAGAAAATATTTGAGTACGGTGGAGGATTCATTCAAGATCGTTCCATTTATGAAGATACAGGTATTTTTGCCAAAATGCATTATGAAAAAGGTACAATGACACCAGTTGATTATGAAACATATACTAGCCTTTTTGAAGCAATGGTGATGACACCTTACTTCCCACATCCTGACTTACTAATTTATTTAGAAGGAAGCTTAGAGGATATTTTAACTCGTATTGAGCAAAGAGGTCGTCCGATGGAGCAGCAAACTCCTATTGAGTATTGGCAAGAAATGCATGGTCGCTACGAGAATTGGATCAATAACTTCAATGCATGTCCTGTATTACGATTAAATATCAACGAGTATGATGTGGTACAAAATGAAACTTCCATTGAACCTATTATTGAAAAGGTTTCAAACCATATTAGACAAACACAATTACTTGTGAAAAAATAAGAAAAGTAAAAAAAGCCCCAACCATTTTGCTTTGTTAGCAGGATGATTGGGGCTTTTCTTAGCCTTATTCGGTAAACTACTCGTATGGCTTAAACTTTTAATTTTAAATTGATAATTATTATATATCCTGAAATTTCACCTATATATCTGGAGGAGCCTGAACTAATCCTTATTCCTAACAACACTTATAAAAAATAAGCCGCCAATTGCTTGGCGGCTTTTCATTCCAACAAAAAATCCGTTACTTCTCCAGGTAACGGATATGTTCTCCAATTTATGCGCTATAATAATAGGATAGTTCCTATTAATAATCAATGGAGGAGGAAGAGGGATTCGAACCCCCGCGGGCTTTGACACCCCTGTCGGTTTTCAAGACCGATCCCTTCAGCCAGACTTGGGTATTCCTCCGTATCGACAAGTAGTAATATATCATATATACAAATAACATGTCAACCATTCTAAGAAAAAAAGTAGAGAATTTTTTTCTCTACTTTTTTCTGTAGCTTATTTTGTAATAAATTCTTTATTTCCCATGTAAGGACGCAACACTTCTGGAATTAAAATCGTTCCATCTTCTTGCTGATAGTTTTCAATAATTGCCGCTACTGTTCTACCGATAGCAAGTCCAGAACCATTTAATGTGTGCACATGTTCAGGTTTTGCCTTTGGATCACGACGGAAGCGAATGTTCGCACGCCTTGCTTGGAATGCTTCAAAGTTACTGCAAGAAGAAATTTCTCGGTACGTCCCGTAGCTTGGAATCCATACTTCAATATCATACTTTTTAGCAGCTGTGAACCCTAAATCTGCTGTACACATACTCAGTACTCGGTATGGTAGGCCAAGTAACTGTAATACTTTTTCAGCGTGTCCAGTTAATTTCTCTAGCTCTGCATAAGAATCTTCTGGCTTAACAAATTTTACCAGTTCCACTTTATTAAACTGGTGTTGTCGAATTAGTCCACGTGTATCACGCCCCGCAGAACCTGCTTCAGAGCGGAAACAAGCGCTAAATGCCGCATAGTTGATTGGTAGCATTTCATCTGTAAGAATTTCGTCACGGTGAATATTTGTTACTGGTACCTCTGCAGTTGGTGCTAAAAAATAATCTTCCTTTTCAATTAAGAATGCATCTTCTTCAAATTTAGGTAATTGTCCAGTCCCAGTCATACTTGCTCTATTGATTAAGTACGGAGGTAACACTTCAGTATAGCCATGCTCATCCACATGTAAATCTAACATGAAGTTAAATAGAGCTCTTTCTAAACGAGCGCCTAAGCCACGGTAAAATACAAAACGACTTCCTGTTACTTTTCCTGCACGTTCGAAATCCAATATTCCTAATTCATCAGCAACTTCCCAATGTGGTTTTGGTTCGAATTCAAAGTTTCGAACTTCTCCCCATATTCTTGCTTCTACGTTATCATCTTCTGTTGTACCAACAGGAACGCTCTCATGAGGAATGTTAGGAATAGATAAAAGTAATGATTCTAACTTCTCTTCTACACCTCGTAGCTCTTCGTCAAGCTCTTTAATTTGATCCCCTACTTCACGCATTTCAGTTATTAATTGGTCAGCATCTTGCTTTTCTCTTTTCAATAAAGCTACTTGTTGAGACACATCGTTTCGCTTGCTTTTTAACTGTTCTGTTTGCATTAATAGTTCTCTTCTTCTTACATCTAATGCTTCAAAATGATTTAAATCCGTCAAGTCTTCTCCACGATGTTGAAGCTTTTCTTTTACCTCTTCAAAGTTAGCGCGTAATAACTTTAAATCTAACATGATTTTTTGCCTCCTATATGTTAAAAAAATATAAAAAACTCCCGTCCCCATAATAGGGACGAGAGTATATTCCCGTGTTGCCACCCATGTTGAAGAAACCTTTTAGCCAAAAAAAGACTACATTTCTCCCACTTTCCATAGATAACGGCATTCTATACCGAAGTAACTTACTAAGCATACATACTATGCTATTAGGCTACTTTACTCAAGGATGGATTCACAAGGTTTATACACCAGTTTGCACCTACCACTGGCTCTCTAAAGTATAAAAGACTTGTTACTATTTCCTGTCATTGTTTTATAAATATATCATTTTATACTGTCTATTGTTGCTTTTGTAATAATTTACTATAAGTTTAGCTTAGTTGCAATAGTTTTATGCAATTGTTTTTAATTTAGACTCTTCTACCATTTTTACAAAGTACTCTGTTATACGGTGATCATCCGTTAATTCTGGATGGAACGAGCAACCTAAAAACTGACCTTGTCTAGCCGCTACAATACGTCCATTATGTTTGCATAATACTTCTACTTCTTCGCCAACTTCTACGATATGTGGCGCTCTTATAAACACACCAATAAAGTCTTCCCCAACACCAGCAATGCTTAGCTCTGCTTCAAAACTGTCTACTTGACGCCCAAAAGAGTTACGCTCTACAACTACATCCATAACGCCAATATGTGGTTCCCCGTAGCCAACAATTTGTTTAGCTATTAAAATTAAGCCTGCACAAGTACCGAACATTGGCTTACCTTCTGCTGCAAATTGTTTAAGCGAGTCCATGAATGAATATTTATCAATTAAGCGACGCATCGTTGTACTTTCGCCACCAGGGATAATTAAGCCATCCATCTCTAGTAATTGTTCTACTTTCTTAATAACATGAGCCTCTGCACCTGCTGCCTCAATAGAACGAACATGTTCTCTTACAGCTCCTTGAAGCCCTAAAACACCTATTTTCAACATATTGGATAACTCCTTTTTACCAGCCGCGTTCTTGCATACGATTTTCAGGTAATAAAGAAGAGATCTCGATACCTTTCATCGCTGAACCTAATCCTTTTGAAAGACTAGCAATTAACTCATAATCTTGGTAGTGCGTTGTTGCTTCTACAATTGCACGTGCAAATTTAGCCGGGTTGTCTGATTTGAAGATACCAGAACCTACGAATACTCCGTCTGCTCCAAGTTGCATCATTAACGCTGCATCAGCTGGAGTAGCAATACCACCTGCAGCAAAGTTTACAACTGGTAATTTACCTAAACGTTTGATTTCAAGTAATATTTCAAAAGGTGCGCCTAATAATTTTGCTTCTGTCATTATCTCATCTTCACTCATATGAACAAGCTTGCGAACTTGCGCATTTACTTTACGCATATGGCGAACAGCCTCTACGATATTACCAGTTCCCGGTTCACCCTTCGTACGAAGCATAGATGCACCTTCACCAATTCGGCGTGATGCTTCTCCTAGATCACGGCAACCACATACAAATGGTACTGTAAATGAACGCTTATCTAAGTGATACTCTTCATCTGCAGGAGTTAATACTTCACTCTCATCAAGGTAATCTACACCCATTGATTCTAAAACACGTGCTTCTACAATATGGCCAATACGTGCTTTTGCCATTACTGGAATAGTAACCGCCTTCATAACATCCTCAATAATTGTAGGATCAGCCATACGAGCTACTCCACCTGCTGCACGAATATCTGCAGGTACACGCTCTAATGCCATTACAGCAACAGCTCCAGCTTCCTCCGCAATTCTTGCTTGTTCTGCATTGACAACGTCCATAATTACGCCGCCTTTTTGCATTTCTGCCATACCGCGTTTAACGCGATCTGTTCCAGTGTTTGTCATAATAAAATCCCCCTCTATGTAGTAGGCTAAATGATGTTAATTTAAAGTATAATGGAGCTTGTCCATATTGTTTACATACCTGACCTATATTTTACATGAATTCGAATAAAAATCCTAATAAAAAATTATTCGTTTCATTTCTATACAAAAAGCCCTCTATCCGATGTGGAATAGAGGGGCTTTCATATTTTATTAGAACCAACCTTTTACTGTGCTAGCAACAGAAGACCAAATGTCTCCGAAAAATCCGCCGATTCCTCTTGTCGCTAAAACAAACCAATTAGCTTTTTCAATATCTACTGTTGTTACCAAATCTACTGTTACAGATTGATCAAACAAATAATTTAAATCATTACCAGTGTAGTTAACCGTCATATAACCAATCTTCGTTCCTTTTTCAATTGGTGCTGTTAACTCACCTTTATCATTTAATAGCTCTTCATCGAGTACATAGACCGCTTCAAACATATCTTCTTCCGCACGCTTCACTAACATTTTTAATGCTTCGCTTGTTTCCACTGATACTTCTTTTTCTTTCCCTTTCGTTACAGAAACAACTTCTTGCTCTTCTAGTTGGAATCCTGCTGGGAATAATTCAGTAACAGAGTAATTTGTGAAACCATAATTAAACATTTTTTCTGTTTCTCTAAAACGTGAAAATTCTGTTGAATTACCGTCAGCATTTTTAGCATTCATCACTACGGAAATCAAACGTAAATCATCTCGCTTAGCTGTGCCTGTAAAAGAGTAACCTGCAGCAGAAGTAAAACCTGTTTTAATACCGTCTGCTCCTGGATAGATAAACTGTGAATGGGATACCATTCGATTCCAGTTAGGCATATCAATCTCATCAGTTGTTCCTTCACGGAATTTTTTAAAAGGAATACTCGCTGTATCTAATAATTCTGGAAAATCTTTAACTAAGAAATAAGCTAGTTTTGCTAGAGCCTCTGCAGACATTCTACTTTCTGCATCAGCTGCAGTACCTTCAGGGTGCATCCCACCAAGACTGCTGTTGTTTAATCCTGTAGTATTAACAAACTCAAATTCTCCTAAGCCTAGTTCTGCACCTTTGTCATTCATCATACGCACAAAATTACTTTCAGATCCACCAACCATTTCTGCTAGCGCAATAGTTGCTCCGTTAGCAGAGTAAATCGCCATCGCTTCATATAACTCTTTCACTGAATAGGTGCCATCTGCTCGTAAAGGTACATTCGATAGACCTCTATTTTGTGATACACGGTAAACATACTCACTTACGTTGTACTGGTCATCCCATTTAAGTCTTCCTTCATTGATTGCCTCAAGGATTAAGTACTCTGACATCATCTTTGTCATACTTGCGATTGGTAATAAAACATCCGCATTTTTTTGATATATAACTTGTCCTGTATTGTAATCTACTAAAATAGCAGCACTTGCATTTACATTAAGAAAATCATTCTCTTGCGCTTTTACTGGATTTATAGTGAATACTGTACTTATTAACACAATGGATAAAATACTAATTAATAACTTTTTAAAATTCTTTTTCACTTGTATGACCTCCATACTTTTTTTCACATAGTCGTTATTTTAACATACATTGTACAAAAAAAATAGACAGAGAAAGTTGGGTACTTTCTCCATCTATGTTAAGCCTATTGAACCATAGGTTGTTAAGATATGGAATAGTTAGGTGATTCTTTTGTAATTTGCACATCATGGGGATGACTTTCTCTTAATCCAGCCCCGGTCATTTTGACAAATTGAGCATTTTCTCTTAATTCCTCTAAGTTCTTTGATCCACAATAACCCATACCAGAACGCAAGCCGCCTACCATTTGATAAATAGTTTCGCCTACAGGACCTTTATATGGTACACGTCCTTCAATTCCTTCTGGAACAAACTTTTTATTGTCCTCTTGGAAATATCGATCTTTGCTTCCTTTTTCCATTGCACCAACGGAGCCCATACCACGGTATACTTTAAAGCGACGGCCTTGGTATATTTCTGTTTCTCCAGGACTTTCCGATGTACCAGCTAACATACTTCCTAACATAACAACGTGTCCACCAGCTGCTAGCGCCTTTACAATATCACCAGAATACTTAATACCACCATCAGCAATAATAGAAACACCATGTTTTCTTGCTTCTGTTGCGCAGTCATAAACGGCAGTAATTTGTGGTACACCGACACCAGCAACGACCCGCGTCGTACAAATAGAGCCCGGTCCAATACCAACTTTAACTATATTTGCTCCGGCTTCAACTAACTCTCTAGTAGCTTCAGCCGTTGCCACATTACCTGCAATAATATTTAAACCTGGGAATGCTTCTCTTATTTTTCTTACCGTATCGATAACACCTTGGGAATGCCCATGTGCTGTATCTACTACTATTACATCTACCCCAGCTTCTACTAATTTCTCCACGCGAATCATCGTATCAGCAGTAACACCGACAGCTGCACCTACTACTAATCTACCTTGGGAATCTTTTGCTGAATTTGGGAATTCGATAACTTTTTCAATATCCTTAATGGTAATTAAACCTTTTAAAACGCCTGTTTCATCTACTAAAGGCAACTTTTCAATTTTATACTTTTGAAGGATTTTTTCTGCTTCAGCTAATGTCGTACCAACAGGAGCTGTCACTAAGTTTTCTTTTGTCATGACATCTGAAATCGGGATAGAATAATCCGAAATAAAACGCAAATCTCGGTTAGTCAAAATACCTACTAGAATTTTTTCTTCGAGATTGTTTACGATTGGAACACCAGAAATTCTATATTTACCCATTAAGTGTTCTGCATCAAATACTTGATGGTCGGGAGTTAAAAAGAAAGGATTTGTAATAACGCCACTTTCAGAACGCTTTACCTTGTCTACTTGCTCAGCTTGCTGTTCAATAGACATATTTTTATGAATAATACCTAATCCACCTTGTCTAGCCATTGCAATAGCCATTGCAGCTTCGGTAACAGTATCCATACCAGCGCTAATGATTGGTACATTTAACTGTAATGTATCGGTTAAACGGACAGTTAAATCTACGTCTTTCGGAAGAACTTCTGATTTTGCTGGTACTAAAAGAACATCATCAAACGTTAAACCTTCTTTTGCAAACTTGCTTTCCCACATGACAAAAAATCCCCCTTTAATAATGAAACCTGAAAATATTATTAGTAGCGTAACAACTGGGTAAAATACTGTCAAGAAGGTAAGGATAAGTTGGATTATTCAGAAAAATACATTTAGGCTTTAAAGGGGAGTTATGATGAAAAACCTGCTTGATTCGTTTCATATATTTCAATCTGCAGATGTTGCACAACCATTTTTACATAAATGTTATAAAAAGCAAGGGATTGCAAACTTAGAACTAAGTTATGCAAATGTTTATCGATTTATCTACTTCCTTGAGCACGGTATAACCTATTATGAGCAAGCTAAGAAATCACCTCTTTCCATAAAACCTGTACTATTGTTTTACGGAATGGTACAGCTTATAAAAGCATGTTTATTGACAGTCGATCCACACTATCCAGAGAATACTTCTGTATTAGCCCATGGAGTTTCTACGCGTAAAAGGAAAAAGCAAAGCTATACGTTTTTACATGATGAAGTAAAAACGCAAAAGAATGGACTTTTTTCACTCTTTTCCGACAAAATGTTTCATGTGAAACATATAGAGGGGACAAAATTCTCAATGGAAGAATTACTACTCTTTATTCCGGAGCTACGTGAAATGTTTGTTACTCTTCAGAAGAAAAACAATATGATGGAAATTGGGGAGTATCCAAATGGACCTTGGTCTTTTCGTGATTCTATTCTAGATGATTATCATATGACGAAAGATAGATTTATTTCCTTTGTAGAAGCGAACACAAAATTGAAACACGAGAAGGGTGATTCGGAAAACCATCTTGTATTTAGCGGGGACGTTCATTTGAACAATAGTTTCCCTATACAAGTTAGCTTGTTAGACAAAATCGTTCTCTTTCCTAGAGACAAGGAAACGTTCAAGCATAGCTTGAACGAGCTAATGGTTCATTACTTAATCTTGTACAACTTAAGTATGGTCTCTCGATATGAAACGGAGTGGTGGGGAGAACTGATGCACACTTTTCATAGTAGTGATCGTTCTTATATTATCGAATTTCTTTCTGTTACAGAGAATAAAGTGCCTTATTTACTATTCACTTTTTTACATGAGTTATTTAGAAGTGGATAGAGGCTTCTATCCACTTCTTTCTAGAATCCTCTTGTTTTTATAAGTCATACTTTACTTTATTCCATTTTTCATGCCACTTCTTCATTTTTAAACGATTATTGTATATATGTATTTGTTCTTTGTTCGTTTGAAAAAATGAGGTAGGCTTAACTATCATGTTTATCAAGTCATTTATACCACATGGTGTTGTTAGTACTAAGTTATGTTCCTTATCTAATTTGACTCCTATCGCAGTAGCTGTCTCTGGAAATTTTGATATTGCATCAACAGAAGAAGAATATGGAGGTATATTATTTTTCAGATGCATTCTCGCTTCATTTTTTACGGACCAAGGTATTTTGGGATGAATAGAATGTAGGTGCATTTCAATCTGTTTATCTACTTCTTCATCTATGTTAGACTCATCAAAATAAATAACATCTATATCCTCTATTGGGGTACGTTCAGGAAAATCATGCAAGGTATCCCAAACTTTTGAACGAACAAACCCAGCACATATCCACCAGTCAGGTAAATTTAGGCGGTAAGTAGTTTTTAATATACTCATCATCCATTCGTCTAGACTAATTAATTTTTTAATATCATCTTCATTTGAGATCATTAGCTCTTCACCTTCTTCATTCTGTAATATTAGACTACTTGAGTCCGTTTCACAATGTACGAATACTATACGAAAAACGAATTATTTAACTAATATATTATTAATAAACGGTGTCATAAACTAACATAGTAAAAGTCCATAAAGAAAATAATTCGTTTTTCAATAAACGAATCGTATTTATAAAGTTGATTCACTTATATTTCGTTTAATAATTTTTGTTAATTCTCTGCTTTTCTTTTAGCACTTTTGTTTGATTAAATAATACTTGTTACTTTTCAGGCTCTTTTTGCTACACTATAAATGATTTATGATACACTTCTGGCGCTTTATGCTACACCACCATTTTATACGTTACACATCGCAACTTTAATGCTACACCTTCAAGATTTTATGATACACCTTTCTAACCTTTTGTTACCCCTTGATGAATTTATGCTACACCTAAAGTTTCTTCATTTAAACAAAACAATTATCCATTATAATTTCCTAATCAAGAACAAAAAAAGCCCAGCGCCTAAACGCTGAACTTTTCTTATCTCTTTGCCTGGCAACGTCCTACTCTCACAGGGGGACAGCCCCCAACTACCATCGGCGCTGAAGAGCTTAACTTCCGTGTTCGGTATGGGAACGGGTGTGGCCTCTTCGCCATCATTACCAGACATATGAAGTTTGAAGGTTTGGTCCTTCAAAACTAGATAACATATTTTCATATCAAGAAAGTGATTGTATCGTTCTAATTTGGTTAAGTCCTCGATCTATTAGTATTCGTCAGCTACACGTGTCGCCACGCTTCCACCTCGAACCTATCTACCTGATCATCTTTCAGGGATCTTACTAGCTTGCGCTAAAGGAAATCTCATCTTGAGGGGGGCTTCATGCTTAGATGCTTTCAGCACTTATCCCGTCCGCACGTAGCTACCCAGCTATGCCTTTGGCAAGACAACTGGTACACCAGCGGTGCGTCCATCCCGGTCCTCTCGTACTAAGGACAGCTCCTCTCAAATTTCCTGCGCCCACGACGGATAGGGACCGAACTGTCTCACGACGTTCTGAACCCAGCTCGCGTACCGCTTTAATGGGCGAACAGCCCAACCCTTGGGACCGACTACAGCCCCAGGATGCGATGAGCCGACATCGAGGTGCCAAACCTCCCCGTCGATGTGGACTCTTGGGGGAGATAAGCCTGTTATCCCCGGGGTAGCTTTTATCCGTTGAGCGATGGCCCTTCCATGCGGAACCACCGGATCACTAAGCCCGACTTTCGTCCCTGCTCGACTTGTAGGTCTCGCAGTCAAGCTCCCTTGTGCCTTTACACTCTACGAATGATTTCCAACCATTCTGAGGGAACCTTTGGGCGCCTCCGTTACTCTTTAGGAGGCGACCGCCCCAGTCAAACTGCCCACCTGACACTGTCTCCCACCCCGATTAGGGGTGCGGGTTAGAATTTCAATACAGCCAGGGTAGTATCCCACCGACGCCTCCACCGAAGCTAGCGCTCCGGCTTCTCAGGCTCCTACCTATCCTGTACAAGCTGTACCAAAATTCAATATCAGGCTACAGTAAAGCTCCACGGGGTCTTTCCGTCCTGTCGCGGGTAACCTGCATCTTCACAGGTACTATAATTTCACCGAGTCTCTGGTTGAGACAGTGCCCAGATCGTTACGCCTTTCGTGCGGGTCGGAACTTACCCGACAAGGAATTTCGCTACCTTAGGACCGTTATAGTTACGGCCGCCGTTTACTGGGGCTTCGGTTCAAAGCTTCGCTTGCGCTAACCTCTCCCCTTAACCTTCCAGCACCGGGCAGGCGTCAGCCCCTATACTTCGCCTTGCGGCTTCGCAGAGACCTGTGTTTTTGCTAAACAGTCGCCTGGGCCTATTCACTGCGGCTCTCTCGGGCTTTAACACCCTAACAGAGCACCCCTTCTCCCGAAGTTACGGGGTCATTTTGCCGAGTTCCTTAACCAGAGTTCTCTCGCTCACCTTAGGATTCTCTCCTCGCCTACCTGTGTCGGTTTGCGGTACAGGCACCATTCTCCTCGCTAGAGGCTTTTCTTGGCAGTGTGAAATCAGGAACTTCGGTACTAAATTTCCCTCGCCATCACAGCTCAGCCTTTATGAGAAGCGGATTTGCCTACTTCTCAGCCTTACTGCTTGGACGCGCATATCCAACAGCGCGCTTACCCTATCCTCCTGCGTCCCCCCATTGCTCAAACGGAGTGAAGGTGGTACAGGAATATCAACCTGTTATCCATCGCCTACGCCTTTCGGCCTCGGCTTAGGTCCTGACTAACCCTGAGCGGACGAGCCTTCCTCAGGAAACCTTAGGCATTCGGTGGATGGGATTCTCACCCATCTTTCGCTACTCATACCGGCATTCTCACTTCTAAGCGCTCCACCAGTCCTTACGGTCTAGCTTCAACGCCCTTAGAACGCTCTCCTACCACTGTTCGTAAGAACAGTCCGCAGCTTCGGTGATACGTTTAGCCCCGGTACATTTTCGGCGCAGAGTCACTCGACCAGTGAGCTATTACGCACTCTTTAAATGGTGGCTGCTTCTAAGCCAACATCCTGGTTGTCTAAGCAACTCCACATCCTTTTCCACTTAACGTATACTTTGGGACCTTAGCTGGCGGTCTGGGCTGTTTCCCTCTTGACTACGGATCTTATCACTCGCAGTCTGACTCCCATGGATAAGTCTTTGGCATTCGGAGTTTGACTGAATTCGGTAACCCGATGAGGGCCCCTAGTCCAATCAGTGCTCTACCTCCAAGACTCTAACACATGAGGCTAGCCCTAAAGCTATTTCGGAGAGAACCAGCTATCTCCAGGTTCGATTGGCATTTCACCCCTACCCACACCTCATCCCCGCACTTTTCAACGTGCGTGGGTTCGGGCCTCCATTCAGTGTTACCTGAACTTCACCCTGGACATGGGTAGATCACCTGGTTTCGGGTCTACGACCACGTACTCATTCGCCCTATTCAGACTCGCTTTCGCTACGGCTCCGTCTCATCGACTTAACCTTGCACGGGATCGTAACTCGCCGGTTCATTCTACAAAAGGCACGCTATCACCCGGGTTTTTTCCGAAGAAAAAACATAGGGCTCTAACTACTTGTAGGCACACGGTTTCAGGATCTTTTCACTCCCCTTCCGGGGTGCTTTTCACCTTTCCCTCACGGTACTGGTTCACTATCGGTCACTAGGGAGTATTTAGCCTTGGGAGATGGTCCTCCCTGCTTCCGACGGGATTTCTCGTGTCCCGCCGTACTCAGGATCCACTCAGGAGGGAACGAAGTTTCAACTACAGGGCTTTTACCTTCTACGGCTGACCTTTCCAGGTCGCTTCATTTACCCCGTTCCTTTGTAACTCCATGTTGAGTGTCCTACAACCCCAAGAGGCAAGCCTCTTGGTTTGGGCTAATTCCGTTTCGCTCGCCGCTACTCAGGAAATCGCGTTTGCTTTCTCTTCCTCCGGGTACTTAGATGTTTCAGTTCCCCGGGTCTGCCTTCATTACCCTATGTATTCAGGTAAAGATACTACTCCATTACGAGTAGTGGGTTTCCCCATTCGGAAATCTCTGGATCAAAGCTCACTTACAGCTCCCCAAAGCATATCGGTGTTAGTCCCGTCCTTCATCGGCTCCTAGTGCCAAGGCATCCACCGTGCGCCCTTAATAACTTAACCTCGATATCGCGAATAGATATCTAATAAAGAAAATTTACTAAGATGAACGATACTTTTGATGTATCTTGACATTACTTATGTTATCTAGTTTTCAAAGAACATGGTTCGATAGCTTTTATACTATCTAAAGTTTGAAAGAGGAATGCTCTCTCAAAACTAAACAAAACAACAAGCGTATTATTCCTTAGAAAGGAGGTGATCCAGCCGCACCTTCCGATACGGCTACCTTGTTACGACTTCACCCCAATCATCTGTCCCACCTTAGGCGGCTGGCTCCTAGGCACAACTTAACTTCCTATCATAATTATAAGAGGCTAAGTTGTGCCCAGGTTACCCCACCGACTTCGGGTGTTACAAACTCTCGTGGTGTGACGGGCGGTGTGTACAAGGCCCGGGAACGTATTCACCGCGGCATGCTGATCCGCGATTACTAGCGATTCCAGCTTCATGTAGGCGAGTTGCAGCCTACAATCCGAACTGAGAACGGTTTTATGGGATTGGCTCGACCTCGCGGTTTTGCTGCCCTTTGTACCGTCCATTGTAGCACGTGTGTAGCCCAGGTCATAAGGGGCATGATGATTTGACGTCATCCCCACCTTCCTCCGGTTTGTCACCGGCAGTCATCTTAGAGTGCCCAACTTAATGCTGGCAACTAAGATCAAGGGTTGCGCTCGTTGCGGGACTTAACCCAACATCTCACGACACGAGCTGACGACAACCATGCACCACCTGTCACTTTTGTCCCCCGAAGGGGAACGCCCTATCTCTAGGGAAGGCAAAAGGATGTCAAGACCTGGTAAGGTTCTTCGCGTTGCTTCGAATTAAACCACATGCTCCACCGCTTGTGCGGGCCCCCGTCAATTCCTTTGAGTTTCAGTCTTGCGACCGTACTCCCCAGGCGGAGTGCTTAATGCGTTAGCTGCAGCACTAAGGGGCGGAAACCCCCTAACACTTAGCACTCATCGTTTACGGCGTGGACTACCAGGGTATCTAATCCTGTTTGCTCCCCACGCTTTCGCGCCTCAGCGTCAGTTACAGACCAGAAAGTCGCCTTCGCCACTGGTGTTCCTCCACATCTCTACGCATTTCACCGCTACACGTGGAATTCCACTTTCCTCTTCTGCACTCAAGTTTCCCAGTTTCCAATGACCCTCCACGGTTGAGCCGTGGGCTTTCACATCAGACTTAAGAAACCGCCTGCGCGCGCTTTACGCCCAATAATTCCGGACAACGCTTGCCACCTACGTATTACCGCGGCTGCTGGCACGTAGTTAGCCGTGGCTTTCTGGTTAGGTACCGTCAAGGTACCGGCAGTTACTCCGGTACTTGTTCTTCCCTAACAACAGAGCTTTACGACCCGAAGGCCTTCATCGCTCACGCGGCGTTGCTCCATCAGACTTTCGTCCATTGTGGAAGATTCCCTACTGCTGCCTCCCGTAGGAGTCTGGGCCGTGTCTCAGTCCCAGTGTGGCCGATCACCCTCTCAGGTCGGCTACGCATCGTTGCCTTGGTGAGCCGTTACCTCACCAACTAGCTAATGCGCCGCGGGCCCATCTGTAAGTGATAGCCGAAACCATCTTTCAATAAAGAACCAGGAGGTTCTTTATATTATCCGGTATTAGCTCCGGTTTCCCGAAGTTATCCCAGTCTTACAGGCAGGTTGCCCACGTGTTACTCACCCGTCCGCCGCTAATCTTCAAAAAGCAAGCTTTTATCAGATTCGCTCGACTTGCATGTATTAGGCACGCCGCCAGCGTTCGTCCTGAGCCAGGATCAAACTCTCCGAAGAGTGTTTGAGCTTATGCTCATAATGTTTGCTGACTAATGTCAATTAATTGTTTGTTGTTAATCTTAAAGATTAACTTACACGCTGTTGTTTTGTTTAGTTTTCAAAGAGCTTTTTGTTAACGCCGCTCCAAAAGCGACCTCATTAATATAACACGTTTTAAACATTCATGTCAACAACTATTTTCAAGAAGTTTATTTGTACAAAATGAATTGGTTACTGACTTGATTGATTATATCATGCAGAAAATTATATTGCAATTATTATTTTCAAAAGTTATTTTAGTCCCCTTCTATAGTACAATTACTATTTACAATATTAAAAGTCAGACGTTGTAAACATCTGACTTTTAATAGAAAGCTATTATTTTATATCTTCTATATAAAGATCTAACCTTTGTTTTAGTGAAATAAACTCACCAGTTTTCTGAACTTTTACCATTGGTCTTGTTGGAGAGTCTTGTTCAATAAACGCAACTTCCGCTACATCTCCACTTGAAAGCTTCACAATCGTTCCAATACTTATAGAACAAAAAACAGCAATCAACGCCTTAACCACTAATAAGTCAAATTTGCCGAAAGCCTCTTGCTGTAGTTGCTCAAGTACTTTATAAGGAGACTGCTTAGGTCTATACATTCTTTCTGAAGTCATTGCATGATAGACGTCTGCTACGGAAATGATCCTACTAACTGTGTGTAATTTATCATCTTGTAACCCAAACGGATAACCACTACGATCTTGTCTTTCATGGTGTTGTAAGATAGCTAATTTCACTTCATCCTGTATGTACGGGATTTTACTAACCATTTGATAGCTATAGATTGGGTGTTCTTTTATTTGTACGAATTCATCCTTCTTCAGGATTGAAACGCTTTGTAGAATTTTAGAATCGATTCTACACATTCCGCAATCCATCAAAAACGCTGCTACCGCGACAATAGCAATCTCTCTTTTTTCTAATTGCATTTGTTGAGCAATACTGACGGAAATTAAGGATGTAGCGACTGCATGGTGATAGAGATAATCTCTTTTATTAGAATAATGATGAATATTCCTCACATTTCTCGGTTCAGCTAAAAGTCGTTCTATAAGAGGGATAATGGTTTGTCTTACCACTCCATAATCAATGTGAGCACCTGATTGCCATTTACCGAATAGTTTTTTATAGTTTTGTACGGTATTAAAGTATATTTGAACAAAATCTTCCTCTTTATCTGCAGGAGCAATTGTTTCGTCCATTTCTTTCGGTAAAAATGGCTCTCCATTTGCTAAAGTTGGCTCGACTTCTACCTCATCTATTAAAAATGATTCTAATACTTTAATATGCTCGGGTGTTAGTATTGTGTTTTTCGTAATAATAGGTTTATTTGTTAAAGATTTAATATTCTTTGCCAATATACAACCTTCTACTAAACTGCCAGTATTCACTAACATACTCAAATTGCCTCCTATCCTTGCAAATGAGGTTAAAAATAATACAAAGAGAGACACTAATACGTGTCCCTCTTTATTAAATTATTCAAGCCTTTTATTCAGTATCTTCAGAAGAGATTTCTTGAACAGACTCTTCAGTATCTTCTTCGTACTCATCTATGGTTTCTTCTTCTTTATCTACTCTTGCAACAGTAGTAACAAACTCATTTTCCGCTAGCTTTATTAGCTTCACACCTTGAGTATTTCTTCCCATTTGAGAAATACCTTCAACAGCCATACGGATAAGTACACCACTTGCAGTTATAATCATTAGATCTTCGTTTTCTGTTACAGTTTTTACGGAAATTAGATCACCATTTTTTTCTGTAATGTTACATGTTTTAATTCCTTTTCCACCACGACTTTGGATACGATATTCTTCAGCAGTTGTACGCTTACCGTAACCGTTTTTCGTAACAACAAGCACATCTAGGTCGTTTTCAAGAATCTCCATACCAACTACTTCGTCTTCCTCTGACAGGTTAATCCCTTTTACTCCTGATGCAGTTCTACCCATTGAGCGCACATCTGTTTCTGGGAATCGGATTAGCATACCTTTTTTCGTACCGATGATCATTTCTTTTGTTCCATCTGTCATTTTGACAGATATTAACTCATCACTTTCACGTAATCCAATTGCAATTAATCCGTTTGTACGTATATTTGCAAATTGAGTTAATGGTGAACGCTTAGAAACACCGTGTTTTGTCGTGAAGAATAAATACCAATCATCTACAAAATCTTCAACTGGAATAATTGCGTTAATCCATTCACCCTTTTCAATCTCTAGAAGGTTAATGATTGGTATACCTTTTGCTGTTCTACTAAACTCCGGAATCTCATAACCTTTTGCTCTATAAACTTTACCTTTGTTCGTGAAGAATAGAAGGGTATCATGCGTAGATGTTGTTAATAAATGTTCTACAAAATCATTTTCATTCGTACCCATTCCTTGAATTCCACGGCCACCACGTTTTTGGCTTCTATAAGTCGATAATGGTAAACGTTTAATATATCCGTTATGCGTTAGAGTAATGACTACATTTTGACGAGGAATTAAGTCCTCATCTTCAATATTTTCTAAACCAGCAACAATAATTTCAGTTCTTCTCGTATCATTGAAGCGCTCTTTTACTTCTGTTAGCTCTTCACGGATAATTTCTAATACTTTTTCTTCGTCCGCTAAGATAGCTTTTAATTCAGCGATAAGAGCGATTAAACCTTTGTACTCTTCTTCAATCTTTTCTCTCTCTAATCCTGTTAAACGTTGCAAACGCATATCTAAGATTGCTTGAGCTTGTCTTTCAGATAGAGAGAACTCTCTCATTAATCCTTCACGAGCAATATCTGTCGTTTGTGAAGCGCGGATTAGGGCAATGACTGCATCTAGATGATCTAGGGCAATACGTAATCCTTCTAAAATATGTGCTCTTGCTTCCGCTTTACGTAATTCAAAAGCTGTACGACGCTTAATTACTACTTTTTGATGCTCTAAATAATGATATAAGCATTGCTTTAAGTTCAATACTTTAGGCTCACCATTCACTAATGCTAGCATGTTGATTCCGAAGCTAGTTTGAAGTGCTGTTTGCTTATATAGATTGTTTAATACTACATTTGCATTAGCATCTCTTTTTATTTCGATAACGATACGCATACCATTACGGTCAGACTCGTCACGCAAATCAGAAATACCTTCTAATTTTTTATCTCTAGCTAAATCAGCAATTTTTTCTATCAGTTTAGCTTTGTTTACTTGGTATGGTAATTCGTGAACTAAGATTACTTCACGGCCATTACTCTTTGTTTCTATTTCAACTTTTGCTCGAATAGTAATAGATCCTCTACCAGTTTCATAAGCTTTTCTAATTCCGCTTCGCCCTAGAATTTGTCCAGAAGTAGGAAAGTCTGGACCTGGTATAATTTCCATTAGTTCTGGAATTGTCATTTCAGGGTCTTTGCTTAATGCTAATACTCCATCAATAACTTCCCCAAGTTGATGTGGCGGAACGTTTGTCGCCATACCAACAGCGATACCCGCCGCTCCATTTACTAGCAAGTTTGGAAATCTTGCAGGAAGAACGACTGGTTCTCTTTCTGAACCATCATAGTTATCTTGGTAATCTATCGTGTCTTTATTTATATCTCTTAAAATTTCCATCGAGATTTTAGACATTCTTGCTTCCGTATAACGCATTGCCGCTGCTGCGTCACCATCTACTGATCCAAAGTTACCGTGTCCGTCGATAAGCATATAGCGGAAGTTAAAATCTTGTGCCATCCTAACCATTGTTTCATAAACGGCAGAGTCACCATGTGGATGGTACTTACCAATTACTTCTCCAACGATACGTGCAGATTTTTTATACGCTTTATCTGAATGCATTCCTAAATCATTCATTGCATATAAAATACGGCGGTGTACAGGTTTTAATCCGTCGCGTACATCTGGTAAAGCACGTGAAACAATAACACTCATTGCGTAATCAAGGAAGGATGTTCTCATTTCTTGACTAATATTAATTTCTTTCACTTGAGAGGATTTCTCCGTCATCTTTTTGGACCTCCTTGCGAAAATTGGTTCTTACCAATTATCACTCTATGTAAAACCTCTGATAGTCATCACTATCTCGTTTTAAATTTTATTGCCAAAGTCTAATCTCTATTTATGGAACTTCTTAAAAGCTGCTTTTATGAAGAAGCAGCTCATAAGAAAGGTTTATATATCTAAGTTTTTCACATATCGTGCATTGTCTTGAATAAAGTTTCTGCGCGGTTCTACTTTTTCACCCATTAAAATTTCAAACGTTTCATCCGCTTCAATAGCATCTTGTAAGTTCACTTGTAATAGTGTTCTTGTGTCAGGATCCATCGTTGTCTCCCACAGCTGTTCAGGATTCATCTCTCCTAATCCTTTATAACGCTGAATAGATGCTTTTGGTTGTTCATTCATTGTTTTTAAAATTTCATCTAGCTGTTTCTCATTATAGGCATACTCAATTTTTTTACCTTGTTGAATTTTATATAATGGTGGTTGGGCAATATAGATGTAACCATGCTCAATAATTTGACGCATATAACGATAAAAGAACGTTAACAATAACGTACGGATATGTGCTCCATCTACATCGGCATCAGTCATAATGACAATTTTATGATACCTTGCTCTTGAAATATCAAATTCTTCTCCAATACCAGTACCAAGAGCTGTAATAATAGTACGAATCTCATTGTTAGAAAGAATTTTATCTAAACGCGCTTTTTCAACGTTAATTATTTTTCCTCTTAAAGGTAATATCGCTTGGAAGTGACGATCACGACCTTGTTTAGCAGAACCACCTGCAGAGTCACCCTCAACGACATAAATTTCACTAATGCTAGGATCTTTTGAAGAACAATCTGCCAGTTTACCAGGTAAACTAGAGATTTCGAGCGCGCTTTTTCTACGAGTTAATTCACGAGCTTTCTTGGCAGCCATTCTAGCTCTTGAAGCTGTTAAGCCCTTTTCTACAATCTTTCTAGCTGCAGAAGGATTTTCTAAAAGGAACGCTTCAAATTTCTCTGAGAATAATGCATCCGTAATCGTTCTAGCTTCACTGTTCCCAAGCTTTGTTTTCGTCTGTCCTTCAAATTGCGGGTTAGGGTGTTTGATGGATACGATAGCAGTTAAGCCTTCTCGAACATCTTCCCCAGTTAAATTACTATCAGCATCTTTAAAGATATGATGTTTACGAGAATAGTCATTAATTACGCGTGTGAGGGATGTTTTGAAACCAGACTCATGTGTTCCACCTTCATACGTATTAATGTTATTCGCAAATGAGTATAAATTACTTGTGTAACTATCGTTATACTGTAGAGCAACTTCAAGGGAAATCCCCTCTTTTTCGCCTTCTACAAACACTACTTCATCATGAATAACTTCTTTTGTACGATTTAAATGTTCTACGTAGGAAGCAATACCACCTTCATAATGATATTCGTTTTTCTTACCTTCTTCTGTACGAGTGTCTTCGATTGTAATTTTAATTCCTTTATTTAAGAACGCTAATTCTCGTAAACGATGAGCTAAAATATCGTACTCGTATTCAGTAGTTTCTGTGAAAATCTCATCATCTGGTACAAAGTGAATGATTGTTCCCGTAATTTCTGTTTCACCAATTATTTCTAAATCAGCCGCCGGAACCCCACGTTCAAACTTTTGATAGTGGATTTTACCGTCACGGTGAACAAAAACTTCTAATTTAGTAGATAAGGCATTAACAACAGAAGCACCAACACCGTGCAATCCACCTGATACTTTATAACCGCCACCGCCAAATTTCCCTCCAGCATGTAGCACTGTCATGATTACTTCTACTGCAGGACGTCCCATCTTTTCATGAATACCGACAGGAATACCACGCCCGTTATCTTTTACCGTAATGCTGTTGTCTTTCTCAATCACTACATTTATTTCATCACAATAACCAGCAAGTGCTTCGTCAATACTATTGTCAACTATTTCCCAAACTAAATGGTGTAATCCTTTAGAACTAGTTGTACCAATATACATTCCAGGTCTTTTTCTTACGGCTTCTAAACCTTCTAAAACCTGGATTTGACTTTCATCATAAGCATTTTCAAGCAATTCTTTTTGCTCCATTGTCACTTCCATCACCTACACTTTTTTTATCGAACAACATGGTCACCCTTTTAACACAGGGGTATATCAAAATCTAATTCGTTAAATCATTTCTAAATATGATGTATCTATTCTTTTCTTTAACGTGGTCGATGCTAAAGGGGAAAGATATATAGATTCATCCGTAATAACAACAGATTTTATGTCTTGTTTGCTAATGTTTTTTATCTTTTTAGACATATGGATTGGTAACATTTCTTGCCAATTTGATTGCAGTAGCCGCTTATCTAAAATAGCAATTATTTTAGAAGCACGGATCATTACTTCCTCACCGATGTGTAAGTACAATCTTTTCACCTCAGTTTGATTTTCTAATAGATCCAGCCGTCACATAGAAAGTCGCGGCTCTTTTTAATGTTTCATGGTCTATCCCGTCAACACTTGTTGTTGTAACAAACGTTTGTACTTTCCCTTGAATGGTATGTAGCAAGTGGGATTGTCGATAGTCATCTAATTCTGATAAAACGTCATCAAGTAAAAGAATTGGATAGTCTCCAATTACGGAATAAATTAAATCTATTTCAGCTAATTTTAAAGAAAGAGCTGTTGTTCTTTGTTGACCTTGAGAACCAAACGTTTGCACTTCTTTTCCGTTCACATAAAATAGTAAGTCATCTCGGTGTGGTCCAAATAAAGTAATGCCTCTTTCTTTTTCTCTATCTTTTATTTTATCAAACTTTTCGTTATATGCTTCTATCATTTTCGTCAAATTTACATTTTCTGATACATAATCGATAGAAGGTTTATAAATTATAGACAATTCTTCCAACCCTCTACTAATACTTGCGTGGATTGGCTTCGCCCATTTTTCTAACATTTTAATGAATTCTACTCGTTTTATCGTCACTTTTGCAGCAAGTTCAATCATTTGATCTGTTAATACTTGTAACATCGTTTCATCCATCTTTTTTTTCATTTGAGCTTGCTTTAAAAAATGATTGCGTTGTTGCAACGTTTTTTGGTATCTTGCTAAATCGTGCATATAGACTGGTGATACTTGTCCTAGTTCCATATCAATAAAACGTCTTCTTACTTGCGGACTACCTTTTACTAAGTCAAGGTCTTCCGGTGCAAACATAACAACGTTCATATGCCCTATATATTGGCTCAGCTTCTTTTGTTCGATATGATTGCATTTAGCTTTTTTTCCTTTTTTAGATATAACTAACTGTAAGGGAATAGATCCGTTACGTTTTTTCACTCTACCTTCTATTTTAGCATATTCTTCATCCCATCTGATAAGATCTTTATCATTAGACGTCCGATGTGACTTTGCCATCGCTAAAACATAGATAGATTCCATAATATTTGTTTTTCCTTGGGCATTTTCTCCTAAGATAACGTTAACTCCTTGATCAAACTCAACCCCGATGGTGGAATAATTACGGTAATTCTTCAATTGCAATTCTTCAATAAACAATTAATTCACCAACTCATCTTTATGAAACGATTTGAAAACGACCAATGCCGTTAATAGAAATTACATCACCATCTCTTAACTTTCTCCCACGTCTATCTTCAGGTTCATCATTTACAAACACTTCATGTTCGCTTAAAAACCATTTAATCATTCCGCCAGACTGAATTACATCCGCTAATTTTAACATTTGACCGAGTGTTATATAATCCGTATCAATTTTCACTTCTGTCATTTTTATCCCTCTTTTACTTTTACTTTTAGTCTCTACTTCTTATTTTACTAAAAGTTTGCCATATAGAAAAGAAAGCTACCAACAAACTTTTCTGTTAGTAGCTTTACCTCTTTTTTAGATATTAGTTTTTAGTAAGTTCGTACTGGTAAAATTAATTGAAGGATGGAGTCGTCATTAGCTGTAGAAATTAAGAACGGACGCATCGCTCCAGTGAAGTCCACTTCAATTTCAGTACCTTCTAATGCTTTTAACGCATCCATCATATATTTCGCACTAAAGGAGATTTTCAACTCTTCTCCCGTAATTTCATTACTTTGCACTTGTTCTACTACTTTCCCAACTTCAGGTGAATTAGACGAAACTTCAAGTAAGTTAGTATCTAATGTTGAGAGTTTTACCACATTATTTCTACCTTCACGTGCTAAAAGAGAAGCTCGATCAATGGCTTGTAAAAACTCTTTTGTTTGGACCTTAATATTCGTTTTGCTCTCATTTGGAATTAAACGAGAAGTATCTGGATAATTGCCATCTAATAAACGAGAGAAAAATAAAATATTTTTCGCTTTAAATAATACTTGGTTTTCAGTAATAACGATATCTACTAATTCATTTGTGTCATCTAAAATTTTACTTAACTCGTTTAGGCTCTTCCCTGGAATTACGACATTACATGCCAAGTCATTTTCTTTTTCTACTTTTGCTTTTCTTAATGCTAAACGGTGGCTATCTGTTGCAATACAGATTAACTCGTCTTTTTCTAGTTTCCAGTTTACACCTGTCAAGATCGGGCGTGTTTCTGACGTGGACACTGCAAATACCGTTTGACGGATAATGTTCTTTATTAAGTCCGTCGGTAGTCTGAACATATTATCTTCTTCGATTTGCGGTAAGTGCGGGTACTCTTCAGCATCCTGTCCATTTAAGTTAAATTCAGATTTACCAGAACGAATTACTGTAACAAAATGATTCTGCACTTCAATTTCTACCGTATCTTGAGGTAACTTTTTTATAATTTCACTGAAAAACCTTGCTTGTAAAACGATGCCGCCTGTTTGAAGGATTTCTACATTTTCTGATCCATCTTCTTCTGTAGGAATAAAGGATTCAATAGATATATCGGAGTCACTTCCTGTTAATGTTACTCCTTCTTCTGTAGCAACGATCTTAATACCAGTTAAAATTGGAATAGTAGTTCGAGAAGAAACTGCTTTTAATATATCTTGAACACTTTGTACCAGTTTATCTCGTTGGATAACAAATTTCATTTTTATCCTCCTCATATATGCAAATCAAATTTATCTTTATTATTGCGCTTATTTAGTAGTTTTTTATAACAGAATATAAGAATTAGAAATCATACGTTTTTCGGTGAGAATAAAGATACATGAATGCAGTTCTATATTTATTTTTTATTAATAAAACCTAGTAGAAGTAATAGTAGGGCCTGTGATTATGTGGATAAGTGTAGTTTTAGCTACTCTCCGTAGTTATTCACATGTTAATAAGCTGTGTTTAACTAACATGCACTTATTCACAATACTCACAAACTAAAATTTCTATTAACCTTTTAAATTTTCAGTAATGGTTTGTACTTGTTTTTGTAATTGTGTATCTGTTTGCAGTAATCTTGAGATTTTTTCATGCGCATGAATAACAGTCGTATGGTCACGCCCACCGAATTCTTCTCCAATTTTAGGTAAAGAGTAATCCGTTAATTCTCTAGATAAATACATAGCAATTTGCCTAGGGAATGCAACAGATTTAGTTCTTTTCTTAGCCTTAAAATCGTCTAACTTTAAACTAAAATGTTGGCCAACCATTTTTTGAATATCAGCAATGGTTGTTATTTTTGGTTTCGAACTAGGAATTATATCTTTCAATGCTTCTGCAGCTAAATCAGCATTAATATCTTTATTAATAAGAGATGAATAAGCTACTACACGAATAAGTGCACCTTCTAGTTCACGAATATTGGAATCAATTTGATTTGCAATGTAAAGCATTACTTCGTTTGGAATATCTAAGCCTTCTGCTTTCGCTTTTTTACGAAGGATGGCGATTCTTGTCTCTAAATCAGGTGGAGTTATATCAGTAATTAAACCCCATTCAAATCGTGAACGAAGACGATCTTCAAGAGTAGGAATCTCTTTAGGAGGTCGATCGCTCGAAATAACGATTTGCTTACTTTCCTCATGTAACGTGTTAAACGTATGGAAAAATTCTTCTTGTGTTTGTTCTTTTCCAGCTAAAAACTGAATATCATCGATTAGTAGAACATCTACGCTTCGATATCGATTGCGGAAATCAACCGCTTTATTGTCTCGAATAGAATTAATAAATTCATTTGTAAATTTCTCAGACGATAAATAAACAACTTTTGCAGCGGGATTATGTTCAATTACGTAATGGCCAATCGCATGCATTAAGTGAGTTTTTCCAAGACCTACTCCTCCATAAATAAATAGAGGGTTGTAAGCTTTTGCTGGTGCCTCTGCTACTGCTAACGAAGCTGCATGTGCAAATCGGTTTCCAGAACCTATAACAAACGTATCAAACGTATATTTCGGATTGAGCATATTTTGTGGTAACTCAATTATTTCTTCATCTCTTTTCATCTTAACTAGAGGAGCATTTATATCCAGGTCTTCTTCTACTTGTGTATGAGGAATAATGAATTTGATTGTTAATTCCTCGCCTGTAAGTTCAAGGATGATCTCTCCGATAAGGATTGTATATCTTGATTCAAGCCAGTCCCTTGCGAATTCATTTGGCGCTGTAATAATAAGTGTGTCACCTTTAAGTGAATCAGCTTTTGTAGATTTTAACCAAGTATCAAAGCTAGGTTTGCTAACCTTTTTTTGAATTTCATCTAATGCTTTTGTCCATAAATCAGCAATGTTTTTCAAGCATTAAGCCCCCTTTCTACCGATAGTGCAAACGTGTACATGTATGTTTATGAAATTAATGTAAACAAACAGTAAAAAAGCGTTTATCTGTACAACTTTTGTATAACGACATGATGTTAGATAAACGACTGTTGTATATTTATTCATCCTTATACTGTGAATAACAATAATATAGAAGAAAACCAGTTTTCTACAAAATATTACAATTGTGGACAATGTTTTATGAACATGTGGAGAAGAACTATCCACATGTTATCCACAATCTGTGGGTAACTATTTTGACTGGACAAGTTATTCAGAGTGAAAACACAATAATAATATCAAATAAAACCTTATGTTGCAATGAGGTTTTTATATTATCCACATAATCAATTGTTTGTGGAGGAAAGTTTTCCACAATGAAGAATACTGTGAAAAGCTTGTCGATAACCGCTGTGGATTATTTTTTGTTACCGAAAAAGTTATTCACAGTTAAACAAAATAGGACAAATAAGGTGAAAAAATATTTTTTAGATTAAATTTATTGAGGTTTTAATAAGATCTCTCTGCACTAGAAGGTGAAGGTTTTTAGGAAAATTATTTTTTAGTAAAGTTTGTTGTTTTACAGATTAACTAATTTAGCAGTAGAACCAGGACTCCAAGAAAATTCATGCAAATTAGCTTTTTTAATGGCTTAGTTACATGTTGGTGTTGATTAAAATTACTCGCGCCCGCGGTAAGCTAAGCCTTTCACGGAAATCAACAGCGGTCTTTAACACAGTTTTTTTAAAAGCTCGGTTAAAAAATGTTATTTATAGATAGAAAAAGAAAAGAAAATTCTTCTAGTAAATCAAACATTGACATTTGCATAGGTTATTCTCTATAATTAGTTAGACTGTCTAATATGAATTTTTTTAAAAAGCAAAATCCTCAGGGAGGTGTCATATAATGAAAAGAACGTTTCAACCAAATAATCGTAAACGTAGTAAAGTTCACGGATTCCGCGCGCGTATGAGTTCACCAACAGGACGTAAAGTTCTTGCACGTCGTCGTCGCAAAGGAAGAAAAGTATTATCTGCATAAGGCCACTGACTGTCAGTGGTCCTTTTTTTTATTTTTTATGTACAAGCTTAAACAAGTACACGAACGTTGCTTTGTAATGGATATTTTTTTATTTATATAGAAAGAATGAACGTAGAAATCTTGGATCAGCTGTACAGGAGGACATTATTTTGAGGAAAGAAAAAAGAATTAAAGATAATAAAGAGTTCCAACAAGTATTTCAACACGGAAAATCGATGGCAAATAGACAATTTGTTATTTATATTTTAGAAAAGAAAGACCAAAATACATTTCGCATCGGTTTATCCGTTAGCAAAAAAGTAGGCAACGCCGTTACTAGAAATAGAATTAAGCGTTACGTCCGTCAAACTTTTCATGAGTTAGATGATAAAATTGCTAAACCTGTTGATTTTGTTGTTATTGCAAGACATCAAACAGCAACAATGTCAGTAGAGGAAGTAAAAAGTAGTCTAATGCATGTATTAAAAAAATTAAAAATGTTAAAAAGGTAGAATAACACCTTTTTATTTATTTAATGATAAAATGTTTATTGGAAACGCTATACATATTTAATTCTTAGACTAAAAATGGTAGGATGTATAAGGATATATTTTTATGATAGAGTTTCTATTAAGTTATATAAGGTAGTAGTTCCTTATGTTTTGTGTGAAAAAGGAGGAAGAATTTTGAATAAGCGTTTAGGGCTTTTGTTAGTGCTAGTTGGGATTTTATTATTCCTTACGGGATGTATGGAAATAAATGAGCCAATTACGAAAGAAAGTACTGGATTTTGGAATCAATACGTTGTTTATCCTTTATCATGGTTAATTATTTATTTTGCAAACATTACGAATGAAAATTACGGTATTTCTATTATCCTTGTAACAATATTAATTCGTTTTGCAATTTTACCATTAATGATAAAACAAACGAAAAATGCTAAAGCAATGCAAGCATTACAACCTGAAATGAAAGCTTTACGTGAAAAATATAGTTCGAAAGATCAAAAAACACAACAAAAATTACAACAAGAAACAATGGGGCTATTCCAAAAGCATGGAGTAAACCCATTAGCAGGATGTTTTCCGTTAATCGTTCAAATGCCGATTTTAATTGGATTTTTCCATGCGATTACGAGAACGAGGGAAATTGCTGGCCACAACTTTTTATGGTTTGAACTAGGTTCAGCTGATCCATTATTTATCTTACCTGTAGTTGCAGGTATTACTACTTGGATTCAACAAAAAATCATGATGATCGGAATGGACAACAACCCACAAATGGTTATGATGCTTTGGATTATGCCAATTATGATCGTTGTTTTCGCAGTAAACTTCCCAGCAGCGTTATCATTATATTGGGTAGTAGGTAACATCTTCATGATCGTGCAAACATATTTAATTAAAGGTCCAGAAATTAAAAGTGCACAAGTAGCAAAAAGTGCAGGAGGAGCTAAAAAGTGAGAGAAATAACTGCAACTGGTCAATCGGTAGAGGAAGCAGTACATTCCGCTTTAACTCAACTAAACACAACTAGAGACCGTGCAGAAATTACAATCGTTGAGGAAGGCAAAAAAGGACTGTTTGGGATTTTTGGAGCTAAGCCGGCAATTGTAAAAGTAACGTTAAAGCCACAACCAGAAGAAGAGGCTGTAAAGTTTTTACAATCTGTCCTAAACGAAATGAATATTCCGTCAGAACTTGAAACAAAAGTTAACGGAAGAAACATTACGGTTACACTTACTGGTGAAAAGATTGCATTAGCAATCGGAAAAAGAGGACAAACGTTAAATTCTCTTCAATATTTAACGCAAATTGTTGCAAATCGCTTTTCAAATCAATACATTTCCGTTGTTTTAGATGCGGAAGGCTATCGAGAAAAAAGAAGAGTGACGTTAGAGCAGCTTGCAAGTCGTCTTGCAGATAAAGCAATGAAGACAAGAAGAGAAGTTCATTTAGAACCGATGCCTTCATTCGAAAGAAAAGTCATTCATTCGATCTTGTCGGAATATAAAGAAATAGAAACATATTCGGTTGGAAAAGAACCGAACCGTGCATTAGTAATTTCACCGAAAAAATAAACATCCATTTTACTGTCTTCCATACTGGAAGGCAGTTTTTTTGCGAGTAAAAACAGGAGAGAATATCGAAATTTGCTACAAAAATTCTAGTAGATGGATCTCGATTGATTTTATCTCTAAAAAAAAGCTAATACTAACCATTATCACTTTCTATATTTTTATTCTAGATTCGACATCTTGTTTATTGTGGATAGTATTGCTCTTCATTTAATCTTGTTATTCACATGTGGATAAGTTAAAATTGTAATATCGAAAAGTGCGGAAATTGGAGATGTGTGGATAAGTACGGAAAGTATGATTCTTTAAAAGAATGATAAATTGTGCTAACATAAAACGGTTATGGCTAAAAATAATCATTTATATGAGTGAGTTTCATAATGTACAATTACTAAACGAAAAACGAATATTAAACCTATTTTTTAATATAATTTACGTTTTATATCGAACGCTATTTAATTATAATAAACGGAACATTCGTTTTTCACTAAACGAACAGTGATTATGAAATTGATTCATATATAAAAGTTGGAGTTAAGTGAGGTGAAGGCGATGAATGAATTAGATACGATAGCTGCTATATCGACTCCGATGGGAGAGGGAGCCATTGCGATCGTGCGACTAAGTGGTTCAGAATCTATAAATATAATGGACAAGCTATTCCAAAAACCATCTGATAAGAGACTAGCAGATGTGGCTTCGCATACGATACATTACGGTCATATAATAGAGCCGAAAACAAACAATGTCATAGAGGAAGTAATGGTTTCGGTTATGAGAGGACCGAAAACTTTTACAAGAGAAGATGTTGTAGAGATAAATTGTCACGGTGGATTAGTATCGGTAAATAAAGTGTTGCAGTTAGTTTTAAGTCAAGGAGCTAGATTAGCGGAACCAGGTGAGTTTACGAAACGTGCATTCTTGAATGGGAGAATTGATCTATCTCAAGCAGAAGCGGTGATGGACTTAATACGGGCTAAAACAGACAGAGCGATGAATGTTGCGATTGGACAAATGGAAGGAAGACTATCGCGACTTGTTCAACGTCTAAGACAAGAAATATTAGAAACGTTAGCACATGTAGAAGTGAACATAGATTACCCAGAATATGATGATGTCGAGGAAATGACACATCATTTATTAATAGAAAAGGCAAGTTCCGTAAAAACAGAATTAGAAAAAGTGCTCCAAACTGCTGGGCAAGGCAAAATCTTAAGAGAAGGTTTAGCTACAGTTATTGTTGGTAGACCAAACGTTGGGAAATCTTCTCTATTAAACAGCTTAGTACAAGAAAATAAGGCTATTGTAACAGATATACCAGGAACTACTCGAGACGTCATCGAAGAATTTGTTAACGTTCGAGGAGTACCTTTAAAGTTAGTAGATACAGCTGGAATTCGTGAAACGGAAGACATAGTAGAACGAATCGGCGTCGAAAAATCTCGTGAAGTTTTAAAAAAGGCAGACTTATTATTATTAGTCTTAAATAATAATGATGAATTATCACTAGAAGATGAGCAGCTTTTTGAGGCTACTAGCGGTATGGACGTAATAGTCATCATTAATAAAACAGATTTACCTACTAAATTAGATTTTAATTTAGTTCAAAAGTTAGCTAAGTCACATCCAATCATTTCAACTTCTTTAAAAGAAGATAAAGGAATTGACGAGTTAGAACAGGCGATTGCCTCTATGTTTTTCGAAGGCGAAGTAGAAGCAAGCGATATGACATATGTTTCAAACTCTAGACATATTGCATTATTAAATCAGGCTCAACAAGCATTAGAAGAAGCGATAAATGGTATCGAAACAGGAGTTCCAATAGATATCGTACAAATCGATTTTACGCGTACGTGGGAAATTCTAGGGGAAATTATCGGTGATACCGTTCATGAAAGCTTAATTGATCAATTATTTTCTCAGTTCTGCTTAGGAAAATAAATGGATTTATTTTTAGAAATAAAAGGAGGGAACTATAATGGATTATCATGGAGGTTCCTATGATGTTATCGTCATTGGTGCAGGACATGCTGGTTGTGAAGCAGGATTAGCTGCAGCAAGACTTGGTGCGAAAACATTAATGATTACTATTAATTTAGATATGGTTGCTTTTATGCCATGTAACCCATCCGTAGGTGGACCAGCGAAAGGGATTGTCGTTCGTGAGATCGATGCACTTGGCGGAGAAATGGGTAAAAATATCGATAAAACACACATTCAAATGAGAATGCTTAATACAGGTAAAGGTCCTGCTGTTCGTGCGTTAAGAGCACAAGCTGATAAGTTTTTATACCAACATGAAATGAAGAAAACAATGGAACAAGAGCCTAACTTAACCCTTCTACAAGGAATGGTTGAAAAACTGATTGTAGAAGATGGCGTTTGTAAAGGTGTTATTACGCAAACAGGTGCAACATATGAGGCGAAAACAGTTGTTATTACGACTGGAACGTTTTTACGCGGAAAAATAATACTAGGTGACTTACAATATTTAAGTGGACCAAACAACCAACAGCCGTCGATTAAACTTTCTGAGCACTTAGAAGAGTTAGGGTTTGATTTAGTAAGGTTTAAAACTGGTACACCTCCACGTGTAAATAGTGCTTCAATCGACTACAGCAAAACAGAAATACAACCAGGCGATGAAGTCCCAAGAGCGTTTTCTTATGAAACAACAGAATACATTACAGACCAACTTCCATGCTGGTTAACGTATACAAGTCCAGAAACACATCAAATTATTGATGATAATTTACATCGTTCCCCAATGTACTCGGGAATGATTAAAGGTACAGGGCCGAGATACTGTCCATCTATTGAAGATAAGATAGTCCGTTTTAATGATAAGCCACGTCATCAAATTTTCTTAGAACCTGAAGGGCGTAATACGCAAGAAGTATATGTTCAAGGGCTGTCTACAAGCCTTCCAGAAGACATTCAACGTAAGATGTTATCTTCTATACCAGGTTTAGAAAATGTACAAATGATGCGTGCCGGCTATGCGATTGAATATGATTCCATTGTCCCAACACAATTATGGCCAACTCTTGAGACGAAAAAAGTCCAAAACCTATATACGGCTGGACAGATTAACGGCACTTCTGGGTATGAAGAAGCAGCTGGTCAAGGTATTTTGGCAGGTATTAATGCGGGTCTACGTGCACTAGGTAAAGAAGACCTTATCATTAGCCGTTCAGAAGGCTATATTGGCGTCCTAGTGGATGACTTAGTAACAAAAGGTACAAATGAACCTTATCGTTTGTTAACATCACGTGCAGAGTATCGTCTACTATTACGTCACGATAACGCAGACTTGAGACTTACAGAAACTGGATATAAAATCGGATTAATTCCACAAGAGCGATATGAGCGTTTCTTAAAAAAGAAAGAAGCAATAGAAGTAGAAAAAGAACGTTTAGCCAAAATTATCATTAAACCATCATCTCAAGTACAACAGATTATTGTTGACGCAGGTGGTACTGAATTAAAAGATGGTATTCGTGCAAGTGATTTATTGAAGCGACCTGAAATGAACTACGAACATATTCGATCTATAGTACCAGCCGAAGTGGAAATCGATCATGATGTAGCTGAACAAGTGGAAATACAGATCAAGTATGAAGGTTATATTCAAAAATCACTCCAACAAGTAGATCGTCTGAAAAAAATGGAAGATAAAAAAATACCAGAAAATATTGATTATGATGCGATAAATAGTTTGGCAAACGAAGCACGCCAAAAGCTGAAAGAAGTTAGGCCACTATCTGTTGCACAAGCATCACGTATATCAGGTGTAAATCCAGCAGATGTATCTATATTACTTGTATATTTAGAACAAGGAAAAATTGCCAAATTGCCGAGTGAGGCATAAGCCATGGAAAGAAAGGATTCTCCCATGAATAAAGAACGATTTTTACAACTACTAGAGGAGAAAGGGATTACCCTTACTCCTCTCCAAATAAATCAGTTTGACACATACTTCCGTTTATTAGTGGAGTGGAATGAGAAAATGAACTTGACTGCCATAACGGATGAAGAGGGTGTCTATTTAAAACATTTTTATGATTCCATCACAGCATCTTTTTATTTTGATCTAACAAAAGAACAATCCGTATGTGACGTAGGAGCAGGTGCAGGTTTCCCTAGCATCCCTTTAAAAATCTGCTTTCCACATTTGAAAGTAAGTATAGTTGACTCATTGAATAAGCGAATCACGTTCTTACAAACGCTTGTAAACGCATTAGAATTGAAAGATGTTTCCTTATATCATGATAGAGCGGAAACGTTTGGTAGAATTCCTGAACTAAGGGAATCGTTTGATCTCGTAACAGCTAGAGCCGTTGCAAGACTATCTGTTTTAAGTGAATTATGTATGCCTCTTGTAAAAGAAGGTGGGCATTTTGTACCGATGAAAGCAGCTTCTGTAAAAGAGGAAATGGTAAGCGCCAAAAAAGCGATACAAACATTAGGTGGCAAGGTGGAAGAAGTTCACAGTTTCCAATTACCATTAGAGGAAAGTGAACGAAATATTATCGTCATTAAAAAGACGAAACCGACGCCTAAAAAATATCCAAGAAAACCTGGTACACCAAATAAGATGCCATTAGAATAAAAAGACATCGAAATAAAGCAGGTTTGTAAAGGGTTAAAGCATAGTTCAAAAGGGCTTACCGATTGCTGCTATGCTTGCCTTCATGTAGTGTGCTGTGACCTCGTGCCGTATGCACTAGTTTAGTAGAGTAATAGGTTATACTTAAAATGTTACACGTGAAACATTTTCCCTACAAAAAGAAGGACTTTCCATGGAAAGAACGAATTACTTGTTAGGGATTTTATCCTTAAGGTGGTGGAACTATGAAAACTCCTTTCTCTCGCTTTTTCGGAATGGTTGAAAAAGAAAAAGAAGAACAGGAAATAGTAGAAGAAGTCAATCGAGATGAGATTAAACATTTAAATGTTACGCAAATTGTACCGAATCGTTACCAGCCTCGTACTGTATTCGTAGATAAAAAAATTGAGGAACTCTCTATAACTATACGTACTCACGGTATTATTCAGCCGATTGTTGTAAGACAATTCGCGGAAGATCAGTTTGAGATCATTGCAGGTGAGCGACGTTGGAGAGCAGTACAAAAACTCGGATGGGAGACAATCCCTGCCATTATAAAAGAGTTTAATGATGCGGAAACTGCATCGGTTGCATTAATTGAAAACTTACAGCGTGAAGAGTTATCTGCAATAGAAGAAGCAGTAGCATATGCAAAGCTTTTAGAGCTACATAACTTGACGCAAGAAGCATTAGCGCAAAGACTTGGTAAAGGCCAGTCAACAGTAGCAAATAAGTTACGCTTATTGAAATTACCTGATGAAGTTCAAGATGCATTAATGCAAAAAAAGATTACAGAACGACATGCAAGAGCACTTATTCCGTTAAAAGATCCACAAAAACAAGTGTCCTTATTAAATGAAACTATCGAAAAACAATGGAATGTAAAACAAACGGAAGATAAAGTTGTTGCTATATTAGAAGAGCAAACAACAAAGACAAAAGTGAAACCAAAGCGCAAAGCATTTAGTAGAGATACAAGAATTGCAATGAATACGATTCGCCAATCTTTATCTATGGTTAATGATAGTGGAATTAAATTAGACTCTCAAGAAGAGGAATTTGAAGATTACTTTCAATTCACAATTAAAATTCCCAAAAAATAATTTACTATATTCAAATCCCTTCCATTGATAAGGGATTTTTCTTTTGGTGCAATATAATATTTTTGGAGAATAATAATTTCCTACTCCTAAAGTATTATTTTTATTACTTTTATTTTACAAACTTGTTTCAATTTTTAAAAAGCCAACATATATGTAGTAAATTTAAATAAAAACAAGTTAACTTTCTGTTAATTCATGATAAAATAAGTTAGAAACTAGTAAATTTAATATTTCATGATGTTTTATAAAGGTAGGTGACAGCATGGGCAGAATTATTGCAATTGCAAACCAAAAAGGTGGCGTAGGAAAAACGACGACTTCTGTTAACTTAGGAGCGTGTTTAGCTTATATTGGTAAAAAAGTACTTTTAGTAGATGTTGATCCACAAGGTAACGCATCTAGCGGAGTAGGAGTAGACAAGGCAGAGGTAAATCAGTGCATTTATGATATTTTAGTAGAAGACGTGCCAGCTAAAGATGTCATAATTCCTACAAAAGTAGAAAACCTAATGATCATACCAGCGACTATTCAATTGGCAGGAGCAGAGATAGAATTAGTTCCTACTATATCCAGAGAAGTTCGACTTAAGAGAGCTCTTGACAGTGTAAAAGATCAGTATGACTATGTAATTATTGATTGCCCACCTTCTTTAGGGCTATTAACGATAAATGCATTAACTGCTTCCGATGCAGTCGTTATTCCAGTTCAATGTGAATATTACGCATTAGAAGGCTTAAGTCAGTTATTAAATACAGTTCGACTTGTTCAAAAACATTTAAATACAGATTTAATGATAGACGGAGTATTGCTAACGATGTTAGATGCTAGAACAAACTTAGGAATCCAAGTCATTGATGAAGTGAAAAAATACTTTCAAGATAAAGTATACGGTACAATCATTCCTCGTAACGTACGACTAAGTGAAGCTCCAAGCCATGGGGAACCAATCATTATTTATGATCCAAAATCACGTGGTGCAGAAGTTTATCTAGACTTAGCGAAGGAAGTGATTACACATGGCTAAAGGGTTAGGGAAAGGAATTAATGCTCTTTTTCCTTCTATTGAAGCTTCCAAAGAGGAAATAGTACAAGAAATATCAGTGAAAGAAGTCAGACCAAATCCTTATCAGCCACGTAAAACGTTTGATAAGGAAGCAATAGAGGAATTGAAAACTTCCATTGAAGAACACGGTATTTTACAGCCAATTATTGTACGAAAAAGTATAAAAGGTTTTGAAATTGTAGCAGGGGAGAGAAGATTTCGTGCTGCAAAAGAAGCGCAATTAACGAAAGTTCCAGTTGTCGTTAGAGAAATGACGGAACAACAAATGATGGAATTAGCATTACTTGAAAACTTGCAACGTGAAGACTTAACGCCAATTGAAGAGGCAACAGCCTATCAAACGTTAATGGCGAAACTAAACATTACACAAGAACAATTGGCTAATCGATTAGGAAAAAGCAGACCTCACATTGCCAACCATGTACGTTTACTAAGCTTACCACCATTCGTACAAGAGTTAATGCTTGAAGGAGAACTTTCCATGGGGCACGGCAGAGCACTACTCGGCGTAAAGAAGAAAGAAAAAATAAAACCGCTCGTCGATAAAATCCTAAAAGAACATCTAAATGTCCGCCAACTAGAGTTGTTAATTCAACAAATAAATGAAAATGTTTCACGTGAAACAAAACAAAAACAACCGAAAGATGTATTCATTGCAAGACATGAAACATCTTTACGAGAGCGTTTTGGTACGTCTGTACATATAAAACGTACAAAGAAAAAAGGAAAAATAGAAATTGAGTTTTTCTCTGACGAAGATTTACAACGCCTTTTAGAATTATTAGACCAAAAAGACGAAACCATCTAACTAGGTGGTTTTTTTCTTATATAGGAATGGGGTAGTTTTGTGTTATTAGGAACAATTGTAAATGGTATTTGTATTATTGTTGGTACATTGATTGGCTTAGGTCTAACTAGAATACCAGACAAAACGAAAGAAACCGTAATGAAGGTTATAGGGCTAGTAGTTATTGTTTTAGGACTGCAAATGGCATTCAAAGGACAAGAGTTTTTAATCGTTATTTTTAGTTTAGTAATAGGTGCAGTTATAGGAGAATGGCTAGATTTAGAGGAAAAACTAAATCAAGTAGGTAGGTGGCTTGAATCTAAGGTCGGAAAAAGTAATTCAGGAAGCATCTCTAAAGGATTCGTAACTGCTACATTAATATTTGTTATCGGTGCAATGGCGGTAGTAGGGGCTTTAGATAGTGGATTAAGAGGAAATCACGATGTGTTATTTACCAAATCTATTATTGATGGATTTACAAGTATCGTTTTAACGACGACGCTTGGAATAGGTGTTATGTTTTCAGCAATCCCCGTAGTATTATATCAAGGTTCTATTGTGTTATTTGCTACAGTTATCGATCGATTTGTACCAGAAGAGTTACTACAACTATTTATTTTAGATATGACAGCAACCGGTGGAGTAATGATTTTAGCGATTGGGACAAACCTTTTAGGTATAACATCAGTAAGAGTAGCTAATTTACTACCAGGTCTACTAGTAGTAGCAGTACTTGTAACGAGTATGTACTTTCTATCGATTTAATTATATCAATATAACAAATTCAAAAAGACTGTTCTCTAACTATTGTATAGAAACAGTCTTTTTTCTTATTCACCTTGTAGAAAATTAGAGTTATTTTTATCTATTTCAGCTTGTGCTAACATTATTCTTCTTGTTAAAAGCAAATCAAGTCGCTTTAACGACTCTGCAATTGTTTTTGCCATCCTCATTACAAGACTTAATCTTGTATTTTGTAAAACAAAAAACTCCATAAATCCACTAACATTTACAATACCAGTAATATGAAAATCTCCTACAGGAGGTAAATCCTTCTTCACACCTGCTCCAGGCATGACAGGCCCCTCTGCAACGGTTAAGAAGCCTACGCTCTTTAACCTCCCTAAACATGCGTCGATTGCAATAATAGTAGGGTTAGGGTGCAGTTTATATATTTCTTGTAATTTTTCTTTTAAATTAACCGCATGAATAGGATCATCTAGTGTCCCATACACATGTAAGGTAGAGAGTTTCATTTCGGATAATTTAGTTCCTACTAAAGGGCCGAGTGAGTCTCCTGTTGAACGATCCGTACCGATACATACTATAACATATGGTTGTATGCTCTCACTTGTAAGTAGTAACTCATAAACGGTATTTGTTACTTCTTGTAAAGCATTAGAATCATCATGCGCAATGCGTGCATTACCTCCTTTCTTTTCAAAGAAATTTGATTTTAGATTCATAGTTTCCACTCCTTGTTAATAGTAGTAACAGTATACGGTTGTTTTTAAAAAACTATACGTGCAATTCATACTTTTCTATTTATCCACTATTTGTAAAAAAATAAATAGTTGGTAAGTATTGTAGAATAATTCCCCTTGAAAATATTTTGCAATAATAATGAATTAGTAGATTAGGTAGGAGGGAAAAATGTGTGGAGTAACGGGCTTAGGTGGATGTTTTTAATTTTAGGCACAGTTATCGGTGCGGGTTACGCTTCTGGTAGGGAATTATGGCAATTTTTTGGTGCAGAAAGCGGACTAGCTATCTTCATTTTTACTATTCTTTTTATTGTATGCTGTTACGTTATTATGAGGATTAGTATGGATCAACAGTCAGAGCATTTTTCACCGGTACTAGTTAAGTTGGTGGGATCGAAGCTTTCTAAAGTATACGAAATTATTATTTTACTTTATTTATTTACGACAACCATTGTCATGTTGGCAGGTGGTGGAGCGGCTTTACAAGTATTCTTCATTCCTTATTGGGCAGGAATTATAATTATTAGTTCATTATTAATACTTTTATTTGTCTACGGTGTAAATGGTATGATTACTGTAAATACTTGGGTTATACCCATTATTGTTTTAGTACTCGGAGGAATACTAATTCATGCTACTGATATGAGTGTCATAACGGCAAGTAGTTTGTTAGAAAAACAAAACAACTGGCCGAGTGCTTTTACGTTTACTGCGCTAAATATTTTACCGTTAGTAGCTGTGTTATCCGCTATTGGTAATAAGGTTGCAAGTAAAAATGAAATTATCATTGCGAGCCTTGGAAGTGGACTAGTATTAGGAATCATATCTTTTGTGTATAATGAGACATTATTATCTGTTGCTACAAAAATAGAATTCTTCGAAATACCTTTATTTGCTATCATTCAGAGTTATCCTTATTATATGTTGTTCTTTATGACGTTGTTACTTTGGGTAGCGATATACACGACGGCAGCATCAGGTTTATTAGGCTTAACGACAAGGTTGCGTTCTATATTCAACCTTCCGTTATGGGTTGTATGTGCCATTATGCTTGCGATTATGATACCTTTTACAACCTTTGGGTTCTCTCTCCTTGTGTCGGTACTTTACCCGCTATTTGGGTTAATTAATCTATATTTATTAGTGGCAATTCTTTTATATCCAATTGCTAATAAGTATAATTGGTCATAATGTAAAATGATTTTCATCTAAACTGGTATAAATAATTCCAATATGAGAAGCAATTTTGTACAATAGAGGTATGAAGTTAGAAGTAGAGGGGTAAAAAACGATGAGTGACAAAGATTTTTCTTTACATGACATTGTTGAAATGAAAAAAGCCCATCCTTGTGGAGAAAACAAATGGAAAGTCATTCGTATGGGGATGGATATTAGGATTAAATGTGAAGGCTGTCAGCATAGTATTATGATGCCAAGAAGAGAGTTTGTTCGCAAAATAAAAAAAGTGCTCGAACGACATTCCGAATAAAACTTTTGTTTCACGTGAAACATCTTACCAAGAAGATACAACTATAACTGTATCTTCTTTTTAATTGAATCAATTTCATAATTACGGTTCGTTTAGTGAAAAACGAATGTTCCGTTTATCATAATTAAATAACGTTTATATAAAACGTAAATTATATGAAAGAATAGGTTTAATATTCGTTTTTCGATTAGTAATTGTACATTATGAAACTCACTCAATAGGTTAAAATTAGTCATCCATAATGTAAGGTTAGACTTATTTCAACTTGTCTTTTTGGCGCGTTGTATCTATAATTGTGGAAGGTTCATTGAGTGAAAGATGTACTAATAGGAGTGGATAATATGGCTTTAACAGCTGGTATTGTTGGTTTACCAAATGTTGGGAAATCAACCTTATTTAACGCGATAACACAAGCGGGTGCAGAATCTGCGAACTACCCGTTCTGTACGATAGATCCAAACGTAGGAATTGTAGATGTTCCAGATGAGCGTTTACGAAAATTAACAGAACTAGTTCAACCCAAAAAAACAATACCTACGCACTTTGAGTTTACGGATATCGCAGGGATCGTAAAAGGAGCGAGTAAAGGAGAAGGACTAGGAAACAAGTTCTTATCACATATTCGCCAAGTAGATGCAATCTGTCACGTAGTTCGTTGTTTCGCTGATGACAACATTACACACGTTGCTGGAACAGTGGATCCAATTTCTGATATAGAAACGATTAACTTAGAATTGATTTTAGCAGACTTAGAATCCATCCAAAAGCGTATAGAGCGTGTTGGAAAATTAGCAAAACAAAAAGATAAAGAAGCAGTATATGAGTATGAAGTGTTAGTGAAGGTTCAAGAAGCATTAGAAAATGAACTTCCAGCACGTACGGTAGAAGTAACGGATGAACAAGTAAAGTACTTAAAGGGAATGCACTTATTAACGAGCAAACCAGTTCTTTACGTAGCAAACGTAGGAGAAGATGATGTAGCAGATCCATCTGGTAATGAATACGTTCAAAGTGTTCGTGAATTCGCGGAAAAAGAAGGCTCTCAAGTAATTGTTGTTTGTGCAAAGATTGAATCTGAAATTGTAGAGTTAGATGCAGAAGAAAAAGAAATGTTTTTAGAAGAGCTTGGAATTGAAGAGTCTGGTTTAGATCAGTTAATCCGAGCAGCTTATAACCTACTTGGACTAGCAACATACTTTACTGCTGGTGTTCAAGAAGTTAGAGCATGGACGTTCCGCAAAGGGATGAAAGCTCCACAATGTGCTGGTGTTATTCATACAGACTTTGAACGTGGATTTATTCGTGCAGAAACAGTTTCATACGATGACCTTTTAAATGCTGGTACAATGGTTGCTGCTAAAGAAGCCGGAAAAGTCCGCTTAGAAGGTAAAGAGTATGAAGTAAAAGATGGAGATGTGATCCATTTCCGTTTTAATGTGTAAGGATGTTGCAATTAGCTGGATGTTCTGATATAATTTTAATTTGTGAGTATTAGTATTTACTAATTGCTCCTTGCCCGTTATGGGCCGTTTAGACCAAAAGGAGGTGACTGTGATGAGAAAGTATGAAATCATGTACATCATCCGTCCGAACATTGAGGAAGAAGCAAAGAAATCTTTAGTTGAGCGTTTCAATACTATTTTAACTGAAAATGGTGCTGAGCTTAACGATTCTAAAGAGTGGGGCAAACGCCGCTTAGCTTACGAAATCAATGATTTCCGCGACGGTTATTATATGCTTTTAAAAGTAGCTTCTGGAGCTGCTGCTGTTCAAGAGTTTGATCGTCTTGCGAAAATTAGCGAAGACATTATCCGTCATATCGTTATTAGAGAAGAAGCTTAATTTTTAAATATAGTCCTTGAAAACGGACAATATCGCAAGGGAGAGTGGAACTGTGTTAAATCGCGTTGTATTAGTAGGTCGTTTAACGAAAGACCCTGAATTACGTTATACACCAAGTGGAGTGGCTGTAGCTACTTTTACTTTGGCGGTAAACCGTGCGTTCCAGAGTCAATCTGGTGAACGTGAAGCGGACTTTATTAACTGTATTATTTGGAGAAGACCAGCTGAAAACGTAGCTAATTTCTTAAAAAAAGGAAGTTTAGCTGGTGTTGATGGTCGCATTCAAACGCGCAATTATGAAGGACAAGACGGTCGCCGTGTATATGTAACTGAAGTTGTAGCGGATAGTGTTCAGTTCTTAGAACCTAAAGGCGCAAGTGCTAATGCTGGTGGTGGCGGTCAAAGCCGTCCAAATTCTAACCAAGGTGACGGGAGCTACGGCTCTGGACCATTCGGTAGTGAACCTGGTGGAAATGGTGGTTATGGTCAGCAAAACCAACCACAGCGCAATAACAACAATAACCAAACTCGCATAGATAATGATCCGTTTGATCAAAAGGGACAAACAATAGATATTTCTGACGATGACTTACCATTCTAAGACAAGAGAATGAAAATCGTTAACTAAAACTAATAGGAAATGGAGGCGAATACTATGGCAGGTGGACGCAGAGGCGGACGTAACAAACGTCGTAAAGTTTGTTATTTCACAGCAAATGGAATCTCTAACATCGATTTCAAAGATGTTGATGTTCTAAAAAAATTCATCTCTGAGCGCGGAAAGATTTTACCTCGTCGTGTGACAGGTACAAGTGCTAAATACCAACGTAAATTAACAGTTGCTATCAAGCGCGCTCGTACAATGGCTTTATTACCATACGTAGCTGGTGAATAATATCCATAAAACTTAACAAAGAAGGCAGTGAGAGTCATATCTTACTGCCTTCTTTTTTGCAAAAAGGGACCATTTCTTATATAAATATAAGGAGATGTTCTGTTAATTTACAAAAAAATAGTGATTGTTACGGGTAAATGGGTAGCTAATTGGCGAATAAAAGGTATTTATCGGCGAAAATGGCGAGTCAATCAGCGGAAATAAGGAATTTATCGGCGAAAACGAAGAATCAATCAGCGGGTACAGGTAGTGAATCAGCGGAAACCATACTTTATCGGCGAACATGCAAATTATTCGGCGGTACTACATGACTTCCTCGAAATGCTATCATTCTTTTTGGATGAAAGCGAGCTCCTGTAGCGAACATCAACAGTTAATACCCTAAAATGATTGCTAACTTGCTAACTAACACATCGTTAAACATCTCACATGTAATCTTCTACATAAGGGTAAAATAAAAGGATGAAGGGAGTGTGCCTAAATGAAGGAAACGAAAAAAATAACAGAAGGTGCCGTATTACTCGGGCTTTATATCATTCTTCTATTAATCACACTATATACCCCTGTTATTAGTATGATTTCATTACTAGCACTACCATTACCTTTTGCTTTATACGCAGCAAGGTATGACATAAAATTTTCAATATGGTTTATTGTATTAGCTAATTTCATCTCGATGTTATTCGGCTCACCATTAGCACTTATGATAAGTTTACCAGCAACAACAGTCGGCATAGTGATGGGATATTTATTTTCTAAACAAAAAGACCGTTATGCAATCTTAGGAGCAGCTACTGGGGTTTATTTAATTAATTACATAATGTTGTATGTACTAACGGTATTATTATTTCAACTTGACCTCGCACAACTTTTAGAAGAGGCGTCTGCACAGTCTGTTCAAACTGCTGAAAGTATGTTAAATGCTTTAGGTCAAGAATCTGTTGAAGAAGTAATCGCTACTTATAATACAATGATTCAACAATTGCTTTATCTCTTACCTTCACTATTAGTGCTGGCATCATTTGTTTCTGCCTTTATTAGTCAGTTTTTAGCTGGCATCTTTTTACGTAGATTCAAAGTAGATGTAAAACCATTTCCGCCTTTACGTGAGTTAGTGCTACCAAAAAGTTTATTATGGTACTATTTAGTAGTAATCATCTTATCGTTAATGTCATTGGAAGAAGGCTCAACATTATATATTGCAGTTGTCAACTTATCGTTCATATTAATGCTATTAATGACGATTCAAGGTTTCTCTTTTCTGTTTTTCTTTTTCGCTCAAAAGAAAATGTCGAAAGCAATTCCAATCACTATTTTAATAATTTCTTTCCTTATGCCACCACTACTATATATAATTAGAATGATTGGTATTTTTGATATCGGTTTTGATTTAAGAAAAAGAATACAAAAATGAGTAAATTGGTAAATAGGAGCTGAAAAATTCATGCCTAATCATTTAGATAAGCAACGAATAAATCTACCGTTTTTTACGTTGCTAGCATTGGCTGCACTTCAGCTGGTAGTAATCATTTTTCATCAATGGCTAATAGGAGTAATTAGTTTAGTTTTTCTAATTTTTATTTTGTATTATTATCGCAACGAAGAAAAGCAGTATCAGAAAGAGATGGAGCAATATATTTCTACGTTATCTTACCGTTTGAAAAAGGTAGGAGAAGAAGCATTAATGGAAATGCCGATTGGTATTATGCTATATAATGACGACTTTCAAATTGAGTGGGCTAATCCTTTTTTAGCTTCATGCTTCCACGAAGAAACCTTAGTAGGACGTTCTATTTATGAGGTTGGTGAAGAACTTATCCCATTTCTGAAACAGGGAGAGTCTGAAACAGAAATTATTAGTTTTTATGACAGAAAGTACAAAGTTGTCAGCAAACGGTCGGAAAGACTTTTATATTTCTTTGATGTAACAGAACAAGCACAAATTGAGAAATTATATGAAGCAGAAAGAACAGTTGTAGGGGTTATCTTTTTAGATAACTACGACGAAGTTACACAAGGGTTGGATGATCAAACGAAAAGCACTATTAACAGCCAAGTTACATCGATCGTTAATAAATGGGCAACAGATAATGGTGTCTTTTTAAAGAGAACATCTACTGAAAGGTTTGTAGCTGTCCTAAATGAAAGTATATTAGTACAACTGGAAAAAAATAAATTTTCCATACTAGATGAAGTTCGTGAGCAAACCGCTAAACATAGTATGCCATTAACACTGAGTGTAGGGATCGGTACAGGATTATCCTCACTTCCTGAGTTAGGGCAACAAGCACAATCTAGCTTGGACTTAGCATTAGGTCGTGGTGGTGACCAGGTTGCGATTAAACAAACAAACGGTAAGGTGCGTTTTTATGGTGGAAAAACAAACCCGATGGAAAAACGTACACGTGTTAGAGCTAGGGTTATTTCTCACGCATTAAAAGAATTAATAAATGATAGTGATAAAGTCATCGTTATGGGGCATCGTTTTCCAGATATGGATGCGATCGGTGCTTCTATTGGAATAGCGAAAGTCGCAGAACTGAATCAAAAAGAAGCGTTTATCGTCCTTAATAATCAAGAAGTGGATACAAGTATTAAAAGATTGTTAGATGAAGTAAAAGTAAACGATAAGTTATGGGAAAGATTTATTTCACCAGATGATGCCTATGAGATTTCTACTTCGGAAACGTTATTGGTTATTGTGGATACACATAAACCTTCCTTAGTCATTGATGAAAAGCTATTAAATAAGTTTGATAAAATAGTTGTCATTGACCATCATCGTCGTGGCGAAGATTTTATTGAAGATCCATTATTAGTTTATATGGAACCATATGCGTCTTCGACAGCGGAGTTAGTAACAGAACTTATTCAGTATCAACCGAAACGCTTGAAAATTACGATGCTAGAGGCGACAGCGCTACTAGCTGGTATTATTGTCGATACGAAAAGTTTTACGGTAAGAACGGGTTCTCGTACGTTTGATGCTGCATCCTACTTACGTTCACAAGGCGCAGATACGATACTAGTACAGAAGTTTTTAAAAGAAGACTTAGATAACTTCGTGAAACGTGCGAAGCTGATTGAAAGTGCTTATTTATACAAAGACGGCGTGGTTATTGCTTTAGGGAATAAATATGAAATCTTTGACCAAGTAATGATTGCTCAAGCGGCAGACACACTACTAGCTATGAGTGATATTCATACTTCATTTGTTATTGCCAATCGTACGGAAGACCAAGTAGGAATAAGTGCGAGGTCACTAGGCGATGTTAACGTTCAATTGTTAATGGAAAGACTTGAAGGTGGAGGACATTTAACAAATGCTGCGACACAGCTTAAAATGAGTTTAGAAGATGCCGAAGAGAAACTAAAAGAAGTAATTGATGAACACTTTGAAGGAGGAGAAAAAGAATGAAAGTTATTTTCTTACAAGATGTAAAAGGAAAAGGAAAAAAAGGGGAAGTGAAAAATGTAGCAGATGGATATGCTCATAATTTCCTTATCAAAAACGGTTATGCGATGGAAGCAACAAATGCGAACATGAAGTCTTTAGAGGCTCAAAAAAACAAAGAGCGTAAAGAAGCGGCAGATGAGTTGAAAAATGCACAAGCTCTAAAAGAGACATTAGAAAAGTTAACAGTTGAAATCGCTACAAAAGCTGGAGAAGGTGGACGCCTTTTCGGTTCTATTACAACGAAACAAATTGCAGAAGAATTACAGAAGAAGCATAATATCAAAATTGACAAGCGTAAAATGGAGCTTAATGATGCGATTAGAACGCTTGGTTTTACAAATGTTCCTGTAAAGTTACACAGTGAAGTAACAGCAACATTAAAAGTCCACGCAACAGAACTTAAATAACAGAACTTATATCAGATTGGATTTTCTACCAAAGTTTTAGCATTGAACTTTTATACTACACATGTTAATCTTTATCACATAAGCTCGGCTATTTGCCGGGTTTTCTTTTTGACAAAACTAAGTTTGATATAGAACATGATCTTTTTTGTAAATATTACAAGCGGTTGATTTCCGCGCAAGTTGTAGACTCCTGCGGGATAAGCGGGGGACTGGAGACCCCACAGGCGAAGTCGAGGAGGCTCCAGCCACGCCCGCGGAAAGCGGAGACTTGCGCGGAAATCAACCGTGTCATTTAAAAAGAGTTTTTGACAAAATGATAAATTGTGAAGAAAATATAAGTATAAAATAGATAGGAAATGTTATAAGGGGAAGGGAGGACAAATAAGATGAGTGACCTTTTTGCTGATCGCATACCACCTCAAAATATTGAAGCGGAACAAGCGGTAATTGGTGCTATTTTTCTTGAACCAGCTAGTTTAACTTTAGCATCTGAGTTGCTATTACCTGATGACTTTTATCGTGCTGCCCATCAGAAAATTTATGATGCTATGTTAAATCTAGCGGATAAAGGTGAACCTATTGACTTGGTAACTGTCTCAACGGAGTTAGCAAATCTAAAAATATTAGAAGAAGTTGGTGGCGTATCCTACTTAAGTGATATAGCAAACGCCGTACCGACTGCAGCTAACATTGAATATTACGCTAAAATTGTAGAAGAAAAGTCTATATTACGCCGTTTAATACGTACAGCTACCCATATTGCCCAAGAAGGTTATTCGCGCGAAGATGAGGTTGCTGGTTTATTAAATGAAGCGGAAAAACAAATCTTAGAAGTTTCCCAACGTAAAAATGCAGGTGTTTTCCAAAATATTAAAGATGTATTAGTGAAAACATATGATAATATAGAAACGCTTCATAATCGTAAAGGGGATATAACAGGTATTCCAACTGGCTTTACAGAGTTAGATAGAATGACTGCTGGATTCCAACGTAACGATCTTATTATTGTTGCTGCCCGTCCTTCTGTAGGTAAAACAGCGTTTGCTTTAAATATTGCGCAAAACGTAGGGGTAAAAGCAAAGGAGAACGTGGCGATTTTCAGTTTAGAGATGGGTGCCGAACAGCTAGTAATGAGGATGCTTTGTGCTGAAGGAAATATTAATGCCCAAAACTTACGTACAGGTCAATTAACATCGGAGGACTGGGGTAAATTAACGATGGCGATGGGTAGCTTATCTAATTCAGGTATTTTTATAGATGATACACCAGGTATACGTGTTAGTGAAATTCGCTCGAAGTGTCGTAGATTAAAGCAAGAAAGTGGTCTTGGAATGATATTAATTGACTACTTACAGCTTATCCAAGGTAGCGGTAGAGGCGGCGGAGAAAACCGTCAACAGGAAGTATCTGAAATTTCTCGTTCCTTAAAAGCACTTGCGAGGGAGTTAAAGGTACCTGTTATTGCCCTATCACAGCTATCTCGTGGAGTAGAGCAACGTCAAGATAAGCGTCCGATGATGTCGGATATTCGTGAATCAGGAAGTATTGAGCAGGATGCTGATATCGTCGCTTTCTTATATCGTGATGACTATTATGATAAAGAAAGTGAAAACAAAAATATTATTGAAATTATTATTGCTAAACAGCGTAACGGTCCAGTTGGTACAGTATCGTTAGCGTTCGTAAAAGAATACAACAAGTTCGTTAACCTTGAACGACGGTTTGACGATGAAGCAGTTCCACCAGGAGCATAAATATAAAAAGGGAAAAACACTTACTTTAGTAGGTGTTTTTGTCTTTTATAAGAGTAAATGGTAAATTAGTTGGTGTTTTCACGAACAAATTATTAATTAGTATAAATTAATGTTCGTGTTTTAATTGACTTTGGAATAATATGCTGATAAACTTAGTTTGTTTGAGGCAAGCTATAAAAGCCATAAAAGCCATAAAAGCATATATAAAGCGGAGGTGTACATTCTATGACATCAGTAGTCGTAGTAGGAACACAGTGGGGCGATGAAGGTAAAGGAAAAATTACCGATTTCCTATCAGAAAATGCAGAAGTAATTGCGCGTTACCAAGGTGGTAACAATGCAGGACATACAATCAAATTTAATGGTGAAACGTATAAATTACATTTAATTCCTTCCGGGATTTTTTATTCAGATAAAGCTTGTGTGATTGGTAACGGAATGGTTGTGGACCCTAAAGCACTTGTAAAAGAATTAAAATACTTACATGATCGTGGCGTTACGACAGATAACTTACGTATCAGTAACCGCGCACACGTTATTCTACCTTATCACTTAAAATTAGATGAAGTAGAAGAAGAACGTAAAGGTGCAAATAAAATTGGTACAACGAAAAAAGGTATTGGACCTGCGTATATGGACAAAGCGGCTCGTGTTGGTATCCGAATTGCTGACCTATTAGACCGTGAAATCTTTGAAGAAAAGCTTACGCATAACTTAGCAGAAAAAAATCGTCTATTAGAGAAAATGTACGAGACAGAAGGGTTCGAGTTAGAAGACATTCTGGACGAGTATTATGAGTATGGCCAACAAGTAGCAAAGTACGTATGTGACACATCGGTCGTTTTAAATGATGCATTAGACGGTGGACGTCGCGTACTATTTGAAGGTGCTCAAGGTGTTATGTTAGATATTGACCAAGGTACATACCCATTCGTAACGAGCTCTAACCCTGTAGCAGGTGGAGTAACGATTGGCTCGGGAGTTGGACCTTCTAAAATCAAAAACGTTGTAGGAGTTTCAAAAGCTTATACTACTCGTGTAGGTGATGGACCGTTCCCAACAGAACTACATGATGAAATTGGAAACCTAATTCGTGAAGTAGGTCGTGAATACGGAACGACTACTGGCAGACCTCGTCGTATCGGTTGGTTCGATAGTGTAGTTGTTCGTCATGCACGTAGAGTTAGTGGAATTACCGACTTATCTTTAAACTCCATTGATGTTTTAACAGGGATTGAAACATTAAAAATTTGTGTCGCTTACCGATACAAGGGAGAAATTATCGAAGAGTTCCCAGCTAGCTTAAAAGTGCTTGCAGAATGTGAGCCTGTTTATGAAGAAATGCCAGGTTGGAAAGACGATATTACTGGTGTGAAAAACTTAAGTGAGTTACCTGAAAATGCTCGTCACTATTTAGAGCGCGTATCTCAGTTAACTGGAATACCATTATCTATTTTCTCAGTAGGACCTGATCGTTCACAAACAAATATAGTGCGTAGTGTGTACGCGTAAATATAGTGAAAGTCCCTCTCGAAAAGAAGAGAGGGACTTTTTTTTGAAAAACTATTGCATTGTTATACAAAACTATGATAATATAAAAAACGTCGTCAAAACAGATTGTAAAATCTTAAGTGCCATTAGCTCAGTTGGTAGAGCACGTTGAGTAAGCTGTGAAGCAATACATCAGCGTACACGCCGAGTTGCTACTTGAATGATCTTTCTGAGGTGTGGACGTCAAACAGAGTAAGCTTCTTCGAATGAACAAAATAGTAATCCTGTTAAAATAAGCGGATACTTTAAAAATATGTGCCATTAGCTCAGTTGGTAGAGCATCTGACTTTTAATCAGAGGGTCGAAGGTTCGAATCCTTCATGGCACACCATTTAATTTTTAGGCCCATTGGTCAAGCGGTTAAGACACCGCCCTTTCACGGCGGTAACACGGGTTCGAATCCCGTATGGGTCACCATTTTTCATAATGACAGATTTATCTGGTCCCGTGGTGTAGCGGTTAACATGCCTGCCTGTCACGCAGGAGATCGCCGGTTCGATCCCGGTCGGGACCGCCATTTAAAAACTATAAATATTTGAGGGTTGAGAGAAGCGAGAAGTTCGAGGAAACAAGCGAACGTACCGGAGCGTATTTGACATACGTGAGGATGTGAGTGAGTGAAGTTGACGAAGAAATTCGACGCTTATCGCAAGCCGAACAGGGCTCGGTAGCTCAGTTGGTAGAGCACGAACGAGTAAACTGCGAAGCGATGCTTCAGCGCACAAATTGAACTGCTTCTTGAATAATCTTTCTGAAATTTGGGCGATGGACTGGCTAGCGTAATATAAATAAAATATTAACCAAATAATAATGCGGCTCGGTAGCTCAGTTGGTAGAGCAATGGACTGAAAATCCATGTGTCGGCGGTTCGATTCCGTCCCGAGCCATCCAAAAAACCATCAAGATGATAACATCTTGATGGTTTTTTTATTGCTTTATAATACTAATTGTTTAGATAGAAAAAAGAAAAATACGTTAATTTTAGTAAAAGTAGTAGGAAAAGCCCTCTATTTCTACATTTATTCCGTCCTTCATACTTACAAGCTAGTCCAAAATAATCACTAATGTTACAAAAATCGTCTAAATTAACGGATAAATATGACAACAATAATACAATTATGTTACATATTCGATTCTACTATTCTATTTTTTTATCAAAATATGTTATGGTAAAGAAGTGTAAAAAAGAAAGTATGTTATTAAAGACCTATTTTTCTTACATATTAAAGAGAATTGGACTCAGGGGGTACTAACCATGCTAGGCCAGTTAAAGAGTAAAACAAAACAATACATACAAAAACTAAATAAAAATTTACATATGTACACGAGTAGCTGTCTAAATGAATTAGGAAAAAAGGCAATTTTCACAACAGTAGCTGTTACGACTTTATCAATAGGAGCTATGTCTGTTACTGCCGCTAATAATCCATTGTTAAGCACAATCCATCACGTGTATGTAGATGGTCAACTCATTGGAGCTGTAGAAGAAAAAGAGCAAGTGCAAAAAGCAATTGATTCAAAAATTACGGAAGCCCAAAAGAAGCATATAGATCTTGACTTAACGATTGGAAATGAAATCTCCTACATATCAGAAAAAGTATTTCGTTATTCAACGAATAATCAGAGGGTATTAGACCGAGTTTTAGATAAAGTAGAGATTAAGGCAAATGGTGCTGTTATTTTTGTAGAAGAAGAGCCGGTTGTGTATCTTCATTCAGAAGAGGCAGCAGAAGAAGCTATTTATAAATTAAAACTTGATTTTGTTTCAGAAGAAGAGCTTGCTGAAATCGAAAGTAGAAAAGAAATCAATGAAGAGTTACCACCTCTTCAAGAAAATCAGTCTCGTATATTAGACGTGCGAATGACGGAAAAAGTTTCAATAAATAAAGAAAAAGTTTCATTAGAAAATATTTTATCTGTTAAAAAAGCAATTAATTTATTGAAAAAAGGTACACTTGAAGAAAAGCAATACGAAGTGCAAGAAGGGGACGTATTAGGCTCTATTGCACAAGACCATAACTTATCAACTAGTGAACTATTACACTTAAATCCTTCTATTAAAGAAGATTCATTGTTACGAGTTGGCGATAAGTTAAATGTTACTGCTTATAAACCATACATTCATATAATTGTTGAAGAAGAACGCTTCAGAATAGAAGAAATTGCATATGAACAAAAGGTAGAAGATGACGCCAACAGACTTAAAGGTGAAACGAGTGTGAAGCAAGAAGGTCAGAATGGTGAGCGTACTGTAAACTCTATCGTTACAAGACAAAACGGCGTAGTCGTTCGCACAGATATTATTGAAGAAAAAGTGACGAAAGAACCTATAGATAAAATTGTATTAAGAGGAACAAAAGTGATTCCTTCTAGAGGGACTGGATCCCTTGCATGGCCTGCTGTAGGCGGTTATGTTTCAAGTAAAATGGGCTATCGTTGGGGAAGCTACCATAAAGGTATTGATATTGCTCGACCAAGTGATAGAACTATTAAAGCAGCAGACAATGGTATTGTGGAATCTGCAGGCTGGGATGGTGGATACGGAAATAAGATTGTAATAAACCACCAAAACGGAATGAAAACAGTATATGCTCATCTTTCTTCCATGAGTGTCTCTAGAGGTCAAACGGTAGCTAGAGGTCAAAGTATTGGAGTAATGGGATCTACTGGAAACTCAACAGGTATTCACCTTCATTTCGAAGTGTATCAAAACGGACAACTGAAAAACCCACTAAACTATTTAAGTAGATAACAGAATTCGACCTCTAGCATGAGAATAACCCCTTGCTAGAGGTTTTTCTATATAGATTGATTAAATTATTACGTATAGATTACTTTCCCTCTAAAAAGATGCTTTAAACATGTACACATGGTAAAGTAAAGATATTAAAGTATTTTTTCTGAAAATCTTTTATAAGTTTATTTCTTAAACATACCATTCCTTGTTGATTGAAGTGGCAGGCGCGAGACTCCTGCGGGAAAAGCGTGTTAAGTGAGACCCCACAGGCGCTAATGCGCCGAGGAGTAGGTTTTTTCACGACAGTGAAAATAACCTTCCTTTTGACCGCCCGCGGAAAGCGAGTGCCTGCCACTTCAATTAACAAGTTTAGAATGGAAACAGCCTTTTCGAAAATGGGTAAAGTAATTAATATTATCTTTTAATATAAAGGAGAGTATTTCACATGGAAAAACGTATTCTTGTAGTCGATGATGAAAAACCAATTGCAGATATATTAAAATTTAACCTTCAAAAAGAAGGTTTTGACGTAACTTGCGCTTACGATGGTGCAGAAGCAGTAAAGAAAGTAGAAGAATTAAAACCAGATCTAATTCTATTAGATATCATGCTTCCAGAAAAAGATGGAATGGAAGTATGTAGAGAAGTAAGAAAGAAATATGATATGCCAATCATTATGTTAACAGCAAAAGATTCCGAAATAGATAAAGTATTAGGTCTAGAACTTGGTGCGGATGATTATGTGACCAAGCCATTTAGTACACGTGAATTAATTGCAAGGGTTAAGGCTAATTTACGCCGTCAAAATACGAAAGCCAATCCAACAGATACGACAAACGACATTCCTGTTGGGGCATTAATTATTCATCCTGATGCTTACATGGTAACAAAGCGTGGCGAAATGGTTGATTTAACACATCGTGAATTCGAACTACTACACTACTTAGCAAAACACATTGGACAAGTATTAACGCGAGAACACCTACTTCAAACTGTATGGGGTTACGATTACTTTGGAGATGTAAGAACAGTCGATGTAACGGTACGCCGTTTACGCGAAAAGATTGAAGATAATCCTAGTCATCCAGCATGGATCGTAACAAGAAGGGGTGTAGGTTACTACTTGCGTCATGCTGACCAGGAGTAGTCCTACATGAGGAAAGTTAGCTTTTTTCGTTCCATTCATTTGAAGTTCGTTTTAATTTACGTATTACTCATCTTAATTGCTATGCAAATTATTGGTGTATACTTTGTTAGGCAGTTAGAGACTCAGCTTGTGGAAAACTTCACAAACTCCTTACAGGAGCATATGCATTTGTTAGCGTACAACATTGAACAGGAGATGAAAAAGCCGCGAGATGAGACAATGCCTTCTCAGGAAGAGGACATTGGACGTATTCTTCAAGATATCACTTCTGAAGATATTAATGAGGTACGTGTTATTGATAATAAAAGTAGGGTGTTAGGTACATCTAACCCGTATAATAAATCAAAATATGTCGGTAAAAGGACAACAGAGTTAATTGTTAAGCGGGCACTAGCAGTCGGGACATCTTCACGTAAGATGGAGATTGACCCAAATACTGGACATCGAATGCGGGTAATAGCGGTTCCTATTAAAACAAATAACCAAGAGATTATTGGAGCCATATATCTTATTGCTTCTATGGAAAATGTATATGACCAAATGCGGCAAACTAATAACATTTTAGCAACTGGAACCATTATTGCGCTTGCTGTTACGGCAGTATTAGGGGTTCTGCTTGCTCAAACGATTACAAGACCGATGTCTGATATGCGTAAACAAGCATTAGAGATGGCTAAGGGTAACTTTACACGTAAAGTTAAAATATATGGCCAAGATGAAATTGGTCAATTGGCCTATTCTTTTAATAACTTGACCCGTAAATTACAAGAAGCGCAGGCAACGACAGAAGGAGAACGACGCAAATTAAGTTCCGTTCTCGCTCATATGACAGATGGCGTCATTGCAACCGATCGTAAAGGGCGCGTGATGTTAATTAATGAACCTGCTATACGTATGTTGAATGTTCCACGTGAAACAGTGTTATCGAAGCCGATAGTAGAAGTACTTGGTGTGAACGAGGAATTCACGTTTGAAACGTTAGTTGATGGGCCAGATTCGTTAATCTTAGATTTTAGTACACACAAAAAACCATATATTTTAAGAGCTAGTAACTCTGTCATTAAAAAGGAAACAGGGTTCGTTAACGGACTTATTACCGTTCTTCATGATATTACAGAACAAGAAAAAATTGATCAAGAGCGTCGCGAGTTTGTTGCAAACGTGTCACACGAACTGAGAACGCCATTAACAACGATGAGGAGCTATTTAGAAGCATTAGCTGATGGTGCATGGGAAGATAAAGAGATTGCACCAAAGTTTCTAGATGTTACTCAAACAGAAACAGAACGAATGATCCGATTAGTGAACGACTTGCTACAACTCTCTAAAATGGACAGTACAGACTACAGACTCCATAAAGATTCGTTAGATTTTGTCTATTTTTACAATCGAATTATTGACCGATTTGAACTATCTAAAAATCAAAATGTTACTTTTGTAAGAGAAATTCCGGAGAAGGAATTTTTTGTTCGAATGGATGAAGATAAAATAACGCAAGTATTAGACAATATTATCTCCAACGCCATGAAATATTCTCCAGAAGGTGGAACCGTTACTTTTCGTCTAATAGAAGAAGGCCATATGTTGCAAGTAAGTGTAAGTGACGAAGGTGTAGGTATTCCTAGTAACGAAGTGGATAAAATATTTGATCGTTTTTATAGAGTTGATAAAGCGCGTACAAGGCAATTAGGTGGCACAGGATTAGGTCTTGCAATCGCAAAAGAAATGATTGAAGCGCATGACGGGCATATTTGGGCGAAAAGTGAAGAAGGAAAAGGTACGACAATATATTTCACACTTCCTTTAACAGAAGAGCAAGAGGATGATTGGTCATGATATATGAAAATATAAAATCCATAATTTTGACGGTACTCGTATTAGTAAGTCTTGTGTTAACATGGAGTTTATGGACGTATCAACCTATGCCTGATTATGTTCGTAATGAAAAATTAATTGAGGATGTCGGAATTAGAGAACGACACGAAGTAGCAAATGTTATTAAACCAGATAAAATTTTATACCATACAGAGTCGATTCATTACGGGGCCGTAGAGCATCAAGAAATTTCCCGATTAATGAAGGAAATAAGAAATTGGAATCTGTATGAAATAGAAAGTATCACATCCTATGTTTCAGAGAGCGAGTTTTACCAATTTATGCATGGGAGCGGTAAGATGGAAGTGATCTTTCCTGATACCATTCCGATGGAAACGTTACGATATATCTTTTCTATGCAAGAAGAGGCGTATCCGAATGCATATGTAGACCGGCTAGTTTTAGATGTGAAACAAGATAGTGAAGAGCCAATCCTTCATTTAGTAAACTATAACGAACGCCGAATTTACCGTGCAAAAGTGAACAATTTATTTGTTGAGAATATAGATAGAAGTTTTTTTAAGCCAGCAGTAAGAAATCCTGCTTATCGCGCTATACCTGTTACTGGCGCAAACTATATTTTTGCACCAGCAGGAAGAGTGGAATTAAAAAGGCTCCATTATATGGTGAATTATTTATCTGCGGAGAGCTTTAAAGATAATCTGTTTCCAGACCCTAGCTTAGTAACGAGAGATCCTCTTGCTGGTGGGGAAGAATATACAGACGGATCAAGAATTATGCGAGCGGATCAAAATTGGACACGCCTTGAATTTGCTAACCCTATTGGTGGAGATGGAACAAATACACCTGATTTTAATGTCGTGGAGCAAAGTATTCATTTTATTAATGAACATAGTGGTTGGACGGATAGATACTTATTCGTAAATTGGGAAAGGTCTTATCCAGACCATACAGCAACTTTCCGACTTTACGTGAACGATCACCCGGTTTTTCAATCACAAGGGTTGTCAGAAATAAAACAAGTGTGGCGTAATAACTCAATCTATCAATATACAAGACCATTATCTGAGTTAAGATGGTCGATACCGAATGAAGAAGAGACAATTGTGCTTCCTAGTGCAGAGGCAGCATTAGCGGAACTTGAAAAAATAGCTAACTTTGAACGTGAAAATCTACAAAACCTTCGAGTAGGTTATGAACTACGAAGAGATTTGTCTAATAGCGGTGTTTATATATTTGATCCAGTTTGGATGTATGAATATAACAATAGTTGGAGAGCAATTGTGTTCCAGCGAAATGAAGAGTTAGGAGGAATGTAGAATGGATTGGAGCAAAACAAAGACCATTTTCATTTTCACGTTCCTCATCTTAAATATATTCCTAGGCTACCATCTTGTAGAAAAAAGGAATAATAGCCAGTTAGATATTTTGACAGAAACGTCGATTGAAGAGAAGTTTGAAGTAGATGAAATAACGTATGTGGACTTGCCAAAAGATCCGATGCGTTCTTCTTTTGTAACTGGTAAAAGTAAATTTTTCACCGAAGATGAGGTGGAATTGCTAGAAACAGAAAAAGAACAAGTAGTGACTATTTTAGATGAAACGAAATTGCGTGGAGTGTTCAAAGAGCCATTTGCCTTTCCAGAAACAAATACGGCGACAAGACTTGATCAAATAATAAAGAATCAAATTTTGTATGGTGACCAATATGTTTATTGGGGAATTAACGCAGAATCAAGAGCACTAATCTATTTTCAAAAATACGACGGTAGAATTATTTTTAATAACGTAAGTGGAAGCTTAAGGCTCTATTTAAATGATGACAATGAAATAGAGTCGTATGAACAAACCTATATAGACGAAATGGAAGAAATGGATGAGCCTCAAGAAGTTATATTTGCACTAAAAGCTTTAGAAAACTTATATAACTTAAACGAATTACAACCAGGAAGCCATGTATCAGAAGTAGAGCTCGGTTACATCACGCTCGGCTTAACAGCTTCTCACGTTTTAATTCCGACGTGGCACATTTTAGTTAACGATGAAATTGACTTTTACGTCAATGCATTTGAAGGTCATATTATAAGTAAAGAATATAGAACATTGGAGTGAGTGACATGAGCCTGCATTTTAGTGTACTGGCAAGCGGCAGTACTGGAAATGCAATTTATGTCGCGACAGAGGAGCATTCACTATTAATTGATGCTGGTTTGAGCGGCAAAAAGATGCAAGAGTTATTTGAAAAAGTAGATAAAAAAATTGACCAGTTATCCGGTATTTTAGTAACACATGAGCATAGTGATCATATTAAAGGGCTTGGTGTTTTAGCACGTAAATATAATTTGCCTATTTATGCAAATGAAAAAACGTGGAAAGCAATGGATGGGCTTGTTGGTAAGATTGCGACTGACCAAAAGTTTGTTTTTGATACAGGAAGTGTGAAACATTTTGGTGGTTTAAGTGTGGAATCGTTTGGCGTTTCTCATGATGCAGCGGAACCGATGTTTTATTCTTTTCATTACGGTGAGAAGAAATTAGTCGTGATAACAGATACAGGCTATGTGAGTGACAGGATGAAAGGTGTTATTGAGAAAGCAGATATGTATGTGTTTGAAAGCAATCATGATATAAGCATGTTACAAATGTGCCACTATCCATGGAGCATTAAACGACGTATATTAGGTGATTATGGCCATGTATCAAACGAAGATGCAGCGATTGCAATGGCAGATTGTTTAGGAGATAAAACTAAACGTATTTATTTGGCGCATTTAAGTAAAGATAATAACATGAAAGATTTAGCGAGAATGTCAGTTACCCAAACACTTGCAACGCGCGATGTTATCGTTGGCGAACAAGTGGAACTATACGACACTGACCCGAATGAACCAACTCCGCTAGCTTTTGTGTAAAAGTCTTTGGCTTTTGCGCCTTTCTTTTTTGTGTAAAGCCTAAATCGCTGTTGATTGTAGCGCATGTCTTCGCTTTCCGCGGGCGTAAAGGAAGGTTATTTTCACTACCGTGAAAAAACCTACTCCTCGACGCATTCGCGTCTGTGGGGTCTCCCGCTCCCCACTTCTCCCGCAGGAGTCTCCGACATGCGCTACAATCAACTGCTTGATACACTTTACATAAATGACAAGCGTCTTTGGTTCGTTTTGTATCGTATTAAGTGGTAGCGGCGCTCTCCTGAAAGGAAGGGTAAGAATTGGGCTATTACGACGACCATACAGAAGAGAGAAATGACAAACAAAAAGGAAATCGTGGCAAGTTTTTTTTACCAGGACTAGTTGGTTTATCTCTAGTCGCACTATTACTCATTGTAGCTTATCCACGTCTTGCTCCAAACGATTTGAGTGCTAGTGATTTAAGAGCTCAGCAACAAACAGTAGAAAGAACAGGGATTCAACCTGTACGTAATATTAATCAGCCAGGTCAAGGAATTGGTGGACAAAGTCCTAGTGAACAAAATGCATCTATGAACATTTCAACGGAAATTACTAGGACCGTGGATGCCGTGGCCGATTCTGTAGTAGGAGTTATTAATATTCAACAAGCAAGCTTTTGGCAAAATGAAGTGGCAACAGAAGAAGGAGAAGCAGGTACTGGGTCTGGTGTTATCTATAAAAGAGAAAATGGAAAAGCATATGTGGTAACAAATTATCACGTGATTGAAGGAGCATCTGTCGTAGAGGTAAGCTTAATTGATGGGACAAGGGTAAGAGCAGAGGTGTTAGGTGAAGACCCTTGGACTGATTTAGCGGTGTTAGAGATGGATGATACGTATGTAACGAACGTGGCAAGCTTTGGTAACTCTGATAATGTTCGCACAGGGGAACCTGTTATTGCAATTGGTAACCCATTAGGATTACAGTTTTCTGGTTCTGTTACACAAGGGATTATTTCAGGCGTAGACCGAAGTATTCCAGTGGATATTAACCGAGATGGCTATCCAGACTGGCATGCAGATGTAATGCAAACTGATGCTGCGATTAATCCTGGTAATAGTGGTGGGGCGCTTATAAATATTCGTGGAAAAGTTATTGGCATTAACTCGATGAAAATTGCACAAGAAGCAGTAGAAGGAATTGGACTAGCCATCCCAACGAATACTGCAATACCGGTTATTCAAGATTTAGAAGAGTTTGGTGTGGTGAGACGTCCATATTTCGGTGTTAGTATTGGTTCCTTAGTAGACATCTCTTCATATCATTGGCAACAAACATTAAAGCTGCCTTCTGATGTAACAGAAGGGGTCTATATTACAGATGTAGCTTCAGGCTCGCCAGCAGCTAGAGCGGGACTGCAAGAATACGATGTTATTACAGAGTTAGATGGTGAGCCACTGTACGATGTTGTCGATCTAAGAAAACACCTGTACAACGAAAGACAAGTAGGAGACACAATGACCGTCACTTTCTACCGTGGCCAACAACAACAATCAGTAACAGTCGAACTAACAGAAGAAGGATAACACCATTAGGAGAGTAGAAATACTCTCTTTTTTAATTATATAAAAGATTTTTTTCATTTGGACCCTTTTTAGCTGTAGCTTTTCGCGCATATCGGAGACTCCTCCGGGAGAAGCGGGGAGCGGGAGACCCCACAGACGCGGATGCGTCGAGGAGGCTCCCGGCCCGCCCGCGGAAAGCGAAGATATGCGCGAAAAGCTACAGCATTCTTTTTGTAAGAGGTGTGGAAAAGTTATTTCGAGGGAAAAATAAAAGAAAACTTTATCCAGTTGTGGATAAGTGGTATGCTATCAAAAGTAAAGAAGATGTTAGAGTAGAAAGGATGAATTTTTACCGATGTTTTGCTGTGAAGAACATATTGAATTAGCGATGGAAATGTATATAGATCAACATGAAGAGGCGCCTCCACTACAAATAGTAGAAGAGGAAAAAAAGTTATCAACAGACTGTGAATTCTGCAAAAGTCCAGCAGTATATATGGTGGGGAACTAATATTCGCCCACTAAATGTGGACGGAAAATGTGTATATGTGGATAACTTCTGTTGATAACTTTTAAATGAAGTAGGGATGACATGTGAATATCTCAATAATTACCATTGGAAAACTAAAAGAGAAATATTTAAAACAAGGAATTCAAGAATTTTTAAAGCGACTTGGTCCATATGCGAAAGTAGAAGTTATCGAGCTTGCGGATGAAAAAGCGCCTGAACAATTAAGTGAAGCGGAAATGGTACAAGTGAAAGATAAAGAGGGGGAGAGAATATTAAGTAAGATTTCTGAAGATACACATGTAATAGCACTTGCGATCGAAGGGAAACAACGCACTTCCGAAGAACTTGCAAAAGAAATAGATAAGCTGGCTACATATGGAAAAAGTAAAATAGCCTTTATCATAGGTGGATCCCTCGGACTAAGTAGCGACGTTATGAAACGAGCAAACGATACGTTGTCATTTTCTAAGATGACTTTTCCTCATCAAATGATGCGTTTAATACTGCTAGAGCAAGTTTATAGGGCGTTTAGGATTAATAGGGGTGAACCGTACCACAAATAGAGGCAAAAAAAGTTGAAGATAAGGTGGCATTTTGTCTTTTAAAACAGGATTTGAAGAGGAATTTTCCTCAGAATGATCCGATTTCTGATACAGTATGTGGATAAGTGTAAATGTCTTGGACAGATTGATTTCGGAAAAGTCAAAATTGAGTTCTATTTTATCCACAGTTCGAGAACGACCGTCGGATTGTTTGATTGTTATCTTATTTAGCAAAAGTTGAAACAATTGCTTTTTCCTTTCTCTCGTGCATTGTTGATATACTTGAACATACTTTTCTAATAAATGCCTTATCAAGTCCGGTGGTATGATTTTCGTGTCTGATGAACTTAGTTGAACGCTGAGTTCATTTTTCTTTTGGTGTAAGTCATTCTTTGACTTAGCTAACTTCTGTAAGCGTTCCTGTAATATGGATACGGGGAAGAGGTTTTGTTCGAATGCTTCCATATACTTTTCTTGCATGGAAATGGCTTCATTAAGCTCTGTTTCAATAATTTCTAATTGCTCTTTGACTATGACGTTTAATTGAACCGTATCTTTATTAATGCTATCTATGGTTTGATTAAAGCCAACTGAATCGTTTAAAAAGTCTGTTATACGATTAATGACAGCATCTTCTGCTTCGTAGGCTCTGATTGAATTGGCTTTACAGGCAGATGATCCTTTATTGTGAAAATTACTACAGACATAATAGCGATGTTTTCGTTTTTTTCCATCTTTTTGAGTAGAGGTAGTGATAGATGGCACCATACCTTGGCCACAATCCGGACAACGAAGGATACTATTTAAAAGAAAAGGTTCGTTAGACTGACGTGATTTAAATGACTTACTCTGTCTTCGGGCTTGAACAATATTCCACAGTTCATCGGAGACAATGCCTTCGTGCTTCCCTTTAACTATAATAGGGTTTGAATTTTTTCCGCGTCTTCTCTTCTTATCCCAGTTCTCGACTTGTAACCAACGGATTTTCCCAACATAGATAGGATTATCTAATATTGTAGCAATGCCATTGATTGAGAAGTGTCTGCCATGTTTTGTACGATATCCTGCTTTGTTTAAATGATTAGCTATCGCCTTAAGACCATTGCCTTCTGCATATAGAGTAAAAATAATTTGAACAATTTCTGATTCTTTCGAATTAACGACAAGCTCTTTTTCTATCGAATCATACCCGAAAACCAAGCCGCCGTTCCAGCTGCCTTCTTTAGCTCTCTGGGTCATGCCCAATTTGACATTTTCAGAAAGGGTATTTCTTTCCATTTCAGCAATTGAAGCCATTAATTGGACCACAAGTTTGCCTATGGGGCTGGATGTATCAAAATTCTCAGAGTAGGAAATAAACTTTACATCATACTCTTCGAATTTATCTAGGAGCACAAGAGTATCCAGCATATTTCTTGAAAGACGTGATATCTTCCATACAAGTACGGCTTGAAATTTATCCTTTTCAACATCAGATATCATTCTTTGCATTGCTGGTCGGCCCTTTATATCTTTACCGCTAATCCCTTCATCAACATATTCTTCTGCGATAGACCAACCATAAAGGTGTGCATATTGGCGTAAGGTTTGTAATTGGGCAGATATGCTATAACCTTCAGTTGCTTGTTCTTCTGTGCTGACACGACAGTATATGGCGATACTTTTTATTTCATTCAGTTTGATCACTCCTTTAACTTTTGTAACAGTATTGGTATTAAAGGAGGTAAAAAATACCTTTCGTTAAAATGAAGACTAGATAAAGGTGTTAGTATGTGAAATTGAATTGTCCTGTAACCGGGCCAAACTGTTGAGAAAATCGTGTGCAAAACAAATGGATTGTAATGTTAAAATATAATTGGGTATGTGAAAAAATTACAGAAGCTAACGAAGTAGTTATAATTCAATAAGTTTAATTACTTGTATTAACATTTCAACGTTAGAATTCAATGGTGAACGTACATTTTTAAACCCATAAAGAGAGAGTTGGAATAGGACTTTAACATCATACCAAAAAATTAATGACTCAAATAAGGATTTTGAACTTTTGGTAAAATTTAAAAAAGGAGGTTCGATCTTTGGAACATAAAAAATATCAGATATTTATTAGTTCAACTTATACTGATTTGATAGAAGCTCGTTCTAAGGTTATTGAATCTATATTAGGTATGTATCATTTTCCTATAGGGATGGAGATGTTTAGTGCAGCTGATGATGATCAATGGACGGTGATTCAGTCAACCATCGATATGAGTGATTATTATGTTTTAATTCTTGGTCATCGTTATGGTTCTGTAACTGATGAAGGTATTAGTAGTTGACCCCCTTATAATAGAGTTATAAAGTAGTTACAAATAGTTACGACTTTTACTGTTATAAGGGGGTAAAAACAATGGAGAAGAAACCATCGGTTAATTTGAGTGGAAAAGTTAAAATAGAGGCTGTAGAAAAAGTATTGAATGGAATGTCTGTAAGAGTTGTCGCAGATGAATTTAACGTAACTCGTCAAACAGTAAATAGGTGGGTTAATACGTATAAACACAGTGGTCCTATTGCGTTTAAAGTAGCTACTAATAAGCATGTAAACTCTTTTGATTCAGTGAATTTAGATGATAAAAAACGTATTCAACAATTAGAGAAATTATTAAAAGAAAAGGAAATGGAGAACGAAATTCTAAAAAAGTTCCAAACCTTTCTCAAAGAGAAAAAGTAAGTAAGAAATATCGT
>NZ_NISQ01000001.1:3131951-3897550 GCF_002335755.1 Bacillus sp. FJAT-45066
AAGCCACTGTTAGACAAAAAAACACTACGAAAACAGAGAAACAAAAAGCTGCTGGATATGTGTACAATAACCTTCTAGAACGGGATTTTAATGCAGAGTTCCCAAACCAAAAATGGGTTACGGACATGACTGAAATTAAAGTGTTTAATACGAAATTTTATATTTCAGCGTTAATGGATCTTTTTAATAGAGAAGTTATTGCCTTTGAGATTAGTTTCAGCCCTGACACTGAGCTTATTAAGCGTACGATCGAAGCCGGTCAAAAACAGCGTCAGCTAAAGGATTTAGAAGGGGTTACAATTCATAGTGATCAAGGAAGCGTGTACCGTTCTTTTGAACATAATAAATTGTCGAGAACACTTAAGTTTACCCCAAGTATGTCTAGGAAAGGAAACTGTTGGGATAATGCCGTGATTGAAAGTTTCTTTTCTCAATTAAAAGTTGAATTTCCATGTTTCTATCCAAACACTAAAAAGGCTATATTTGAGAAAGATTTAAAGAAATATATCATGTATTATAATGAAGAACGAATCCAAAAAGGCCTGGGTTATGACTCACCAAAAGAGTACTATAAAGAGTTTATAAAGGTAGCGTAATATATACAAAAATGATCCCAGTCATTTGGTGTGGAATTGTGAAATTCCTCACCAAATGACTGGGCCACCAAGCGTAAGCGCGGTAGTTATAAGAGAACGTAACTAATTATTTTTTCGACTCTATTTTTTGGGGGCTTGACCATAGTTATACGGAAAAAGAATTTGATTATGCAAAATCAAAAGGGATACCAATATTATCTTTTGTCATGGATAGGAATGCTGCTACAATACCTGCAGATCGTGAAGTGAATCCAGAAAAAATAAAAAAATTAGAAACATTTGTTGAAAAGGCTACTTCAGGGAAGATGGTTAATTTTTGGAGTAATCCTGATGAACTTGCTACTAAATTATCTCTTGCATTAATTAAATCTTTTATTACTCATCCAAGAATTGGTTGGGTTAAATTGGACAAGGCTATCTCTCCTAAAGTTGCCGAGGAGTTAGCGGGATTAAGCAAAGAAAATAGAGAGTTAAAAGCCGAATTGGATGAATTGAAAAAACAAGAAGAAAAGGCAAAACCCTTGTTAGAGTTAAATTTCAATGGAAATAAACCATTGGAATTAGCCTTTAAAAAACAAAGTAATAATTATATATTTACACCTTCTCGAATTGAAGATATACCAGAACATCTTAAGGAATATATAGATCATGAAAAAATACGTGAATACAACGATGGGATTGAAGATGAAATTGAGTTAGTTAAGGAATATAATTCAAATTTGGAAATGTACAATAATATAATTAATTTGGCTGTACCTTTTGATCTGTCTTTATCCAATGTTGGAAAAGCAAAAGCAAATAATGTGTATCTTGAGATAAAATTCCCTTCTGAAATTGAGGTAATTGAAGGAAAAAAAGAGGGTTTTTCTGAACCTAAAAGGCCTACACTTTCAAAAAATCCTTTAAAAGAAGCAGAGAGAAATTATAAAAGAGCACAACAATCTGAAGGAAGTGTAGATAGCTTACTTAGATTTATGGAAAGAGTTGGGGGAAGTAGTTATATAAGTGGTTATAATCCTGGCTGGGATATTAATCCAGATATTTTTAAAACAATTGTTCCTAGTCGTCGTGATGGATTCTATAGTACATTGAATGATGATAATTCAATTACAATTTATAGGAAAGAATTGCTTCATACTAGGAGGAGTAACTGCCCTGATGATTATATTTTAGTTCCTAAAAAGGCAGGAGAATATGAAATTATAATATCAATTATTTGTGAAGAATATCTTTCAAAAGAAGTGATTTCGATTCCTGTTACAATACGTGATAAAGAGTAGTATAGGAAATAGCATGGTGTCCACTTATGGATCCATGCTATTTTTTAAAAATTGTTTTTCTTTTTGTCTCTTGCGCTTAATTCAATGATTATAAGTATTTTCGTATGTAATAAATTTAAAAAGTTGATTGATAGTTATTCAATAAACGGGTGCATTCCAGTGGTAAGGATAGCTTCTTTTTGTGTATAGCGGTGATTGTAGAATAACTCTTTTAGTACGTAGTAGACGTATACTATGCAATACAAAATCAGCAAAAGCAATAAACTTAACAAACAAAGTGGACGTCTTATTGACTTTCTCTTTTTTATTTGTGGAAGCGAAGTTCGTTTCTGAAATTGTATCCTTGTTCAATAGGGAAAATAATTATATGCATAAATTGGAGGAAATTAACAATATTTGTCGAAGTATAATAGGAGTTGCTACATTCCTTTTATCAGTGGTAAACAGATACCTAGCTTTAGATTTTATAACCACGATTATTTCGATATTAAATCTACTTGGCTTCTAGCCTAAAAAGGAATGAATATTGATGATAAATTTTCTTTATAGATTATTTCTTACTTTTAATTCAACATCCTTAATAATTGTTATTTTTTTAGTGAAAGAACAGGAAACAATAAACTGGCCTCATATAATGTCATTTATACCTGACTATATATCATACATTCTGTATTTCCTGTTGCCTGTTTCTTTTACTTATCTAAGCCTATTATTATCAAGGTTGTTATCTAATGATAGTTTAGAAAAATCTAAAAAAGTTATTGAAAAAGAGGGTAAAGAACGAACAATAGAACTTTCTAAAATTGCTGAAGTTGAGCAAGCTAACAATTCCTTTTTACCTAGTTACTTAGGATACTTTTTTGTTGCATTGAGCATTCCTTACTTCGAAACTTTAATTATTGTCTTTTTACTTTTATTTATATTCACCTTTTTTTCACAAACACTTTATTTTAACCCTCTATTTTTATTATTTGGATTCCATTTCTATTATTTAACTACCATTAATAGAACTAAAATCTTTTTAATTACTAGGAAATCCCTTAAAGACCCAAAAAATATTAATTTACCAAATTTAAAAAGAATAAATGATTTTACATTTATTGATTTAAGGAGATGAAACATGAATTATTTAGTTGCACAGACTAAGGGAAAAGACGGAAAAATATTAAAACTTATTTCAGACGAAGTTATTTTCAATTTACCAGACGATTTAGATAACCCCAAAATATTTAATTCCGACTATAAATTAGAAGATGATGAGTGGTTTCATATACCTAATTTCTCTAATGAGGAATACTGTATAGACTTTTTAAATAGAGAATTTATATCTACTGATTATGACCAAATAGGAAGAGATGATTATAAAAACTTACTGTATTTATGTTCTTTTCAAGAAGATATTTATTATTTCCAAAAAATAACTCCATCACTAATTATCAATAAAAAATGGTTTAAAATATCCGGTGAACCTGTACTTGAATATCAATCACCTATATTAGTTATAAATGAAAATCCCGACGCTATTTATTTGAAATCTAACGATACACTCTATTTTAAGAAGATTTCTTCACTCACTTCAATTTTCAAGGGCATAATAGAGCTTTATAAGGAGGCAACACATCAAGAGACAGAGGACTTTTTAAAAAGTGATTTTATTAAACTTGAAGAAGAATATGATGCATTAAAAGTAAAAACTGCAAATAGAAAAAGAATAGCACTTGCAATGGAAACACTTAAAGAATTTACTCCCATTGAAAAGCGAACAATCTATTCCTATATTAAAGATTATTGTGAAAATTTGCCTTTTGAAGAGGAAGAATCAAAATTTAAAATTAGAAATGAAGAAGAATTAAAACATCTATTATGGGGGATTGAACAAAGATATTACACTACGCCGGTTGGCAAAGAAAAAATGGTTGCAAACTCTGTATCAAAAGTTGAGCTATAAAGTACAAGTGTACGCTCTTAATATATGAGGAAAAGGCTGGCACTACTAGACTCTCTTTTTTGGTTTATTCAAGTAAAATATTTCCTAGACACCCATAGAACAATATAATTTTAATATGCATTATACGTAAAGAGAATGTATGAATTAGTTAAAGTCAAACTGCCTTCATCAGAGCTAGACAAGTTGAAGAACATCGGCTTTGAAATATAGAAAGAAAACTACTAGGGGGGAGCAATATTGACATATACTTTATTTACATACAGTGAACTTATACAGAGGAATGACATCTTCCTTGATAATTTATTGTTCGGTAATGGTTTTTCCATACACTTTAATCAACAATTTAGGTACAACAATTTATATGAACATTGTAAGGATTATTTTGAAGTAGAAGATCAAAAAATGTTTTCAAAGTTTGAAACTCAAAACTTTGAAACGGTTCTGCATGCATTACACACAACTATGTTGACAAACAGGATATTTGGTATCCAAGATGAAGAGATTGATTCTAGTTACGAAAGAATTAAGCAGTCTTTAATTGATGCAGTAAGAGAAGTTCACCCTCAATTTGAAGAACTTAGTCCCCAAAAGGGACACCAGCTAAGATTAGCTTATAACATATTTAAAAAGTCTATTTTTACAACGAATTATGATTTGTTACCTTATTGGGCTTTATTGAGTGTATTTAATAATAAATCCAGAAAAGTAACCGATGGTTTTGGATATGACAGTGAAAGTGAGTTGATTATGTTTGATAAGGGGGCTGGAACCAGGCCTTCAGATAATCCTCTGGAGTTATATTACTTGCACGGTGCATTACATTTTTATATGAGGAACGGAGAAATTGTAAAGATAACTAGAGGTATAAATACTGATTCTAGATTATTGGATATAATTACAGACACATATGCAGAAGGGAATTTCCCCCTTTATGTTTCTGAAGGAACATGGCAACAAAAACTTCAAAGAATTGAAAATAATAAGTATTTAATGCGTTGCTATAGAAAGTTTAAAAGCATGACCGGAGGCTTAACTATTTATGGACAATCCCTCGATAGACAATGCGATTTGCATATTATTAATGCTATTAAGGAATCAGCTATAACAGATATTGCCTTTGGAATATACGATACAGAGAAAGCTCAAGATATAATCAATGAAATATCGGTTATGTTTAGAGGACTGAATAAGAATCTTTTCTTTTTCGATTCGAGCATTTTCTTTAATTCACTCGAAGAACTTGAATGGATCCGAATTTTTGGGGAATAATTGGTGGGAATTTTGGTTTGGTTGCACAGAGGGAGTACAACCATACTGGTAACCAGAATATAATTTTTAAAGGAGGTCACTTCAAAAGTGATCGTTTTTTCGTATTTGACTAGATACTGCGCAAGCTAGCTAACAAACTACTCATGGATACGAGTAGTTTATCAATATTTTTACACCAAATTTGTTATTTTCTGGTATTATTTATTTATGAAGGTTCGTTAGATTGTGAAGAATTTCACTTAAACTAACGAAGCAGGTTTGTATAAGAAGATAAGAAATTTTTTTAGTAAGATGTCTAAACATTAAAGAGGGGGAGTAGCTTGAGACAGAGAATTCAATTTTTAGTGATTTTTTTATTTAGCGTGTTATTATTTTCTGCATGTGCAAGCAGTACGGGTGAGAAGGGAGAATACCCTTACGGACATTATGAAGATGATAAAATGATAGGCACTGTTAAGGAAGTACAAAAAAATGAAAACAGCGTTGTTGTTAATATTTCAGAGTGGGAAAAACGAGATATAAAAGGTCCAAATATAACATCTGAAGGTTATTCTTATATTGCTATGATAGCCGATGAAACTATAATTAAGTATGAAAATGGTACAGAAGCATCTCTCGACGATATTCAAAAGGGACAAAAGGTGTTAGTAAATCCTCCAAGAGGGAATGAATTCGAAGGTTATCCTGAGGAAATAATTTTATTAGACATGGCATACGAAGAAAAGTATTCAGGGCTTTTATCGCATATAGATGGGTTTAACCTTGTTGTAATGTATGTAGAAGGGGAGAAATTACCTTCTGAGATGCAAGAACTGGTTTATGGTAACACTTTGGATATTATGAAAAACAAAGAAAAGAAAATAGTAGCGACTTGGTGGGAATATGATGAAGATTACGTGGTCAATTATAAAGAAGAGCTGGACATTGAAAGATTTCCTGTAATGCTTGTTTTCAATCAAGAAGAACTTGTTTTTAAAACTTACAATGTTGATGAACTATATGATTTCTTTAAAAACTTGAAGTAATAAAAGTATAGGTTTTTTGCTTGTGAAAAAATTCACTTAAAGTAACGGGTGCAAGAATTGAAAAGAGCAACACTCCCAAAGGTGTTGCTCTTGCGGTTAATCAATCAAAAGTATTTCTGGTAAAACTCTTTCCGAAGCCTCCCACTTAATTGAGCATAAATACGTGTTGTTTCACTTTTCTCATGTCCCATTAAACTTTGAATCACTTCAAGAGGGGCACCGTTGTTAAGTAAATGAGTGGCATAGCTATGCCTAAGTTGATGAGGGTGAATATCTTTATTAATACCTGCACGTCTGGAGATGCGTTTAATGACATACCTCATTTGGGCGATACTCATTCGATGAGGATACCGTTCTGTAACAAAGATTGCAGGGTCTTTATCTGTGCGACTTTCAATGTATCGCCTTAACCAAATGTCGCAGCGAATATTAAAATATACTTCTCTTTCCTTATCTCCTTTACCTCTAACAATAGCTGAACGATCAGACCAATTTATACAATTCTTCTCAAGCGAAACAATTTCTCCAATACGACATCCAGTTGAGAACATGAATTCAAATAACGCTTTTTCCATAGAGGTCAAACATGCTTCACGTAGATGTTCAATTTCCCTCTCAGTTAAGAACTTTGGAATGCGTTTTCCGACTTTCGGCTCTCTAATTTTTGAAGCTGGATTTTTAGGAATATTTCCTTCCTCGTGAGACCATCTAAACAGAGATTTCATAAAACGGATTCTATGGGAAAGGCTAGATGGTTTTAGATGTTCGCTAGATTCAGATAAGTAGCATTTTAATTTTTCAGTTGTAAGTGTACCGATCTCTATATCATTGAAATAGCGAATAAGAAGTGTCGCTTGAAGTCGGTAGGCTTTTAAAGTATGTGGGGAAAATCCCTCTATCCTTTTATCAGATTCATACTTTTCCCATGCTTTCGATAATAACATTTCAATTCCTCCTCAATTGTAAAACATATTTTTAAAGGAATTATTGCCCTTTTTATCGAAATGAAGACTTATTGAAGTAACGGGCAGTAATATTATATTTTTAACATGGTTGGGACCTTAAAACTTAGTTGAAGGAGGGTAATTGTGAAAAAGATACTCAAAGTTATAATTCCTATTATTTTAGTATGCATTTTATTTATAATTTATACTCATTTCCATCAAACTGAAATTAGTGAAGAAGAGGCAATAAGAATAGCAACTGAAAAATGGATAAATATTGAAGAGAAAATAAACACAAGTAAATACTACCCAAACGCCGTTGGTAAGTACCCTTTTTATGAAAAAATGCCTATTTATATGGTCCTTACGTACAGTTACACAGAGTCTAGTCATTGGGAAGGTTGGGTACTAATAGAAACACATATTGACGGTTTTAGTGGAGAAATAGTATCAATTGCTACGTACAATTTACCCTCGGAAGAAGTTCCTGAAGAGCTTAAGATGAGCAAGCAATAAAAAGCTTCAACATGAAACTTTAACCATTATTTTAATTAGTAAGATAAGATTTTAATTAACAATGGCTGCAATTTTTCAGTTAAAGATACAAAAGAAAACGCTGTGCTTTTTAGCTAACGGTGAGCAAGAGTTGAAGATCAGAGCTGTTATTACGTCGCTTTTTCTTATTGTGCTAACGAAGCAGAATACTTGAAGAAGTAAAAATATCCAATGGGGGATTATATGTATAAAGCAAATTTAAAAAAGTATTTAAACAGATTTCTTATTTTGTTAATTGGAGTCTTTGTTATTTACAGTATTTATGTTCAATTAGAGTATAAACACTATATTAATCAGAGTATAGATAGAAATTATGACAATTTATCAATTGTATCTGTTAAAGGAAGTAATTTGGCTAACAGGCTGGAGGAGTTTGTTCATTTAACTATCGAAAAAGAAGAAAGCAGTGACGTGAAAAGCGATTTGTACAACAATTGGAGAATTGTTAACGGAGAAAGTAGAAGCATTCATTCCTACTTATTTGCTATTTCAACAATACATATGGGAGACGAATCATCTGATTGGGATTTACTACAATATAGCTTATTTCGTGTTGATGAATTTATATCTGGTATGACTAATAAGTTTCTTGAAAATCATTCGTATGCTATAAGTAGTGAAGAAAAAGAGAAAATGGAAGCCGTTATTACAGTTTTTAGAACCATTAGTGAAGAAAAAGATAATGAATTAGTTGACATAGAAGACATCTTACAGTCTATAAAGGAACCAATGCTAATTATTGACGACAATTATTCAGATATACTTGAACGAATAGGTAGGTAAATAAAAAAGATTGGCTTATTAAGCTAACGGAGGCTTATGTTCAATAAGAAAAGGAAAAACAACAGATTCACTTGCTGCGCAGTACAACCATACTATGCAGTAGAAATATGTCTTCAATCATTATGCGCTCTTTTCACTAAAAAATTGTTAGAAAATTTCTTGTAACTTTGCTTGCGATATTATTAAGCATAAATTATCATGTATATGTAACGGAATAAAAACATTAGTAACGAGAGCGAAGCACGCTTGGTTACATAGTCTATCAATCTATCTGGGTTGGCAGCTATGTTTCCTTGCGTGCTTTTTTTTACAGAAGGAGGACTTTTCCTTCAACTGAATGTAAATTAAGTTTTAGCCAAAGTTGTGATTTTATAAAAAATTGGAGAGGAAGAAATGAATTTGAAAAAACATAAGGCAACTGCCGTTTATGCTAGAACTAGCTCAAAAAAGCAAAATTTTGAATTGCAAATTGAGGCTGCAAGTCCCTATCTACAGGGAATTGTTCCAGAAGGTTTGTTTTACTTTGTTGATGAAGGAGTTACTGGCTCTTCTAAGCCAGTAGAACTTTTAAAACTAATTGACCTAATTAAACAAGATTTAATAGATACTATAGTCGTCTATGAACGCAGTCGGCTGACAGCCAGTTTGGATACTTATCTAGAATATTAATCTATCTATTCGACAGGCATCAACTAAAGGTAATCTTTACTGCAACAATGGAAGAAGGGATTGGATATATATATACAGAAGGTTTAAAGGCTTTGTTCAAGAAATACGAGAGTATTATGTTGTCCAACCGCATAAAAGATGTCTAAAAAGAAAACAGAATAGATCTCTAAAAATAGAACCGTTTTCCATCTAGCATACTTTGTTATTAGAGAGAGATTCTTCCACTCTCTTTATCTAAAGTAAAAAAAATTTGTTTGGACTGTTGACGAAATAGTTTATTCATGATAAAAATAGATTAAGAAAGATATTAGAACGTACATTCGTAATAATAATAACAACACTATAAAAATACAAAGATAAATCTCGGAAGGACCGGATTTTCTTGTGTATCTTAATTTCCTATGGAGGTTAAGTACTACACAAGAGATTCGGTCCTTTTTTTGTTCTCGAAACAGTAGCCTATCTTTCTATGAATATCAAAAGGAGGAGTGCAAATGAATAAGGCTTTTGAGAAATATGACTTCCCACAGTCAACCCCCAAGAAGATTATTATTCCGAGAGGGATCCAAAAAGATACACAGTCGCAGGTGGCTTTTCAATTAAAGCTAGACTTTATGGAACAGGAATCGAAAGACAACATAAAAGATAAGGGAGTATAAACCTTACATGTCCTGTCAAGTATGTTTATATCACATATTTGGAGGAGACGATAACTTGTCAAAATCAAGGATATCTAAAATTACGTACTCACAGGACCTACCAGTAGAATCTGCTGTTTGGGTGCAAAAATTAATTACCAAACTGCTAATCAATGAACTAGACATTGATTGCTCTGTTAAGGCAAAGCTCCTTCACTCAGCAGATCAAAGGTTTAGATACAAAGGAGGTAACTAATTTTGCAAAAAAAACTGGTTATCGTTTATACGCGGGTCAGTTCCAGCTCACAGAATTTACGTGAACAACGTGATGCGGCAAAAAAAGCATTAAAGGCGAGAGGCATAAATGAGGATGAAGTACTTTTTCTAGAAGACTTCAATGTTTCTGCAACGAAAAACGATGCAAACAATCGTCCAGCTTATAAAAAATTACTAAAGCTAATTAAAGAAGGCAGAGTAGCTTTAGTCATTATTTACGCTCGTGATAGAGTTCAACGGGATTTTTATGAAGCCTCAGAATTTAATGAACTTGTCAATCTCTATGGAGTTGAAGTCATTTTTACTGCTACAAAAGAAATACCGTTCATTAAAAATTCCAGTATCGAAAACTTCTACGGAATTTTTAGTCAGCAAGAAGGTCAGAACATCGGAAGACGTACTTCTGATGCGATTAAAAGATACCCAGGGAAAATAATTGGCTTCGAGCGCATTGAAGAAGTTTTAAAGGATGGTCGTACAAAAGTACGTTTCACTCTAGATAATACTCGAAGTAAAATAATTGAATCATTATTCGGGGAATTTAGCGAGATTCAAACAAAGGAAGAGTTTGTAAGTGTATTGACAAAGTATGGAAAATATTTAAATGGTCATACAACAGTTATGAAAATCTTACAAAGGCCATTCTATGCAGGGCATTGCATCACTGATTATGGTTATGACAAACTCAATCATGTGGATCCAGTTATTTCATTGGATTTGTTTGAAAAAGTCCAATCAATTCTTAATAAATTTATTGAGGAATACAATGAGGCTGTCACACGAGCAAAAGACAAGATGGTGCTTAACCCTATTTGCGGAGTTTGCAATAAAAACATGTTGTTCAAAAAAGCCCTGGATAAACCTGCTTACTTTGTATGTAGCTCCCGTCATAAAAAAGTAGTAGTTGAATTAGATGAATTCAACAAAATTATTGAAGAAACACTTAAAAATGAAACAGAGAAATTTGCTTTGAAAGAATATGAGTCTATTTTTAAGATGCATCTTCGTGGTGTAATAGATAATCTGACTTATCATAAACAACATAAAGAACAGCTACTTAACAAATCAATGTTGTCTTTATCCAGTAATTTTCACACTAAATACGAGAAATTGAAGTTAGAGATTCAAAGAAAAAATGCTGATATAGAAGAAATTAATCATGAAATTGCTCTGTTACAATCATTGAAAAATGAGATTAAAACAATCTCACAAATTGTACAACCTGCTCTCGGAAGCCTCACAAAAACTGAATTGGAAGTTTTAATAGAGCTCCTAATTAAGAGTGTTAAGGTTAATCATGATTATTTTGAAATAGATTTATACTCTCTAGTCAAAGAGAAAGGAGTTGTTTAGAGTTACAACACTTCGACCAGCTGTAGGTTACTTACGCATTTCTGACAACAGACAAAAAGAAAATCATTCAGAGGAAATTCAAAAGAGAATGATATCTGAGAAGGCCAAACAAGAAGGTTATGAAATTATTAAGTGGAGATTTGATGAAGCAGTAAGTGGTTACCGAAAGAGAGCATCTAAACGGAAAAAAATGCAGTTACTACTTAATGATGCAAGAGAAGTTGAAGCAATATTTTTCTATGATGAGTCTCGTATAACCCGAAGAATTTATGACTTTCAGCGGGAGATCTATCTTCCTATTAAGGAGCAATATCCACATGTAAAGTTCTTTAGTTCAGAATCAGCTAGTGGTGAGTGGGATCCAAACGATCCTTTAGTCCAAGCAAAACTGGTTTTTGCTGCTGAAGAATCAAGTATTAAATCTAAGCGAGCAAAAGATGCACAACTCAGTATTCTCGCAAATAATGATGCTGAAAAACCTAGCCGTCCAGGTACAAGAACACCTGTAGGATATGATTTGGTGGAAGGTCTATTAACTCCAAACGAAGATGCCCCTATTGTTACTAAGATATTTGACATGGCATCCTGGGGCTATTCAAATGAAAAAATTGCAGATGTTCTAAATGATGAACTTGTCAAAACAAAGCATATAAGTCAGTGGCATAGCAGTACTATCGATTACATCCTAAAGAATATTGTCTATGCAGGTCATCTAAGTTGGTCTATAAATCAAACCCATTCATCCCAAAATAAAATTAAGAATGGAGAACTTGAATCATTCAAAGATGTACATGATCCTATCATTTCTCCCGTCATGTTTTCCATTGTCACACAAGTTAAAAGCTATAAGAAAAGATACGGCATGTTAGATACATCATTTCTTCTTAGAAACCTTTTATACTGCAACCAGTGTAACACGGCGTTTAAGACAAAAGATAATTCACCTAAAGGAAAAAGCGGAAAATATCAAGTGTATCGTTGCCAAAACTGCAAAATTAATATTAGCGCTGAGAAAATACATGAAGAGGTTAAATCAGATGTAACAAAGAAATGGACATCCAATCTGCATCAAATGATAGATGAAAGTAAGTTTGCCCTAACAGGTTGGATGAAAACATTAAAAACATGGAAAAAACAAGTAGAACAAACTGAAGAGCGAATTCTCTTTAATGAGCGAATGCTAGTTCAACAAGAAGTGCAACAAGACATTGCAGCCATCTTCAAAAGCTCTAAAGAATTAATAAAGGAAGAAAAGTTTAAGATTAACCATGCAATTGAAAAGATTGAATTACTAAACAATGACATGGCATTGTTTGAGGTATTTTCTCATTTCAAAAAAGCAGATATTTCCTCATTATTAAATTACGAATTCAGAACATTATGCTTAACTTTCATTGATAAAGTCAAGGTAACTTATAGCAAGGATAAGGAATTCACTCTTTCTATTAATTATAGACTGAATCCATTCGTTGAGCTTGAAACATCTACTGGTCAAATAACCGAAGAATTAATTAAGCAACTGCCTGAAAAACCGAAAGACCTTAAGTTGAAAAAATAAACAAAAATATCCTATCTCCAGAATCCCTTGGCACCAACGGGATTTGGAGGCGGGCTATCGGTTAAATAACCACAAAGGTATACTTTTCTGATTGAAAAATCGAAAGTCATATTTACTTTATGGTCAAAAAACCGAAAGTTTAAACAGTATTTATTAATATTATGAAATTTATTTTCGCTTATGTTCGCCATTTAATTAAGACCAATTTATCATAAGGAGTAAGGAGGAAGTTCAAATGTCGAAAAGTTAAAGCTGAATGCACTGTTAAATTAGTAACGGAACAAAGTGAAAAATCATGTTTGTTAATTTTTACGTCAAAATAATAATGCTGGCTGAATAACGAACAAAGCTTAACAACTTTCCAACTAATCAAATTCAATTAAAGTGAGGTTCTTTTAATGGAAGAGAAAGTAATTAATATGGAATATTTAACTAAGTATCTCTCTAGTGAACTAGGGATATCAACTGATATTATACATCAAATATTGTATAGCGAATTAGATTACTATACTGAATTAGGATCCGTGGTTGGGGAGTATGAATCTTCGGATGACCTAGAAGAAACTAGTGTTGTTTATATGGAAGAATTAATTGATTTTATCAATAATAGAACACACATTGCTAAATCGATAATTGAAACTGTTCTAGAGGGAGAAGACCAATATATGAACCGACTTGGTTTAATAGAAGGATTTTAAACCCCCTAATATTTACGGTTAGAGTCGGCTAGCAATACATAGTCGTATTAAGGATAAGGTTTACAAAGAATTAGGTAAGTCTAGGAGATTGATTTTTAGTCTAAAGTAAAACTTTCCATTAGATATACACAGAATACGTTTGAAGGGGAAGGGAAAATACAATGAATACTGCTATTGAAGGTGCTTTATATATACGCTCAGCTAATAATTCAAGAATATCTTTAGCCTCACAAAGATTAGCTGGTGAGAAATACGCCAAACAAAACTCATTGTCATTAAACATCATAGAAGATGCCAAGTCTTCGGGAGCTACTCCATTTAGTGAACGTGCTGGTTTACGACGACTAGTTCACTTGATAGAGGATGGACAAGCTAAAATTGTAATAGTTAACTCTCTTACTAGAATCAGTAGGGATGTAAATCAAATTAGATCTTTCGGTTTACTAATTGAAAAGCACAATGCAAAGCTAATTGTGCTTGACGAAGAAGAAGTATAGAGAATTTAATATATCTATCAGAGTTTGTAATATTTTAAATTGAAAACTTTAGTCTTTGCATACTTCTTATATAAATTTTACTAGAACAATTTCATATCAAAAAGCAGGAGCACTGCTAGCAAATCTGTTGAAGAAGTATCTTTTCTTCGACGGTTGTTAGTGGTGCTTTTTTATCTGGTAAAAAGGAAGTGTCCAATAATTCTTGAGACCACTCTGCTATGGTTTCACTCCATAAATAGAAAATAACAATTTCAAATAGGGGTGTAAGTAATGAAAAAAAACATACAACTTGATTACAATCAACATTACGAAACAGTGTTAGCTACAAAGGAAGATTTGGAAAAGATTAAAGCCAATGATTTCTTACATTACTTTTCGGACTTAATCATCAAATATTCTAACCAAATGGAAGATAAAATGAAAAATGGGGTCTAAAAGAGCATTAGGTTATGTTAGAATAAGCCCGCGACCGGAAAAGGACCAGCAAAATACATCTATAGAAAAACAAAGAGAAGATATAAAAATGTATTGCGAGAAAAATAACATTGAACTAGTCGATATTTACGAAGATAATCTGAAATCTGGAAAGTCTTTTGAAGGTCGAGACGGTTTTAAAATAATGTTCAACAGAGCTTTGAATAATAAAGAGAGAATAGACTATATAGTAGTTCACAAGCAAGACCGATTAGCACGTAATAATTTACATACATTGTATGTAATTGAGAAGTTAAACTCAATGGATAAACATCTTATTTGCGTAGCAGACAGAACAAGTACGGAAGATCCCAAAGATAAGCTTATTCTTCAGATTATGTCAGTTTTTTCGGAATTGGAAAGGGAGTTAATTTCATTTCGAACTTCTTCAGGCATGGAGAAAAAAGCTAAGGAGGGAAAGTTTCTTGGGGGAAAAGTAACGGGATATGAAAGTATAGATAAAGAACTAACATTGGTTCCTGAAGAAGCTAAAGTCGTAAAGTATATCTTCGAGAAATATGCTATTGGTCTGTGGGGATATAAAAAAATAGCATCTAGCCTTAATACCCAAGGTGTTAAGACGAAAAAGGGAAAGGAATGGACTGTTAACGCCGTTAAAACAATCTTAGAGAATCAGAATTATATTGGTAACACAAAATGGAGAGGTAAGATAAATAAAGGTGAACATACTCCAATTATTGAAGAGCCATTGTGGGAAGAAAAGGTAAAGGTTATGGATATTAGGAGTTTCATTCCTGAAAAAATACACCCTGGATCCTACCCACTCAGCGGGTTAATGAAGTGTCCACAATGTGGAACGTCGATGGTACAAGGAAATAGTAGCCAAAAGTATAAGTATTATCAATGCAATAAAAATAAAAACAGTGGTAGTAGTGTGTGTCTGTCTAACCTCGTTAATAAGGAGTATGCTGAAGAAACGGTACTTAACAATTTCTTGCACCATCTCAAGGAAAAAGTTTCTCCATTGGCAATTCATTCAGTTACAAGGTCAATATTAAACTATGAATTAAACCCCTTGGAAATAGAAGCTAGTAGCCTAAAAAAGCAGATAGAAAAAATACAACGAGAGATGTTGAAAATTATGGAGCATTCTAGTGATACATCTCTTAACTTAGATGCTGAAATGATTAAATCTCAACTAGCAAAAAAACAAGAAGAATTAAACAAAATAAAAACCAGTCTTATTGAAATAACTAAGCAAATCCAGTTGAAACAAAATGGGTCAATTATGGACATCATAGAGTATTCCATTAAAAACTTTAAAGAGTTTTACCATACACTCTCTGATGAGGAAAAGAAGATGTTTTTTCATTCCGTCATTAAAGAAGTTCATGTAACTCAAGGGGAGAAAACAAAGGATCGACGCATAAAGGATGTTTTATATCATTTTGATTTGGAAGAGCTTAATAGAAGTGGTATTTCAATATAGTATAAAAAGCACGTCAAAATAGACGTGCTTTTTATAATTCTTTAAAACTTACATTTCTTTAATTCTGCTTTTAATATGATCGATTTCTTCAATTGATAAGCCATATTTTTTATATAATTGACTATCTATTTCTTGAATTGGTGCAGACCAATCAATATCTGAGTGGATAGAGAAATCTTGTATAGGAACAAATCTATAAGTGCTTCTAGTACCATGTTGACTATTTTTAGCTAGTCCATGCAGAAATCTTACAAATCTTGATTCCATATATTTAGCTAGAGCATTTGCACTATTCTCATTTAACTCTAATTCCGCACCGATTACTAGATAAGTTTCAGTGCAAATTGAACTAGGACTAGCTACAATTGTATTTAAATTATCATCCTTTAACTCTGTTCCTATATTATTGGAATATGGTGTTAGTACTTTCCATTTAGTTATCCACGATGAATTTTTCACTATATCTGTTAATTCAATATATCCAACTCTACCTCTATTAGCATAGCACTTAATAGGTTCAACCATAGAATTATTAACTTTGTTAAAAGTAAAGTTAGTAGAAAAACCAAATGGGTTACGAGTAGACACGTATTCCATTAAGCTATTATCACCTTGACAATCAATTTTATTTAAAATAGGTATAGCGGTAGAATGCCTTACAAAAATGCCAGAATCTTTATATTCCAACGGTCTCGAAATATTATCGATTATGTTGTTATTTTCATGAGTTACAACACGAGTTAACTTATCATTGTAAGATGAATCTATTAAGAAATAGCAAACGCCCCCCCTGATATTTGTATTTGGAAAAATATCTTCAGGTGTTAACCAGTCATGTAACTCTCTAAGATGAGGATCGTTTAACATTTCATCTCTGAAGTCATCTAATCCTTTTCCACCAACATACCAACGTGTCGGAATAATAAAAGAAATTAATTCTGGATTAAGGTCTTTGGCTAAACGTACAAAATGGTGATAAATAGGTTTTGCACTTGCTTGTGCTCCTCCATCCATTTCTTGATACGGTGGGTTACCAATAACTACATCGAATTTCAAATTCTCATCTCCAAAAATATCAGATAGTTTATTTTTCGCTACATTATTTTTTGCATATTCTATTAAATCACATTCAACTATGTTCTTGATAGAAATGCCTTTGAAATCAGCAAAAATATAATTCTTCACTATGTTATAAATAATGTTGCTTGGAGCACATGCAAAAACTTGATTTTCCAGAATCCATTTTATTCTTTCTTCAGAATTTGGTATTTGTTCTTTCAAGTCTTCATTTAAGCGTTTTATAATTTCTGTAATATAAAGTCCGCTTTTTGTATATAAATCAATGAACTTAGCATTATAGTTGCTAAAAATTCCAGGATTATTCTTTGCAACTAAATCAACCATTAAATTCACTACTCTTCTTGGAGTGAAAATTTGGTTTGTTTGCTGTGGAGGTATATAATCAAATATATCTTCCTCAAGTGTTCCATCGAAATAGTTTGATAACCTATTTTTCGTATTAAAGAACTCTTTAACACTAGCATCAAACACTATTTCATTGAATAAGCCCGGTACTTTACGGTTATTCCCATGTTCGTCTACGTAGTCAAACCCATCACGCAATTTTCTAAATTCATCAATTGTTATACTTGTTAATTCCACGAAAGTCGGCTCATCTATATTTTCTTCAAAGTTAGCTAAATTTGTATCGTTATTTCCATAAGCCATAAGGAATGCCGGAATTGTTCTAGCAAATCCACGCAAATGATCTCGAACGTCATCTTCAGTAGTCTTTTTCTTTTTCTCTTCCACTTTGACAATTTGCTCTTCAACTGCTGATTCAACCGTTGTACTTACTTCTGTATTTAGTTTTTCAGTGAAGGTCTGATTAACTTCAGCCTTTTTTTGCTCAAATTCCTTTTTAAGTTTCTCTACTATAACAACATCATTAGCTTCTCTGGCGGTATCAATTTGTTCTATAAAACCATGCTCGATTTCTCGAATTTGACTTTGATAGGTATTTACAGTTTCTTGAACCACGTCTTTAATTGCTGATGTTACTTCATTTTTTGCTTTCTCGGTTTGAGATTTATTCAAGTTGAATGTCTCTTTTAATTTGTTGAAACCTTTATCTAAATTGTCCTTAATCCCAAAAGTGATAGTTGTAACTTCAGGTATGTCAGGTGTTTCTAAAACCTTGTAGATTGCTTCTCCAAAGAGATCTTTTGTTTTGTTAATAACAATGTCAGAAGGGATATCAACGTTACCATCTTCATCAATCATGGGGTTTGTTACTTTAACTTCACGACGATCTGTCAAACGCTTATTCTTTTCAGGCTTAATCTTATCTAGTATTTCCTTAAATGGTGAATTCCCACCAAAAATACCTGAGATGTTCGCAAATAAAAGGTTACTCATAAATCCACGCTTTACTACCTCTGTTGAAGTGATTTGTGTAGGGATAGTTAAGACTTCAGTTGCGTCCAACTCGTGCATATTACCTGCATCATCTTCCCCAATAACAGGGAAAAAATTTAATAACTTTTTAATCTTCTTCTTGCGTTCCTCGTTCGTTTTCGAGCTTCCACTTGATAGATTATTAGCAAATTCATCAAAAAGGAATAGCGTACGTTCTGGCGCAAAATCGAAAATATAGGCGTTTTCTTTCCTATAAAGCTTACCGTCTTGAACAAACTCATAAGGGTTTTGAGCACGGAAAGCCGCTTGGAAATATAAGCTTGGCGACTTAATGTTGTTAAGCATAAGTACAGCAGACCATTCCGGAATAGTAATACCCGTTGTAAGTTGACCAACGGATAAAGTTATTGTTTTCTCATTTTCGGAAATTGCCTTTTTAACCCTATCAAAACTCTTCTCATTCTTCTTGTAATCTTGTCCTTCTTCTTCAAGGTTCAGATCCTTATCAACGCTTATCCCGTCACCTGCAGCTAGTACAATCGTATACTCACCAAAAACAGGGTGAGATTTCAATAACTTTTCTAGTGCCTTCGCAGAATTAACACGAGGTAACAGCCAAAAAGTGTGGTTTAATTCTTTTCTGAGTTCCTCTGTCGCAAAAGGGAACTTACCCGAAGATAAGTTATCTAGGAATTTTCTTACACTAGTTTCATACTCAAACTTTCCGTCTTCTTTAACTCTAAAGAACTCATTCAAGTCGAATGCAAAATCAACATTGCTATCATCTTCTAATGTTAACCCTTTAGACACTCGTTCCTCTATCATCTTGCTCATTTGGTAAGTAAATAGGCTTAGTGTTGGTAGATTTTCGTATGGATTACTTCCGATTTTATAATCCCAATCCATTTTTGCTGCTTGTTCATCGACATATGACCAGTTGAAAATTTGCTCTTTAGTAAATTTATTGTTTGCCAATGCTTTAAAAGGAGTTCCTGACAAGTGTAGAGTGAAGTTGCGTTTGATTTTATTAAAAGCCACGTCCGTTTTAACAGTGTCAACTCCCTCATGAGCTTCATCGATAATTAGTAAATCCCAATTCAAATTTCCTACCCATTCAAGTTTTTCATAGTTACCGCCTGCAAATTTTGCACCTTTTAAATCTTGAAGCGATATGAAGGTGATCTGTGAAGGATTCTCATGTTCAGTAGAATTTATAAAATCAATGAAATCCTCACGAGACAATGCTTTATCTTTCAAGGAATCTGTTTCTGAAACAAATTTCAATCCGGTTTCTTGCCAAGAGATGAACTTTTTAAAATCATCAAACCATGAGTTTGCTATAGCTGGTCTGTTGGTTACAATCATTACATTTGTTGCTTTGATTTTTCTAACAAAATCGTACGAAGTAAGTGTTTTTCCAAAGCGAGGTTTAGCATTCCAAAGAAATTCTTTTGGTCCTTGTCCACTATTGAAGTAATCTAGCGTTAGTTGAACAGCACTACTTTGTTCATTCCGAAGTGAGTAGTCTGAGTGCATTTCATCGATATGGATTTCATCATAATCAAGACTGATATACTTATCTGTTAAGATTTCAGCCTTTTCTGGTGTGCCATTAAAATAGAACCACTCGTCTGCGTAATTATTAAAATTCTTTTTGTTAATCCCATTTTGTAGAAGGAAACGATGAAGTGCCTTATCGCGAAACCAAGTTCCATCCGACTTTTTTGCAAGCTTTTCAAAAAGAATATTAGGTTTAAGTCCTGCTGTTCCAACCTGTTCATAGATACGTTTTTTTATTTCTCTATTGGTATCACCAATTTTAACATAGCCTTCATGACTGGGAACTTCAGGTAAGGTATATGCATAAACCTTTAAGTCTAACTCTTGATATGGGTTAATGATTGTTCTATCCATCGACTTCCTCCATTTCTTCCTTATATACATCAATAAATTTTACAGGAATGTATTTCATTTTTTTCTCCTTAATTTCAATCAATTCTTCATCTTCGAGAATGTCAAAGAAATCAAGTTGCTTTACTCTATCTGAATGAGTTACAGGTTCTCCTTTTTCTTTTTCTTTTCCAGTTAGAATTTCCTCAAGAGTGTATTCTGTACGTTGAACTTTAATTGTTTTAGGTGTTCTTGTAAGATTTACAGGGTGCCATTCACTAAATACAATTGGTTTACCATCAGGAGATGTTTTAGTAAGAGAGTTCCCCTGAGCAATGTTGTTAGAAATAATCAATTTAGCACTTCTTAAGACCTTATCTTTCACTTTGGTACCATGTTGAAATGCCTGTTGCTGATATGATTCATAATAGCACTGATACATATTCATAACGCATTTTTGAGCGTTGTCTTCAAGCAATTCAACACCATATAACGTCGATAATGCAAGTAGTGAATAATTTTCATATCGTGTTATGTTATCACCGTAATTTTTTACTACCATATTCATTTTTCTATTTAAAACTTCCACAAGAAACGTACCTTCCCCTGCAGCTGGCTCTAGAAAAGTAGAAGTTAAGTTCTGACATGCTTCACGTATGTTAGGCAAATCGAGCATTTTCTTAACAATTCTCTTTGGCGTAAACACTTCCCCGTGATTTTGGATACGCTTTTTACTTTTTATTATTTTTTCTTTAGGTGATTCATTAGAATCAATCATTTATTCATACCTCCTGTTAAAGGAATATCGTAAGCAATGTATTAATCCGAAAAGGTCTGTACTTTTAATTATATATTTGTCTTTGGGGCTTTTGGCCATTTGCAACTATATATTATGTAACAGAGAAATGACTTGTACAAACAATGTTAGTAATTCACAATAAACTAGTTGTCACTTTCATAATCCCTTATGTGTAAAATTAGTATATGTACAAAATTCTACCATAATAATGTAAAATTTAGGTGGAATCTATTATTAAAAAATAGAATTTATCATAAAACTATTACCATATTTCAAATTTTAAAATGATTATTATTAAAAATTAATGAAAATAAAATACTTAAAAGATAATTAATATTGCAAGGAGAGTGTGTAAGGTGTTAAAAAAGGTAAAAATATTTAACTACAAAAAATTTGATAGTTTTTCAATAGATTTTAATAATAACTATTCAATAATGATTGGAAACAACGGGGCTGGTAAATCAACATTATTAGAAGCAATACACTTAGCCTTAACAGGGACAATGAATGGAAAACCAATCTTTTATGAACTATCTCCTTATGTATTTAATAGAAAAATTGTTAACCAGTTTATCGATGGTGTAAAAGCAGATAAAAAAACAACTCCTCCAGAAACAAAGATAGAATTATACTTCTTAGAGTCGGAAGATTCTGATCTCAATGAATTAATGGGTATAGAGAATAGTGAAAATAGCAACGTGCCGGGGTTCGTATTCTCTGTTAAATTTAATGAACATTATCGGGAAGAATACCAGCAGTACATTGAGAATGAAAACTTTAAACATATACCTACTGAATATTATACAGTTGAATGGAAAAGTTTTGCAGGAGCAGCAATAACTACAAGGTCAATTCCAATAAAATCTCATCTGATTGACTCAACTACTACAAGTCTAACTGCTAGTTCTCAAAAGTATATTATGAAGATTATCTCAGATGTCTTAGATGAAAAACAAAAAGCTAATTTAGCCGTTCTTTATCGAAGTTATAAGGAAAGATTTGGTGAAGATCCTAATATAACATCTATAAATGAAGTATTAAATGAGAAGAAAAATCTCATGTTAGATGACTCTAGAAATCTATCAATATCATTAGATGTGACTCAAAAAGCTACGTGGGAGTCTGCGATTGCTGCGTTCTTAGACGATATCCCTTTTGATTATATTGGTAAAGGAGAACAAAATGTCATAAAGACTACACTGTCTATTGGAAACAGAAAGCCTGAGAGAAATTTAATACTAATTGAGGAACCTGAAAGTCATCTTTCATTTTCAAATATGAGAATTTTATTAGATAAAATCATAACCGAATGTTCAGATCAACAATTACTTATTACTACCCATAGTTCGTATGTATTGAATAAGATGGCGATGGAAAATGTAATTCTTCTTGGTGAAAATAGAAGTGGGAAGTTAAATGAATTACCAAAAGATACAAGAGATTACTTTCATAAACTACCAAACTATGACACTTTAAGATTTATTTTATCTAAGAGGGTAATATTGGTCGAAGGACCAGCAGATGATTTAATAATTCAAAAAGCCTATCATCAAAAATATAATAAGCTTCCTTTAGATGAGGGGATAGATATAATCTCTGTAAACGGACTATCATTTAAAAGATTTTTAGATATAGCAAAGTTGTTAAATATAAGTACTGTAGTAGTTACAGATAACGATTATGATTATGAAAAGAATATTAACAACAAATATCAGGACTACATGGATGGTCCCATTAAATTGTGTTTTAGCACAAATAATGAGCTAAATACCTTAGAACCACAGGTGTTAAAATGTGATGTTGGTAATTATGATAAATTAAAAACTATACTAGGAAAACAAGATAAGTCTGAAGATGAGTTGTTAGAATTTATGTTGAATAACAAAACTGATTGGGCGCTAAAAGTATTCTTAAACAGCGAAATACAATTAATTTTTCCGGAGTATATAAATGATGCCATCCAATAAAAGAATTATTAAGGCTGCAGCTGGGACAGGAAAGACTACATTATTAATAGGGGAAGCAGTAAATAACTACCAAGAAGGTAAGGTTCTATACCTCACATATACGAATGCAAATCTAAACTCTATGAAGTCTGATCTGCCGGACTCAGTAGGAATTATTCCTGTGAACATAAAATGTAAGACATGGACGGAATTTCTGCTTAATGAATGTGCTAGGCCATATAGAAAAGTTATGGGAGGACCTGAAATAAAAGGTGTTAATTTTTGTTTGTTAGGGGAAATCCCACGCCTAAAGGGTATAACAGCTGCTAATTGGAGATATTACTACGATTCTCAAGGAAGGCTTTATTATGAAAGATTGGCTCAATTTTGTCATGTAATATTAGTAGCTTCTGGTGGTGTAATCATTGATAGACTCCAAAAAATTTATACCACGATTCTTATAGATGAGATACAAGACATGGGAGGATACGACTTAAAAATAATCGAGGGTATTTACCGATCAAACCTTAATCTTGTAGTTGTAGGAGACCATCGACAAGCAACATATTCAACAAATTCAGGTCCTTTTCTCAGCAAATACAGAGGGATCAATATATTTAATTTCTTTACCGAGGTACTAAAGCACCGCGAGCTTGAAAGCTTAGAAGTATGCCACCGTTGTACACAGATAGTTTGCGATTTAGCAAACACATTATATAGTGACCTCAACATGAAATCTGTAAAGAAAGTGGACAATGAAGATGTAGGTACGTACTTGGTCAGTTTGGATAATGTATCTAAGTTCATAGAACATTATAAGCCAACAGTACTTTATTATAATATAAGGTCGCTTAACAAATTTATTTCTAAATTAGATGTGGATATTAACTTTGAATCAATAACGTTCGGTAAATCGAAAGGGTTAAGTTATGAAAATGTTTTAATACTTCCTACTAAAGAGATGGAAAACCATGTTACCAAAGGGAAACACAAAATGTCCGATACAGTAATAGCACAGTTTTACGTAGCGATTACACGAAGTAAGAATAACGTTGCTATCCTTACGGAAAAATCTAGTGTCATTGACTTTTTGAAGACATGGACAATTACCCACCCTCCGCAAGAGGTTACAAGCAAGCATTAGGTATTGACTATTAAGGTTACAATATTAGGATTTGTTCAAAAGGAGGTTTTTACTTGGAAGTCAAAATTACTGATTTTATTGGTAAGGGGTCCTCATTACTTTTCAGTTTTCCTTTATATACAAAAATAAAATTTGATTTAGAAGTTTGGTATGTCAACACTAAATCAAACAACTTTTTTAAGGGACAAAATTCTATATTCTACTGGACTTACATAGCCGAGTGAGCTATGCATACGGATATTGTTGTACCAATTTACATAATCGAAAAGTTCAAGAGCTAGCTGTTCAAGGGTTTGAAAATGCCTTCCGTTAATTAATTCTGTTTTTAATATCTTAAATGTAGCTTCTGCCACTGCGTTATCATAGGGATTTCCTTTATCACTTAGAGATCTCTTAATCTTATATTTACTTAATAATTCATCGATACCAACGTTCTTAAACTCAGATCCGCGATCTGTATGAAACATCTTGATGTTCCCTAATGGTTTCTTGATTGATTCGAAGGCACGTTGAACTAAAGCTGCGTCTTTACGCTTTCCAGCGCTGTAACCAACTATTTCTCTATTATATAAATCTAGTAAAAAACAAACGTAATTCCATTCCCTTCCTACTTTTACATACGTTAAGTCACTAACTAAAATAGACATTTCTTTATCCACTTGAAACTCGCGATTCAGCACATTTCGTACAGATTCTTCATTTGGTGGTGATGCCATTGGTTTATACGAAGGTTGGGCATATTTAGATTGGATATCAAGTTCAGCCATTAATCGTCCAATACGGCGTCTGGAGACTGTTAAACCCGTTTTAGCCAGACCTTTTTTAATTTTGCGAGTACCATATACCTGACGGTTATTGTTAAAAATCTCTAGGATTTTCTCTTTTAATACTTGCTCTTCTGCAACCTTTGCTTGTTTTTTTTGATCTGCTATTTTTGTATCGTAATAAAAGGTACTTCGAGCTATTTCTAGGACTTCGCACATTGCTGATACCGAATAAATGTGTCGGTTTTTTTCGATCACTTTTATTTTCGTCCCATGATCAGCGCGGCTTGCTTTAAAATATCAACTTCCATTTCTAGTTGTTTATTTCTTTTTCTTAACTCAATCAATTCTTGTTGCTCTGGGGTTCTATTGTCTTTCCCTATGAAGGAACCAGACTGTTGAAACTGAGTAATCCATCTGTCTACAGCAGAAGGAGTTAATTCATATTCACGGACAATATCTTGACGACTTTTTCCACCTTCATATAAAGCAACCACTTGCTTCTTAAATTCTGTGGTAAACGTTCTTCTTTTTTTGGACATAGTAGATTCGCTCCTCACTTGTTATATGTTATTCTACTAGCCCTTAATTTTATTGTCCAACCAAGTGTAACCTATCCAGTTGAATCAAGAGATGAAATAGAGGTTTTAGATTATACCGAGGAATATGGTCCCACTATTCTTAATCATACGGAATATATTGAAGGAATGGATTTTAGATTTTTAAAAACGATTTTCTTAAAGGAGCATAATATCTATTATTATTGTCCAGAGTGTAAGAGAGATAATTATATTGTAAGCGATAGACTTGAAGCAATTCTTGATACAGATGATATATTGACAATAGGGACAAATATTAGGTCAGCAGAGGAAAATGAGGAACACGAGCAATATGCATTGGAAAAGTTACAAAGTCGTGCGAAAGAATTTTTTGAAAAGGTGTTCGGCGAAACTAACACAATTCAACTTGAATTCCATTGCACATCTAAACATCAACATAAAATGTATGTTATTTTTCATTTAACAGAAGATGGTTACCTTATCAAAACGGGACAATATCCTTCAATCATGGACTTTGAAAAATTTAATAATCTAGATGAAATCTTTGCTAAGGATAATGTATCCAAGAAAGATTTTAGGACTGCAACAATACTAAAGACTCACAATTACGGAGTGGCAGCCTTTCTTTATTTAAGGAGGATTTTTGAAAGGCTAATCATCTTGAAAGCTCAAACAGCTATATCAGAAGGCTTGCTTAGAAAAGAGGACTTTGAAAAGAAAAAAATGCAAGAAAAAGTAAAACAATTACATGAGTTAGGAAAGATACCTGATTATCTAAATGAAAATAAAACATTTATTTATGGGATACTTAGTAAGGGTATACACCAACTGACTGAAAAAGATTGTCTAGCAAATTATGAACCTCTAAAAGAAGCAATACTCATAATTCTTAAAGAGAATAGTGATTTGGAGAAGCGGGAAAAAATAAAAAAGGAAACGAGTAAAAAACTTAATTCTATCCATACAGAAATGAAAAGTAAGTAATTTTTTTATCATTAGATCCTTTTAGAAAGTAAATACACAGTAAAGTATGAGATGCTTTTTACTCTTATGAATATGAGCTAAAGAGATTAGTTCTATTTGGGAAATGAAGAGTGGGAAGCAAGTTTAAGCCAATAATATTTCCATTGTTAAATTGTTACTGGTAGGACAACCCGTTGATGAAATTGCCGCAGCAACTAATCTTTCCTTAAAATAAATGCCACTTATTAAAGAAAAGCAAGACTCCAATGTATAAAAAGATCTTGAGAGTTTATGTCTAGGAAGAAATGTCCTAGACATTCTTTTCTGCAAAAAGTAACTATCTCCGTCACTACATTAAATGTGAAAAACATTAGTGGAAGAAGGAAAAGAGTTAAGCTAATTGAATTATTATTAGAATTGGTTTTTTTAAAGAGGATGGTTAGTTGATATAATTATATGGGAGAGATAAAAATGACTAATAAGGTCACACCGTCTAACTTAGATGTAATAAAAGTAGATTCAAAAGATATTGAAATCTTAGGAACAAAGGGAAGTTTAAATTCAGTAGGGAAAGAAATTGCAGTTACCATTGCAGTTGAAGCAGGTAGAGCATTTATACCAATTGCACTAGAGGCTATCAAGAAAAAGATTGAACTTGATCAAGAAACGCAAAAGCTTGTGAGGGATGATAAAAGAAAAATTTTGAATAAACGTGCTGAAACATTAATATCTCAAATTGAAAATGAGGAAGCAAAAGATGATTATAATCAAGAACGAATTAATAGGTGGTGTACAGAACTAGAAGATATAATGAAGAAGCAAGATATTATGGATGCAAAAAGTGAAGGTTTTACTAAGGGAATGTTATTTACTGCCAAAGAATTTATAAATTCTAAACTTAAATAGCAGGGAACATCTAACTGGTTTGTTTACATTATTAGAAACCCTTTAGTTAGTGATGTAGTAATAACCAAGACTTAACTCAAATTAACAATTGACTGAATAAACTAAAACAGACAGGAAAAATTTTATCCTGTCTGTTTTTTGCCTCTTAAATAACCACGGTGAACCGTATCACAAATAGTGGTAAAACAGAGAGTGGAATTAGTTTTGGATAGTCGAACAATTAATGAAATGTTAAAATAGTTGTAGAAGAGATACTGTTTATTAACAGTATCTTTATTTTTTTGTTATAGGAAAGTGGGTGTTTTATGGAGATAATAGCATTTATTATAATCATTTTAGTCGCTTCTGTACTTCAAACGAGTACAGGATTCGGATTTTCAATTTTGGCTACTCCATTTCTTCTTTTAATATTTGAACCAATTGAGGCAATTCAAATAAACCTAATATTGTCTTTAATTATTTCTATTGCATTAATAATGAAAATTAGAAAGGATATTGATTTTGGCATCCTTCGAAGATTTGTGGTAGGGAGTGTTACAGGTCTGCCCATTGGAATTATGATCTTCTTGTTAGTTGATATAAATAGATTAAAGTTGGGAGTGAGCCTTATTATCTTAGTATTAGCAATAATGCTCATTCTTAAGTTTCGAATTAACCAAAATAAGAAGAAAGATTTAATTGTTGGTGGACTATCAGGTTCATTCACAACAAGTATAGGTATGCCCGGACCACCATTATTATTATATTTTTCAGGAACAGATACTCAAAAAGAAAAATTAAGAGGTACTACACTAGCCTTTTATTTATTTATATACTTTGTTAGTTTAATCATCCAAGTGACTTTTGCTGGAACAAATAAGACAATCTGGTTATCAAGTTTATGGGCCTTACCTTTGGTATTTGTAGGATTATATTTGGGGCAACTATTATTTAAAAGGATTAATCAAAATGTTTTTCGAATATTGACATATATGATCTTATTGTTTACAGCGATTTACTTGCTGATTGAGAGTTTGGGATTATTATAATCAATAAGGTAGCAATATCTGTTTTACCACAACCAAAATGCTGAAACGTACCATAAGTATATGAGGTTTTTAGTAGGTCTTAAATTACTTAATCTTTCCGTTTTGCCTTCTGTTCTTGGTATAATGTTTATATTGGGAGGTGTATTTATGGATATTGAAGATATAATCCAACAGGGTGAAACTAAGTATGTAGAGTTTAAAAGTTGGATTAAAGTAAACAAGAAGGAACTAATGAATATCTTAACAAATGAAGCAGTAAGTTTTGCTAATACAGATGGTGGTATCATCCTTGTAGGTGTTGAAGATAATGGAGAAATTACCGGATGTGAAAATTATGATGAGCAGAATATCATAGAGAGTATTTATGACAAGACGATACCTAAACTTTTTACTGATATTGATATAATAAAGATTGCTAATAAAGATATTATAAAAATAACAATACAAAAGTCACCAGAAATTGTAGCTAGTTCAAAAGGTGTTGTATATAAAAGATTAGGGAAAAATACAAAGCCACTTTATCCATCAGAATACACCTCAAATAGCATAAAGGGATTTAAAGGCGACTACTCTGCCAAAATTATCGAACGTACTACCAAAGATGATATAGATTTTACTGAAGTAGAGCGATTAAAGTTAAAAATACAATCTCGTGATAAGGATTCTACGTTATATCAATCAGACAATCTTACGTTTTAAAGGACTTACGATTGATAGATGTTGATGGTGATGAAATTCAGTTAACAGTAGCAGGATTGTTATTTGTTGGTACGAAAGATTCGATTGCTAAATATATGCCACAATCAGAAATAATCATTCTTATATATAATGAGGGGCAGACTGAATATCATAAACGATTAGAGCTAAAAGTTCCATTAGTCCAGGCGGTAGATAGGATTCAACAATTTTTTGAAGATAGAAATGGAATACAGAACATTCAAATGGGCCTATTTAAATTGGAAATTCAAGATTATCCTATTAATGTTTTCCAAGAAGCACTTTTAAATGCAATTTCACACCGTGATTATGAGAGCGCTACTTCAATTTTTTGTTAAGTTTTATCCAAATGAAATAATTATTGAAAATCCTGGTTCGTTTCCATCTGGGGTAGATAGGAAAAATATTATTACACATCCTTCTTCTCCGAGAAATAAAAAAATTGCTGAAACACTCCAAAAACTAAGATACGTTCAACGTTCCGGCCAAGGAGTAGATATCATATTTAAGGATATGCTTTCTTTAGGAAAGTCAGCTCCAGAATATAATCTATATTCTGATGCTGTAAGTTTGAATTTAAGAAGCAGTTTGGAGGACATAGAATTTCTAAAGTTTATTACTAAAGAGGAAGAAACAAACGGCGAGTTTTCAGTTTCAGAGATCTGTATTTTAAAATACATTAAATCAAATAAAACCATTACTCTAGGCAAGGCTGCTGAGGTGGCTCAAATAACAACTCAATCTGCAGCAAATGTGTTAAACAAACTATGTCAAAAAAGAAATGTTTTACAAAGGGAAGCCAGAAATAAATATATGTTTACTCATCGAGTGTATGAAAGTTTTAATGCCAATATTGATTACACAAAAGATAAAGACTTTGATGAAATTCAAGCCAACGTAATGATTTTGGACTATTTATCTAAAAATGAATATATAACACGAAAAGAAGTTGAAAGGCTTTGTGGATTTTCACCATCTACAAGTAAAAGGATATTAAAGGAATTAAGGGAACAGGAAAAAATAATTTTAGAAGGTCAAAATAAATCCAGTAAATATAAATTTAAAAAATGAGCCGCAAATGAGCCGCAAATGAGATGGAAAACCTCATTTAGATGCACCAAGGTGAACCGTATAACAAGAAAACCAAAACAAGGAGAACCAAAATGGAAGTAATATATTTTGCAGGTGGATGTCTATGGGGAGTGCAAGCATTTATAAAAACTTTACCTGGTGTTACGTTTACAGAAGCAGGAAGAGCGAATGGAACAAGTCATACACTCGAGGGTGAGTATGATGGCTATGCCGAATGTGTCAAAACAGGCTTTGACCCGAAAGTTGTTACGGTAAGTAAGTTAATGGATTATTTCTTTGAAATCATTGATCCTTATAGTTTGAACCAACAAGGCCCTGATGTTGGAGAGAAGTACAGAACTGGAGTGTATAGTGAACAACCTAAACATTTGGAAGAGGCGAGAGCATTTATAAGTAAGAGGAGTGACTGTGACCGTGTAGTCGTGGAAGTATTACCTCTTACAAATTATGTGAGAAGTGCCGAAGAACATCAAGATAGGCTAACTAGATGTCCGGATGATTATTGCCATATTCCAGCAGGGATATTAACTAAATACAAGTAAGTATTAGGAAAGATTAAAATAGAGCATTTGATCCGATATGGGGTCAGTCCCCCGGTATGGTAAAACTTTAACGTACTGTGGGACAGGCGCCATAGCCCCAATTAGCAGACTAATTCGCATAGCGATTTGGTCTGCTTTTTTTATTGTCATATCAACGCTTAAAATAAATTAACATTGTAAATAACTGTACTATTAGCATAACTATTTTTATGAGGACAATAATCATTGTCCACTATAAAATTGATGTGCTAAAATTACTGCTAAATCATATGTTAGTGTTTGATTTAAAAGATATAATTTGTTTGAGATAGTTAGTTAGATATTAGCGAAGAACTATTTTTTGAAGGTAAATATAGAGTTTGTGAGTAATTAGAAATATAAATTAGGAGACAGAGAGATGAAAACAAGGGAATTACCGAAAATCCAATTAAGAGAATTAACTCTTTATGATGTTGAAGACCGTTATCAATGGGGTTTAGATAAGGAGGTAACAAAACATTTAAATATGCCAGAGAGGTATCCACCTTTTAGTAGAGAAGAAACTAAAAATTGGATTGAAATGTGCATTAACAAAACAAATGGATATGAACAAAAAGCCATTGTCACAGAAGAGGGAAAACATATTGGTTGGGTTGATTTAAAAAACATCGACAAGTTAAACAAACACGCTGAATTAGGGATTGCAATAGGAGATAAAAACTATTGGGGTAAAGGTTTTGGGCTTGCTGCAATGAATGAAATGCTTTTATGGGGATTTAATGAATTAGGACTAAATAAAATTTGGCTCAGAGTTGAAGTAGACAATGAAAAAGCAATTAAATCTTATAAACGTATGGGTTATGTAGAAGAAGGCATTTTAAGACAAGATAGATTAAGAAATGGAGAATATATTGACCGACTTCGTATGAGTATGTTGAAAGGCGAGTTTGTTCAAAAGGAGTAGATAAAATGAAATATAGACCTGAACCAATAGAAGCAGCCTTTCAGTTTATTGAAAAACATTTTCCTCATTGTCAACGTACTGGGGGTCAGGTACCAGTTTCTATTTTATGTTTCTGAAAGTTTTCAATGGGTAAACAAATAAAGACACAACACAATGAAAGGGGTTTTTGAAAAATGACGGAAAAAGAAAAATACCAGCAATGTTTGGAAGAGTGCCTTGCGTGTATGGATGCATGCAATACCTGCTTTGATGCGTGTTTAAACGAGGATGATGTGAAGATGATGGCGGATTGTATCAGGTTGGACAGAGAATGTTCAGATATCTGCGCTTTGGCTGCCAGAGCCATTCAATCGAACAGTCCGTTTTTGGAACAAATCTGCAGTCTATGTGCAGAGGTGTGTGAGGCCTGCGGGAAAGAATGCAGCAAGCATGATCATGACCACTGCAAGAAATGCGCGGATGCATGCTACAGTTGTGCAAAAGCTTGTCGTGCCATGATTACTCATTAATAATCCAAATAGGAATGGCTATTTGGGCCAGTCCCCCAGTATGGTAAAACTTTAACGTACTGAGGGACAGGCAAAAACTTCCTACTTATTAATATCTATCCACAATTACTTTCCCGTCTGTAGATGTGAGCTTATATAAAATTGATTTGATAGAACTTGGTTTTATCTCATTTGGTAATTTGTCAAATATCAAATTATTTTTGGATAGTTTTACACTACTATTATGCAAAATATTCCCATAATCATCTAATATTGTATAATCAGCTCGATCTATGTCACTATAACCTGAAGCCAATCCCCATAAAATTATAGCATCAATATTTTCTGAATAAAAAAAGGAAATGTCATCATCTTTTTCTAAAGGATTAATTACTTTTGATTCGGAATGACTTCCTAACCTGTATCTATCTAAATATTCCGTTTTAAAAAAGGTAGTTATAACTAATAAATTTTGATCGTTTCCTTCTTCTTTTAGGTAGATAACCGTACCATCCTTTTCATCTTGGAATAATATGTTTACTTTTCCCATACCTGATTTCTCTATAGTATTTTGAAGTGTTGGTGAAGAACAACCACTTAGGAAAAGAAATATAATTAAAACAATAGTTAGTTTTTTCAAGGTAAGTCCTCCTGGATATATTTGAGATAGAATCATAATACTATATAGCTATTGAGCTAGTCCCCCGGTTTGGTAAAACTTTAACGTACTGGGGGTCAGGCACCAGTTTCCATTCATTAATCCTTTATGAAAAAATTTATTAGGTCATAATTATCAATTGACATAGCTAATTCGTAAGGCGAGACAGCAAAATTATTCTTATTATGTGGGTCGGCTCCATAACCCAATAATAATTTAATAAACTCGCCTTTTCCTTCTGAGTGAAAAACTGCATCAGATAATGGTGTATTACCATTTTTGTCCTTGGTATCAACAATGGCATTCTTACTGAGCATTAGTTTTGCAATTTCTAAAGCATATTGTTGTGCTGCAAAATGAAGTGCGGCAGCCTGCGATATATTGTCTTGTATATCAATATTTGCTCCGTTGTCCATTAAGAGTTTAGCTACTTCGTAATCATTTTCAATTACTGCGTGCATTAATGGAGTCCTTCCGTCTTCATCTTGAATGTCTATATCTGTACCTGAATTCACCAACTTAAGTATTGTCAATCGTTCTCCAGTTAAGATTGCATCAATTAATTCACTCAAAAAACATCACCTTTTTCTTTAATAAAAATATAGAATTTTGCAGACTCAATAATCCATAATCCTGCCCTTTAATCGAAGAACATCTATATCTATATTTTAACATAAATTCCCATAAGTCTTCTGTTTATTATTTGAAAACCATAATATTTTAGATAACAGGCTAATTTTAAAACATATACACTCAATTTCATCAAATATCAACAGAGTTATTTAATAGCCTATTATTAAATAGAATCTTACCGAACTCCCCCAGCATACCGCCAATCCTTTCCTTTGAATAAGACTAAAAACCAATATCAAAATAAATTAAACAAAACATAAATTATCAGCTAAGAATTCACACTTATCAGTCAAATGACATAGCCAACCTGTTTACGCTATAATAGTAGAGTTCTATTCACCTTTCATTGGAAAGAAAGGGGTTTTTTTATGATTACCTTACATAATGTAAGTAAAAATTTCGGATCATTTCAAGCAATAAAATCTGTTTCTATTACTGTTCCAAAAGGTGAGATTTATGGTGTAATTGGGGCAAGTGGAGCGGGGAAATCTACTCTACTTCGATTGATTAACTTACTAGAAAAACCAGATAGTGGCGAAGTGGAAGTAAGTGGACAAATTCTAACTAACTTGAACCCTAAAGCACTTCGCAAAGCACGTCAGTCAATTGGGATGATTTTTCAACATTTTCATTTAGTGTCCAATAAAACGGTGTACGACAATGTCGCGGTATCTTTACAACTAGCAAAAATACCGAGAAAAGAGCACCGAAGTAGAGTATTAGAATGTCTTCAATTTGTAGGATTAGAAACTTTCATAGATAAATATCCTGCTGAATTAAGTGGTGGGCAAAAGCAGCGAGTGGCGATTGCTAGAGCGCTAGCCAATCGACCGCAAGTATTGTTATGTGATGAACCTACTTCTTCCCTAGACCCTCATACGACGACGGAAATATTAGGTGTGTTAAACACGATTAATCAAAAACTCGGAGTAACGATTGTCATCGTAAGTCACGAGATGGAAGTAATTAAAAGTATTTGCCACAAAGTTACCGTCATGTCAGAGGGAGAAATATATAATACGGTCTCTATTGAACCGAACGGTATTCCTACTATTGATCATCATCCTGAGTGGTTTATTCAACAGCTTACGAAGGATGGTGACCGAGCCGATGCCTGAAATATTAATTCAATACGAAGCTGCCATATGGAAAGCAATAGGAGAAACATTCATTATGGTTGGGGCTTCGATTTTAGCGGCTGTGCTCGTCGGGCTTCCAGTCGGAACTATGTTGTTTCTTTGTAGAAAAGGAAAAATACTAGAAAATCGATTCGTTTTTTCTACGTTAAATCTACTTGTAAACATTATTAGATCGTTCCCTTTTTTACTATTAGTCGTTTTTTTAATTCCTTTTACAAGGTGGATTGTTGGAACTGCCATTGGGACCGCTGCAGCGACCGTCCCACTAGCAATTATAGCGATTGCCCATTATTCTAGGTTGGTCGAGCAGTCCTTATTAGATATTCCAAAAGGAGTATTGGAAGCAGCCATCTCAATGGGAGCGTCCGTGAAGGATATCATTTTTAAATTCCTTTATGTAGAAGCTCGTTCTGGGTTAGTTCTAGGGTTAACGACATCGACGATTAGCTTTATATCATACTCTACTATTATGGGTGTTGTTGGAGGCGGAGGGGTCGGTGACTTCGCGATCCGTTATGGATACCAACAGTTTAAAACAGATTTAATGTTGTATATGATCATCATCATGGTCATACTAGTACAACTCATTCAGTTTACAGGTATGACGATAGCAAGAATGATAGATAAAAGATAACTTTAGGAGGAACACATCATGAAAAAATTAGCCATGCTATTAGCTTTGCTCTTACTATTATTAGTAGGTTGTGGCAGCCAAAATAACGATAACGAAACAACGAAGGCGAACGAAGAAGCACCAGCAACGGAAGAAGTAACCTTGAAGATAGCTACCTTAATTCCCCCAATGACAGAAATCTTGGATCTTGTAAAGCCAATGTTAGCGGAAGAAGGAATTAACCTAGAAGTAATCGTGCTTGGGGACAATGTTCAACCGAATAGCGCCTTAGCAGCAGGAGAAGTAGATGCGAACTTCTTCCAACACGTACCGTACATGGAAGAATTCAACCGAAACAACAATGCAGAATTAGTGCCAGTAGTTCCTATCTACTTTGCTAACTATGGCGTGTATTCAAAAGATTATGCTGAAATGGATCAGTTACCAGAAGGTGCTGTTGTTGCTATTGCAAATGATGTTTCCAACATCGACCGCTCCCTATCATTATTAGCACAACATAACGTGATTACATTACAAGAAAAAACAGGCCCATACTACACGCAAAGTGATATTGTGGAAAATCCAAAAAACTATCAATTTAAAGAAGTGGATTTATTAATGTTAGCTAGAATGTATGATGATGCAGATGCGGTTGTTATGACACCAGCTTATGCAGCGCCACTTGGACTCACACCGAAAAGTGATGCCCTTTTAACAGAAGGTGTAGAAAATGATTTTGCGATTACATTAGTTGCACGTAAAGACAATGTAGACTCTGCTCCCATTCAAAAGCTAGCAGAAAAAATGAACAGTCCAGAAGTTCGTGCATTTTTAGAAGAAAACTATGATGAAACGGCGATTCCGGCGTTTTAGTTTTTATAGGTGCCAGATCCCCAGTACGCTAAAGTTTTAGCATACCGGGGGTCTGGCACTTTTTTGTGGACCTCAACAGGGTTTTATTTCAAGGATTAGTATAAAGGATGTCCTTTTTTCAATAATTTGGCTATAAGGCTAAATAAAATATGAAATTGTTATGGGTGAATGGAATCCAATCAGCGAAAATCAGCGTTTTATCGGCGAAAATCGAGAGTCAATCAGCGAAAATCAGGGATTTATCGGCGAAAACTAAGATTCTATCAGCGAAGGCATTAGCTTAATCAGCGAAACTCATACTTAATCAGCGAAAAAGTAAATATATCGGCGATACAGGTGTCCATATTACGAAGCCCGTCCTCCATACGCAATTGGAAATCTGGCACTTTTTTGTTGTTTTCATTTAAAAACAAATATGCTCTAATAGAATAATAGTATACCCATGTTCGATAGAAGTGAGGAATGACTGGTGAGGAAATATAAGAAGTTTTACTTAGAGATTACGAGTGTATGTAATCTTGCCTGTAGCTTTTGTCCGCCAACGGAGCGACAGAAGCAATTTATTTCAGTGGAGGATTTTTCTAAGAGATTAGATCAAATTAAGCCGCACACAGACTACATTTATTTGCACGTGAAAGGTGAGCCATTGCTCCATCCTAAAATAGATCAGCTGTTAGATATAAGCTATGAGAAAGGCTTTAAAGTAAATATTACAACGAATGGAACGTTAATAAACAAAAAGAGAGAAAAACTACTAAATAAGCCTGCACTAAGGCAAATGAACTTTTCGCTTCATAGCTTTGACGGCCACATTGGTTCTAAAGATAAGGAAGGGTATGTGCGAAGTATTCTTTCTTTTATAAAAGAAGCAACGAGCCAGTCAGAATTGATCGTTTCATTACGCTTATGGAATCTTACACAAGATAATACGACGAATTTGGAAAGAGAGAGAAACAGAGAATTACTAACCATTATTGAAAAAGAATTTGATTTAGACTACAAAATAGAAGAGAAAGTCAGTCCAGGAAGCGGCGTGAAAATCGCGGAACGTATCTTTATCAATCAAGATTACGAATTTCAATGGCCTGCTTTGCACGAAGAGGAAGATGACGGAAAAGGCTTCTGTTATGGTCTGCGAAACCAAGCAGGTATTTTAGCAAACGGAACAGTTATTCCTTGTTGTCTAGATGGTGAGGGAGTAATCAACCTTGGAAACATTAACGATCACTCATTTTCAGATATTATTGAAATGGATAGAGCAAAAAACCTTGTAGAGGGCTTTTCACGCAGAGAGGCAGTGGAGGAACTATGCAGGAAATGTGGGTATCGCAAGAGGTTTGGAAAATAAATGAAGTTGGTGCCTGCCCCCAGCAATCTACATCTTTACTGTATTAGGGGGCAGATCAGGCACCAAAATCTACGATAACGCAATAAGAATACACAATATAAAAGTCACACCTGATAAAGGTGTCATAATTAACCGCTCTTTTTTACTCCGAGAAAATATATTTGCTAGTGTATTTAAACCGAGGAAAATAGTAAAACACCATACCAATATATTTGTAGCTAAGAAATCTATACCATTTATAACATTTGCATGCTGTAAGAAAACAAACCCCATAAATAGGAGAATCAAGGCATTAACAGCACTTACTAGCCTTAATTTTATTGGTAGGACTTTATAGTATCCTCCCATTGCATATTCACCATAAGGATAGCCAAGTGAAAGTAGCACTTGAAAAACAGCAACAGACAGAAATAAAATTGCCACAATGATAGTTGAAATGTAGATTAAATCCATCTCCCATACCTCCGACTCCTATAAAATGCTCTATAAATCAAGAACTACTGTGCTTTAAGGCGTTTACGAGCAGAATTTCGCTCGAAAGTTACCGGGATATGTTCCATCGCCTTACCCAATCCATAGAAAGGCATGTTTGTGTAAACAGATTCATAGTTTCCTTTTTTTATTTGGAACGTTTCATGATAGATACCAACGGCGTTATTGTTGCCTAGCTTTTCATTAAATTTTTTCCAAGCGGTCAAATGCTTCTCATTCCTTGCATAAGCATGTAAGTCTTCCACCGAACGCCAATATTGAATCATAGTGGTCGTTCTAAGTCCATAATAGCTTTCCATTGATAAAAATCCTAATTCCTCTTTATTCATGTAAAGTTCTCTAATCATTCCTGGCATAGCGCTAAAAACGGGAAACCATTTATGGATGGCTAGTCGATTGTTGAACCTCATTCCAATGATAAAAACGACAATATCCTCTGAATTCTCGGTCGTATAGCGGCCAGGGAAAATTTGTTTATTCATTCTTCCTACTCCTTTATTGAGAAATATTTTAACGTATGCTCACACCATTCGATAGCAGCTTTTGTTCCTCTTTTTCCATAATCTAATGTAAACAGCCAGTACATTGCGTCTTTTTCCTCTTTATTATGTTGAAGTATTCCTTGTTCGATGGCTAAATACGTTTCGTAACGGGTTTCTAGTCTTTGCTTATAGTCTTGAAGGAGGGAAACAGTGCTTTCTGCAGACTGATAGGAACCAAAGAATAGTTTTAGTAGTACTTCATTACGTTCAATTGGAGCATGTTCAATGGGTTGTTCTAACCAGCTTTTTAATATTTCCAATCCTTTTGTCGTGAGATAGTACTCGTTTCTATCTACTCTTCCTTGTGTTTGGGACACCTTCACTTCGGCTAACCCTTCTTTGACGATTATTTTTAACGTAGGATAAATTTGCCCATAACTAATTTTCCAAAAATGATTTAAGCTTTGATCTATGAACTGTTTAATATCGTAACCAGATTTACAAGGAGTTGTTAAAATGCCTAATATTGCGTATGTTGTATCGTTATAAGTTTTCACTATATTCACACCTATCTAAAAGATATATATCATTTAGATATATATTAGTGGATGTAAACGATAAATGCAAGTTAATTTTCTAAATTAAGGAAAATAATTCGTTTTGAACTCCGAGGAAATTGTTGCGCTAATTTTGTGCTTGTGCTATTTAATTATAAGTTTAGAGGCAGAGTTTTGATCCGATAATAGTTTTTAAAAAGGAGACAGAAGCGAATTAAAGAGAAAAAAACATCCGTCAGCTAGAACGGATGTTTTATTGAGTTGTCAAAAGTTGGGGAAATTTCAGTGTTAAGGATGGTGAATGAATCGGAGAGTCTGTAAATTTGAGTTTGTATTAGTGTATGTTCGTTCGTGTTGTGAAATTGCTGCTTTAAAAAGTACCCCATCTTTCAACCCTGATCCTCCGTGCGCTAGAATTTTAACTACTGGAGATCAGGGTCTTTTTTATTTTTTGAAACTACGTTTAATTACGGACTCTACAAACATTTGACAACGCATCAAATCTTGTTCTTGAAGCAGTAGCTCCACTTTTAAAGTTGCAGCTAAATTTGTGTTAGTGTAGAGAATCTCAGTGAATTTATCAACTGCACCACAATAGTGGGGATAGAAGCTATCGCCTGTGCCGAAGACAGCTGTCACTACATTACTTTTTAAGAAATCACTAAACGTGTTGTAAAGCTTCTGCATTTCTTCTGGTATCTCGCCATTTCCCCAAGAATAGGTTCCAATCACTACTGCATCATATTTACTCAAATGAGGTAGCTTAAATTCATGTATGGAAAATAGATGTACATCAACGAATCGAGATAAGAAAATTGTATAAATTTGTTCTGCTAATTCTTTCGTATTACCTGTAACAGAAGAATAGACTATTGCACATTTCATTATAGTTCATCAAAACCGTTATGCTTTGATACTTTTGAGTATGTTCTTGATTTTTGCTCAAAGAAATCAGATTTTGTATTATTAATCATTTCATCGCTAAAAACTTGAATCCAAGGCATTGGATTTGGTCTTTCTTCGTAAAAGTTTTTTAATCCTAGTTGTCTAAACCGTTTATTCGCTAAATATTCTATATATGCATCAAACTCGTCTAAGTCGATGCCTTTAATATCTTTTAATATATAACGGGCCCATTTTTTTTCAAGAACAACTGCTTGATTGATTGTACTATAGATGTAAGCAATATTAGCCTCTGTATGCAGTTTGGGATTTTCCGTAAAAAGAATTCGTATAAATTGAGAAATAAAGTAAGCATGTTGCATTTCGTCTCTTTGAATATAACTAATCATGGTACTTGTTTTTAGCATTTTTTGTTGGTGGGCTAAGTGATAGAAAAAAGCAAAGCCAGCATAAAAGTAAATACCTTCTAGATTAATAGAGTTTACACATAGCTTAAATAAAGATTGCGGTGTAGGTTCAGACCTAAATTCCTCATATGCATCTAAAATAAGTTGGTTACGTTGATTTACTATCGGATCTAGTTTAGCTTGATTAAACCGTTCATTTTGTTCCGCTAGTGGAACTAGGGAACTTAGTATATAAGAATATGACTCATTATGAACAGCTTCTTGTTGGGAAATGACAGCAAAGATAGCTTTGAAACTAGAATCTGTCACATAGTCCATCACTTGACTCATTGTTGGTGTTTGCAAACTGTCCAGTGAAGCTAACTGTGTGTTGATACGCAGAAATATATCTTTTTCTTGTTCACTTAGGCTATCCCACTGCTTTATATCATCTTGCATATTGATTTCTTGTGCTTTCCAAAAGTTTGATAGGAGTGTTTGGTACAAATCATACATTTTAGGATAGGCAATATCATTCCAGTTTAAAAGTCCTGAAGATTTTCCATTAATAATGCCAGTCGACTTGTTTGGATACTCAGGGTTAAGTAATTTAATTTTTGTTAATGGGGCATGTAACACTATTAAAACCTCCTCGTTTTTCAAATAGTAATCATATTTTATGAATCAGATTCATTTAACTATGACAAGCTTCACATTCATTTATTTCAGATTGAGAAGTGCTTCTAACATAATAGGTTGTTTTTAAACGCTGTTCCCATGCCTCCATGTGAAGTTGTAACAATTCTTTTGCCTTAATATCGTGACGAATATATAAGTTGAAGCTGATAGACTGATCAATATGACGCTGGCGAGCTGCGTTTTGTCGTATACTCCATGTTTGATCTAACAGGTTCCTTGTTTTTCTATAATAGTGATATGTATGATAGTTTATATCAGGTGCAGTCACTTTAAATTTAAAATTCTTCTTTTCCTCCGCATATTCAACCGCATATAAAGGGTCTATTCCATCTGTAGATCCACCAATCTTAGCAGTGGAGGAGTTTGGCGCTATCGCCATCATCCAGCCATTCCGAACGCCATATGTTGCTACGTGTTCTCTTAATTGATTCCATTTATCTGAGGCATAGTTTCTTCGCTCAAAAAACTCTCCGGTTTGCCATTCTGAACCTTCAAACTCACGATAAGCCCCTTTTTCCTTTGCTAACTTCATCGAGGATTGAATAGTGTAGTACGCAATATCTTCATACAGTCTATCGGCAAACGCTATCGCTTCTTCTGACTCCCATAAAATACCTTCTAAAGCTAGAAGGTGGTGCCATCCAAATGTACCCAAGCCTACGGCACGATATTTTTTATTTGTTAGCTCCGCTTGTCCGACAGAAATAGAATTAAGATCAATAACATTATCGAGCATTCGCATTTGAATTGGAATTAGCTTATCTAACACATTGTCTTGATAGGATTTTGCCAGATTAATAGAAGATAAGTTGCAAACGACAAAATCACCTGGCTTTCTTACAATGACGATATTTCCATCCTCATCTTGATACTCATTTACAATAGTAGTAGCCGACATATTTTGAGTAATTTCAGTACAAAGGTTACTGCAAAAAATAGAAGTTTGTCCGATTCCGCTCACGTGCTTATTCGGGTTTTGGCGATTCACTTCATCTCTGTAAAACATATAGGGCGTACCTGTTTCTAGCTGAGAAACCATCATTCTAGCCATAATATCCATCGCTCGATAAGATTTTCTGGGTAGAAGTGGGTGTTTTACAGCATCTTCATACTTTTCTGTGAAAAATTTCTTATTCTTTTCATCATAAAAATCCTCTAGGCCAAGTGAAGCCCCATCCTTGTTTTTCCAACCCATGATTTGTTTTACTTGGTGGGGACAAAAGGTGTGCCATTCTCCCATACTTCTACCATGTTCATCTACTTCTTTTAGTTTTTCCATAAACAAGTCAGGAATAGAGACTCCTGTGAAAATATCATGAGCTTTTCGTCTTTCATCCCCGTTATTTGTTTTTAAGTCTAGAAAGCCGTTCATAATATCTTTATGGAACACGTCTAAGTAAACTGCAATAGCTCCTTGGCGTTGTCCAAGTTGATCGACACTTACCGCTGTATCGTTAATAAGTCGAATCCAAGGTACAACTCCAGATGAATTCCCTTTGAACTTTTTAATATCGGATCCTAACGCTCGAACTTTACCGAAATAAATTCCTAATCCGCCACCGTCTTTGCTTAATCTAGCAGCATCCCAATTGTTTAAATAAATACCATCTAAAGAGTCTTCTACCGTATCAATAAAACAGGATGAAAGTTGACCAAAGCTTTTACCAGCGTTTGATAGAGTAGGAGTAGCGACAGTCATATATAAGTTGCTTAATGCCCAATAAGCATCTTTCACATAGGCGATGCGCTTGTCCTTTGGTTCATTCTTCATTAGAGTCATGGCAATAATCATGAAACGCTCTTGAGGTAATTCCACAATCGTATCGTTGTAGTCTTTTGTTAAGTATCGATCTGCCAATAAAAATATCCCGATATAATTAAATAAGTAGTCTTTTTCAGGGTTAATGACTTCTCCTAGTAGTTCAATCTCATCCTTGGAATAGCTATGTATGAGATCGTTAGAATAAATACCTAGTTTTGTTATATGCGAGACAAGAGAGTAGAAGCTTCCGTACTTTTCTTCCAAAGGATACCCGCGATTCTCAGATACTGTACGGTAGAGCTCGTGTAAATATAAATTCGCGGCAAAAAAAGACCATTTTGGTTCTTCCATGGAAATTTTGTTTAATGAGAAAAGTAAGGCTTGTTCATAACAAGCTTCATCTAAATTTGGTATCTGCTCATAGATTGGTGAAAAATCAAAAGAATACCTTTCCGAGGCCGTGTTTATTACATCTCTTACAGAATTCTCCTTTAATGAATGTTTAGAATTCATAGTCCACACTCCTTTGAAAGTTCATTTATCTTTAATCTTCTTTCTTTTCTAGCTTGGGCATGTTGGAATAGTGCTTTTTCTTCTTCTGACTCAGGGATGACACCATTCACTGGAGTTGGTTTGCCGTTAAGATCTACAGCAACCATTGTTAGAATAGCAGTTGTTGTTACGGTTTTTTTTCTTGATTTCAGGTTTTGGCACTCTACTTTTACATAGACTTCCATTGACGTTCTACCGGTTGAAATTACGACACCTTCTAAGTGCAAAATATCGCCAACTTTAGCTGAAGAGAGAAAATTCACCGTATCAATAGAGGCAGTTACCACCACTTCTTTACTATGTTTCATTGCCGTAATAGCAGCTATTTCATCAATGTATGACAAAATAGTTCCGCCAAAAATAGTACCTAAATGATTAGTGTCCGGAGGTAAAACAAGTTTCGTCTGGATTGTTCTAGATATTCTTGCAGGTAAATTTTCTTCCATTTCATTTCCTCTTTTCTATTGATAGATTTGTAGAAGATCGAGATGTATAGAAGAACTAAAAAAACCCATCACAAAGGATGGGTTTATGTATAACGTGGTAATAAATATACAGCTTCACATACTGTAGGTTATTGTATACCTCGTTATATCTTCCCAACTCCCGAAGAAGATAATACGTATAACAATGGCAGGTCTCCTGACTTGTGCTTCTACCTACTTTAATCCCTTCCCGTCTATAGACAGTGGATTTGATTATTTCGTCAACACTTACAGTTGCGGGTACAGTTCTGGAATTACACCAGATTCCCTATTAAGCCTTTTACAGACACCATTATTACTGGTTATTATCAATATTTTGTTTTAGTAAGTATTAACTAACACAATATGTAGTGTTAGTTAAATAGAATAATAATATATAGTTATGATTTTGACAATAGATTAAATATTATTTTTTTCGTCTTAGCGTTGAGAAAAGATCCAAAGTCGAGTATCAATTTGAACAGAATAGTGGGTTGCAAATGTTGTAATGCGTATCCCATACCCATGCAAACGCATACAAAATTCCATTAACAACATCTTGAGGTTTCTTCTTCTATCTGTTTTAATAGCTATAGAACTTCCAAAAGAATAATAGCTAGTTTTTATAGCTTGATAGAGGAGAAGAAGAAATGTCTATGACTAAAAGCCAAATGCGAGTGGAAAAAGATTTTCTAGGGGAAAAAGAAGTACCAACTGACGCGTATTATGGAATTCAAACAGTTCGTGCGGTTGAAAACTTTCCTATTACTGGTTACCGAATCCATGAAGAGTTAATTAAGGCAATGGCTATTGTAAAAAAAGCAGCTGCCCTTGCCAATATGGATACGAAACGTCTTTATTCCGGAATTGGTGAGAACATTGTAAAGGCAGCGGATGAGTTAATCGCTGGAAAAATGCATGATCAAGTTATTGTCGATCCTATCCAAGGTGGAGCAGGAACGTCTATTAATATGAATATAAATGAAGTAATTGCCAATTGTGCCCTAGAGCTGATGGGGGAAGAGAAAGGGAACTATGTACTTTGTAGTCCAAATACACACGTAAATATGTCCCAATCAACAAATGACGCTTTCCCAACCGCGATGCATATTGCTGTTATAAATCTATCAGAAAAATTATTAGACACGATGGGAGATATGCTTGCAGCATTCAAACAAAAGGCGAATGAATTCAATCATGTTATAAAAATGGGACGCACTCATCTTCAAGATGCGGTTCCAATTCGTCTTGGCCAAGAATTTGAGGCGTATAGCCGTGTACTCGAACGTGATATAAAGAGAATTAAACAATCAAGACAACATTTGTATGAAGTAAACATGGGAGCAACAGCGGTAGGAACGGGCTTAAATGCAGACCCTCGATATATAGAACAAGTTGTAAAACATCTACAAGACATAAGTGATCTTCCGTTAACAGGTGCTGAACATCTTGTTGATGCAACACAAAATACAGACGCTTACACAGAAGTATCTGGTGCTTTAAAAGTATGTATGCTTAACATGTCCAAAATAGCAAATGACTTACGATTAATGGCATCTGGTCCAAGAGCAGGATTAGGAGAAATTTCTTTACCAGCAAGACAGCCAGGTTCATCCATCATGCCAGGAAAAGTAAACCCTGTGTTGCCAGAGCTAATTAACCAGGTAGCATTCCAAGTAGTAGGTAACGACCAGACTATTTGCCTTGCATCAGAAGCCGGTCAATTAGAGTTAAATGTGATGGAACCAGTGTTAATTTTTAATCTACTTCAATCAATCAGCATTATGAATAATGCTTTCCGTACGTTTACAGACAATTGCTTAGAAGGTATTACAGCAAATGAAGAAAGAATGAAAGAGTACGTAGAAAAGAGTGTCGGAGTTATAACAGCTGTTAACCCACACATCGGATACGAAGTAGCATCCCGAATTGCAAGAGAAGCGATCTTAAAAGGTGTGCCAGTTCGCGAACTTTGCTTACAGTATGATGTATTAACAGAAGAAGAGCTGAATCTAATTTTAGACCCTTACGAAATGACAAAACCAGGGATCTCTGGTGCTTCCTTGTTTGACGAAAAGTAATGGATGAATCGATGAGACAGGTGCTAATTCAGCACCTGTTTTCTTTGTTGTTTGATGAATATTTGTTCAGTGTGTAGATGAAGTTCATTTTGAAGAGGAAAAAAGAAGAAAGTGAACTTGATAAGGGGTATGAAGTAGCATAAGAAGAAACGGACCTGTTTTAGAATGGGTACGTTTCTTTTTTTATCTTCTAACATCTTTTTAAAAGTGTGGTCAGGCTAAAACAAATTTGTAAAAGATGTTTGCTCTAACGCATAACGGGAATGAAGTAACTAAACAAATCTAAACTAGATAAAGGGAGGAAAGAGTGAATGGCAGATGAGCGTTATGGGAATGGAAGTAACAGCAAAAAGGAACAATTGGACAAGTTTACAGTAGATGATAGTGGGAAGAAACTAACGACCAATCAAGGATTAAAAGTTTCAGAAGATGAATTTTCCTTAAAAGCTGGTGAGCGTGGTCCGACAATTATGGAGGACTTTCACTTTCGTGAAAAGATGACGCATTTTGATCATGAGCGCATTCCTGAGCGTATTGTTCATGCGCGTGGTTTCGCTGCGCACGGAGAATTTGAAGTTTACGAGTCTATGAAAGAATATACAAAAGCAGGTTTCTTACAGGATCCTTCTAAAAAAACACCTGTTTTTGTGCGCTTTTCAACGGTTGTCGGTTCTCGTGGATCAGGGGAATTAGCGAGGGATGCTCGTGGATTTGCTACGAAGTTTTACACAGAAGAAGGTAACTATGATTTAGTTGGGAATAACATTCCGGTATTTTTCATTCAAGATGCGATGAAGTTTCCAGACTTAGTTCATTCATTAAAACCAGAACCACATAATGAAATGCCACAAGCTGCGTCCGCGCATGATACATTTTGGGATTTTGCAGCTAATAACCAAGAAACTGCCCATATGATTATGTGGAAAATGTCTGACCGTTCCCTACCTAGAAGTTATAGGATGATGGAAGGATTCGGTGTACATACATTTCGCTTTGTAAATGAGGAAGGAAAGGCTCATTTTGTTAAATTCCATTGGAAACCAGTGCTAGGTACGCATTCTGTAGTTTGGGATGAAGCACAGAAGATTAATGGAAAAGATCCTGATTTCCACCGCCGAGATCTATGGGAAGCGATAGAGAATGGCGACTATCCAGAGTATGAATTAGGCGTACAACTACTACGAGAAGAAGACGAGTTTGAATTTGACTTTGATATTCTGGATCCGACAAAACTGTGGCCAGAAGAAGATATTCCGGTGAAAATAATCGGGAAAATGACACTTAATCGAAATGTGGATAACGTATTTGCAGAAACAGAACAGGTAGCCTTTCATCCCGGACATGTTGTACCAGGAATTGATTTTACAAATGACCCATTGCTACAAGGTAGATTGTTTTCCTATACAGATACGCAATTACTACGTCTTGGCGGACCGAATTTTCATGAACTGCCAATAAACCGCCCTGTGTGTCCATTCCATAACAATCAACGAGATGGCTTTGGTCGTCAAACGATTAATAAAGGCCAGGTAAGTTACCATAAAAACTCTTTAGCTTCTAATACGCCGGAACCAGCGAGTGAAGCAGAGGGAGGATATACACATTACCAGGAAAAAGTGGATGGCTACAAAGTACGAAAACGAAGTGAAAGTTTTAAAGATCATTTTTCTCAAGCGACTTTATTCTGGAACAGTATGAGTGAAGTGGAAAAAGAGCATATCATTAAGGCGTTCAGCTTTGAACTTGGTAAGGTGAAAAGTAAAGATGTCCAACAACAGGTAGTAGATATGTTCGGCAATGTTAGTATAGAGATGGCAACAGCTTTCGCAAAAGCAATTGGTGCAAACCCACCGCAAGGAAAAGAAAGCAGTGTGAAAAAATCTTCTCCTACCTTATCTCAACTGAATACAAAGAAAAAGCCAGATACTCGTAAAGTAGCAGTGCTTATTGGTAGTGATTTTTATGGAACAGAGGTTAATGAAGTATTAGAATCCTTGAAAAATGCAGGAATAAAGCCGGAGATTGTAAGTGAAAAGTTAGGTGTGCTAAAAGGGGAAGACGGTACGGAGCTGGAGGCAGATCATACATTCCTCACTGCGGACTCTGTATTATTTGATGCGGTTTATGCAGTAAGTAGTAACAAGGAAAAGAAAGAGTTAGATAAGCAAGTTTCTTATTTCGTTCAGGAGGCATTTTCTCATTACAAGCCAATTGGCTTAAGTAAGGATACAAAAGAGTTACTCCATGTGGAAAATATTCAAAAATGTCCAGGGGTTGTTCCTTACAACGAGGACACGAACGATTTTGCAACGAAGTTTATTCAAGCCATTGCCGACCATCGTCATTGGGATCGAGAAATATGTTAATTTGACTTGTTAACAGAGAGGATATAACCTCTCTGTTTTGTTTTGGTTTAGGAAATTATCATTAGAGAACTTGTAAATTTAGAATAGGCTACGTCAAGCTCCAGGTGCCTTGCGTTTTTGTTCATTAAGATGGATTGAAACACAAATTTGGAAGATTGAAACAGAAATGCTTAAGATGGAAACACAAATTTTTGAAATTGAAACACAGGGATAGTTAAATTTGGTTCACAAGGAAAATTGAAACACAAATGCAGCAAATTGAAACACACACTAATCAAATTGAAACACAAATCATAAGGATTGAAACACAAATTAACACGAGCATTCAATTTTAACAAAAACATCTTTATTATTAATATGGTTTTTACTACTCACGATACCAAATGACAATCTTGTTAAGGTTTTAACCTTCTATCCACTACTTGTGGTGGCTGTTCTAGCCATTTTTTCTGAATGGACAATAATAATCCCTCCCCATAATAAACGCGCATTTCTGTGATATTTTTGACAGTTATGCAATAATATCGGAACGCAAGCATGAACTTTGTGCTTGGCTAAGCATCGTAAAACAAAACATTCCTAAACAAGTTTCTACAAAGTAAAGCATGATTTTATCCGAAAAAGGAGACAGCTCTGTGTTATAAACTTTATAGTCACCTGAGGCTGGAAACTACTTTAATGCCAGCTTAATTTACAGTAGAAATACTGTACTTTAGACTGGCGTTTTACATTAATTAGTAATTATTTTATGCATTTTATTGCAATTTGATGTGGTATAGTGGTATAGGTATAAAAATTTTGAGAAGATTAGAGGGGCACTTATGCGAAAAGAATGGATCCTGCGCTGGTCTTTTTTTACTATAGGATTAATAATGCTAGCACTTGGCGTAGCAATGACAATAAAAGGAAAGTTGCTAGGAATTGGTCCGTGGGATGTATTCCATTACGGCTTAACCCTGCAATTTGGCCTCACAATAGGTACTTGGATTATTATTATCGGTTTCCTGCTCCTACTTATTACTGTTCTCTTTACAAAACAGATGCCTAAAATAGGTGCATTTCTTAACATGTTGCTAATTGGCTTTTTCATTGATTTTTTCCTTTGGATTTTGCCAAATGCTCATAGTTTAATAGGAGCAGCATTTTACTTATTAATAGGTGTTATTATTATTGGCTATGGAATAGGAATTTACGTGTCAGCGGAACTTGGGGCTGGTCCTCGTGATGGCCTAATGATTTTAATTGTAGAAAAAACAGGTTGGAAAGTACAATGGGTTCGTAATGGAATGGAACTTTCTGTACTCTTGTTTGGTTGGTTAATGGGTGGCCCGGTTGGAATGGGAACGGTTGTTATCGCTCTATTAATAGGTCCTATCGTTGGCTTTTCTTTACCACAATGTAAAACACTATTACAATTTCTTCTATATAGAAGTCAAACTAAAAAACTAGCTATTTAAAAACCCTTCGTTAAGAAACGAAGGGTTTTTTACTGCCTAACGCAGTTACCTCTCTCTCCCAAAACAGACACCGCTTACAAAATAAAATATTCTAAATTTTTTAAGTTACGTATGTTGACAGAATTTTTATGTAATATATAATTAAATTAACATATGTTCACGATGGGTGAGCAAAATTTCACAACCAACAAACAAAATTAACAATAAAACACGTTTTAATAGATGAAACTAGGGAAAATGATGAAAAAATGCAAAGTGCTCATTTTCCATAATTTAAAAGTTAGGTGAACCCAATGGTCGATGAGAAAATTTCACGCTTAGTAGAAGTTGCTAAAATGTACTATCAATTACATTACAGCCAACAAGAAATCGCAAAAAAGTTAGGCATTTCTCGTCCGACTGTATCGCGCCTTCTTTTACAAGCAAAACAAGACGGTATCGTTCATATAAAAATTATTGACCCAACCGAAGATGTTCAGCAACTAGCTGCTCGTGTCCAAGAAATGTACGGATTAAAAGCATGCGTCATTGCCCCGATTCCGAAATATGAAGATGAATCGATTAAAGAAAAGCTTGGAGAAGCAGCTGCGAACTACTTATATGAAATTGTACAAAATGGCGACACAATCGGTTTAACATGGGGAACAACGCTTTACCAAGTGGTCAAAAACATGCAACCGAAAAATGTGAAAGATGTGACAGTCGTCCAGCTGAACGGTGGAGTTAGTTACTCGGAACACAATACATACGCATCTGAAATAATTAACGGCATTTCGAGTGCGTTTCATACAGCACCACATTTTCTACCATTGCCTGCAGTTGTTGACCATATCGTCGTTAAACAAGCAATTATTGCAGATCGACATATAAAGAAAGTGTTGGAATTAGGAAAAAAGGCCAACATTGCCATGTACACAGTTGGAGAACCTGGTAAACAGTCTACCTTAATGAAAGCTGGTTACTTTTTAGACACGGACCTTCAAACATTAGACGAGAACAAAACAGTCGGCGATATTTGTTCCAGATTTTTTGATATAACTGGAAAAATCACAAATGAATCTTTAAATGAAAGAACAATCGGCATTGAGCTTCAAGACTTAGCCAATATCGAACAAAGCATCCTTGTAGCAGGTGGGAACAACAAGGTAGAAGGTATCATTGGTGCTATAACAGGTGGTTACGCAAATGTTCTCATTACGGACCAATATACAGCCCGCGCATTATTAGATGTAGGAGGTGAGGATAATAGATAAAGAGATTATTAAGCAGTTAGTGAGACAAGTTGTAGAAAGTTCGTTAAAAACAACAGCAAAAGAAGTACCGATTGCAGCATCTAATCGACATATCCACCTTTCACCTGAACATGTGGAACGACTTTTTGGTAGAGGCTATAAGCTAAACAAACAAAAAGACTTGTCCCAGCCAAACCAGTTTGCCGCAAAAGAAACCGTCACACTCATCGGGCCGAAAGGAAAAATTCCGAATGTCCGAGTGTTAGGTCCAGCGAGAGGTGCGACACAAGTAGAAATCTCTTTATTCGACGGGTTTACTCTTGGGGTAAAGCCGCCGATACGAAACTCTGGAGATATAAAAGGATCAGCCGCTATTACCATCCAAGGTCCTCGAGGGCAAGTAACAATCCAAGAAGGCTTGATCTGTGCAGCGAGACATATACATATGCACACATCAGATGCCCAAAGGTTTCAGTTAAAGGATGGCGACCTAGTTCAAGTAAAAGTAAAAGGAGAGCGTGGAGTCATTTTCTCCAATGTACTCATTCGCGTTTCCGAAAGGTATAAGTTAGAAATGCATATCGACTTAGATGAAGCGAACGCTGCCAACATGAAAAACGGGCAGCTCGGGGAAATCGTTGCGATAGAAGATGGGAGTGAAGATAGTGGATGCGGCTGTAAAGGAACGAGTTAAATCACTCGTCTTGCAAGTTGTCAAAGCATATCTAAGTGAACAAGTGGAAGAAGTAGATACACATTCCATTGCGATTCTACTAAACCATCCATCTTCCTATTCAGAAGGAATAATGGAAGCGGTTTCTACTCTTGCTGATAAGTATGATGTAACAATACTAGTCTCAGAGAATTGGCAAGCCTCACAAGAAAAATGGGCTGCTAATACAATCCTCCTAAATAATGAGACAAGCTTTACACAATTAAATGAAGTATTAGAAAAAACGAAGTTACTTGTTATTCCAGTTGCATCTTTCCACCTGTTATCAAAACTTGCCTTAACAATGGATGATGACCAAGCTATTTGGCTAGCGATTCAATACCAATTACAAGGTAAACCAGTTGTAATTGCAAATGATGATGTGGAGCTGAATGTGTACGAACAAATATTTTCGCCACATTCCGTGCAAGAAAGAATACAAGGTTACATTCGTCAGATTCAAAAGGACGAAGTGAAGTGGGTATCGCTCAAGGATATCGTGAAGACAGTGGACACTCAAATCACTTCATACGATGAGAAAGCGCCTTTACTCTTGTCGAAACATATTGAAAAGGCGATGCGAGATGGACTAGAAACAATTAATCTACCAGCTAATAGTAGAGTGACACCATCTGCAAAAGATTTAGCAAGAGAACTTAACGTGAAAATCCAGAAGAAAACAGACTCCTAGAAAGGAGACTAACTAGAATGATCATAGGAAAAGTAGTAGGATCCATTGTTTCCACAACAAAAGCAGAGAAGTTAAAAGGAAAGAAAATGCTTATCGTGGTTCCACTTGATATGGAAACGCTAGAAGAAGATGGCAAGCCAGTAGTAACGATCGACACGGTTGGCTCAGGTGTTGGAGAAGTAGTACTTGTTGTTGGCGGAAGTTCGGCAAGACAAACAGAAATTACAAACGGCACACCGGTTGATTCCGCTATCGTTGGGATCGTCGACCAAATAGAGATAAAAGGGTCAACAACCTTTAAAAAAGGAGGGGACTAAAACGTGCAAATAAACGAAACAGATATTAAAAAAATGGTAGAACAAGTGTTACAGCAACTAGGCGGTAATAGTGATAGTGCAACAGCTATAGCGCAGCCAACAACTAGCAACATCCGTTTAGAAAACGGTGTGTTTGCAACAGTTGACGAAGCGGTAGCAGCAGCAAAAGTTGCCTGGGAAAAGCTCCGCGTCCTACCTTTAGCGACTAGAACTGCAATGGTAGAAAAAATGCGTGAAGTTAGCCGTGCACATGCGGAAGAACTAGCAAACTTAGCTGTCCAAGAAACTGGTTTAGGTAGAGTGCAACATAAAGTTGCAAAAAACTTACTTGCCGCAAACAAAACACCAGGTGTGGAGGATATCGTTAGCACAACATACTCAGGCGATAACGGTTTAACGCTTGTAGAGTACGCACCAATCGGAGTATTCGGTTCTATTACTCCAACAACAAACCCAGCTGCAACGGTAATCAATAACTCTATTTCTCTAGTAGCAGCTGGAAATGTAGTTGTTTACAATCCACACCCAAGCGCGAAGCAAGTTTCGATTAAAACGATTCAACTTTTAAACGAAGCAATTGTTGCTGCGGGTGGTCCTGAAAACACATTAACGTCTGTAGCGAACCCTAACATTGAAACTTCTAATGAAGTAATGAAGCATCCCGGAATTAACGCATTAGTTGTTACAGGTGGAGGAATCGTTGTAAAAGCAGCGATGGCAGCAGGGAAAAAAGTGATTGCAGCAGGTCCTGGTAACCCACCAGTTGTTGTAGATGAAACAGCAATTATCTCAAAAGCGGCAAGCGACATCGTAACAGGTGCAAGCTTTGATAACAACGTGTTATGTACAGCGGAGAAAGAAGTATTTGTTGTAGAAAAAGTAGCAAATGCGCTTAAGAGTGAAATGGTGAAAAACGGTGCCTTCGAACTTAAAGGCTTCCAACTGGAGAAAGTGTTAGCGAAAGTACTAGTAAACAATAACGGCAAATTTTATCCAAACAAAGACTTTGTTGGAAAAGATGCGAGCGTTATTTTACAAGCGGCTGGCATTCAAGCTTCTCCTGATGTAAAGCTATTAATTACAGAAACAAAAGAAGATCATCCGTTAGTTGTAACAGAAATGTTAATGCCAATTTTACCAATCGTTAGAGTGCCAGATGTAGACAAAGCAATTGAACTAGCTGTTATTGCAGAAAAAGGAAATCGCCATACAGCCATTATGCACTCGCAAAATGTAACGAATTTAACGAAAATGGCGAAAGAAATTCAAGCAACTATTTTCGTGAAAAACGGTCCATCTGTATCAGGATTAGGATTTGAAAGTGAAGGATTCACAACACTTACAATTGCTGGCCCTACAGGTGAAGGATTAACAAGTGCAAAAACGTTCACACGTCAAAGACGCTGCGTTTTAGTAGATAGTTTTAGAATAATATAAAGGGCTGATTTCTCTTGGCAAAATCCAAAGAAGATAAGCAAAAAAATGTAAAAGAAATAACAAGTATTGTAGAAAAAAAAACCAAAAAAACTAATCGCAAAAGCGAAACAGGAGGAAATACAATGAGTCAAGAAGCATTAGGAATGATCGAAACTAAAGGTTTAATCGGTGCAATCGAAGCGGCAGATGCAATGGTAAAAGCAGCAAACGTAACATTAGTTGGGAAAGACCAAATAGGTGGGGGCCTTGTAACAGTAATGGTACGCGGTGATGTTGGCGCAGTTAAAGCAGCAACAGAAGCTGGAGCAGACGCAGCAGCACGTGTTGGTAACTTAGTATCTGTACACGTGATTCCACGTCCAAACATTGAGGTTGACGGAATTTTACCGAAAGCATAATCGGTAAAGAATGATGGATCAAGCCATTCAATCTTACATTAAAAGTCTAGTAAAAGATGCCATTCAAGAGGTATACCGGCAGCAACCAACTAAAGGGATAACAGGTCGCCAAACATATGTGGTGGCAAACTGGAAAATGAATAAAACACTCTCAGAAGCAGCATCATTTGTGCAAGAGATGAGTAGTATCGAAGGAACATCCGTTGTTATTTGTCCTCCAACGCAATTGTTATACCAGGTTCGACTTTTATTAGAACAACAAGGTTTATCAGTTAAAGTTGGCGCTCAAAACGTCCACCAGAAGGATAGTGGGGCATTTACTGGCGAAACATCAGCAGAAATGTTGAATGATATCGGGTGTGAATTCGTTATTATCGGACATTCCGAACGAAGACAATATTCGAACGAATGTGATGCTCTTGTGAACAAAAAAGTGCAGCAAGCCATTGGATCTAATCTAACACCAATCATTTGTATCGGTGAAACGCTAGAAGAGAAAAACAATGGCCAAACAGAGCGAGTTTTAACGAAACAAATTTTAGGCGCACTACAAGATATACAATCTAGTAACTTTTTGGTAGCTTACGAGCCTGTTTGGGCAATTGGAACAGGACAATCCGCAACAGCAGAACAAGCGCAAGCAACACACAAATATATCCGTGCTGTTTTACAAGAAGTTGTTGGTTCGACGGCAGAATCTATCTCTATCCTTTACGGAGGTTCTGTAAACGAATCAAACGCAAAAGAATATGCTAGCCAATCAGATATAGACGGTGTACTCGTTGGTGGAGCTAGCTTGAAGGTTCAGACATTTGAACCAATTATTCACGTATTTGCCAAAGGAGATAACTGAGATGAAAAAAATAGCGATTGGTAGCGACCATGGTGGATACGAATTAAAAGAAACGTTAAAGAAGCACTTAACGGAGCTAGGCTATGAATACCTTGATTTTGGCTGTAAAGATAAAAATGCAGTCGACTATCCAGACATTGCATTCCTAGTTGGGGAGTGTGTAGCAACGAACCCTGATTATGTTGGAGTTATGATTGATGGTGTTGGTGTTGGTAGTGGTATGGTTTTAAATAAAATTCCAGGCGTTCGCGCAGCAGTTTGTTGGGATTTATCTTCTACCATTAATAGCCGTGAACATAACAACGCTAACGTACTATCTATCGGTGGACAGTTTATCGGTGAAGGTTTAGCAAAACAACTCGTAAAAACATGGTTAGAAACAGATTACGCAGGTGGTCGTCACGATCGCCGTGTTACGAAAATTATGGAAATTGAAAGCCGTTTTATTAAGCGTTGAAAGCAGGTTTTATAAATGTTCGTAGCAAGAGTCATCGGAAACATGTTTTGTACACATAAAGATGAGAATTTAAAGGGATTAAAACTGCTTATTGTTCAACCAGTAGACGAACAATTACAGGATAAGGGCAAACCGATTGTGGCAATTGATACGATAAAGCAAGCTGGCGTTGGTGACTTAGTTTACTTGGCAAAAAGTAACGAGTCTTCCATCCCCTTAAAGAAAGACCTTGTCCCATCAGATGCTGGGATACTCGGAATCATCGAATATTACAACGTAAAACGAATGGAGGAAATATAAAATGAGTAACGCATTAGGAATGATCGAAACTAAAGGTTTAGTAGGTGCTATTGAAGCAGCAGACGCAATGATGAAAGCAGCAAATGTTTCTTTAGTTGGTAAAGTTCAAGTTGGCGGCGGTTTAATTACAGTAATGGTACGCGGTGATGTAGGTGCAGTTAAAGCTGCTACTGAAGCTGGTGCAGATGCAGCACAACGCGTTGGTGAATTTTTAGGAGTACACGTAATTCCTAGACCACACCAAGATATCGAAAAAATTCTTCCTCAAGCAAAATAATGAAACTCGCGAAGGTTGTTGGAAATGTCGTTTCGACGATTAAAACACCGAGCCATCAAAATAAAAAGCTTATGGTAGTCGTTCCAGTCGATACAGATGGAAATAAATGTGGAGATGCGTTAATAGCATTCGATCGCTTTCACGCTGGAATTGGCGATTATGTTTTAGTATTAGAAGAAGGTGGAGCAGCAAGAGACATCTTAGAAGATCCAGACGGTTCTTTTGATGCAGTCATTGCTGGAATCGTTGATCGATTACATTAAGAAGAGGTGAAATTGGATGCAAACGCAAATGGATGCGCTAGTCGAACAAATTACGAATAAAATTATGGAACAACTTACAAATAAACAAGAGCTAAGCAACACAACTCCAGCTCAAGCGACATCGAATGCCGCACCTACATCAAACGCAGCATTCTCTAGCATTATTACAGGTCCATCTATCGCAAGAATGATTGATCACACATTATTAAAGCCAGATAGTACTCATGAGCAAATTGTGAAGCTTTGTGAAGAAGCAAAAGAATACAACTTTGCAACGGTATGTGTGAACCCTTACTGGGTATCTACAGCTGCGAAAGAATTAAAAGGTACTAATGTTGGAATTACAACAGTTGTTGGTTTCCCATTAGGTGCAACAAACTCATACGTGAAAGTAGCAGAAACTCGCGATGCAATTGCTAGTGGAGCTACAGAAATCGATATGGTAATGAACATCGGTGCTCTTAAATCTGGAGACTTTGAAACAGTGAAAAAAGACATCGAAGCAGTTGTATTAGCAGCTAAAGGTCATGCACCAGTAAAGGTTATTATCGAAACAGGCTACTTAGAGACAGAAGAAAAGAAAAAAGCTTGTATTTTAGCGAAAATGGCCGGAGCAGACTTTGTTAAAACATCAACAGGTTTCGGACCAGGATGTGCAACACCAGAAGATATCAAGCTAATGAGAGAAGCAGTAGGACCAGACATCGGTGTGAAAGCTTCTGCATGTGTAAGAGATTTAGATACTGCTAGAAAAATGGTACAAGCTGGAGCAACGAGAATTGGCGCTAGCTCCGGTATCGCAATCGTAACAGGCGGTAAAGGTACAGGGTACTAAATTCTATTAATTTTAGATGTGCCAAAGAATAATATTGATTTTGATAGGTATCTAGCTGTTGATTGTAGTGCAAGTCGGAGGTTCCTGTGGGAGAAGCGGGAGACGGGAGACCCCACAGGCGAAGCCAAGGAGTAGGTTTTTTCACGCTAGTGAAAATAACCATCCCAGGCCGCCCGTGGAAAGCAAAGACTTGCGCGGAAATCAACAGCGATATTAAATAGAGTCTTATTTTAAGGCAAGGTAAAAGTGAAAGAGAGTTCTCTCAAGAGCCATTCAACTTTAACCTTGCTTTTCTTTTATTCTGTACTATTGAAAAATTCTAAAAATTTTATTATAATAATATTAATTGTAATCGCTTACATAACAAAGGGGTGTAAAACATGGAATATATCGGCCACCAATTAAAATATGCAAGAGAAAGACAAAATATTGATATAGAAAAATTAGCAGCATTAGTCGGAGTTACCGAAGAAACGATTGTGGAAATTGAAGAGGGAAAGTTAGACACGCAAGTTTCTATTTTATATAAGCTATCAGATATTTTAAAAGTGTCGTTTAAGATCGGCGATATGTCGATCTAATTTAGAGTTAAATAATTTTATATGTTTTTAATAGTGGGGATGAACTTCAGTTGTTTAAATGGGGTTCATTTTTTGTTTTGTAAGGAAAGGTTAATTTCGTTCTATTAATGAAGTTCAACTACGGAAAAATTTCAGCCCTCGATGAACTTCATAAGGCCGATGAAGTTCAACTACGGAGAAAATTCAGCCCCCAATGAACTTCATAAGGCCGATGAAGTTCAACTAAGGAGAAATTTCAGCTCCCAATGAACTTCATAAGTCCGATGAAGTTCAACTACGGAGAAAATTTAGCTCCCAATGAACTTCATAAGTCCGATGAAGTTCAACTACGGAGAAAATTTAGCCCCCAATGAACTTCAAAAGGCGAATGAAGTTCATTTTGACTAATAAAAAAGGAGAAAGTGAACTTGATAAGGTCGATGAAGTTCATTTAGCCAAAGAAAAAAGAAGAAAGTGAACTTGATAAGGCCGATGAAGTTCATTTTGACTAAGAAAAAAGAAGAAAATGAACTTCATCATCAAAGATCAATCAATATACCTCCTGGCCCCAGCATATTCCGCCGCATATATTCCTGTTTGAAACGAAACAATCTCGATGCTTTTACTAGAATTAGGAGAATGGATCATTTGACCATTTCCGATATACATTCCAACATGGTGAACGCTGCCCTTTCCATTTTCATAGGCGAAAAAGAGTAGGTCACCAGGTTGTAGATCACTTTTTGCAACAGCTATCCCTGCCTTAAATTGAGCAGACGCATCGCGCGGTATATAGATGCCATGTCGTTTATAAACAGAATGGGTAAAACCAGAGCAATCATAGCCATAGCCAGTTGTACCAGCCCATAAATAAGGTAACCCTAAAAATTTCATTCCTGATTCTACTACATCGCCAGGTTGTGGCTTTGGTATAGAACTCTCATTATCTACTACTAAAACATGTTCTTTCCTCATATATTTAAACTCATCTGCAGGGGTATATACTTTTATCCAATCTGCCCCCTCCTTCACAACTGGAAGTCTCGTATTGAAGCTAATGTCCATAAAGGGGTTAGAGAAACTCGCATTATGATACAAAGTCGTTGTATTAGCGTCTACAATAGCTAGCTTACAATTTGGGTAGGTAGTCTCGACTTCACTAATATGGGAAGCTGGCACCCAACCTGGGTAACCAGTTGCGTTTTTAGGTGTTGATTGATCGTGTACTGCAACCTCAATCCAATCACCTTTACTTTGCAAAATGGTTACTTCTTGACCGTACAAGGCTTGTGTTTCCAGTTTTCCAACGAGCCATAGCTTATGATCGACACTCAAGCTTTTCGTCCATTTTTCTAAATCAACAGGCGTCGTTAAAGAAGGTTCATCTAACGATCGATTTTCGCCAGGTTCTAACCATAGGGAGGTTGCTGCAACGTTCACTACATGACCTTTTTCTAGTTTTGGTTTCACACATCCGTTCACATACCTTTTTTTCTCATCAGGCAGTTGAGCTACAAAAAGAGCGAAGGGTGAGTTTGTAACCGAGCTATAGAAAGGCATAAGTTTACTATACGAAAACAATGGTATTTTCTGTTGTGAGTTTGACACAGTAATACTATTTGTTGCAAAAGTACTATTTGTAGTAAAAAGGAATGTGAAAACTAGTAAAATGAATAATAACTTTTTCCTCATAAAATCACCTATTTCTTCAAACTGTCTATCTTTTAAGTTTAATAGAAATAGATGTAAAAAAATACAACATTATTCCTTTAAAACAAATATTTTCTTTGTTTTTCATATAAAAAAGAGCTATGTGAATACATAGCCCTAAAAAATCCTACCATTCTTTCGGTTCATAATTTAATTCTTCAAACAGCTTCTTTTTTTCCTTCTTCGTTAAGTCACGCCATTGGCCGACTGGTAAGTTACCTAATTGAATGTTCATGATTCGCACACGTTGCAAACGGTACACCTCGTACCCTAACTCTGAGCACATGCGTCGGATTTGACGATTAAGTCCTTGTGTTAAAACAATATTGAAGTCGTATTTAGATAGAGGAGTAACTTTACAAGGTAACGTTTTCGTTCCTAATATCTTTACTCCTTCGGACATGCGTTTTACAAATTCGTCCGTTATTGGCTTGTCTACAGAAACGATATACTCTTTCTCATGTTGATTTTCTACCCGTAAAATTTCATTTACGATGTCTCCATCATTTGTCATTAAAATTAACCCTTCGGAATCTTTGTCCAATCTTCCAATATTAAAAATACGCAACGGATGATTAACAAGGTCAACTATGTTCCCTTTTACATTCTTTTCTGTCGTACTTGTAATGCCAACAGGTTTATTTAAGGCAATATAGACATTGTCACGGGCAACTCTAATTTGATTACCGTTCACTCGAATATCATCACCAGGATTTACTTGATCACCAACTTTGGCTACTCTCCCGTTGATTCTTACTCTACCCTCTTCAATTAGCCTGTCTGCACCACGGCGAGATGCGACACCTGATTCACTAATAAATTTATTTAAGCGCATACTTTGCACATCCTTATGAAAATGATTCTTTAAATAGAATAACGAACTCTGTTTGTATTCTCAAGTTCTGTTTATTTTTCATAAAGGAAAGGAAGTAAAGAAATAATAAAGAATATTTCTCAAGGAGGTAATAGTAAATGAAGAAAGTGCTTTTACGAATGAAGGAAAGCATTTGGGTGATACCTAGTATTTACTGTACTATCTCCTTTGTCCTTACGTTAGTAGTTTTATATGTGGATATGGTACATAGTGATTTTCTTCAAAATAAAATTCCTATCTTACTCATGACAAGTGTAGACTTAGCGCAAATAATACTAGGAACCATTTCTGCTGCTTTATTAACGATGACGACGATTACTTTCTCTACCATAATGGTCGTTCTAACAACATATACATCTCAGTTTTCGCCACGTACGTTAAAAGATTTTGTTACAAAATCCTCTACTATGAGGGTGCTTGGTGTATTTTTAGGGGCATTCATTTATTCGATTGTCACGTTATTATTTATGAGAAAAGGTACCATCGATCACCCCGTCATTTCTGCGTCGGTTGGCGTAACGGTAGCGATCATCAGCTTGGCTTTTTTTGCCTACTTTATTCATAATGTAGCAACATCTATTCAAGTGAGTAATTTAATCTATCAGTTAACAGAGGATGCATTGAAAACAATTAAAGACGAAGAAAGAGATATAGAGAATGCTAATAAAGAAAAGAAAGACCAACCTATTGAACCTCCTGAAAGATTCACATCTGTCCACGCGGTTAATGGAGGAACATTTGGCTACATACAACTAATGGACTATAAAAAGCTGTATGAACTAGCGGAAGAAAAAGATTATTATATTGAACTTAAAGAGTATATTGGACATTATGTATCAAAGGAAAGTGTTATATTACATATTTTCCATAAAGAGAAAGAGTTGAAATTTGAAATAGATGATTATATTACGATTGGTCAAGAAAGGACACCGATACAAGATATTGAATTTAATATTATCAAAATGGTGGAGATAGCGTTACGTGCGATATCACCAGGTATTAATGATCCAAACACGGCAATTGATTGTATTCGTTTTTTACGTACACCGTTAACAGAAGCTTTGCAACGTGCAAGTAACTATGAGGTTTTTTACAACAAGGATAAAACACCAAGGTTGTTGAAAAAGCAGGAGAGTGTAGAACAATTACTTTATACGACGTTCTATCAACTAAGTCATTACGGAAGGCAAGATATTTCAATTTTATTAGCAGTAATGGACACATTAGATCATATTGCAGAACATAGCAAACAAGAAGTGAAAGTAGAAGTGATTAAGTTTGCTCAATATGTGTACCGAAAATTTGAAGAAGATTTGCTTGAGGAACTGGATAAAAAGCATTTAGATAGTAAAATGGAGAAATTCAAAGTGACCATACCATAGGATAGTGAGTGATCAAATATGTACATATTTGATCACTCGCTTTATTTTATATATAACTTTTTATTCAAAACGACAGAAAACGACCAAATACGACAAGTGCCTGGCACCGTTTATTCATAGAAACGGATATTTATGCTGGTGTTGTTCAGAGTTGGTGTGTAGGGAATTATAACCGTATGCATCAATTATGTAAGCGGTAAAATTTACTCATTTTTATCGACAAGTTTTTATTGTAATAAGTAGATTGAAAGTTTATATTATTAATAGCAAGTGAATAAAATTTATATACTAAAACAAATAATTTTACGGGGGTTTTTTCTGATGAAAAAAGGACTTTTTGTTCTTACAATTGTAATGATCGCAATGTCATTACTTGTTGCTTGTGGTAGCACTGGTGGAAGCGCTGACAAAATGAAAGTCGGTATGGTTACAGATGCTGGTACAATTGACGATAAATCTTTTAACCAAGGTTCTTGGGAAGGTGTTTTAAAGGCTGCAAACGAGTTAAACTTACAAGAGCGTTACCTGAAGCCAAACGGAACTACTGAGGCTGACTATGTAAAAGAAATCGACAACCTTTATGACGCTGGATATAAATTAATCGTAACTCCTGGTTTTAAATTTGAAACAGCTATTTTTGCTGCTCAAGCTAAATATGAAGATGCAAAATTTGTTTTAATTGATGGAGCTCCACATAACGGGGACTGGAACACATTAGTAGGAGATAACACAGTATCTATCTTCTTCGCTGAGCATGAGTCTGGATTCCTTGCTGGTGTTGCTACTGCTTTAGAATTACAAGATGCACAAGCTGGATTCATCGGTGGTATGGAAATTCCTCCAGTTCAAAAATTCAACTGGGGCTTCCAACAAGGGTTAGCTTATGCTAACGAAAACTTTGGAACGAACGTAACAATGGAAGCACAAAACGTAGTATACCAAGGTAGCTTCGATAACGTAGCTGCTGGACAACAAATCGCTGCTCAAATGTACGAGCGTGGTGTTGATGTAATCTTCGCTGCTGCTGGTGGAGTAGGTGTAGGTGCAATCAACGAAGCAAAAACTCGTGTTGCAACTGGAAGTGATGTATGGATGGTTGGAGTTGACGTTGACCAATACGCGGACGGATTATTAGAAGGTCAAGATAAGTCTGTAATCTTAACTTCTGCTATGAAACGTATCGACCAAGCTGCTTTTGACATGATTAAAGCAGAAGTAAACGGTGAATTCCCAGGTGGAGAAACATTAACATTCGATGCAAAGAATGACGGTGTTGGTATCCCTGCTGAAAATCCAAACTTAAGCAAAGAAACTACTGATAAAGTTTCTGAAGTATATAAGTTATTACAATCTGGTGATATCGTTGTATCTGGTGAGCAAGGCGACTTAATTAAATAATACTGTAAGATATTCAAACATTTGATAATGATTGCTTAAATTATTATAGGAGGCGGGAGGACCCGTCTCCTTTCTTGTACTAAAGGTCCCTAAAATGATTTACTTGAGTCCGTTTCATAATGTGGGACTACAATACGAAAATAGCATCGTAGTCTGTATTTATACACCTTAATAAACGAACATATTATTATGTATATCATTAAAATACTCGTTTTTCATTAAACGAACCGTAATTATGAAATTGATTCACTTAACAAAATACTTTAATAAAAACGGTAACCTACAATAAAGCACAGCCTAATTGTAAGTATAGCCGTAAAAATTTTAACTCTAGACATCAGACATCATACTTTTAGAATCTTTTGAATTTGTAATAGTTTTTATTGAATACGTTTTGTTAAAGAATAGTATTATTTATCTAACTTATCTAGCGGCTGATTGGAGCATATATCGTAGACTCCTGCGGGAGAAGCGGGGAGCGGGAGACCCCAGGCGCGAATGCGCCGAGGAGGCTCCCGGCCCGCCCGCGGAAAGCGGAGGCATATGCTCCAATCAGCAGCGGTCTTTAACAAATACATTAAATAAGACAACGAATGAAAGTCGATAGAAAAATATTTTTAAAAAGGGAGTTTACTAGATGGAATATGTAGTCGAGATGCTCAATATCCGGAAAGAGTTTCCTGGAATTGTTGCCAATGATGATATTACCCTTCAGTTAAAAAAAGGTGAAATCCATGCGTTACTAGGTGAGAATGGTGCAGGTAAGTCTACTCTTATGTCCATTCTATTTGGTATGTACCAACCAGATCGCGGTAGTATTAAAGTAAACGGAGAAGAAACAAAAATTAGCAATCCAAACATTGCGAACCGTTTAGGAATTGGAATGGTTCACCAACACTTTAAACTAGTAAGTAACTTTACCGTTACAGAAAATATTATGCTAGGTAACGAAACGACAAAATGGTTTACATTGGATTCCAAAACAGCCGGAAAACGTGTTGCGGAACTATCTAAAAAATATGGTTTAAACGTAGATCCACATGCAAAAATTCAAGACATCTCTGTTGGTATGCAACAACGTGTAGAAATTTTAAAAATGCTTTACCGTAATGCGAATGTTCTTATTTTAGATGAACCGACAGCAGTATTAACACCTCAAGAAATTGAGGAGTTAGGGAAAATCTTAAAGAACTTAATTGCTGAAGGTAAATCTATCATTATAATTACGCACAAGTTAAAAGAAATTAAAGCAATGGCAGACCGTTGTACCGTTATTCGCCGTGGTAAAACAATCGGAACGGTTAATGTAGCGGAAACAACAACAGAAAAAATGGCAGAAATGATGGTAGGGCGTAAAGTTTCGTTTAAAGTAGAAAAAAAGCAAGCAAATCCAGGTGAAGTTGTTTTAACTTTAAATAACCTTTCTGTAAAAAATAGCAAAGGTATTCTTGGACTAAAAGATGTTTCTCTTGAAGTGAAAAAAGGAGAAATCCTTGGTATTGCTGGGGTTGATGGAAATGGTCAATCGGAACTCGTGGAAAGTATTACAGGATTAAAACATGCGGAAACTGGCTCGGTTATTTATGAAGGGGAAGACATTACAAAAACCCCTGTTAAAGCAAGAGTAGCAAAAGGAATTGCTCATATTCCGGAAGACCGTCATAAACACGGTCTAGTTCTTGACTATACAATTCAAGAAAACATGGCATTACATGTTTATCATAAAAAACCATTCTCTAAGCGTGGCCTATTAAACTTTAAAGCAATGAAAGAACACGCAGATAAAATTATTAAAAGTTTTGATGTTCGTTCCGGTCAAGGCGGCGATTCTATTTCAAGAAGTTTATCTGGTGGTAACCAACAAAAAGCTATCATTGGTCGTGAGATTGAGTTAGATCCAACGCTATTAATTGCCGTTCAACCAACGCGTGGATTAGATGTAGGTTCTATTGAATATATTCATAAACGTCTTATTGAACAAAGAGACAATGGAAAAGCGGTATTGCTTGTATCATTAGAATTAGATGAAATATTAAATGTATCGGACCGTATTGCCGTTGTGAATAACGGACAATTAGTCGGAATTGTAAACGCTTCGGAAACAAACGAGAACGAAATCGGACTTATGATGGCCGGAGTGGAGAAGGAGGTAAAAGAATGAGAAGCACCGTAGTTTCTTTACTCGCTGTCTTATTCGGTCTTATTGCTGGTGCAATCTTAATGGCACTAACAGGCCATAATCCGTTTTTAGGATATCAATATTTATTCGAGGGTGGACTAAAGAACATCTCGAGAATTGGTAATACACTTGCAACGGCAACACCATTAATTTTTACTGGGTTATCTGTAGCATTTGCATTCCGTACAGGTCTATTTAACATCGGAGCAGCAGGACAAATGTTGTTTGGCGGATTTTGTGCAACAGCAGTTGGTTTATCTATCAGTGCACCGCAACCGATTTTAGTTGGTTTAATGGTTCTTGCTGGTTTCTTAGGTGGAGCTGCTTGGGCGTTTATACCTGGTATTTTAAAAGCAAAATTCAATGTACATGAAGTAGTTTCTACCATCATGATGAACTGGATTGCTTATTGGACGATTTACTATGCAGTGCCAGCTTATTTTAAAGGTGAATTTTTAGAAACAGAATCGAAAAAATTACCTGATGGAGCTACGTTAAGAGTAGGATTTTTAACGGACTTATTCGGTGGCTCTTACGTTAATTTAGGCTTGTTTGTTGCAGCCATTGCAGTTATCGTTGTGGCTTTCATTATTAATAAAACAACATTAGGTTACGAATTAAAAGCAGTAGGTTATAACCGTGATGCAGCAGAGTATGCGGGTATTGCTGTTAACCGTGGAATCGTTACTTCTATGTTAATTTCCGGTGGACTAGCTGGTCTTGGTGGAATGGCACAATATACAGGTAATGCTACAAGCATGCAGATTGGTATTTTGCCAACACAAGGTTTTGACGGGATCGCAGTAGCGTTACTTGGGGCAAACACAGCAGTTGGGGTATTATTTGCAGCGATTTTCTTCGGTATTCTTTACTCTGGACGTGGATTTATGAATGCGATGACAGATATTCCACCAGAGATTGCTGATTCAATCATTGCCATTATTATTTATTTTGCTGCAGCAAGTATTTTAATTGAACGACTAGTAACTTACGTGTTGAAAAAACGTAGGAACAAGAAGTCTAGTACTGTAGAGAAAAAGGAGGAGAAATAGTATGTGGACATTGATACAACAAATAGCGCCATATGCGATTATTTTTACGATTCCTCTTTTAATCACAGCATTAGGTGCGTTATTCAGTGAACGAAGCGGTGTAGTAAACATCGGTTTAGAAGGATTAATGGTAGTGGGAGCCTTTACAGGAGCATTAGTGATTGTTAATATGCAAATGATTTGGCCAGGAGAGCAGAAAGCGTTATGGCTAGGCTTATTGATAGCAACGATTGCTGGGATGTTATTTTCTTTACTACATGCGTTTGCAAGTATTAACTTAAATGCAAACCAAATTATTAGTGGTACGGCTATCAATATGATTGCTGGAGCAATTACAGTGTTCTTAGCCCGTACTATTACTGGTAGTGGGAACATCCGTATTAACAGTTTCTTACCTTTTGATGTGACGTTCTTATCCTTATCAGACATACCGATTATCGGAAGTCTATTATTTACAAGAACATATCCAACTACATGGTTAGTATTAATCATTCTAGCTCTTAGCACCTTCGTTTTATATAAAACAGCATTTGGCTTACGTTTACGTTCTTGTGGGGAGCATCCACACGCGGCAGAAGCAGCTGGTATTAATGTTAGAAAGATGCGTTACATCGGTGTTATGATCTCTGGTGCCTATTCAGGTCTTGCTGGAGCTATTATCGTAACGACGTTTGCTGGTGAGTTTACAGGTACGGTTGCAGGACTTGGATTCTTAGCGTTAGCATCCTTGATTTTCGGTCAATGGAAGCCACTTGGAATTTTAGCGGCAACGCTATTCTTCGGTTTTGCTAGTACAATTGCAAACGTATCACAAGTTATTCCATCACTGGCTATATTCCCACCAGTGTTACTAAAAATATTCCCATACGTTGTAACGTTACTTGCGTTAATCGTATTCTCTAAATCTTCACAAGCTCCAAAAGCAGTTGGAGAACCTTTTGAGTCAGGGAAAAGATAAAAACTTTTAAACCGAGTAATAAACTCTACTAATAGGAGTTTATTATTCGGTTTTTTTAGTTCAGATGGATTGAAACACAAAGTTGGAAGATTGAAATAGAAATGCATAAGATTGAAACACAAATGTATGGAATTGAAACAAAAGCATAGTTAAAATATGTCTAAACTCAAGATTGAAACACAAATGCAGTAAATTGAAACACAAACAAATTAGATTGAAACACAAATCGAAAAAATTGAAACACAAATTGACACGAAGCATTCAGCTTTTAACAAAAACATCTTCATTTTTAAGATGTATTTTTATTTTAGGCTGTGTAAAAGATTAATGTTGATTTTTAATAGAATCTAGTTGTTGATTGGAGCGCATGTTGTAGACTCCTGCGGGAGAAGCGATGAGGAGGCTCCCGGCCCGCCCGCGGAAAGCGGAGACATGCGCTCCAATCAACAGTGTTGTTTAATAGAGCCTTATTTTAAAAACCACTTAATACCATAGCAGAAGGAAGTATTTGTGAAGTGACAGAAAATTATAATTCATTTTTAAAAATCTATTACCACAACATATAAAGTATGTTATACATAGTATAGGTCACTAGTATAAAAGACCTAAAGCACAATACTTTCACCTAAATATTATGAATACAGCTATATAAAAAGGCTCATATGTAACCGATAAAAAAGTAAGCAAGGAAAGGAAACCATCTGGCATTTTGTGAGGGGAAATTTTATGAAGAAAAATACGATAATGATGCAGTTACTTACAAAAATAGGCGTAATAATAGGGATCATAACAGTCACTACATTCCTCCTTGGATACGGCTTTGTAAAAATAAAGTTTGAAGAATACCAAGCAGAACAAATAGATAATGCGACTAGTATCGTAAAATTTGCAATGGAGTCTACGCAAAACTCAGCAAATACGATCGAAAATATGATAGAACGAAAACTCTATGCTTCTTCTAAAGGGATAACATCTGAATTAAGAGGAAGGTCAGCTTCTAGTATCACGATGGAAGAATTACGTGTTTTAGCGGATGAATGGGCTGTGAAAGAAATTACCCTTTGGGAGAGACAAGGGGATGATATTGTAGTGACACAATCCTCTGATGAAACACAAATAGGATTAAGCTCTAAAAACTGGGGATATTGGTTTACGGCTTTTAACGAGTTAATGTCACTTCAATCGGTAACCGTTGACGAAGGTTTTGCAATGGACAACTACTGGGTAGGTCCTATTTCTAAAGCAGAATTATTTGACCATATTTTTTATAAGTTTGCTTATTATTATGACGGAACAACAGATTTTATGGTGAACCCTTTTATTGAAGACTTCGACATATATGAACATACATTTGAAAGTGGCCCTTCGCAAATTATAGAAAATATTATTGATGAATATAAAGACATGGAAGAAATAGCAGTCATCAACGTTTCAGCATGGAAAAAAGGAGAAAGCAATCAAGTAATTGAACCGAATACGGACTTACCGGTACTGTATGGAACACATACGATTGCATTAGATACAGACGGTGAACTATTCGAACAAGTTCTAGCTACAAAACAAAATGCTAGCTACCAGTTCACACATGATGGTGTAACCTATAATAAAATTTATAAGTACTTACCAAATGAGTACTTACCAAATGAACGTGTTATGACGATGGTAATAGATTTAACTAGAAAAAAGCAGTTTGAATTGTTTCTAGCACTGATCTATATAGCATCTATCTTTATTCTTTTCATCTCTTTATATAGTATTATTCGCTATATCATTAAAAGACATCTATATCCGTTACCGTCTATAGTGGACCATATACAACAAATGGCTCAAGGGGATTTATCCGAAACGCTACATGTGAAAGAAAAAAATGAATTAGGTTGGCTATCCCAACAAGTAAATGAAATGACGAATAAATTTGAACAGTTAATTGCTGGTGTGAAAGAAGACTCACACGCACTCGTTGTAGTATCCAACCTACTATCTCAACAAGTACACAATTCTGTAAAAACAATGACAGAGACAGCTACACAGATGACGTCAGAGTCAAAAGATAATATGCTTGAAATTGAACTAGCATTTGAAAAACTACAAACGTTGTTCCGATCGCTAGAGGAAAGTAAGTTAGGAGATCTAAGTGGTAATGGTTGTGTGGAATGTACAAAACCGATAATGACCGCCGTCACAGAGATCCAATGGAAAATGACAGAATTAGAACGAATAATGAAGGATCATACCGTACAGACAACACATATAACCGTTATGTTCTACGATACGTTACAAGAATTAAACGAAGCAATTCAAAAGATGGAAAGCCTATCAAATGATCTAAATAACAAGATAGAAGTTTTTAAGGTGAGAGACTGATATTTGAAGTGACCAAAGCCCACGGTATAATTCGTGGGTTTTTTGTATGCATCGCTTTATTTACAAATTTATACATGTGCCTGGCACCTGTAACATATTTGTTACAAATATGTACTAAATATAGTTTAAAGGTCTTAAATTAATTGTTTCCTACGTATGCTATAGAAGTATGAATTTGGGGTAAGTGTATAGTATTGAGTTTTGCTTTAACATATTTAAGGTGAAATGCCGGATAATTATTGCTATCTAGCTGTTGAATTCCGTGCAAGCCGAAGAAGACTCCTCGAAAATGCTACCGCATTTCCTTCGTGCGATGTACGCTCCCGCAGCCTTCCTTGTCCTGCGGGAAAAGCGGGAACCGGGAGACCTCACAGGCGCTATGCGCCGAAGAGGGGGTTTTTTCACGACAGTGAAAATAACCTTCCTTTTTCCCACCCGCGGAAAGCGAAGGTTTGCGCGGAATTCAACAGCGGTTATTAGTATTGCCTAGTAAAAAAGTAAGACTAGGAAATTGGAGGTAAGAAACAAAGATGGAAAAACAACTAATTAATAAAACGTTTTACGAGACGTTATGGACAGATAACCAACTACACCCGATTCAAGTATTAGGGGAAGCATACATGGAGGAACAGGCAAACGATATACATGACGTATCATCGATTCGCTACGCACAAGGGGAAGTATACTTTGAGCATAAAGATTACGAGGCTGCCATTTTTAAATGGGAAAATGTCACGAATGAACTAGAGCCGTGGGCAAAAAAGAACATAGCCGATGCTTACTATGAAATTGGACTTCTAGCAGAAGCAGAAGACATCTACACAAGCGTTCAAACAGAAAGTAAAACACTGAAAGTAGAAGTATCATTACAACTATTTACTTTATACTTAGAACGCAAAAAAATGGAGTCAGCATACAAGAGTATCAAACGTGCAATCGCTGTTGACCCTGACTATCCAAATGTTACATCCATTGCAAAAGTGTTTTATGAAGAACAAAACGATCATCAACATGCTGTAGAACTTGCTGTTAGTGAAATCATCCGAACAGAAAGTACCGAGTGGATTCATATTTTCAAATCCTATATAGACAATGGATTTGCGAAAGAATTTGACCCACGTTATTTTGTCGAAGTGCTACATGTCGTTAAGGCGATTGGTCATAGAGAATTTGTATTGCTGCTTACATCGTTATGGGTAAGCTATCGCACAAGTGACAATTATTTTGCGTGGATTAATACGGTGAATGAACTTATTTTCTCTATCCAAACAGAAGAAGGAGAAAACTGGCTATCTATATCCTCCTTGCTTCAAGAAGGATATTTACACCTTTTAGAAGGGGAATACGCCGTTCATCAGCTTCAAAAAATTGTACCAGACACATTAGAAAATTGGCTTAAAATATCAGATGAAAAGAAATCCTTATTTCCCGCAGCTGCGATTATGGCATGGACAGAAGTATTTCCAACAGCATTCAGTAGCACAACATTACAACGAGCAGAACAAAGTATGTTCTACTACCAGCACGACAATATAACATTATCAACGATGCTGGAACTTTATCAATCTATTCAAAAGTGGGCGCAAAAAAATGACCTTCCAGTTTCACACTTTGATCAATGGTTATTTTTAAACCTTCGTGATACTTCCAAGCAACACATACATGTGGAAAGCTATCAAGACGGCGTAAAAGGTAAGCTACTTCATGAAATTCTAGAAGAAAACATCTTAGTAGAGAAGAAGCTAACTTATTATATGACTGGTAGTACAGAAGAGGCAAGTATGGCTGTTTTAGACGAAAATGGGGTACAAAGCGTCAAAGATTTCACGGAAGTAGATGAAAACAAAGTCGTTGAGTTAAAATGGCCGTCCAAATTTTTAGACGAAAATCATTTCTCAATCAGCACGTCTGTTGGAAATGTGAATAATAGGGAAGCAAAGAAATTAGCTCAGCTTGCCGATGGTTTTGTCTATGTGATAGATGTAGACACCGAGTTTACAGATGGAGAATTATTATCTATTTTGAATTGGAAAGAAAAAATGCCAGAGCAAATGATTCAGTTTATTTTACTTACAGAAGATGCTGTACATTCTAGAAATGTAGAAATAGTAAGTACGATGTTGAAAGAGCAAATCCATGCTTCGAGTATCCATACAATGGCTAAAAACAGTAAGCAGAAAGACTTTGTTTCTATTGTAAATAAAAATATTACAGTAAACGAAGGCCTTCTAGAAGAAATGCGATCATTGAAGTTATTATATGCCATCAGATCTGTTTACAATGAGGTATTAAGCAATCGTGGGGCGATGGAAAGTAAGCTAACTAACACCATTACATTCCATGAAGATATATTAAGTAGACTACAAGCCCTAGTTACTCATCTAGAAGAAGACCAAGGTGAGAAAACGAGAGAGTTAATGGAGTCGTACCGAGTAGTAAAGTTTGAGATGCAAGCAGAATTAAAAAGAGCGGTGCCACACTTATTACAAGGAACGTCTGAACTAATTCATGAAGACAGTGACTTCAGCCAAATGCATAATGAGTTAAATGAGGAAATGAATAGAAGAATTCAGGAGTACTTAAATAATGAATTAACACCAAAATATTCCGATGCATTACGTCATTGGCTTCAAGAAGCACATGCGCATTTAAATGAAATTCAAGGTTACTTAACGGATATGAGTGAATCATTCAATGGGTTGTATCGTCGTGACAAAGTAAATTTAGTAGCAGATTTCCAAGTAGTAGAAGATTGGCGCCGTGATATTCATCGTATTATTAGCAGAGCGGAAGTTGGCCATTTAAACATATTAAATCGCCAAAATCCTGTTCAATTTATGTTAAAAGGTGCTGGGCTTTTATTTAATAAGCTCCCACAAAATAAAACATTTTTATATACACAATATAAAAAGTATATAGAAAATGAAAAGTATGAAGATATTACTGCTATCGTTACACAAAAATACTTCCTAGAGTTCGATTTATTTGAAAAATCATTGCGTAATGACGTAGTAACATTCTTAATGGAGCCATTTACACAACTAGATAGTACGATTCAAGATGCAGAGTCCGAGATTGCCAAAGCAACTAGAAAACTAGAATCAATGAAAGCAAACCCGGAAATGTACCAAGATCCACTAAAACTATTACATGTTCGATTAATGCAATACGAGTTTATGACAAAAGTATGTGCTGATCAAAAGATAGTTTACTCTAGATAAGAAGATGAACCTAACAGACCTTGAGTTTGTTAGGTTTTTCCCATTTAAAAGGATAATTCAATTCATTTCATAATTACGGTTCGTTTAATGAAAAACGAATATTTCAGTGAAATATACAATAATATGTTCGTTTATAGAATTCGATGCTATCATTCGTTTTTCGTATAGTAGATATACATTATGAAACGGACTCAATTACTAGTTTAATTATCCTTTTATACTTAGTGTCTTTTAGCTTACGGAAATCTCTATATTTAGAAAGTGACAAGTCTTTCATCCTGTTTATTTTTTTCACCCTAAGAAAATCGACATCAGGCACGAAATAATTGATGATTTCGACAAAAGTTTCTTATAACACCAAATTGTGGAATTAACAGGGGGATTTAGGACGATGAACAAAGAATTAACTGTCATTGCAAAAACGCGAGGTCAGCGCATTAGGGAGGAAAGAAGGGATCAGAAACAAGTACAAAAACGTAAAATGGCTAGTTATATATTAGCAGGTACTTTAGCTACTAGTGCTTTTATCACCGTAAATGTTACAAATAAAGAAGCGGCCTTCCAACTTGTACATAAAGTTCAAAGTGGCGAAACGTTATTCGGCCTTTCTCATCGATATGGGGTGTCTGTAACTGAAATTATGCAAGCGAATAAGCTATCATCTGACCTCATAAAAGTTGGACAGACTTTAACTATTCCGCAAAAAAACTCCCAATCTAGCCATCAAAGAAATACACAAAATGTAATACATAAGGTAGAAAAGGGTGATACACTTTTTTCTATTTCTCAAAAATATGGTGTGGCTGTTTCAGCTATTCAACAAGCAAATGGTCTAGTTTCGGACAGAATAGTAGAGGGTCAAAATTTACAAATTAGTACTTCTGTACAAGTACAATCATATAAAGTCTCACTAGGTGAAACGTTATTCTCTATTTCTAGAAAATTTGGAACGTCAGTAGAAAGGATAAAAAATGAAAATAAACTAGATAAAGATACTATTTTTGCAGGTCAACCGTTAAGAATTCCTAGTGGGACAACAAAAGTGATGCCAACTTCCACAAGTGTAACGCAAACCACTAGCAAGCTTATTCCGTTGGAGCAAGCAACTTATACAGTAGCACCGGGAGACACGCTTTGGAGCATCGCGCGCAGATATCAAACAACAGCTGGAGAGCTAAAGCATGTGAATGGAATGACACAAGAGCATGTCATTATAGGTCAAAAGCTAATTATTAAAGGAAAAGGCTTAGTACAAGCGAACGCTGAAGTTGTTGGCGTAGTAGACCAATCTTCTGTTGAATTTTTAGTAGAAGGCTTGAAGGAGCCAATCGTGTTACGCGTTGCTTACGGTACTGCCCAAAACTATGAGCTCATCTCTGGAGCAAAACTAAAGATTATATACAAACAATCTGAGCAACCAGCATTAATAGATTGTATATTTGCAAGTCAATCATTCTAACATCAAAGCAGGGGAAACCTTGCTTTTTTTATTTTTTTGGCTATGTTAAGGTTCTCTGTTGATTTCCGTGCAAGTCTTCGCTTTCCGCGGGCGGTAAAAAGGAAGGTTATTTTCACTGTCGTGAAAAAACCTACTCCTCGGCGCAGGCGCCTGTGGGGTCTCCCGCTCCCCGCTTTTCCCGCAGGACGAGGAAGGCTACGGCAGCGATACATCCTTCGTAAGGAAATGCGGTAGCATTTTCGAGGAGTCTCAGCCTTGCACGGAAATCAACAGGTATTGGTATATATTTATCAATACTAAGCTTTAACATAGCTATTTTTTAAAAAAAGTATTTCAAGTAAACTTTTTTAGGCAGTGGCGTCAATCTCATTTTTACATATAATGTTGACAGTCAGTTATGCCTAACGAGGGTGGAATAAAATGATAAGAGCAAAAATCGGATCAAATATATATTGGTATGATGGACAGCTAGAAAGGTACTTTGATAAATTTCGAGAAGGCATTGTAGGGATCCATCATCATTATGAAACTCCATATGGACGGAAAAAGATGATTTATGCAGATTGGACAGCAAGCGGACGGTTGTACGAACCTATTGAAAAGAAAATAACTTATACATTTGGCCCTAATATGGCAAATACACATACAGAGTCTAATGTAAGTGGAACGTTCATGACGGAAGCGTACGAAGAGGCAAGGAAAACGATAAAGCAACATGTTCATGCAGATGATGGAGATGTATTAATATTAGACGGATTTGGAATGACAGGGGTGATGAACAAACTTCAAAGACTTTTAGGGCTAAGAATACCTGAAGGATGGAGGGAAAAAGTAGACATTCCCAATGATGAGAAGCCAGTCGTATTCATTAGTCATATGGAGCATCACTCCAATCATACAACATGGCTCGAAACGATAGCAGATGTCATAATCGTACCACCAACTAAGGATGGCCAGATGGATACAGAGTTTTTAATAAAGAAGCTAAAGGGAAAGTACAAGTCAAGAAAGTGGAAAATAGGAGCATTTACAGCTTGTTCAAACGTTACAGGAATTGTAACACCATATCATAATCTAGCTAAAATCATGCATGAGCATGGCGGAATATGTATTGTAGACTTTGCAGCGTCAGCTCCTTATGTAGAAATAAATATGCACCCGAAAGATCCTATGGAAAAGCTGGATGCGATTGTTTTTTCTCCTCATAAGCTTTTAGGAGGTCCTGGGTCTAGTGGTGTGTTAGTCTTTGATTCAAAGTTGTGTAAAAATATAGCCCCAGACCATCCAGGTGGAGGAACGGTAAAATGGACAAATCCGTGGGGAAAGCACATTTATGTAGATGATATAGAAAGGAAAGAAGATGGAGGAACACCAGGAATTTTGCAAGCAATAAGGGCGGCACTTTCCATTAAATTAAAAGAAGAGATGGGTGTGGAAAACATCCGAAAAAGAGAGAACGAACTTATTGCGATACTGCTAAATTCTTTAAAGAAAATAAAAGGCGTCCAAATTCTTGAGGAAGGCCACAAGGACAGATTAGGAATCGTCTCGTTTGTGATGGAAGAGATTCATTATAATTTAGTCATACAATTACTCAATGACCGTTTCGGTTTTCAAGTAAGAGGTGGTTGCTCATGTGCAGGGACATATGGACACTACTTATTGAATATTGACCAGAAATCTTCAGAAGAAATAGCCTATTATGTGTTGGAAAAGGAAGACCTATCGAAAAAGCCAGGCTGGGTTAGGTTCTCTATTCACCCTACGATGAAAAACGAAGAAATACACTATTTTGTTCATGCTATTAAACAAATTGCAACCTACCATAAAGAATGGGCACAAGACTATTGGTATGACAAGAAACGTAACCTTTTTATATTCAAAGAAAGATTTCATCAGGATGTCGCTACAGAATTTACACTACCTTAGGAAATCGAAGACATATTTCCCGAGAAATAGACAATATGTTACAGGAATGTTAAAGGTGCCTGGCACTTTTAACATTCCTGTAATAATTCCATCTCCAATTAACACACAAAAAAGCCACTCTAAACGAGTGACTTTCCTTATATTTAATAGGGGGGTTAGAGAAAAATTTAAAAAGCTTATTTGGTTTAATAGAAACTATTAGCAACGGTCTGGTCTTTTACAACAACAACAACTTTACCGTGATCTAGCTTTTCTTCTAGTGCTTCCGCCTCAGGTTCGGTAAAACCTAATTCGCAGAATTGAGCACGTAGCTCATCGCCCTTACTTCGAAACACATTTTTCACATAAGTATCTAAACCTAACTCTTTCGCACCTACCGTATTGGCATCCGCGTTGTCGGCAATACGACTCGTACGGTCATTATCATGCGTAACAACAAAAATATCATCTTCACGGACACCTTTGAGCTTTAAAGAATCAATAGCATGTACTGCTTCCTCATCATTATGAAATTCCTTATAAATTGGTTTCATTTAATATCGCCTCCTTGATAGTACAAGTACCCGGATAACCAACGATGAAACATTTTTCATAAAAAAAAGTTTGTCTACAAACAATAAACACAACGAAAAACTAGGAGGAAATTAACGTTGATATACGATTGTATTATAATTGGTGGGGGCGTTGCAGGCTTACAAGCCGCCATTCAACTTGGGCGTTACAAACGAAAAGTGTTAGTCATCGACAACAACAATGGCCGATCATCCATTTGCCATAGCTACCACAATATTTTAGGCTGGCCTGACGGCGTCAGTGGAACATTTTTAAGAGAACAAGGTTATAAGCAAGCATTAAGCTACGGGGTAGAATTTTTACAAAAAGAAGTAATATCTGTTGAGAAAATGCCGGCAACTTTTTTTGTCACTATAGCAAGCGGAGCAATTTACGCAGCGAAGAAAATCTTATTATCTACCGGCGTTATGGACAACATCCCACCTTACCCAGCCATCCGTCCGTGTTTAGGTTTAACGGTATACGTATGCCCAGATTGCGACGGCTATGAAATTAAAGATAAGAGAACCATCGTTTTAGGAGCTGGCAATACAGGCGCCAACATGGCGTTAACAATATCTTATTGGTCAAACGAAATTATTTACATAAACGATCAGGAAACAGATGTTTCACAAGAACTTCTCGAGCAGATGAAAACTAAAAATATCGCCTATATAAATGTAGCTATAGAAGAAGTTTTGGCGGCTGGAGCTAATTTTCAAGGAGTGTTATTAAAAAATGGTGAAAAAGTAGAAGCGTCGCGAGCTTTTATTGCTTACGGCCAAAACGAAGTGAAATCAAATTTAGCCAAGGGGCTAGGTGTCGAGTTACTAGAAAACAAACATATTGTAGTCGACCCACGAACAAAAATGACCAACGTCGACGGCTTATGGGCAGCAGGAGACGTTGTCGCCCATTCCGAACAAGTAACCATCGCAATGGGAGAAGGATCTCAAGCCGCAATATGGATACATAAATCACTTCTTTCATAATGAACTGGATTGTTTTCAGTGGGATAGGTTAGTAATTTTTATATATTATTACAACCAAAGTTGATGAAAGCACGAGGCATGAGACTCCTCGAAAATGCATCCGCATTTCCTTCGTGCGATATATCGCTGACGAAGCCTTCCTTGTCCTGGAGGAACAGCGTGTCATGTGAGACCCCGCAGGCGCTAATATAGCGTCGAGGAGGCTCACGTGACCGCCCGCGGAAAGCGAGTGACTCGTGCTATCATCAACAGTTAGTATTAATGAACTTTCCAAGGGGCGTTCTGAATAATACAAAATCTTCATTTGACACATTTCCGCCTACTTGAGTAACATAGGATGTAAGGGGTTACATTTTAAGGGGAAAACGGGGGAAATACATAATGACTGGAAAACCAATAACAGACTATGAAAAATATATCCGTACGGAAGAGCTTCTAAGCTTACAAAAAGAAGGAGCGGCATTAAGTTGTGACGATGAATTAACATTTCAAATGGTTCACCAAATCGCGGAACTGCACTTCAAGCTAATACTTCAATACATTGATCTAGCAGACGGATTGATGCGAGAAAAAGAGGTAGTAAAAGCAACAGATCAACTTCGCCGTATCAACATGCACGTAAAACATTTACCAGCTGTATTTGATATGACGAAAGTAATAAGCCCGATGGATTATCATACCATTCGTCTAGCGTTAGGACGTGGGAGCGGTCAAGATTCACCAGGGTTTAATGCCATTTTGAAAATGGGTCCAACGCTATGGGAGCCGTTTGAAAGCTTACTAAACGAACATTTATTAACCCCTTTAGAATTGCACAAACAAGCTAGCAAGCAACCAGAGCTGTTCGACTTAATGCAAGAATTAACATACTTTGATGAGAACTTCCAAACGTTCCGACACAACCATATTCAACTAGTGCGCAGAATGATTGGTTTAAACACAAAGAGCTTAAAAGGAGTACCAGCGCAAATGCTAGAAAGAGGAGCAAAGTTTGAGTTCTATCCACAGCTTTGGCAAGCAGTATGTGACTTAACAGACTTCACTGGTTCGAGCTATAATCCGAAACCATTAGATTAATAGAAAAGGACCTAGGCAATTTAATTACTGTCTAGGTCCTTTTTTACGCTTCGTATTGAAAAGACTTTCTCATTTCTGTGTAATAGATTGTATACGTTCTATATCCAAAACTATGAAACTTATCTATAGTTAATAAACTCATGTTTATATCCTTCCTATCACCCTATATTTAGCTATTAGACTAAAATATTGAAAAAACGCTATGGAATTAATAGGAGAAGTTTGTCCTTTCGTTGCAACTAACAGGACTTTGTGCAAAGATGGAAGTAGGAAAATGGGTAGTGTAGAAAGGAAAATTAGAATGGCAAAAAAATTAGTTTTAGCAGAAAAGCCTTCCGTAGGTAGAGATATAGCAAGAGTTTTACAATGTGGACAAAAAGGAAACGGTTATTTTGAAGGAAAAGAATATATTGTAACTTGGGCGCTTGGGCACTTAGTGACATTAGCTGATCCAGAAGCGTATGACCCTAAATATAAATCGTGGAAGATCGAAGACTTACCAATGCTTCCAACAGACTTGAAGTTAGTCGTTATGAAACAAACTGGTAAACAATTTTCCGCAGTCAAAAGTGTACTAACAAGAAAAGACGTGACGGAAATCATCATCGCAACAGATGCAGGACGTGAGGGAGAGCTTGTCGCTCGCTGGATTATCGAGAAAGCTCGTGTGAATAAGCCGGTAAAGCGACTATGGATTTCATCTGTAACAGATAAAGCAATAAAAGATGGCTTCCGCAAACTTCGTCCGGGTAAAGACTATGAAAACTTATACCAATCGGCTGTAGCTCGTGCAGAAGCGGATTGGATTGTAGGGCTTAATGCGACAAGAGCGTTAACAACCAGACATAACGCCCAACTTTCATGTGGACGAGTACAAACACCAACGCTTGCGATGATTGCAACGCGTGAAGAGGAAATAAAGGCCTTTACTCCCCAGCCTTATTACGGCTTAAAAGCACAGCATGAAAGTGGATTCTTCCTGCAATGGAGAGATGGCAAAACAAAGGATGTTCGCTCTTTTTCGAAAGAGAAAATAGAAAAATTACATAAAGAACTTGCTAGGAAGCAAGCAGAAATAGTAGAACTCTCGAAAACGTTGAAAAAAAGCTTTGCGCCAGGGTTATATGATTTAACAGAACTACAGCGTGACGCAAATAAGATCTTCGGCTATTCAGCTAAAGAAACATTATCCATCATGCAAAAATTATACGAGCAGCATAAATTGCTAACGTATCCACGTACCGATTCTCGCTTTATATCTACTGACATCGTAGATACGCTAGCGGAACGATTAGATGCAATTAGTGTGAAGCCGTATGCAATGGTGGCGAAGAAGATTTTAGCGAAAGGAATTCGCGCAAACAAGTCTTTTGTGAATGATGAAAAGGTGTCCGATCACCATGCCATCATTCCAACAGAAGAACCTGTGTTTTTGGCAAAACTTTCGGACAAAGAGCGAAAAATATATGATTTGGTAGTAAAGCGCTTTTTGGCTGTCCTACACGCACCATTCGAGTATGAGCAAACAACGGTCGAGGCCCGCATTGGGTCTGAGCACTTTTTTGCAAAAGGAAAAAGGGTTGTAAGTGCAGGCTGGAAAGAGGTTTACGGGAACTTTGTTGATGAGGAAGAGGACGACGTGGATCAAACGTTACCTAAGCTAGAAAAAGGCGAGAAGTTGCCTATTCAGAAAGTGTTGATGACAAGTGGGGAAACGAAGCCGCCGAGTCGCTTTACAGAAGGTACACTTTTATCGGCAATGGAGAACCCATCGAAATTCATGACGGAAACGTCGAAGGACTTAATTAAAACAATCGGCGAAACGGGCGGCATTGGAACGGTTGCAACTCGTGCGGATATTATCGAGAAATTATTTAATAGCTTTTTAATAGAGAAAAAAGGGAAAGACATTCATATTACGTCTAAAGGCAAGCAGCTGTTAGAGCTTGTTCCGGAAGACTTGAAGTCCCCTGCATTAACGGCGAAGTGGGAACAGAAGTTAGGCTCGATTGCAAAAGGAACGTTGAAAAAACAAGCGTTCATTTCAGAAATGAGAAATTATACGAAGGAAATCGTTTCAGAAATCAAATCCAGTAACCAATCATTTAAACATGATAATTTAACAGGTGGAAAATGCCCTGAGTGTAATAAGTTATTGCTAGAAGTGAGTGGCAAGAACGGGAAAATGATAGTCTGCCAAGACCGCGAATGTGGCTATAAGAAAAATGTAGCGAGAGTAACGAATGCACGTTGCCCGAAATGCCGTAAAAAGTTGGAGTTACGTGGAGAGGGAGAAGGTCAAATTTTTGCTTGTAAGTGTGGACATCGCGAGAAGTTATCTACTTTCCAAGAAAAGCGAAAAGGAGCCCAAAATCAAAAGGCGACAAAGCGTGATGTGAATAAATATTTAAAACAAAATAATAACGACGAGCCAATCAATAATGCGCTTGCTGAGCAGCTAGCGAAGTTAGGGTTGGGGAAGAAATGAATTAGTTGGTTAGGCGTTAGTGGTTAGTTGGTTAGGATTTGGAAAACCAACTGTAAAATGCTCTGTAGAGATTGCTCTACAGGGCTTTTCTTTTTTGAGAAAACCGGTAAAAAGTCTTTTTTTTACTTCGGACTAATTAAAAATGAAAAATTCACCCCCGTCCCCAAATTCTCTCTAGCTAACCAACTAATAGGCATACACCTAACCAACCCTCCCTGCATATGTTAAAAAGAATAAGAAATGTTGGTGGACCTATATTAGTTAGTTAGGCGTTAGTGGTTGTTGGTTAGCCCTTTGTTGTTAAAGCCACTCCTAAACCCTAACCAACTAACACCTAACCAACTAACCAACTACCAAAGGGGTGTTATGTTTGGCTGGAAAAGTATTAAATTATTATGCTGGCGGTAACACGGCGCGCGGTTTCTATAGCTTGTATGATTCAAACCTTGAAAACTTAGATAAAGTGTTTATTTTAAAAGGTGGACCAGGGACAGGAAAGTCGTCCCTAATTAAAAAAGTAGCAGCTTACTGGAACGACAAAGGGTATGACATCGAGATGCTACACTGTTCGGCAGACATTCAATCCGTAGACGGTGTGATCATTCGTGCATTAGGTGTAGGCATTGTGGACGGCACGGCGCCGCACGTTATTGAACCGAAGGCACCTGGCGCGGTAGAACAATACGTGAACTTAGGTGAAGCTTGGGACTCTTCCAAACTAAAAGAGAGTAGAAGCTTAATTGAAGAATTCGCAAACAAAAAGAGCGCGGCATATGACGCGGCATACGCAAAATTCAACAAGGCCCTCAAAATTCACGACGAATGGGAAAGATATTTCATTCATAATATGAATTTTGAAAAAGCAAACGAATTAACAAACAATCTTATTAGACAATTTTTTAATGGAAAAATTTTAGACAAAAAAGCCGATGTACGTCATCGTTACCTTGGCGCGGCAACACCTGTAGGGGCTCGCGATTTTGTACCTAACTTAACAGATGGTCTTGAAAAACGTTATTTTATTAAAGGTCGTCCTGGCTCGGGGAAATCTACTATGTTGAAAAAAATAGTGAAGCATGCTGAAGCAAACGGTTTTGACGCAGAGGTATATCATTGTGGGTTTGATCCTCATAGCTTAGATATGGTCATTATAAGAGAGTTAGGATTTGCTATTTTTGATAGTACAGCTCCACATGAATATTTCCCTGAAAGAGATGGAGACGAAATTATCGATATGTACGAGGCAACGATTCGCCAAGGGACAGATGAGCGTTATGAAAAAGAAATTGCCAGTGTTGGTGCAAGATACAAGGCGGCAATGACAGAAGCAATCGCCCTACTAGCTGAAGCGAAAGAATGGCATGAAAAATTAGAGGAAGTATACGTACCAGCAATGGATTACACAATTGTTGATAAATGGACAGAGCATATTCAAACGGAAATTAGGGAAATAGCTGCTAGTAAACAGTAAATAATTTGGTGGGGACAAAATTGCCCAATAAAATATAAGGGAGAGGCCCCAAAAGCACATGAAGAGAGCTCCCATGTTCATTTACACCAAAGAAAAAACCAAAAATGAACATGGAGAGAGCTCCCAAGTTCATTACACCAAAAAAAAAAACCAAAAATGAACATGGAGAGAGCTCCCAAGTATATTTATACCAAAAAAAAAACCAAAAATGAACATGGAGAGAGCTCCCACGTTCATTTACACCAAAAAAAAAACCAAAAATGAATATGGAGAGAGCTCCCAAGTTCATTTACACCAAAAAAAAAACCAAAAATGAACATGGAGAGAGCTCCCAAGTTCATTTACACCAAAAGAAAACCAAAAATGAACATGGAGAGAGCTCCCACGTTCATTTACACCAAATAAAAAACCAAAAATGAACATGAAGAGAGCTCCCAAGTTCATTTTTACCAAAGATAAATTCCAAAATGAACTTGACATGAAAGAGTCCCCAAAGAGCAAGTAGTAGTTAGTTCTTTGGGGCAACTTTAATAAATTCGTTAACCTTTTGCAGCTGCATTTTTACCCAGCTATAACCAACACTTCCACTTCCACCCCATAATGATCAGAGACTACTTCTTTATTTTCACCATTAAAAATAACCTTAGATGATTGAACGGACACTTCAAAGTTAGTTAGAATAAGGTCGATTCGTAAATCTTGCTTATTCTCATCCCAACCAGCAATCTTCCCTTCCACTGTTACGCCAGAATCTCTCTCTACGGCTGCAGTATAAGTATCAATGAACCCATTTTTTAAAAGGAAATCATATCCTTCGCCTCGTATATGAGCACTATTGTTGAAGTCTCCCATGAAGAAAGCCTTCTTCGAATCAAATTTCGAAAGCAACTGTTCCATCTGATACTTTGCAGGTTCTTCTTCATCCCCCCACCAACCTAAATGGCACGAATAAAAGGATAGTGGCTCCCCTTGAAATTCAATCGTCGCTCCGACAATCTTACGAGTTTTCCAAATCGTTGGAACTTCTGCTTTAGAAACAAAAAACGAATCACGGCCGACGATAGGATGCTTTGTTAAAATAGCAACCCCTTCTTCTAACACTTCATACCCATAATGAGCCAAGTCCCAGACTAATGAATAGTCTGAGACGCCTAACTTCTCAAGCTCCATTAACAGAACGTATGCATAATTGTCTTCTTTTACATTGTCATAAACAATCTGCCCATTCTGAGATTGGCTAACCTCTTGAAGAGCAATAACATCATAAGCTTTTTCTTTAATTGTTTCGGCTAAATGCTTTATTTTTGCTTCTTGATTCTCTTCTTGCCACGAGTGGCAGTTTAAGGTTAATAATTTCATTTTTTACGCTCCTAACAAACATTGGATATGTACTCGGTCTAGTAAGTAATTCATTTTATAGTAGTAAATTATAAATTAAAATGCAACAATAAAATATTATTTTGAAAAAACTTTATCATTCTGTAAAATCCCTATTTTGAAAAGATTATTATAATTACGTGAATTGGTAAAAGTATATACTTGTTCTTGAAAAGTGGGTACACTATACAAAAAAAGAATGGAAAAGGGGTTTGAAAACATGAGAAAATATGGATTTTTGGTAGTGTTATCTATACTTTTTGCAGCTTTATTAGTTGGATGTGGCGCAAATAATGGACAAGGAACAGGAAATACTGGTGAATCAGCACCACCAGAACAAGAAACATCAAATGAGGAAAAAAATAATTTTAAAATACTAATGGGTGTGCAGATGGACATGATTCGTACAATTCGTGCAGACATTCAACCATTACTTGCATACGAAAGAGGTGCGGAAGGTGCATCTTTGGAGGAAGCAAAAACAGCAGCAAACACAGTTGCGCAAAACTTACGTAACACAGAAATTTCTTCTGATTTAGACGATCGCGTAAAAGGAGAATTAGAAGAATCAGTAGAGCTTTTCGCTCAATATTTTGAAGCACGTGGTGACGACTTACAAGTTGATGATGAAGAGAAAGTTCAATATGAAAGGCTTGAAGCTTTCCACGAGCAAATTGGCGATGTTTTTGAAGAAGAAGGCTTAATTCGCCCGAACTTTGACAAAGACGTTCAGTAATTTTAAAAAAAGTAGACCCAAAAAGATGTTATCTTCCGGGGTCTACTTTTTTTCTGTGATAATTCTAATAATACTTGCCGTTCCTTGTACTGGATAACTCTCCGCAACAGGACCATCAAATATTACTTCGACCATATCTCCAACTTGAATATCTGAGAACACATGTAACTTACTAAGTGCATCTTTTTGAATAAGTGTATCTTTTGTAATACGTACACTTGCTTTATCAAAATCCGTATCTTCTTCCACTTTTCCTTCTACAAGAATTGCACCATACTCCCCATCTGGCGATATCTCCGTTACAGTTCCTCTAATACCTATTTTCCCGTCTCGATCATTGGCAGTAGTATTGCAGCCGAACAATGAAAACACCATAAAAACCATAGCAGCAATTATTAACATTTTTTTAATCATAAAATTCACCCTTTCCTATTAGTTAGACGGTAGTAAAAATATTTTGTTACAAGCAAGTTCAGGGAGTATTTATTATTTACCTTAAACCAAGTTTTGTGGTAGGATTACTTGTAATTAGATATATTCTTTATCCAGAGTGGCAGAGGGAATGGCCTGATGAAGCCCGGCAACCTAATTTTAAGGTGCTAATTCCAGCAAGATTATGCAAATGTTCTTGAAAGATAAGGAGATAACACAAGTTAAACCAGCCTTCCTTTAATCTTTCATGCATTAGAGAGAGGCTTTTTCTGTATGCATATATAGAAAAAGCTTTGGAAAAAGAGGGGGAACTAGGATGAAATTTGGATTTTGGCTACCTATATTCGGTGGATGGCTTCGCAATGTAGAACAGGAAAACATGCCATCAACGTTTACGTATGCAAAAGAAGTGATTCAAAAAGCTGAGCAATGGGGGTATGATACCACACTAATTGCAGAGCTTTTTTTAAACGATATTAAGGGACCTGAGCAAGACTGTCTAGATGCTTGGTCAACTGCCGCAGCACTTGCTGCAGTAACGGAGAAAATTGAGATCATGACAGCCGTTCGACCTGGGTTCCATAATCCAGCTATTACAGCAAAGGCCGCAGCCAATATTGATCAAATAAGCAATGGTCGTTTTACACTAAATGTCGTATCCGCATGGTGGGAAGAAGAAGCTCGTCAATATGGAGGGATTTTTACAGAACATGATGAGCGATACGAAAGAACGAAAGAGTTCCTTGAAGTGCTAAAAGGGCTATGGACAGAAGAAACTTTTAGTTATGACGGAAAATACTATCATCTTGAAAACACAAAGCTAGCTCCTAAGCCAGTTCAACGCCCAAATCCCATTTTATATGCTGGTGGAGAAAGTGAAAAAGGAAAGCAAGTAATAACAAGTATGTGTGATGCTTATGTGATGCACGGTGGAACGGTTGATGAAGTGGCTGTAAAAATAAATGACATGAAAAATCGACGGATGTCCTCAGGGCAAGCAACTTTACAATCATTCGGCATGGCTGCATACATCATCTGTAAGGATACAGAAGAAGAGGCGCAGCAAGAGTTAGCGCGCATTACGGAAGTAAAAGAGTCCAGTGCCTATGCTGGGTTTAAAGATTTTACAAGCAAGTCTCAGTTAGAACAACAAATTAAACTGCAAGATTATTCCGTCTCCAATAGAGGCTTGCGACCAGGGTTAATTGGCACACCAAGTCAAATTGCTTCAAAAATAAAAGAGTATGAGCGTGTCGGTGTAGATTTATTGTTGCTTCAATTTTCTCCGCAACTAGAAGAGATGGAACGATTTGCAATGGAAGTAATGCCTTTAATGAAGGAAAAGTAATCGTTTCATGATTAATGAACACCAAACCAGACAAATCACATATTGTACAATAAAACCAAGCAGTAAGAGGAGAGGAACATTCTTGGAAAAAATCTATATTATACATGAAAATAAAGAGTGGACAGAGCATTTAACGAAACGATTAGAAGAGCTAAACCTCCCATACGAAGAGTGGCACTTAGACGAAGGAATCGTCCCATTAACAGAAGAGCCACCACAAGGAGTTTTTTACAACCGAATGAGTGCATCTTCTCATACTAGAAATCATCGATTCGCCCCAGAACTAACTGCTGCAACTCTAGCATGGCTAGAACACAACGGACGCCGTGTGAACAACGGTAGCCGAGCACTTCAGTTAGAATTAAGCAAAGTAAATCAATATACAGAATTAGAAAAACACGGAATCAAAACACCAAAAACGATTGCGGCTGTAGGAACAGAGCAGATTATTAAAGCAGCTAAAGCTATTGGAGCAGCTTCTTTTATTACAAAGCACAATCGTGCTGGCAAAGGATTAGGTGTACAGTTATTCCATTCTATCTCAAGTCTAGAAAACTATATAAATAGTCCAGCGTTTGAAGAGCCAGTCGATGGGATTACCCTCATTCAAGAATATATAAAAGCACCACAACCGTTCATTACAAGATGTGAATTCATCGGCGGAAAATTTCTATATGCAGTGCAAGTAGACACGTCTGAAGGGTTCGAGCTTTGCCCGGCAGATGCCTGTCAAATTGGTGATTTGTTTTGCCCAGTTGGAGAAGAAAAAGAAGAGAAGCCGAAGTTTCAAATTATCGAAGGCTTTAACGACCCAATCATTGAAAAATATGAAGCGTTCTTGTGGGATAATAATATCCAAGTAGCCGGAATTGAATTTATTCGTAATGAGAATGGCGAAATATTCACCTACGACGTTAATACAAATACGAATTATAATGCTGATGCAGAAAAAAAAGCTGGGAAATATGGCATGCTAGAATTAGCCAAATTTTTAGGCAGTCAGTTGAAGATAAAAGAGGAAGCATGAGGGATCTGGTAACGGGTTAAATGTAAATTAACAAAAGAAATAGTGTTTGTTAAAAAGAAATAAAAGTGCTGGTGGTGTGTCCGACTCCTGCGGGAGAGGGCAGGCTGGTGAGACCCCGCAGAGCCCTTGGGCTTGAGGAGGCTCACCGCCTCCCCCGCGGAAAGCGGACACACCACCGGCACGGTTTTTGAAACGAAAGAAAAGGTGCTAGAAAATATTTTCTATACACCCTTTTCATTTATTATTTGAATCAATTTCATAATTACTATTCGTTTAGTGAAAAACGAATGTTCCGTTTATTATAATTAAATAACGTTCGATATTAAACGTAAATTATATTAAAAAACAGGTTTAATATTCGTTTTTCATTTAGTAATTGTACATCATGAAACTCACTCATTTAAATAAGTTAGAAATAGTTTGGAATAGATCACGGAAAAACTCTTTTACACTTTCCCAAAAACCTGTATTTCCAACTAAGCTTTCAATACGATTTTTAATATCTTTGGAGATATCCTCTAACTGCTGACGAACATTATCAAAATTAATATTAAGTGCGCGCATCTTTTCAAAAAGGTCGATTAAAAGCTGGCGATCCTCTGCACTAAGCTCAATATTTAATTTCTTTAATTGTTCCTCTACAATACGCTCAACATCTTCACGAGTTGCTGGGTTTTGTTCAGCAATTTGCTTTTTAATTTCTGTAAGTAGTTCACTTACTTTTTCTTTGTCGATATCTTTTGCAAGTCTTGTAGCTAAACTTAATTCTTCGTTCGCAACTTCCATGCGATCTTTGTCTAACTCTTCACCTGCAACTTCGTATGCTTTATAAATTCCTACTAAAGCCGAGTGGCCACTAACACGAACAGGTGAAGCTACTTGAACTAGAGCGTCCTCGACACCTGCTGTTAAAAGCGCATTCGCATACATTTCATTTGTCACTTCTGTAATATTATCTGGAGTTACTTGTTCAATAACAAGGCCTTCGCCACTTTCTTTTCTAGTAATCTTAGCGGAAGAGAACATACGAGAACTACGATCTCCACCAATATATTTTACTAAGTCGTCCCCTGTTACTGAAATTTCTTCTACCATTGCAGTGTCTGTAACGTTTAACAATCTTCTTACTTCAGCTTTTTGTTCATCTGTTAAGTTCCCCCCATACACTACAATAGGAAGTCCGAACTTTTCATTTATACTATCTTCTGTATCTCCACCAGCTGCACTAGCAATTGTTGCAAAACCTGTTAAAAGCACTAGCAAACTAACGATAAACATCTTGAACCAACGTTTAAATATCATGTTAACTTCTCCTTTAATTACTATAATTTTAGCTTGTCTAATACAGAGTCGTTTGAGAAAAATATACAGGAATTGTCCGACTTTTACAATTAAAATCATTAATAACATATGTACAAGCAGTAAAAAAAGAACTGATTGCGCCAAGGAAGTATTTTTAAAAAGCTTACTTTTATTTTGGCTATGTTAAAGGTTGCTGTTGATTTCCGTGCAAGGCTTCGCTTTCCGCGGACGGTAAAAAGGAAGGTTATTTTCACAGTCGTGAAAAAACCTACTCCTCGGCGCAAGCGCCTGTGGGGTCTCCCGCTTCCCGCTTCTCCCGCAGGAGTCTCAGCCTTGCACGGAAATCAACAGGTAATTATATAAATATCAACACTAAGACACAGCCATAATTTTAAAAAAACGTGCCGGTTGGATGACCGCTTTCCGCGGGGGAGGCGGTGAGCCTCCTCGAGTCCAAAGGCTCTGCGGGGTCTCACCAGCCTGCCCTCTCCCGCAGGAGTCGGTCATCCAACCGGCACTTAAATAATATTGTAAATTCTTTATACTTTTCAAGCAGTTTTGTTCACTCTATAATCTTAAAAGAAAAGATGAGCCATTGCTGCGATAACTGGTAATGTGATTAATGTACGTAAGATAAAGATGATAAATAAATTTTTCAATGAAATAGGTACTTTGGAGCCTAATAAAACGCCCCCGACTTCTGATAAATAAATTAACTGTGTTACAGACACACAGGCAATGACGAAGCGAGTAAGTTCACTTTCAATTCCGCTACCGATAATGGCTGGTAAGAACATATCCGCAAACCCGACAATCATTGTTGCAGAAGCTTCTCTTGCTTCAGGAATCTGTAACAACTCTAAGATCGGAATGAACGGCATGCCTAACCATTGGAACACTGGTGTATTTTCAGCTAAAACAAGCGCAATCGTACCAAATGTCATTACAATTGGAATAACACCCATCCACATGTCTAAAACATTTTTCCCACCATCTTGGAAAAACTTAGGCACACTTTGGTTTTGCCTAGCACGCTTCACAGCCGCGGATAATCCCCATTTAAAGGAAGAAGTCCCAGCTGGAATTAACTCTTGTTGCCCTTTTGCCTCCCCGTTGTAATACGTATCAGGTATACGAGATAACGGCGGAATACGCGGCATAATAATCGCGGCGATAATACCGGCAATAGCAATTGTTAAATAAAACTCTCCAAACATATGTGTTAACTTAACTTCTGAGATAACAACTAAACTAAATGTAATCGAAACGATCGAGAACGTCGTACCGATTACGGCCGCTTCTCTTTTCGTATAATAGCCTTCTTCATATTGTTTACTAGTTAATAGAACTCCGATTGTTCCGTCCCCTAACCAAGACGTTAACGAGTCGATAGAAGAACGACCTGGTAATGTAAAGACAGGGCGCATAAACTTTGTTAATAACGCACCGAACAACTCTAGTAAACCGAAGTTTAATAGTAAAGGTAAAAATAACCCTGCAAATAAAAATACCGTAAATAATAGAGGTAATAAGCCTTCTAACAATAGCCCACCTGTATATTCAGACCAAATAGCTTCTGGACCTACTTGGAAATAAGTAAGTAAAGCTAAAACCATCCCTAAAACGCGAATAATTGTCCATACTGGTGACACGTTGAACAACGAATTGAAAAAGCTATCATCTTTTATAAATTGAGGATTTTGCTTTTTCAGTCCTTTAACAAGTAATGTTGCAAGAGCTGTAAGTGTAATGATTATCGTCATGATTAACGGTAATTGTGGCTCTATTAGTCCTTTTAAGAATCCAGCTAGAATAGCAACTGGAATAGTAAAGCCTTCCTCTAGTGGAACAGGAAACATGAATAATAAAATACCGATTAAAGAAGGTACAACAAATTTTAAAATATTGATCGTACGAAAATTTTGTGAATCCATTTTTTAATCCCCTTATGTACTGTCGATAATTATGCAATACATGTTATTTTAATACAAAACTGAAATTTTTCAATAGAAAATATAGTAAAATACAAATTGTTTAACGTCTTATGTGGCAAAATCAAGTATTTCTATTTCTTTATGCTTTCTTAAGTCAATAAAATGATCATCCATTTTAATTATTGGTAAGTGTGGCTCATCTGAATGAATAAATATAATTTCTGCAAAACGCCCGTTGTTAAGTACCACTTCATCACGAATATGATTAGAAAACATATATTGTACGAATGGAGTAACAATAGCTGGATTAAGACGATTTAACTTAGCTTCCTGCATTAAAATCTTCGTCGTGACAAATATATTTTGTTTTGGTCGGTAACTTCGATTAGAACTGATGGCGTCATATACATCCGCAACAGAAAGTATTTGTACAAAAAACGGGATCCGGTTATTTTTTAACCCTGCCGGATATCCACTTCCATCTAAACGCTCATGGTGCAAAAGTGTACCTTGTAAAATAAGTGGATGAATATACGGTACATTCTTTAGCATGTCATAACCATACGTTGTGTGCTTTTGTATTTCTTGCCATTCTCGCTCATTTAATTGTCCAGGCTTTTGAATGATATCTTTATCGATCAACAGTTTGCCCACATCGTGAAAAAGTCCCATCTGGCCTAAAAGCTTAATATCTTTCTTATCATAATTTAATATTTTTGCAATTAAGGATGCATAGATACTCACGTTCATGCTATGTGTGTAAGTATAATTATCGTAACTTCTAACTTGCTGGATATAACGAATAAATACAGGGTCTTCTACTAACTGATCGACAAGCGGATTTAACATCTGATACAGCTCATCTAGTGGAGGCAACTTGTCCTTTTCAATACTAGAAAATATCGATTGAAAAGACTCTACACTAGTTTGATAGAGAGACTTTACCTGTTCGAATTGTTCATATTTAATATAAGCAGACTCAGCTACCAATAAAGACGGATGAAAGTAATACTCATGCTGTTGTAATTTCTCTATATGTGTTTGAGACAATACGGTGCCTTTTGTTAACAAAAGACTCCCATTTATAGAGTAAATATCATCTACGATTACTTTTCCGATGTGTAAAGCGGTTATTTTCATAATATACCCTCATCACGTATATTTTTAGTACTTTTATTATATAGGATAATAGTATTAAAAAGTACAGAAAATTTAAAAATATCTAGTAAATATGCCGTTTTTCTAATAGGAATTTATAAATTGGTTAAATTTTTCATAAGGAGGGAACCGTTTTTCCTTTTAAACATAAACGAATGCAGAAAATTCAACCCAATATTCACCACCTTTTTTTAATACCCTAATAAACTACTTTTAACGAAAAAATGTTATAGTAGATTTGTTTGAATTTTTTCCAAACATATACGGGTTCGCGTTACCGAATACGCGCTCCATTTTAATATGATTAGGGGGTAGGCAAATTGCGTATACGTGCTTCTGCTGTGCAATATCATTTGCACACGATTACAAGTTTTGAAGATTTCGCAAATCAAGTCATTCATTATGTAAAAATGGCCGCTGAATTTGATGCGGATTTTATATTGTTTCCTGAATTTTTTACAACGCAACTTTTATCATTTGAGAAAGATGGTAGACAGCAAACGATAAATGACTTACCATCCTATACGGAATTGTACTATCAGTTATTTACGGGAGTTGCAGCGCAAACGGGCATGCATATTATTGCCGGAACGCACATTATTGAGCGCGCGGGAAAACTGTATAATGTGGCACATCTTTTTTATCCAGACGGGACAGTTGCCGAGCAACCGAAACTTCACTTAACACCGACAGAAGTGGAAGAATGGGGTATAACACCAGGCGAATCTTTACAAGTGTTTGAAACAGAAAAAGGCAAGATTTCAATGGTTACTTGTTACGATATGGAATTTCCTGAAGTTGTACGCTTAACAAAAGCAATGGGGGCGGATGTCGTGTTCGCACCATCATGTACAGATGATCGCCACGGTTTCCACCGAGTCCGCTACTCTTGTCATGCGAGAACCATTGAGAATCAAATCTATGTTGTCACAACAGGCACAATCGGTTCTTTACCTACTGTTGACTTTATGCGAGGTAACTTTGGGCAAGGTGCCATTCTTTCCCCTAACGACGTACCGTTTCCACCGAAAGGAATTGTCGCAGAAGGTGAACTCAATACAGACATGGTCATTACAGGTGACTTAGATATCTCTCTTTTAGAAAAAGTAAGAGAAAGTGGCTCTGTCACAACATGGCGCGACCGCCGTTCCGACTTCTACCCAGACTGGGAAGAACTAGTCAAGAACGCAGCCATCTTCAAAAAATAACAATCTAGTTGACAAAACCTTATTTTTTCTTTAAGTTTTTAAAAAGAATGGTTATGTTAGATTTTATTTTTTGTCTGTGTTAAAGGTTAGTGTTGAGTTTTTGATACCTTTTTAGCTGTTGATTTCCGCGCATATCGGAGACTCCTGCGGGAGAAGCGAGTAGCGAGAGACCCCACAGGCGCCGATGCGCCGAGGAGGCTCTCGACTCGCCCGCGGAAAGCGAAGATATGCGCGGAAATCAACAGCGGCCTTTTAACAGAGTCTATTTTAAAAAAACAAAATATATAGGATTGTTACTGCTACCAGCAGGCAAGACCTAATGCACATGTTTAACATGGCCGCATTAGGTCTATTTGTTTTTTATCAGAATATTTCAAAAGGAGTGCTAACAAACATGTCATTTTTCAAAAAGTTAATCGGCGGTAAAGAAGAAGTATCAAAAGACGGAGCAATCATTGCACCACTAACAGGAAGATTCGTACCATTAGAAGAAGTACCAGACCCAGTTTTTGCACAAAAAATGATGGGTGACGGCTTTGCCATTGAACCAACAGAAGGTACAGTTGTATCTCCGGTAGAGGGTGAAATCGTTCAATTTTTCCCAACAAAACATGCCATCGGAATTAAAACAGCATCTGGAGTAGAAGTGCTAATCCATGTAGGTTTAGAAACAGTAAGCATGAACGGCGAAGGTTTCGAAGGCCACGTACAAGTTGGCGACAAAGTAAAAGTTGGAACTAAACTAATTAGCTTTGACTTGGCGTTAATCGCAGAAAAAGCGAAAAGCACTGTGACACCGATTATTATGACAAACGGTGATGTGCTAGAAACGTTCACAAAAGAAACAGTATCAGAGGCAGTTGCAGGAGATACAACATTAGCAACGTTTATTGTAAAATAACTTTTTTTTACTAATAGCAATTGCTTGTACAAATAAAGCAGATATTCGCGGAAGGTATGAGACTCCTGCGGGAGAAGCGTGACAAGGGAGACCCACAGGCGCTTGCTCCGAGGAGTAGGTTTCTTCACGACAGTGAAAATAACCTACCTTTACCGCCCGCGGAAAGCGAATACCTTCCGCGAATATCTGCAGTTAGTACCCTGGATGATTTTGATTAGTTATTCAATTTTGCATAGCCTCCGAATTTGTTATAATAAAGGGACATAAGGTAGGTGCCTAACACTACCAACTTATCATGTTGGGAGCGTACAAACGTGAGAATAAGCAAGATACTAAATAACAATGCGGTTGTAGTAAAAGAAGCTGGACAAGAAAAGATCGTAATGGGTAACGGGATTGGTTTTCAAAAAGGAAAGAACGATATTGTCGCTAAAAATAAAATTGAAAAAATCTTTGTCATGAAAGATGGCAATGATAAATTCCAAGAAATGTTAGCAACATTACCTGAAGCACATATAGAGATTGCCGAACAAATTATTAGCCATGCGGAAGGTGTGTTGCAAGTACCACTTAGCAACCACATTCATATTGCCTTAACGGACCACTTATCATTTGCGATAGAGCGTTTACAAAAAGGATTTGCCATACAAAACAAGCTCCTGAATGAAATTCGTACGCTTTACCGCAAAGAATTCGAAATTGGAATATGGGCGAAACAGCTAATAAAGGAACGATTAAATGTTGAGATTCCGGAAGATGAGGTGGGCCACATTGCGCTTCATATTCATACGGCAAAACTTGGTTCAAAAAGCATGACCGAAACATTACAACATACAACAATCATTAGTGAACTAATCGACCTAATTGAGAAAACGTTAGATGTAAATGTAGCCGAACAAAGTATGTCCTACCAGAGGCTCGTATCACATTTAAGATTCGCTTTAGGAAGAGTAGAAGGAGAAGAGCAATTCGACTCCATGGACGAAGACATGTTAGAACTGTTGCGTGTGAAATATGACAAGGCTTTTTCTTGTGCACAGCAAATAGCTGACTATTTGCATACAGAATATAACTTTGACTTTCCGCCATCGGAAGTAGGTTATATCACACTTCACGTTCAACGGTTACTGAAGTAATTCCCTATTGACGAATCTTGTCGAAACATCTACAATGTAAACGTATACACAACTTAACATTTTTAACAGGATTGTTACTGACTTAGCAGGCAAGACCTAAAATTCGTTCGCTGGAACTATCAAAGTTTCTAGCCACGTTTTTTAGGTCTTTTTTTGTTTTTAAGTGTGAACTAGCTAAGCAAATGTTATTTACGATACTTTTCAAACAGTTGATTTCCGCGTCAAGTCGTAGACTCCCGCGGAAAGCGAAGGCTTGCGCGGAAATCAACAGCGGTGTTTAACAAATCAATTATTAATAAAAATATAAAACAATTTGGAGGAAATTAGGATGGATTACAAGAAAATAGCATTAGAACTAATTCCGCTCTTAGGTGGAAAAGACAACATTATTAGCGCCATGCACTGCGCAACAAGATTACGACTCGTACTACAAGATGAAAGTAAAGTGGATACAAGCGGGTTAGAAGAACTTGAAGGTGTGAAAGGTGCATTTGCAAGCTCTGGCCAGTTCCAAGTCATCTTTGGAACAGGAACGGTTAATAAAGTATTTATAGAATTTGCAAAAGAAGTAGGTCTGAATGAAAAAGAAACACAAGATCATAATGAAGCAGTAAAGCAAAAATTAAATCCAATTGCTCGCTTTGCCAAAACGTTATCGAACATTTTTGTGCCAATCATCCCAGCGATTGTTGCAAGTGGTTTATTAATGGGACTTCTTGGTATGTTAAATACATTCAATTGGGTTTCTGCAGATAGTCCAATAATCTTTTTTTTAGATATGTTCTCTAGTGCTTCTTTTATTATCTTACCAATCTTACTAGGCTATAGTGCTGCAAAAGAATTCGGTGGGAATACTTACTTAGGTGCTGTAATCGGTGGTATCATGACCCATCCAGCATTGTTGAACCCTTGGGGATTAGCGAATGCAGAGCCGGAATCGATTTATTTTATCGGGATAAACATTGATTTAATTGGATACCAAGGAACAGTAGTACCAGTGTTATTAGCGGTTTATATTATGAGTAAAATAGAAAAAGGCTTACGAAAAGTAGTGCCAGGTGCGATTGATTTACTTGTTACACCATTCTTAACGATTATATTAACTGGATTTGTCACGATCATGTTTATTGGTCCACTTGGTAACTTTATCGGAGAAGGTATTACTACGGTTTTAAATTTTATATATGAACATGGTAGTGTATTTGCTGGATTAATTTTCGGTGGATTATATTCTACAATTGTTATAACGGGTGTACATCATAGCTTCCATGCAATAGAAGCGGGGCTCATTACACAACTTGGTTTTAACTATTTGTTACCAATTTGGGCAATGGCAAATGTGGCCCAAGGTGGTGCGGGATTGGCGGTATTTTTCTTAGCAAAACGTGCTAAAACGAAAGAAATTGCGTTACCTTCTGCATTATCAGCATTTTTAGGTATTACAGAGCCTGTTATTTTCGGGGTGAACTTAAAATATCGTAAGCCATTTATCGGAGCGGCTATCGGTGGCGCATTAGGCGGAGGATATGTTGTCTTAACAAATGTTATTGCTAACTCTTACGGATTAACTGGTATTCCGATGATTGCTATTTTAGTGGAGTTTGGCATGATGAATGTTGTTCACTATCTAATTGGATTTGCCATTGCAGTATCAACAGCATTTATCGCGACTTGGATTATGGGCATTAAAGAAGACTAAAAAGTATATTGGGGCATGGAGGGCTTTTTTAGCCTTCCCTGCAAACTTGCGAGGAGGCGTACGGATGATGAAAAAAGGAGTTATATCTTTAGGGGAAGCATTAATAGATTTCATTCCGCTTGATGAACATAATGTAACGTATCAAAAAAGCCCAGGGGGAGCGCCAGCAAACGTAGCGGTAGGTGTTGCTAGACTACAAACACCTTCCACGTTTGTTGGTAAAGTTGGAAACGATGTACTTGGTCGATTTTTGAAAGAAACGCTTCAAAATTACGGCGTGAATACAAACTATATGTCTATGACAGACGACGTACGCACTGGAGCCGTTTTTGTCACACTTGGACAGGGTGGCGAAAGAAGTTTTGACTTTTATATTGACCCAAGTGCAGATCGATTTTTACAGGAAGAGGATATTGTAGATACGCTTTTTGAAGAACATAACATCCTACACGTCGGATCTATTTCCATGATAAGTGAACCTTCTAGAAGTGCAACGGAGAAAGCTGTTGAGCAGGCAAAAGAGAAAGGGCTAATCGTTTCGTATGACCCGAATTTACGTTTAAGTTTGTGGCAGTCAGAACAACAAGCAAAAGAAACGATTTTGTCCATCATGCCAAAAGTGGATGTATTAAAGATTTCCGAAGAAGAGTTGGAGTTTCTAACAGGAGAAGCTGAGATTGAGATAGGGGTAGCTTCTTTAAAGGAACAGTATAACATTCCACTCATTTTCATCACGCTAGGAGCGGAAGGTAGTTATGCGTTTATGAAAGACGGTTCAGTACGTGTTCCAGCAATGAAAGTGAACGCTGTAGATACTACTGGAGCAGGAGACGCATTCGTATCAGGTATTCTTTACTGCCTTGCGAACATGAACGAAAGTGTAAATGAAATTACACTAGAAAAAGCAAGAAAAATGGCCGAATTCGCCAGTGTATCCGGCGGCCTCGCTGCATCCCAAAAAGGAGCCATGACCGCCCTACCAACATTAGAAAAAGTGGAATTGTTAGTAAAAAGAAATTAATTTGTTTTTGTTAGTTTTGTTTCAACGTATACAGTTGATTTCAGCTGCAGGTGTGAGACTCCTTGAAAATGCATACGCATTTTCTTCGTGCGAGGCATCGCTCCGGAGCCTTCCTTGTCCTGCGGGAAAGCGTGTCAAGTGAGACCCCACAGGCGCTTGCGCCGAGGAGTAGGTTTTTTCAAGACAGTGAAAATAACCTTCCTTTTTACCGCCCGCGGAAAGCGAACACCTGCAGCTGAAATCAACAATTAGAACCCTAAAATATAGAAATTAAAGTAGGAGGTATCGAATGACTTCCAAAGATGATGCACTAAAACAACAAGCATTAGCAGAAGTAGAAAAATACAAAGAATTAGTGGGAAACGACTATTACCGTCTAAACTATCACATCATGCCTCCAGTAGGCTTACTAAACGACCCGAATGGCTTCATTCACTGGAACGGAACATATCACTTATTTTATCAATGGATGCCATTTAAAACTGGTCATGGCGCAAAGTTTTGGGGTCACTACACATCAACAGACCTTGTCCAATGGACACACGAAAAAATTGCCCTAGCACCGAGTGACTGGTTTGATAAAAATGGCTGTTATTCAGGATGCGCCATTTCCCATCAAGGTGAACTACTCCTTTTTTACACAGGAAATGTAAAAGATGAAGAAGGAAACCGTGAAACCTACCAATGCCTTGCCGTATCTAAGGATGGCATCCGTTTTGAAAAAAAAGGGCCAGTAGTCCAGTTACCTACTGAAGCATATACCGCACACTTCCGCGACCCGAAAGTATGGAAACATGATGATAAGTGGTATATGGTTGTTGGTGCACAAAGTCATGAACTAGAAGGAAAAGTTGCGCTTTTAAAATCCGAAAACGGAACAGATTGGCAACATGTGGGAGCAATTGCTGGGTCTAATTTGAACGGATTAGGAGAATTTGGCTACATGTGGGAATGCCCTGATTTGTTTCACCTTGATGACAAGGATGTATTAATTGTCTCTCCACAAGGGTTAAAGCCAGAAGGCTATAAGTATCAAAATGTGTTTCAAGCCGGATATTTCCTAGGGAAATTAGAATATCAAGAGGCAAACTTTGAACATGGAGAGTTTGTAGAACTCGATAGAGGCTTTGAATTTTACGCGCCACAAACAACGTTAGATGAAAATGGACGCAGATTGCTGATCGGATGGATGGGTGTACCGGAACAACAAGAAGATAAACATCCAACAATAGAAAACCGCTGGATTCACTGCATGACCTTGCCAAGAGAATTAAAAATGGTAAACGATAAGCTCATTCAACAACCAGTAGAAGAGTTAGCTCTTTTACGAAAGTCAAAGCTTGAACTCCAAAATGTTTACGCAGTAGACGAAATGCTAGAGTTAGATGGTATGAGTGGAGATAGTTATGAGTTATTTGTTGAATTACTAGAGAATGACTACTCCTTTTTGGAAATAAACGTAAGAGATAACGTGAGACTTATCTATAATAGAGAAGAAAAACGCTTTTCCATGGAGAGGGTTAACTTCGTGACATCTCAAACAGAAATTCGTAGTTGCTCTTTAGAAGAATTGTCTTTGTTAACTATATATTTAGACACATCATCCATAGAAGTATTTGTGAATGGTGGGGAAGAAGTGTTTACAGCCCGTATGTTCCCGTTTGAAAGCAACCGTGCTATAAAGGTTGGTGCAAAAGGAAAACTAAAAATGAATGTCATAAAATGGGACATATAACCTAATACTAACGAGAAGGAGAAATCCTTCTCTTTTTTATTTTGCGGTAAAAGTGAATCAATTTCATTATTAGGGTCGTTTAATGAAAAACGAATATTTTAGTTGAGTGAGTTTCATAATGTACAATTACTAAACGAAAAACGAATATTAAACCTATTCTTTCATATAATTTACGTATTATATTGAACGTTATTTAATTATAATAAACGGAACATTCGTTACGCTTATTACTTATTTGTTCATTTTGAAAATAAGTAAAACAGCCTCCTCCAATAAGGAGAAGGCCTGAAGTCATGATTATAGTAGTAAGAAAGCTAGAGAAATGATAGCTCCACTTACAAATAGTAAAATAACACAGAAGCCCATGATGTCTTTCGCCTTGAGTCCCGCAATGGCAAGTGCCGGCAACGCCCAGAACGGTTGGATTAAGTTCGTCCAAGCATCGCCCCATGATACAGCAAGAGCCGTTTTTGCAATAGATACGTCCATTGCTTTTGCAGCTTCTAGCATAACTGGAGCTTGGACAGCCCACTGGCCGCCTCCAGATGGTACGAAGAAGTTAACAATACCAGCGCTTAAGAATGCGAAAAAGTGGAATGTATGCTCATTAGAAATGCTAACGAACGCTTCTGACATAACCGCCGCTAAGCCTGATGCTGTCATCATTCCCATAATACCAGCATAGAACGGGAACTGAATGATGATACCACTTGCACCTTTCACCGCATTCATTACTGATTCTAAGAAGTTTTTAGGAGTCCAGTGGAACAGGATTCCTAAGAATAAGAATAGGAAATTAACGATATTTAAATTTAAACTAAAGCCATTGTTTGCAAAATAATAGAATAAAAAGGCTAACCCCATAACAGATACAGTTAGTGATAAAATATAACTGTTTTCTAGACGTTCAGCTGGTGTCATATTTGCCTTTTCGATTGTTGCTGCTTGTAAGTTAGATGCTTCTTCTAATAATGTACGGTCAACAGAAACTGTATCTTCTTTTGAAGGCATTAAAAGTCTGTTCATTAAAGGTAATACTAAAAACAAAGCAGCTAAAAGAATTAAGTTAAATGTAGAGAAAATAGTTTCGGAAGTAGAAATGACCCCAATTAGATCTTGAGAAAAATGTCCTTCTGTTGCAATTGTTAACGGTATGGAACCAGAGAATCCACCATGCCACACAATAAATCCGCTGTAAGCGCTTGCAATTAGTAGGCGATAATCTACGTTTTCCACCTTTTTCGCAAGCTCTTTTGCAAAAAGTGCCCCAATAACTAATCCGAATCCCCAGTTAATCCAACTAGCAATTAACGAAACAACTGTTACGATAACGATAGCAGATCCTGGTGATTTTGCAGTAGAAGCAAGTGCTCCTAGAAATTTTTTGAATACAGGACTACTTGCTAAAACATAACCTGTAACAAGTACAAGTACCATTTGCATCGAGAATGCGAGCAATCCCCAAAAGCCATCTCCCCAATGCTTTACCATGTCAACTGGTCCACTGCTTGTGAAAATTAGACCTAATCCAAATACAACAAAAGTAAGGATAATAACAAATAAAAATGGATCAGGTAAATAACGTTGCATTAGCCGATTGAAAAAAGAAATTATTGGCTTCATACTTTTTCTTCCTCCCCCATATAAGTTTGTATACAAATGTAGTAGTTCTACAATATTCAGTATATTCCTTCTATTATGGATATTTGTCCTATTTTTTTAAAAAAGTTGAGATAATTGTAGAATTACTAAATTTTGTTCTGAATTCTAAAAAGGATAGATAGAGAGTAGAAAAGTACCGATAGACCTGCAAAAAGTATAGATAAGCGCCTGAAAAGTGCCCATAGGACGGAGAAAAGTACCGATAGCACTCTCATACATAAAAAAAACCTACTCAATTTAATAAGTAGGTTCTTCCCAATCTTCCTATTTCGCTCGTTTCTGCTCTTTGCGCTCTTTATTCAACGCCTTCACTAAAGAATGACAAATCCCAAGTAATATAACAGTAAAAGGCAACGCAGCAACTAAGGAAGCTGTCTGTAATCCTTCTAATCCACTCGACAACAATAGAACAGCCGCAATAGAAGCCATTAAAGTCCCCCAAATGACACGTAAAAATAATGGTGGATTCATACTACCATTCGACGTCATCGTTCCTAAAATAAACGTCGCGGAGTCCGCAGAAGTAATTAAGAACGTAAGAATCAATAAGATAGAAAGTAATGATAGAATAAAAGTAAATGGCAGTTGTGCAAAGGTAGTAAACAATGCCGATGTAATATCATTATTTACCGTTGTGGCAATATCTGTCCCACCAAATAGATCAAAGTGTAAAGCTGTTCCTCCAAATACTGCAATCCAGAACAGTGCAATTAATGGGGGAACAATTAACACGCCAAGGACAAATTCCCGAATCGTTCTTCCTCTAGAAACTCGAGCAATAAATGCACCAACAAAAGGTGACCAAGCAATGGCCCAAGCCCAATAGAAAATCGTCCAGTCACGTACCCACGTTCCACCTTTGTATGGTGTTAATCGTAAGCTTGTATTAAAGAAATTAGAAATATAATCCCCAATACCAAGCGTAAACGTATTTAAAATAAACACAGTCGGCCCCATAATAAATACAAAAGCCGTCAATAAAATAGCAAGAGCTAAGTTTAAGTTACTCAAATATTTAATTCCGCGATTTAATCCAGTACTCGTCGAACTTAAATACAAAAGTAAAAGAACAAATATGATAATAAGTTGAACGATTGCATTATTTGGAATGCCGAAAACAACATTTAACCCACCGTTAATTTGTAAAATCCCAAGTCCTAATGAAGTAGCGACTCCCATCACTGTAGCGATAACCGCTAAAATATCAATAGGCTTTTTTATGTATTCACGATCCCCAATGACTGGCTTAAGTGTTGTGGAGATAAGTCCATCTTCTTTTTTTCTAAACTGAAAATAACCGATTGCAAGTCCAACGACTGTAAAGACGGACCATTGACTTACTCCCCAATGAAAAAAGGAATAGTGCATCGCAGTACGAGCCGCAACATCAGTTAAAGGCTCTACCGTATCACGTGGTGGTGTAAAATAGTGGCTCATTGGCTCTGCAATTCCCCAAAAAACAAGACCAACACCAAATCCTGCACTAAAGAGCATCCCTATCCAAGTGAAAAAAGGAAACTCTGGTCGATCTTCATCTCTTCCTAAGCGAATCCTTCCGTAACGAGTAAACGCTAAAATAAGACAAAATAACACAAAGAATAAAACGGCTAACAAGTAAAACCAACCGAAAGCATATGTAGTAAAATCCAGCGCGCGCCCCGATATCTCTCCAAATGCGTTTGGCGCCAATGCTCCTATTAACACTAAAATGGCAACAATGGTCGCCGAAACCCAAAAAACAATTCCTAAATTTTTCAAATTCATATGTAATCCCCCATAAAGTCTATTCCAAGAAGTTAGTTGGAACGTTGTACTCCTATTTTACCATTTTGCACCCAAAATATAAAAAGATACCAAATATGCTGCCAGCGGGGCGAAAAACTAGTCAATGTAGTGGGTCTTTTGTTTTAATAGAGATATAAAAGATGTTGGAGGGAGTTATGTTTCATGAATGAAGTAATTAATACGTTATTAGCTCATCGATCTATAAGGAAATTTGAAGATAAACAGCTAACAAAGGAACAAATTGAAACCATTGTAAAAAGTGCTCAAGCAGCATCCACTTCTAGTTTTATACAAGCTTATTCTATTATCGGAGTGTCGAACAAAGAAAAGAAACAAGAACTAGCAGAACTAGCTGGTAATCAGTCTTATGTAGAAAATAGCGGTCACTTCTTTGTTTTCTGCGCAGATTTACATCGACATGATGTGATTGCGGAAATGGAAGGAGTAGATTTAAGCGAATCGTTAGAGAGCACAGAGAAATATATGGTGTCACTTATTGACGCATCACTCGCAGCACAAAATGCGGCAATAGCAGCAGAATCAATGGGATTAGGTATTTGTTATATAGGAGGATTACGTAACAATTTAGAAAAGGTATGTGAAGTGTTGCAAACTCCAAATAGAGTTATTCCGTTATTCGGTTTAACAGTAGGTTACCCAGCGCAAGATCCAGGCGTGAAACCACGTTTACCAGTTTCAAACGTTTACCATGAAGAAACATACGAACCAAATAATGAACAATTTAAAGAACAGTTAGAAGCATATAACAAAGAAATTTCTCAATATTATTACGACAGAACAAATGGGATGCGCAACGACAAATGGACTGCTCAAATGGCTTCGATGTTAGAAAGTCCAAAACGCATGTATATGAAAGAGTTTGTAGAGAAAAAAGGGTTTAATAAGAAATAGGAATATAGATGAAGTTCAATTAGCTCAAGAAAAAAGAAGAAAATGAACTTGATAAGGCCGACGAAGTTCATTTAGCTCGAGAAAAAAGAAGAAAATGAACTTGATAAGGCCGATGAAGTTCATTTTGCTCAAGAATAAAGAAAAAAATGAACTTCATAAGGCGAATGAAGTTCATTTTGGCTATGAAAACTATTCCCTATCAGCTTTTTTCTCCAAAAGCTCCTTCAACGTTCGTAAGTGTTCTCCATCTTCTTTTTGTAAAATCTTTCGTATCACGGGCTTTGACAATAACATGCGCAGGCCACTTGTTTTAATTTTACCTTCAAATGAGACTTTTGTTGTGTTATCCAACGTTGGGCGGAAATAATAATGGTACGTAACCGTTAATCCATTGGAGTCGCTTTTTACACCATAACGATTCGGTGCATCTAATTCTATTACTTCTATAACAGCCGTTGCTTCCTTACCACGAATATTTCGCGTTTCTTCAAACTTACTGCCAACTTGTAGAGGGCCTTCTGTTAATAAGGTTACCTTCGTTACATTACTCATCACTTCTAGAGAGTTTTCTATATGGGTGAAAAAAGAAAATACTTCTTCTATCGGCTTATTGATTTCAACTGTATCTTGCAAGTCGGCCATTTACATTTCTCCTTTATTCCGATGTTACACTAGCATATCTTCCCATTTTCAATTGCTTAATTACATCTTCTTTTAAAGCTTCTTGAACGGCAGGAAGTGTTAGTTGACTTGAACATATCGTAACATATTGAGTAGGAGAAATCTTCTCTTCTTTTAACAACTTATCCAATGTCGGGGAACGAAAATCTTCAACAGATAAATACGCCAAAAACAACGGCGCCTCCTCTGCCGTGTCGTGTAAAAATATTCGTACTCCTTTTAAGCATGGAAGTAAAATGCCTTTAAATTCTAATTCAATTTCTAGTCTTTCTATTTCAGCTTGTTGTAAGGCAGGTATTAAACTAGGCCTTGTAAAGAAAAAAACAATTTGTTCAAATGTATAAGGAAAATTATTTTCCACCCTTAAGCGTTTAAAGAGAAAGCGAGAATATACACGTAAGTAATTCTTATAAAATGGTATAGAAAGAAAAAAGAGAAAGGCTGAAAATACAATAAAAGTTAGAAAATAAATAATAGTATCCAACCTAATCACTCTCCTTTAAATACAACAGTTCGGTTTTTGCCATTATTTTTAGCTGCATACAAAGCTTCATCTGCAGCACTTATTAATGCATCTTTTGATAGAGTAGAGAGGTCTTCCGTACAAGCGGCACCAATGCTAATGGTTAGCATACCGAGCGGCTGATGTTGCCCTTCAGGAAATCTAGTCGTTGTCACTGCATGACGAATTTTTTCTGCTAACTCATACGCAGCTTCTGCGTTACTCTTAGGCATGACAATAGATAGTTCTTCTCCGCCAAATCTGTAAATAGAGTGGCCTTTTCCAACAGTTGTTTGCAACAAATTAGCGAGCTGAATTAACACTTCATTCCCTAGTAAATGACCATTTCTGTCATTAAAATGTTTGAAAAAATCGATGTCAATCATAATGAGGCTAACTGGCCAACTCACTTGTTCATCTTGAAATAAAAGGCGTAACGTCTGCTGCAACGAACGTTGGTTATACAACCCTGTTAACCCATCTCGTTTTGCGAGTTGTTCCATTTTTTCATACATCGTCGCTTGTTCAATGCCAACAGCTGCTTGGTTAGCAAATGGAAGCACACCTTCTAAATCTTCTAACGTAATTGGCTTCTTGTTTACAACATTATCAATCACAACTATTCCTATTTCATTTCCTTTATGAATGAGTGGAACAATCGCATATTCTTCCATTTGAAAAAGCAGTTTCATCTGTTGTTGAAAATCGTCTTCTACATGGTTCTCCGTAATAATACTAGGAGTTCTTGTTTTCATCGCTTTATAGGCAGAAGAATGTTGATTGTTCAAAGGAATAACCAAAGACTGCACGATATCATTGAGCTCTAAGTCAGTATGAGTCTCATTATTATTAATTTCTATTAGATCGGTTAACTGATATTTTTTCGCGGCAATATTTTCCCATATATGAAAGCCTTCTTCTGCCGTGCGCGGCCCAACAGCCATACGCCCATATAGAACATCGTCCTCATTCACTTTTAAAAAAATGATGGCACGGTTAAAACCTAGTCCGTGACCAGCCGTTAACGCAGTTAAAATCGTTAAAAGTTGTTTATCTAGCGAAGATGTTTGCTGCATCATCGTACCGATTTCTCTGTAAACATGAAGCTGTTTGGACTGTTTCATCAGTTGCGATATCCAGTTTTCGTTCAAATCTTTGCTCTGCTTTATTCTTCTAAAAAGCAAGTAAGTTAAAAATAAAATAGATATGTATATAATAAATAGTTCTATTAGATGAGAAGTTGGTAGACCATAGTTATATCCAAGTAATAAACCTACAATGATACTTACTAAGGCTCCTATTATATGAAAATAAAAAGCCATACTTAACACGATTAGGATATATACACTTAGCACCGCATAAGGAGGAATATCTAAAAAGTAAGTTGGAACTAAAAGAAATAATAAAAAGCCACTATTTATTAATAATTTTTGATATATTCTTGGTAAAAAGTGACGAAACATGTTAAAAAGGCTAGCAAGTGTGATAGCTGAGAGTAAGAGTACGAATAGCTCCATAATTTCCGTTCTCCTTTTTCATGATAAGTTCAATATAACAGAAAATTATAAAAGATAATACACCTATTAGGGCATTTGGACTAATTTATCGACAAGGACTCGAATAGGTATATTTACTCATCTGAATTTACATACCCATCATAATTAAAAATAAAACAAAAAAACTTAGAGCAGAATGGCTCTAAGTTTTTTAATGAATGAAAAGATTATTTTGCTTCTAAACGACGAATACGCTCATCTAGATCAGGGTGAGAAGAGAAAAGTGAACCTTTCTTTTTCCCTGAAATCTTTAATGTCGCAACAGCAGTATCTTTTTCATCTGTAATACGGTTCGTGTATTGTTTTAAAGAGCGTAATGCGTGAACCATTTTGTCTTTACCAGCTAAGTCAGCGCCACCACGGTCCGCATGGAACTCACGGTAACGAGAGTAAGCCATAACGACGATGCTTCCAAGAATAGAGAAAGCAATTTGGAATACGATTACCGCAATAAAGTGAACAATTGGTGCTAAGTCTTCACGTGCGAAACGAGAAACAGCCCATGCAGCAATACGTGCTAAGAACACAACAAATGTATTTACAACACCTTGTAAAAGTGTCATCGTTACCATGTCGCCATTTGCAATATGTGCTACCTCATGCGCGATAACACCTTCTACTGCAGCCTCATCCATCTCATCTAAAAGACCAGAAGACACCGCAACTAATGAACGGTTTTTAGAAGGACCAGTTGCAAATGCATTTACTTCTGGGGAATGATAGATTCCAACCTCAGGCATACGAGTAATACCAGCAGCACGACTCATACGGTGAACCATGTCTACGATTTTACGCTCACGTGGAGAAAGCGATCCATCTGGATTTAAAACTTGTACGTTCATCATTTTCTTCGCCATCCAGCGAGACATCAATAGTGACATGAACGCACCAGTGAAACCAATCACGGCACTAAAAATCAATAAAGTTACTAAATCAATTCCGCCATCAGCAGTGCGGTAGCTACCTACACCAAGGATGGAAAGGACAATACCGATGGTTACAAGAACCATGATATTTGTTAATAGGAATAAAAATACACGTTTACCCATAATTCTCCTCCTGATAATATACTGTATAATAGTTTATGAGTTCATATGAACCTGTTTTCTATCTAGACCTAATTATAGATGCAAATCAGAAATTTTTCAATAAAACAACTTTACCTTTATTTGACGAATTGTGTTAGTGGACTTACTATTATAGACAAGTAAGGGTGATTTTCGTCTCAAAGTGTAGGTAGGCAGGGAGAAAAAAGGCAAATCGAAACTCAACCGACGAAAGCGGTCGATCTTATCGGCGAAAATCGCGTGTTAAACGGCGGAAATGTCGAACTTATCGGCGAAAATCGCGACTCAATCGGCGAAAGTGACTATTCTATCGGCGAATAGAGCAAGCCAATCAGCGAAAACACGGTTTAATCGGCGAAAAAAACAGTTTATCGGCTACACCGAGTAATTGTATACCAAATTCTACACAAAATGAAATTACGAACCTAAGAGGGTGTCTGAATATGCGACAAGGCTGGACACGTTTACAGTTAGCCAACCTACTAAAGGTTGTTATAGAAAAGAATAACGAAGAAGTACTCAGGGTCATCCAATCCATTGGGACAGTCTCTACAGACCTGCAACAAAAGCTTATCAATTGCCTTGAAAACAACAAACTTGGTTTCTCTATGAACGACATAGCTACACTAGGAAACCAGCTCGAATGTACGACCATTTCGGAAACGGCCTTAAAAAATTGGGTAAAGCGCGAAATGAAAGAGTTCATTGGCTCTCCTGAGGTCGGAAAAAAATACTCGATACAACAAGCAGCATTGCTTTACATAGTGAAAGACTTAAAGACAATCCTCGACTTTGAAGCCATCCGCCCCGTGTTACGGTTAGTTTTTAACAATCCAAAGGATCGAAAAGACGACCTGATTAGTCCAGTTAAGTATTTACTTGCGTACTCTAACCTCTATGAAGAACTTGTACGAAAAGGGGAAATACTAACCGAGGACTATATCGCTAATGAAGTGAAGGAATATATGAAAATGTACGAACACCTATCGGAAAAACAACAATCCAACATGGAAAGTGCCTTAATGGTTTCGATCCTTTCCGTTCGTGCAGCCTATATAAAAGCCATTGCGATGAACTATGTTCAAGAAGCTCCCAAATAACAAGTATAGAAGTGTACCGAAAACAAAGACTAAAGTGTAAGCGTTTTACATGTGAAATGTTCGCAATCTCCTAGCCATAATGCTATTTTCTAATCAAATAAAATGGTATAATAGCACAGGATTTTATAGTTTGGCTGTGTTAAAGCTTAGTGTTGATATTTATATACTTACCTGTTGATTTCCGTGCAAGGCTGAGACTCCTGCGGGAGAAGCGGGAAGCGGGAGACCCCACAGGCGTTTGCGCCGAGGAGTAGGTTTTTTCACGGCAGTGAAAATAACCTTCCTTTTTACCGCCCGCGGAAAGCGAAGCCTTGCACGGAAATCAACAGCAACCTTTAACATAGCCAAGTTTTTAGTACTAGAGTCCGTTTCATAATGTATCATTACTATACGAAAAACGAATAATTCTACAGCGTCATGCGCAAGAACATAATAATAGGGAACGTTTATTAAGTTAGAGTGAAGTTTAGTTCGTTTTTCACTAAACGAACCGTAATTATGAAATTGATTCACTGAAAAAACAGTTATTTTACATAGAAAGGAAGTTTTTTTATGGCACAACAAATCGGTGTTATCGGTCTTGCTGTAATGGGAAAAAACCTAGCATTAAATATAGAAAGTAGAGGTTACTCCATCTCAGTATTCAACCGTTCAAAAGACAAAACAGAAGAGTTTCTACTAGAAGCAGAAGGCAAAAACGTAGTAGGAACGTTTACAATTGAAGAGTTTGTAAACTCACTAGAAAAGCCACGCAAAATTTTACTTATGGTAAAAGCAGGTGCAGCAACGGACGCTACGATTGAATCTCTAAAGCCTTACTTAGAGAAAGGCGACATCTTAATCGACGGCGGAAACACCCTTTACACAGACACGATCCGTCGTAACAAAGAATTAGAAGAGCTTGGCATTCACTTCGTTGGGACAGGCGTTTCTGGTGGAGAAGAAGGGGCGTTAAAAGGACCTTCTATCATGCCTGGTGGCCAAAAAGAAGCATACGACCTAGTAGAACCTATTTTAAAAGACATTTCTGCAAAAGTAGAAGGCGATGCTTGCTGTACGTATATCGGACCAAACGGAGCTGGCCATTATGTGAAAATGGTACACAATGGTATCGAGTATGGGGACATGCAATTAATTAGTGAAGCATATTTCTTATTAAAAAATGTATTAGGCTTATCAGCTCAAGAGTTACACGAAGTATTTGCTGAGTGGAACAAAGGCGAGTTAGACAGCTATTTAATTGAAATTACAGCAGACATCTTCACAAAAGTAGATGAAGAAACGGGCAAGCCGTTAGTAGATGTAATTTTAGACACAGCTGGTCAAAAAGGTACTGGTAAATGGACAAGTAAGAGTGCATTAGACTTAGGTGTTCCACTTCCAATCATCACAGAATCTGTTTTTGCTCGCTTCATCTCAGCAATGAAAGAAGAGCGTGTGAAAGCAAGTGAAATGTTAACTGGTCCAGAGATGACAGGATATACTGGTGATAAGCAAGTATTCATAGAGTCAGTACGTAAAGCATTATATATGGCTAAAATTTGTTCATATGCTCAAGGCTTCGCACAACTAAGAGCAGCAAGCGAAGAGTTCGATTGGAACCTACAATATGGTGAAATCGCCATGATCTTCCGCGGCGGCTGCATCATCCGCGCTCAATTTTTACAAAAAATTAAGGAAGCTTACGATCGCGATGGCAGCTTACCAAACTTACTATTAGACCCTTACTTCAAGGAAATCGTAGAAAGCTACCAAGGTGCACTTCGTGAAACGATGATGGTTGCGATTCAAAATGGTGTGGCAGTACCAGCATTCTCTGGCGCATTGTCTTACTTTGACAGCTACCGTACCGCTACGTTACCTGCAAACTTAATTCAAGCACAACGAGACTATTTCGGTGCCCACACTTACCAACGTGTAGACAAAGAAGGAATCTTCCACACAGAGTGGATGAGTAAGTAAATATTTAAAAACGCTTAGGTTTCGTCATCAATCAACGGAACCTAAGCGTTTTGTTTTTTCTGAAGTAATAATAGATAGAAAGTATGCAAAAGACTGTAGTAACAAAGGAAAGTAAATACGTAACAATAGCATGTTTTTCTAGCTGGACTAGTCTTTTTGTCTCCGACCAATATTCCTTCATATTAGATAGAACAGGAACTTTAAATCTTTTCAGTAAGTATACTGTAATTCCAAAGGAAGTAGCTAAAACAGAGAATGGATACTTTTTAAACATAATACTGAAGATGAACATCTTAACATAAATCCATAAGGACCAGCCAATATGCCAGCCGTTATCAAAATAAATCATTTTAAATACTCTTTGGCCAACGCATTCTATTATTGCGGAAGAAACAACCCATTTACTTATATAGAGTAGTTGATCAAGCTTTTGCTTTGGGTAATTTTCTAAGTAAAGTAATAAAACGAGTGGCATGATGAAAAGAAGGTGTATCGTCCGAATGGCTTTTGAACTCATTATATTTGATTTGAAATCCCATAGAATATAATCTTTGCATAATAGGTAGTACAAGAAATTACTTGCACACACATATAAAATGCTGTTTACATGCTGATGGAAGTTTTTTAATGTTTGTTGTTTTACATTAAGTAAAAAAACCCATACCAACAAGATGAGATGCATCCTTACCACTTCTTCCGTAGCTTATTACTTAGTTATATTCTGTATAAGTACGGAGGAAAATATGTATTTGTTATATAGGTATAAAAAGGATGCGTCCAATTATATTCTTTTTAGTATATAAAAGACGTGCCGGTTGTGTGACCGCTTTCCGCGGGGGAGGCGGTGAGCCTCCTCGAGCCCAAGGGCTCTGTGGGGTCTCACCAGCCTACCCTCTCCCGCAGGACAAGGAAGGCTACGAGAGCGATGCATCGCACGAAGAAAATGCGTATGCATTTTCGAGGAGTCGGTCACACAACCGGCACTAATATGTTTATCCAATTTCCCCCGTCATAGCTACGTTTCGAATTGGTTATTTTACATTTCTAATAAAATGATTCTTGCTGGTGATGCGTCGGTTCCTTGTAGTTTTAAAGGAGCGGCAACCATTGTGTAGGAGCCTTGTTCTACTTCTTTCAAACGAAGCCCTTCAATAATGATCACGTTATTTGCGAATAGTGTTTTATGTGTTGGGTGTCCTTCTTGGCTACGTTCAATTCCAAGTGCATCTACTCCAATACCAGAAACACCTACTTCTGCTAAATGTTTTGCTGCACATTCAGCTACAAAGATGAAATCAAAGTTAAACTCTTCATCAAAAGAGTTTTTTGTTTTGAATAAAATAAAGTCGTCTTTTTGGATGTCCAGGCTTTCAACATCCTCTTTTTTAATGCGGTCTTCGATGTTCGTCATATCAAATACTTTACATGGACCTACAAGCTTATCTAAAGGTAAAGTTTCAATTGTTTCGCCGTCAACTACCATGTGTAATGGGGCATCTACATGTGTGCCAGTATGAACGTCTATGCTTAGGCGAGATTCTGTAACATACCCGTTCGTTACTGTCTCAACCTTTGGCTGTTTTTCAGGCTTGTTTTTGTAAACAGGCATTCCTGTAAAAATTGGCATCGTAACATCGTAAAATTTCATATTGTTTCTACTCCTCTCTGTTGTTCAGTATTACTAAAAGTGTATTAGGTATTAAATTTGACCGTTCCTTTGCGCTGCGGGCATCTGCTTTCCGCGGGGAGGGAGCTGAGCCTCCTCGGCTTCGCCTGTGGGGTCTCAGCCTTCCCTCTTCTTCCCGCAGGAGTCAGATGCCCTCCGCTCCAATCCACTCAATCACTAAATTAGATGGAAAAGCCAAAATCTCCTTACAAAAAAATCTACTTATACTGGCCACCAGAAAAATCCGTCTTTTGCAAGAAGATCGTCAGATTGTTTTGGACCCATAGAACCAGCTTCGTAATTAGGGAAGTCTTCCGCTTTTTTCGACTCCCATTCTTTAGACATTTGATCAACAAATCCCCAAGATAAGGACACTTCATCCCAATGTGTAAAGTTTGTCATATCGCCACGTAAACAATCATAAATGAGGCGCTCGTATGCTTCAGGTGTGTTAATACCGTCGATGCAGTTGTTATTGCTATAGTCTAAGCGAATCGGAGTTGTTGTTATATCTTTACCCGATTTTTTCGCATTTAAATGTAAGGTAATACCTTCATCTGGTTGAATGTGAATGACAAGTAAGTTTGGATCCACTTTTGCTCCGCGGTTGTAGTAAAGGTTCATCGGAATATCTTTAAATTGCACAACAACCTTTGTAGACTTAGAAGTCATACGTTTACCTGAGCGGATGTAAATGGGTACTCCAGCCCAACGGAAGTTGTCAATCATAAGTTTTCCAGAAACGAATGTCTCTGTGTTTGAATTAGGGTCAACGGAATTTTCTTCACGGTAACCAATGACAGGTTTTTCATTAATAAAGCCACCAGTATATTGGCCGCGAACGAAGTAATCATCGACTTCATTTTCTGGAATTTGACGTAGTGCTCTTAAAGCTTTCACTTTTTCGCTACGAATTTCTTCTGGATTTAATTTAATCGGAGGCTCCATCGCAAGCAAAGCAACCATTTGTAACATATGGTTTTGAACCATATCTCGTAATGCACCGCTGCTTTCGTAATATCTACCGCGGTCTTCTACACCAAGCGTTTCACTAGAAGTGATTTGGATGTTAGAAATGTAACGGTTGTTCCATAACGGTTCGAATATGGCGTTAGCAAAACGAATAACCTCGATATTTTGGACCATTTCTTTTCCAAGATAATGGTCAATACGATATATTTCTTTTTCAGAAAAGGCTTCACGTAATTCATCGTTCAATTTCTGAGCAGAAGGTAAGTTATGACCGAACGGCTTTTCAATAACAAGTCGCTTCCAACCATCTGTATCTGTTAAGCCTTCGGACTTTAAGTTGGAAGCAATGGTACCAAAAAATTCTGGTGCCATCGCTAAATAGAAAATGCGATTTCCTAACGTATGATAGTCACCATCTAAATTATGTAATAAATCTTTTAACTGTTGATACGATTCGCTGCTTGTCACATCGAATGGATGATAGTAAAAATGAGAGCTGAACTCCTCAATGTGATCATGATTCGTGCTAGCTTCTCTAACAGACTTCTCCACATTTTGGCGGAAATCTTCATGACTTAACGGGCGGCGTGCAACCCCAACAACTGCAAAGTTTTTCGAAATGCTGCCATTTTTATATAAACGATAAATAGAAGGATAAAGTTTACGCTTCGCTAAATCCCCTGTTGCTCCAAAAATAACAATTATTGATTTAGGATTTTGTTCATTGCTCACAATAAGAACCTCACTTTATATGTAACATGTAACTATTCGTCTTATATGATATAACATTTTGACCAAATATAATAACCTATTTCGTAAAAAACAGAAAAAAAGTAACACATTTTATCGGAAAATGTAAAATAAACGCCCAATACACTCCCCAACACACTCATTTTACCCTGCCAACCAACCAAATTCAAACAAACGGTGCCAGGCACCACCCGCAATTTGTCGAAAAATGAACTAGAGTGCCAGGCACCACCCGAATTTTGTCGAACGGGAAATGTTCATTATTTCAATTTTGGTGTTGTGTGGTAAAGTAGTAGAGGTAATAAGTTTACTTACTTGAGGTGTTCACGTCATGCAATTTGCTTGTAAGCAATGGACAGAATTAATGAAAATGGAGAGCCAAAAAGATTATTTTATCCAACTTCAACAGTTCGTTGAAAAAGAGTACAATGAAGAAACGATTTTTCCAGCGAAAGAAAATATATATAAAGCACTGCAAGAAACTCCTTACCATAATGTTAAAGTGGTTATTCTTGGGCAAGACCCATATCACGGACTAGGACAAGCACATGGCTTAAGCTTTTCCGTTCAACATGGCGTTACTGTTCCACCCTCGCTTAAAAATATTTATAAAGAACTGAATTCCGACATCGGCATCGAACCACCTTCTCATGGAAATTTAATGAAATGGGCAGCACAAGGTGTGTTATTATTAAATACAGTTTTAACTGTAAAACAAGGAAAAGCCAACGCTCATAAAGGAAAAGGCTGGGAGCAGTTTACCGACGCCATTATTCGTGCATTAAACGATAGAGAAAAACCAGTTGTCTTCTGGTTATGGGGTAACAACGCAATTGCAAAAGAAAAGCTAATTACAAATAAGCATCACTATATCCATAAAAGTGTTCATCCAAGCCCATTATCAGCAAGAAAAGGATTCTTCGGCAGCAAACCATTCTCCACCACAAATGAATTTTTAACCAAAATTGGTCAAAAACCAATCGACTGGTCATTATAGAGTAATTATTTAGGTTTACTTAAGCAATTTTTAACCCTATACAGTTGATTTCAGCTGCAGGTGCGAGACTCCTGCGGGAAAGCGTGTCAAAGGAGACCCCGCAGGCGCCAAAAGCGCCGAGGAGGCTCCTGAGACCGCCCGCGGAAAGCGAGTACCTGCAGCTGAAATCAACACTTAGTACCCTATCACTGCAATAAATTATTAATAAGGGAGTTCAGAGAGAAATTGAACAAGTTAAAATCTAAAATTAGAGAAATAGTAGCACATAAATATTTTACCGGTATAGTAATAACCGTCATTCTCTTAAACGCTGTATTAATCGGGCTAGAAACATATCCTGACCTACTAAGAGAATACTACGGAATCTTCCATGGATTTGAAATCTTCTTCCTATGGTTCTTTACAATAGAAATAATTATGCGAATGTTATCCGAGAAAAAAATATTTCACTTCTTTAAGAGTAGCTGGAATATTTTCGACTTTGTCATCGTAGCGGGAGTACTACTATTCAGCGGCTCCTACTTCATTTCAGCCATTCGTATTTTAAGGGTATTCCGTGTGCTTCGTGCCATAACAGTTATCCCTTCCCTACAACGATTAGTAACGGCATTCTTAAAAACTATTCCATCACTAGGCACAATCGGAATGTTACTAAGCTTAGTATTTTACATTTTTGGTGTAGTTGGCGTTATTTTATATCGCGATATCGCACCAGAATACTTTGGATCGCTACATTTAGCGTTAATCACCCTTTTCCAAGTCATCACGCTAGAGTCTTGGGCAAGCGGTATTTTCCGTCCAATCTTTGCATCTAGTCCGTTTGCGTGGGTATATTTCGTATCCTTTATTTTAGTTGGAACGTTTATCGTTCTTAACTTAATCGTCGGGGAAATTTTAAATAACATCCAAGAAGCAAAAGAAGAAAGTGTACGCAATGAAAAAATCGAAATAAGCAAACAAGAGTTAGCGAAAATATCCAATGAAATTGCAGAATTAAAACAGATGTTAGTGGAAAAAGAACGGAAATCAAATATGTAAAAAGGGGCCTTGTTGTAACGACAAGGCTTTTTTTCTTCTAATAAAAAGCTACATAAATACAAAGAGTTGCCGATATATAGGGCATAGAAGTTTAAAATGTAAATTAGTGCAAACGTTTCCACAAAAACGAGACAAAATAAAATACCCTAATTTTTAAAAAAGGAGACTCCCCGAATGAGCATAAAAAAACGATTACTAGCTCTTATCATCACCTTAACAATAGTCGGCACAGCCGCTTCCGCATTCATTTGGGTTTTAAGTAACCAAGCCCAATCAAGCGTAAAAGAAATAGACAACCTATCCGAAATGAACGAAACCTATTACCAACTCATTCAATCGTACCAAACAACGTTAACAAACATGTACCACATTATCACAGCAGGCTATTCCGAAAGACACGTAGAACTGCTAGCCCAAAATATCCAAACGAGTGAAGAACTCCTTGAAGAATTCACACCTTATTTTGAACAGCACGAACAGCTAGCAGCATGGCAACAATATTTTCACGTTGCCCAAGAATCGTTATCTAACCAATACACAGTCGTTAGCAACGTATCCAATGCATCTAACATGGACCGCATGCGAATACAAGTTTCCGAGCAACTTACCATCACAAGAACAAGACTTGAACGTGCCAACGAAGGCATTACGGAATACATTACAAACTATACCGAACAAGAAAGAGCAACACTGGCGTCTCGTCTCCAAACAAACGATATACTTACATTAGTTGCACTTATTATCCTTATCCTTTTACCAATTGGCGCCATTATATTTTTCACCAAATCATTCCATAAAGGCATTAACACGTTACTCCATCGTGTAGAGGCATACCAAACTGGTAACTTCCAATACGATTCAACACAAGCTATCATAAAAGACGAGTTTGGTACGGTCAACAATGCCCTTATGGAAATGGGACAAAACATCGAAAAACTCATGACCGGAAACATTAACGCAACCGAAAAGCTACAACATGTCATGCAGGATCTCGTCTATGCTTCCGAGCAAAACTTACAAAAGTCCTCCATGATAAAAGAAAAGTCTACAAACGCAACAGAACGTGTGGAGCAACAACATGAAGCTACTTCATCCATCTCTGCTGTCACAGAAGAAGCATCCGCAAGCACAGAAGAAATTTACAGCATAGTAGATGAAATGAAAAACAACATTGGAGAAATGGACAAGCTATCCCAACAAGGCTCACATGCACTACAAAAAATGTATACCGAAATGGAATCCAAAACATCAGAAACAGAAGCAATGGTTGCAAAATTTGAATCCATCAAAAACGGAATCGATGAAGCGCAATCTTTCTTAAAAAGCATTAACGAAATCACAACACAAACGAACTTACTTGCACTAAACGCCTCCATCGAAGCAGCACGTGCAGGAGAAGCTGGAAAAGGATTTGCAGTAGTTGCCCAGGAAATTAGAAAGCTTTCTGGTAACACCGATATGTTTGCAAGCCAAATTAACGAAATAACAAGCAGAATTCAAACAAGCACAACCGAAGTGCTTCAAGAACTGCAACACTTCCAAACAAGCATGAAGCAAACAAATGAAACAAATAAAAAATCAGCTGCCATATTTAAAGAACTTTCTACAAGTAGTAAAATGCTTTTAGAACAAGGAACACACATAACAATAGCGATGGAAGAAATAAATGTTGGAGTAACTGACATCGTCCATTCCGTAACAGACCTTGTTCACTCATCGTCTAACCTTTCCGCGGAAATGGAAGATGTCGTTCAAGCAGCTAACCACCAAGTCGAAGTATCCAACTCGCTTCAACATACAATAGAACAACTAAAACAAACAGCAAACGAATTACAAACAAACATTTAAACAATAGAAAAATAAAACTAAAGCTTGTAGAGCATCAGTAACCACTCTACAAGCTTTTTTTATGTTAAAATATATTCGATTGAAAGGAAGGGGAAAAAAGTGCAACAGCAAACAAAACGTATAAACTGTCTGAAATGTGAACACTTTTACGTCACTTGGGATAAAAGGTTTCCGAAAGGATGTCGGGCCTTCGGATTCAAAACAGCCCAACTACCGTCGCTCGCTGTTTTTCGTTCTTCCGGAAGCCCCTGCCTAAAATTCACACCAAAAAAAGACAAGCCACCCGGCTATATTTAAGAAATGCAAAACGTTTTAGTGTACAATATATAAAGCATTAGTAAAGGAGATAACATCCATGAAAAACAAATCCATCTGGCCAATCGTCATCGGCTTATCTATCGTCGTAAACTTAGTAGTTGTTATACTATTTTTCATGCCACAATACGAAGGATTAGCGCACGTTGACTTAACTTTTTTACCACTCATGAACGCTATTTTTAACAGCTTTACATTCTTATTTTTACTTGCAGCACTTATTGCGATATTAAAAAAGAATGTCACCCTTCATAAACGCTTTATTTTTGCTGCGTTTACAACAACATTTCTATTCTTAATCACGTACGTAACGTATCATGCCTTAACAGAATCCACTCCATTTGGTGGAGAAGGCATCATTCGATCCATTTACTTTTTCATTCTTTTAACACATATCGTACTTGCTGTCGTTATCGTTCCGCTAGCACTATACTCGTTTGGGACAGGCATAACGACGCAAACGGAGAAACACCGCAAAATCGCCCGCTGGACCATGCCACTATGGCTATACGTCAGCTTAACAGGCGTGCTAGTATACATCATGATTTCGCCATATTATTAGTGGTTAGCTACTAGTGGTTAGTTGTTAGGTTAAATGCATCCACTAGCCACTAGCCACTAACCACTAACCACTATGGAAAGGAGCGTTACACATGGACATCCCATTAAATAAAGTACTACAACAAATTCAAGCAGAAACAGAAAAAGCACTACAAACGAATAGCGCGCAAGAAAAACGTGAACATCTTACTGCGATAAAAGCATTAAGCGAGCTGGCGTTGCAGACGAAAAGCAGCTCCGACCAACAACCGGTTTACAAACCAACACCAATGCCAACGCCACCTGTGAACTTTGCAACAAACGTGCAACCGGTAACGCCCGTTCCTTCCGTAAAACGAAACGAGCCTGATGCAAACGGAGATTCATTATTTGACTTCTAATTCCGTATGTTTCCAACATAAAAAATCCAACCCGTGCAACAATATAAACACCTAGCATTCATGGAGGTGTTATAAATGCAGGGAACAGGAAACGTTTTTGTCGGCTTAGGATTTTTAAACAACAATAACAACGAAACAAAACTAACGCACGACCGATACGAAGTGTACGTAAACGGCGACTATGTTGGTCAAAAGCCATTACTTACCGCTTCTGAAGATATATCAAGCATTAATGATTTTCTTCACGCCCAAGGGTACAACAACTTCATTAGCCACCTAGATGGAGATCATTACAACATTCAATCTGATCACAAAGAACACGAACTAAAGCAAGCATTAAAAATATATTTGCATTCCAGATAAACAAACACCACTCTTCAATTATGTGAAGAGTGGTTTATTACATTTATATAAGCTTGCTGATGCAGTAATGCCTTATATGCTTCCTCTAATGTCACTTTTTGAAAAAAAACCGTCCCGCCTACAGGGACTTGAACCAACTTAAGTAAGTCGGCTTTTATGACGGTGCCAATCCGACGATAGCCACCCGTCGTTTGCCTGTCAGCTAACAACACAATCGGCTGTCCCCCCTGTGGAACTTGTATCCCACCAAGTGGTATCGCATCCGAAAGGACATCAGCGCCATCATGTACACGTAACGGAGTGGCTCCTTCTAACCTAGATCCCATTCTATCGCATTGCAACACTTTATAAGGTTGAGAAAAAAACTGACGTAAACTTTCTTCCGTAAAATCACCATCATGTGGGCCAAGAATGACTCGTGCTGTCACTTGTTTAGAGAAATTAGGAATGGAAGAGAAGAGGAGTCCACGAGTCCGGCATGTAGACGGATTTTGTCCGAAAAGGAAATCTCCTTGGAGGATAGCCGTTCCTAACTTTGCCTTTCCATAATAAGATTTGCTGCCTAAAAGAGATGGAACAGCAAAGCCCCCACGTAACGCAATATACGCAAACATCCCATCTCTACTCCCCGGAAATGACAGTTTATCTCCCTTGCTTACTTTTATTGCTTTCCACATCGGAGCTATTTTCCCGTTAATAGAAAAACCTAAATTCGTCCCAGTAACCGCAATTGACACTTCTTCTTCGCTAACGACCGTAAGCGACGGTCCAACTATCGCCATCTCGATACACGCTTCATTCGGTTGATTGCCAACAAGGCTATTCGCTATCTCAAAAGAAAACATGTCCATCGCACCCGATGTAACTACTCCAAAAGCTTGGTAGCCAATCCTTCCTTTATCTTGAAAGCTAGTGACAAGTCCAGTTTTCAACACTTGAAAAATCGGTTTCATTTTTCCACCTTCTGAATAGGCTCTATGCTGATACCTTCCGCATTTAACATAGCGTGCAAGCTTTCGGAAAACAGTAAAGCATGTTCATTATCACCGTGCAAACATATCGTATCCACCTTTAATGGAATTACTTCACCTGTAATAGCTGTTACGGTGCCATCCATTAGCATTTGGCGAACTTGTGCTAATGCTTTTTCTTTCTCCTGTATAACAGAGCCGTTCATATGACGAGGAGATAACGTACCATCGGCTAAGTAAGTTCGGTCGGCGAAAGCTTCCGAGGCGGTCTGTAAGCCAACTTCTTGCCCCGCTTCGATTAATGCACTATTGCTTAGTCCATATAGAATAAGGGAAGGATTAAAATCAACTACAGCAGTTGCAATAGCTTGTGCCAGCATTCGGTCTTTGGCTGCCATATTATAAAGGGCACCATGAGGCTTTACGTGATGAAGTTCAACTTCATTTACTTTACAAAAAGCGGCCAGTGCGCCAAGTTGGTATAACACCAGTTGGTATGCTTCTTTTTCTGTAACAGGCAAGGCGCGGCGGCCAAAATGCAATCGATCCTGAAACCCAGGGTGTGCCCCAACTTTTGTGCTATGTATCTTGGCGCGTTGGACCGTTTTTTCCAAAGTAGCAGGATCTCCTGCATGAAAGCCGCATGCAATATTTACGGAAGATACAAAAGGTAGGATGAGCTCGTCGTTCCCTATCGTGTAAGGGCCAAAGCTTTCTCCTAAATCACAGTTCAAATCAATTTTTCTCATAAAAAATGACGTCCTCTCGATTCGATTTCACTAGTTCTGAAACGGACACAAACTTCACTTTATCTCCTTGTTGAAAAAGAAAAGGTTGCTCTTCTTCTAGAGAAAAAATGGATACAGAAGTTCTACCGATTAAATTCCAACCTCCGGGCGAAGCGATCGGATAGATGCCTGTACTCGAGCCACCTATCCCGATAGAACCAGCCTCGACTTGTAGGCGTGGTTCTTTTTTTCGCGGAGTATGTAAACAGGCCGGCAAGCCGCTTAAATAAGGAAAGCCGGGCAAAAAACCGAGCATTGATACTTCATACGTGGGGGTGGAATGCCACTCTATAATATTCTCTGGTGTTGTTTTGTGAAAATGAGCAACTTCTAGCAAATCAGGTCCGTCATAAAGGGTAGGAATGTATAAAGTTCGAATTGGTGACTCGCTTGTTGTTAATTTTATGTTTTGCAGTATAGTTATTAGTTTAGCTTCGAGTTCATAATAGTTTGTTTGTGGGAACTGATAAAAGATAGTAATTGTTTCTAAACCGGGTACGATATCATGAACACCGAGACAACGATTTTGATGAATGGAAGTAGAAAATTGATGCAACAAAAGAGCGTTTGCATTCGGAAGTTTAATTTGTAGGGCACTATCCCCGATTGGATACATAGAGTAATTCACGAATCTCACCCGCCATCATTGCGATTATTATAGCTATTATTATAATATAGGGAAGAGAAAGGTGGATAATAGAATGAATATTTTTATTATATTAGCAGCTTTAAATGGTTTTCTTGCAGTTGCACTTGGGGCGTTTGGCGCTCACGGTTTAGAAGGAAAAGTGTCGGAGCGGATGTTAGAAGTATGGAAAACGGGGGTAACGTACCAAATGTTCCACGCTGGTGGCTTGTTTGTTATCGCTTTTTTAATCGACAGATGGGGTAATATGGCTATGCTTACTAGCGCCGGGTGGATTATGTTTGTCGGGATTTTATTATTCTCAGGTAGCTTGTATGTGATGACACTTACAGGAATAAAAGTACTCGGAGCCATCACCCCAATCGGCGGCGTTGCGTTTTTAGTAGCATGGGCGCTAATTATTGTAGCGGCAGTAAAGGCGTAACATTTACATACGGTACTAATTGTTGATGCTATCACGAGGTACTCGCTTCCCGCGGGCGGGTCTAGTTTCAGCGGCTAGCTCCTCGAGTCATAAGCCATGGTCGTCTTGAGGGCAAAAAGCACACCCTCAATTCGCCCCTGTCTTATGCTTGTCGGAGCTAAACGAGCCGCTTCAAACTTTTCGTGGCGCCGGGAGCCTCCTCGGCGCACGGCGCCTGTGGGGTCTCCCGCTTCCCGCTTCTCCCGCAGGAGTCTCGCACCTCGTGATAGCATCCACTTCGTCATGACAATAAAATTTATATTGTAGTTCAAAAAACCTCCACAAAAATGCTCTTCCCTCAATTATACAGATTACTATCATAAAAAAACGCCAAGCGACATCGCTCAACGTTTTTTATTAAAATTATCTAGGTGAAAAAGAAGCCAACTGCGCTCCCGCACCAAACGGATAATCATACTCTAACTCTTCATCAAACGTAATGTAATCTAAGTAAACCATTAACAATAAGTAACGTTTGCCTGTTTGCGGATCACTTAAAATAATGTGATCACGACCTGCTGCCTCAATTATACCTTTGAAAATTTTCGCATTCCACTCGCGATTGTTTTCAAACGTCATGTACACAGTAGCTAACTTTCCACGGTTTAAACGTAAAATGTTTTCGATGTACGATTGCTCTAACGGTAGCATTCCTGCAATTGGTTGCTGTTGAACTGGTTGTTGAGGGAATGAAGGTATCCCTGATTGAGCACCAGCTACTTGCCCCATTTGTTGCCCCATTGCATACGGGAAACCCGCTTGTTGCTGATAATATTGCGCGTATGGATCCATTCCATATCCCGCAAATTGCCCTGCTTGTTGTTGATACTGACCTTTCATGAAACATGACCTCCTCTAAAAGTCTAAGGTGACACTTATCTATTTATTTAGAATTAACCCAACCTAAAACGTACGATATACTTCTGGACAATCTGCTTCTGTTGGGGAAAAGAAACAGTGAAGTTTAAATCTACCTGTATTCCATTGGCCATGGAAAATGGTGCGGAAAAATAATATTAATTCACACTACTTGATTGTATGAAGGGGGTGGGGAGAATATGATTGAAATTTAATTTTTGGGAGGGTGTGGAGGGTTTTCTTTTTCTGTAAAGGTTCGCCGATTAAGAGCATGTTTCGCTGATTGGATATTCAATTCGCCGATTGGAAGGGGAGTATCGCTGATAGATTAACGATTTTCGCCGATAAATGTTTCGATTTCGCTGATTGAATGTCAATTTTCGCTGATTAACTCGCCATTTTCGCTGATAAAACGCAAAAACTACCAACAAACAAAAAAACCGCCCTACCCAAAGGCAGAACGGCAACATAAAACATATTAAACATGTAAGAAAGAATAAATTTTTTCTTCTTCAAGTAAATTTCCAACGAAGAATGCACCAAATTCACCGAAACGTGCACTTACTTCATCAAAACGCATTTCATAAACTAGCTTTTTGAATTGTAACGCATCATCTGCAAACAAAGTTACGCCCCACTCATAATCGTCAAACCCAACAGAACCAGTGATCACTTGCTTCACCTTACCAGCATATTGACGACCAATCATACCGTGGCTACGCATCATGCGACGGCGGTCTTCCATTGGTAACATGTACCAGTTATCTTCACCGTTACGACGCTTGTCCATCGGATAGAAACAAACATGCTTCGCTTTCGGTAAGATTGGATATAATCGCGCTAAAATTTGCGGATTTTCGTAAGGATCTTCGCCTTCAGGTAAGTAGTTACTTAACTCGACGATAGAAACGTAAGAATTTACAGGAATCATATACTCTGCAAATGTCGTCTTGTTAAACTCATTTTCTAACTCATTTAATTCTTCTAAAGTTGGGCGAAGTAACATCATCATGAAATCAGCTTTTTGTCCAACGATAGAATATAGAGCATGGCTACCGTTTTCTTGCTTCTCTGTTACTTTCCATTTTTCGACGAAACCTAAAAATTCATTGATTGCCGATTGGCGCTCTTCGCTAGATAACATCTTCCAGGCTGCCCAATCTACTTTGCGAAAATCATGTAAACAATACCAACCATCTAAAGTTTGTGCTGCTTCACTCACATCTATCACTCCTTGAATAAACTTTTACAGGAAACCACTTGCCACAAAAAAACAAGCCATCCTCCCAATTATGTACTGCTCCTAACCATACTATAACATAGTTTCTCCTTACTTTCTTTTTATCAAACTTCACAAATTGTGTCATGTTTTTTGCATAGAGTCGTTGTGAACAGAAACAATAAATACTATGAAAAAAGTTAGGATTGCTAAACGTTGATTTCAGTTGAAGGTGTTCGCTTTCCGCGGGCGTGTCTAGGTCTTGCGGCTAGCTCCTCGAGTCATAAGCCATGGACATCACGAGGGCAAATTGCGCCCTCAAGCTGCCCCTGTCTTATGCATTTCGGAGCTGAACGAGCCGCCATCACTTTTCTAGGTCGCGGGAGCCTCCTCGGCGCCCAGCGCCTGCGGGGTCTCCCTTGACGCGCTTTCCCGCAGGAGTCTCACACCTTCAACTGAAATCAACTGTATTATTGGCCTGTAAAAGTTTTTGTACAAACTTAGGAAGTAAAAAACTATCTCTTAGTTCCACAGAACTTTTTAAAAATAAAGACTTTTTCCTGTAAGCGATAACATAACGTCTATTTAGTTGATTTTCCGTTTTGATGCAGTATGCTTAATGGTAGAAATAATAAGGTTGTTGTCGGGAAGATAGTCGGTTTGCATGTAATTTAAAACCTTGAGTGGATTGAAGCGGAGGGCATCTGACTCCTGCGGGAAGAAGAGGGAAGGCTGAGACCCCACAGGCGAAGCCGAGGAGTAGGTTTTTTCACGATAGTGAAAATAACCTTCCTATGCCCTCCCGGCGGAAAGCAGATGCCCGTAGCGGAAAGAAACGGGCAATATTTCATGTACCATACAAAAATTTACGAAAACAGCCAAACGAATGGAGTGTCTATAATGAGCGATTTATTTACAACCTTAAAAGAAAAAGTAGTAGGGAAAAACATCGGTATCGTCTTCCCAGAAGGAAACGACGAGCGTATTTTAACAGCTGTAGCAAGACTTGCAGTCGAAAATATGGTCAAGCCAATTGTCATCGGTAACGTAGAAGAAGTAAACACACTAGCAAAAAATTTAGGCTTAACGTTAGACGGAGTAGACGTATTAGACCCAAGTACATATGAGCAAATGGACGAAGTTGTAGCTTCATTCATAGAGCGTCGAAAAGGAAAAGCAACAGAAGAAGATGCGCGCAAAATATTACTTAGCCCGAACTACTTCGGAACCATGTTAGTTCACATGAACAAAGCACAAGGGTTAGTTAGTGGGGCAGCCCACTCGACAGCGGACACCGTTCGCCCGGCATTACAAATTATTAAAACAAAAGAAGGCGTTCGCAAGACGAGCGGCGTATTCATCATGGTTCGTGGCGAAGAAAAGTATGTATTTGCAGATTGTGCGATCAACATTTCTCCAGACAGCAATGACTTAGCGGAAATTGCCATTGAAAGTGCAGAAACAGCAAAAATGTTCAACATGGAGCCACGTGTTGCGATGTTAAGCTTCTCCACAAAAGGTTCAGCAAAATCTCCTGAAACAGAGCGCGTTGTGGAAGCTGTTAGAATTGCAAAAGAACGTGAACCAAACTTAACGATTGACGGTGAGTTCCAGTTTGACGCGGCGTTCGTTCCATCTGTTGCGGAGAAAAAAGCTCCACTGTCAGAAATTAAAGGTGATGCAAACGTATTTGTTTTCCCTAGTTTAGAAGCAGGTAACATCGGCTATAAAATTGCCCAACGTTTAGGTAACTTTGAGGCAGTTGGCCCAATTTTACAAGGACTAAACAAACCTGTTAATGACCTTTCGCGTGGTTGCAGTGTAGAAGATGTATATAAGCTGGCACTAATCACAGCTGGTCAAACGGTAAAATAAGATCAAGTAATTTTTCATATACAGTATAAATAAACTAGAAGACACGTGAGCCTCACGTGTCTTTCTTTTTGCTTAGTCTTAAAAGAATATTCCCCATAATTGTCGTAATTAGGGCTTCTTGCTATACTAATAAATAACTCAATCAATTTCATCATTACGGTTCGTTTAATGAAAAACGAATATTTCAGTGAAATACAAAATCATATGTTCGTTTATTAAAGTGTATAAACACAGAATTCGATGCTATCATTCGTTTTTCGTATAGTCATACATTATGAAACGGACTCAACTATCAAATAAAAATTAAGAAATAATAGTGAGGATCTTATGAAACGAATAGTTCCGAATACAGATATAAAACTTTATTACATACTATTAGCCCTAGCCTTTTCAACGGTTCTTTTATTTATGTTTCCATCCTTCTTTTCACTCATGTACAACCCTTTCCAACCAAGTCATGCTTCTATGCACTTGATTGTCGAAATGATTTCCATCTTTGTATCGTTTAGCATCGCCATACACGCATGGGTAACGCATAAAGAGGGAGGGACGGTCAAATTTTCTGTACTGCTAGCAGGGGCTTTTTTAGCGGTCGGAACATTTGATACATTCCATGCCCTAACATTTGTAGGAATGCCAACTCTATTTATCGAAAGCTCGCCTTTGACATCCGCATGGTTTTGGATAATGGCACGCTTAACAGAAAGTATCGTCCTGACATTCGTCATTATATTTCCAACACTCATGAAAAAAGTAAAACTTTCAACGAGCTATTTATTTTTCACAGTCTTTTCCTTACTTACTACCTACATCGTCTTTGCTCATCATCCTTCTTTACCTACATTAATAATGGATGGAGCGCCAACTACATTTAAAATAAGTTTAGAAGCCGTAGGGGCAGTTTTACACGCTGTTGTTATTATGTATGTTCTATTTATTTATAAAGATAAATTTAAACACATCATGCTGCGTAATTTATATGTTATTGGATCTTTCTCTTTAATCTTATCTTCTATCTTTTTTATGCGCTATGAAGCGATAGATGCCTATTTAAATATGGCTGGCCATATTTATAAAATCATTGGCTATGCAATGTTTTTTATTATTTTATATTTGTTAAGTGTCAGAGCGCCTTTTCAAAAAATCCACCAGTTACACGAGCGCAATCGAATGATGTTTAACATGATCGAACTTGGTATTGTGGAAACAGATGCCAAAGGAAAAATATCCTATATGAACGAATATGCGAAGCAGCTTCTGGAAGTTCAAGAGACAGAAGGATTAGACATCTCTCAGTTTGAATCAAAATCGTCCAATTATTTTGAGTATGAAGAAATTGTCACGCTTAGCGAGAAGAAGATACCTGTTGAGTTTGATAGATTCCCATTAATAGACCATAAAAAAATAGATGGCTATGTTTATACGTTACGAGATTTACGGGAAGCGATTGAAAATGAAGAATTATCGAAGGAAAAGGCGATTGTTGACTATGAAATTGAAACAGCCGCAAGCATCCAACAAGATTTTTACCTAGAAACACCGTATTGTGAAAAAATCGGAGTTGTTTCGATCCCGTTTAAAAGGTTAAATGGTGATTTTCACAATATTTTACAAGGAGACGATGTGTACTTAGTAACCATTGCAGACATTGTAGGAAAAGGAATTCCGGCAGCCATTCAAACATCATTGCTAATAGGTGCGATTGAAAATGTGAACTTACAAGCCGATTCGCCGAAAATATTGTTACGTAATTTAAACAAAGTGTTTACTAAGTATAGTAAATCGGAAAATTTCCTAACGTTAATGACACTGCATATTGATACAAAAACAGGTGTAGTCCGATATGCATCAGCGGGACATGAACCAGCTATTCATTATCATGCAAAAACAAATACGTTTTCAGAAATAAACACAAAAGGCCCAGCAATAGGCTTCTTTGAAGATAGCGAATTTCACGAACAACAGCTACAATTAGAAAAAGGAGACTTAATTCTTCTATATACAGATGGATTAATTGAAGATAAAAGCATCCCAGAGGAAGACATCATTATGGCGATGAAAAAAGCAATAGAATCAGTCGACCGCACGAAAACAGCAGAAGAAATGGCTAATGAAATTTTAGAAAAAATAACAAAAGCTCGCAGCGACGATTTCCATGACGACCGCACGATTATCATTATTAAAGGATAAAAAGGAAGATTCTTTATGATAGAAATGAACAACATGAAATTACTACAACAACCAACATGGCGAATTATAGATCAATCCTCCCTAGGCCCACGCTTCAAGGCGTTGCAGTCGTTTGCAATGGACGACACACTTTGTACGTTTGTTGGAGAAGGCAAAAGCGAGGCCGTTTGCCGCACGTGGGTGCATGAACAAACGGTAGTACTCGGCATTCAAGATACGCGACTACCACACCTAGAGGATGGCCTACAATTTTTGCAGAAGTTAGGGTATGAAGCCATTGTTCGCAACTCAGGCGGACTCGCCGTCGTTTTAGATAGTGGCGTACTAAACATCTCCCTCGTTTTGCCTGAAAAAGAAAAATCCATTGACATAAACAGCGGCTATGACACAATGTGGGCGTTAATTCGCTACATGTTCCGTGACTTCCGTGCTGAAATAGAAGCACGCGAAATCGCCGGATCCTATTGTCCAGGAAGTTATGACTTGAGCATTTACGGGAAAAAATTTGCCGGCATCTCGCAACGTCGCATTAAAGGTGGCGTTGCCGTACAGATCTACTTATGTGTAAATAAAAGCGGAGCCATGCGTGCCGAAATTGTAAAAGGTTTGTACGAAAGAGGTATACAAGGTGTAGAAAGCAAGTTTACATTCCCAGCAATTGACCCAACTGTCATGGCAAGCTTATCGGAACTACTGGAGGCCGAACTAACGGTTCAAGATGTGATGTTGCGACTATTGCTTGCCCTTAAAGACCATAGCGATAAAATCTATCAAAGTGGCTTAAAGGAAGACGAGTTAGACGTTTACGAACAAAATTTCGCGCGAGTATCGGAACGAAATGAGAAGTTATTGAATAAAGAATAGCAAAAGAGGGGCCAAGTGGACCCCTCTTTTCTATTTTTCCTGTATAGAAATGTATACGCCCCTGATTTGTTACACCTTGAAGGATATATGTTACACTTCCTCCGTTTTATGTAACACTTAGCGGAATTTATGATACAATTCAGTCGATTTATGTTACACCTGCATAATTTAATGCTACACCTTGACCTTTTTTTGTTACACTTCGGGAAATTTATGTTACAGTTCATTCAATTTATGATACACTTCCAAAAAATCAACAAACCATATCAGATTACCAAATCAACCTAACACCTTCTATTTACTCCGCCAGTTTCTCCAAGTTCCCATTACGATCCATCATAAACTTAGATGGAGTACGATCCTCTTCGTCAAACAGCACTAGTTTGCGAGCGCGATTCATAATTTTCATTAATGTCTCATAATCTTCTTGAATAGTTGTTTGCTCGTCTTGTAATTTTTGCACACGTTTTTCTAACTCGGAAATTTGTCTAGCATATTCCTCGTTCTCTTTTGCTAGTCTTGCATTTTCACTTTGTAATGCCGTGTTTTGAACATTCGAACGCTTCATGGATTGTAAGAAATGAATAACAGCCTCCATCGTTAATCCAGTTGGATTAGCTACATTTGTAGCACGATATTGAGTAGAGTAACTTCCTGTTGCAGGAACATAGTTATTAACCTGTGCAGAAGTTGCTGTTTTTTCTGTACGAGTATTGCTTACTAGCTCTTGTTCTTGCCCGAATTCTACCATTTCACTTTTCGTCGCAAAACTAGGTTTAGAATCTTGCTCTAACACAAAAGGAATCGTATCCTCTATTGAAGTTTCTGGTGGCGTATATAATAGTTTCTTTGTTGGTTGGCCTAATGCGCGTTGACGTTGCTTACGTTGTTTTTTAGCAAGTTGCAACGCTTTCTCATAGTCATGACGAACAACTGCGTTCCAGCGGAAGCCACAAGCAGCAGAAGTGCGATTTAGTTTGTCCCCAACTTCTTCAAATGCATTTAATTGTGTACTACCTTCGCGTACATGGCGTAAAACTGTTTCTGCTAACATCAAATCATTCTCTTCTGACCAAGCATCTTGACGTTCTTTCATCTTACACAACTCCCTCTTTGTCTATTGTTTTCCATTTATATTTAAGTTAAAGGCGTTTGCCTGTTCTGTTCCTATTTTTGACATAGAAAAAAATATTTATACATATTCATAGAAAAAATACTAGATTCTAGTAAAAAGAGGCTGTCTAGCTAAATAAATATATTGACATTTCTATAATTCCTCACATGAAACGAACTTGCATTGTCCCTTTTTTCCATGTAAAATACCCTATAGCAAATAATAGTTTTTACACATATTAAGTACTCATATAGATAATCGAAGAAGGGATTGTTTAGACCATGGCGAATGAATTTCGTATATGCGACGATTGCCAGGCTACAAATATAAAAACATTGGTTCCGAAACTTAAAAAAGTTGATGAGGAAGCTACCATTGATATAGGTTGTCAGTCTTACTGTGGACCAGGAAGAAAGAAGTCATTTGCATTCGTAAATAACCGTCCTGTATCTGCACCAACGGAAGATGAATTAATCGAGAAAGTTAATAAAAAGCTGAAAAAATAAAAAAAGTCGCCTCTGTACTATACAAAGGTGACTTTTTATTTCTCTTCTATCACGCACTCCTACTTTTACACATCACTCGTATTTTATACATTTTTTTAGAGAAAAAGAGAAAAATAAATAAAACAGAAATAGAAACTAGTAAAATGTAGAAAATGACTAGATTTTAAACAAATAGCCCCGTTTTCTCTTTAAAAGAAAAACTATATAATAGAATTAATTTAATTACGGTTCGTTTAGTGAAAAACGAATATCTTAGTTAATTCATAATAATATGTTCGTTTTTTAAACTGTATAGATACAGAGTTTGATGCTATCATTCGTTTTTCGTATAGTATTCATACATTATGAAACGGACTCAATAGAATTACTATTCAACCTGGTGCGAAACATAAAAACAAAAGAACGGCTTGGCCAACATGGAAGCTTAAAAAGAGGGAAGTACATGAGTTATGCAACGGAAAAATTAACAGAAGAAAAAGTATTCAAAGACCCAGTTCATCGCTACGTACACGTTCGTGACCGCGTCATATGGGATTTAGTTGGAACAGCTGAATTCCAACGTTTGCGTCGCATTCGCCAACTTGGAACAACATACTTAACATTTCATGGCGCAGAACATAGCAGATTAAATCACTCCCTAGGTGTATACGAAATTGTCCGCCGTATTATTGATGACAGTTTCGAAGGGCGTTCAGAGTGGAATAACGAAGAAAGATTACTTTGTTTATGTGCGGCATTACTTCATGATTTAGGCCATGGACCATTTTCCCATGCATTTGAAAAAGTGTTCCACTTAGACCACGAAGAATTTACACAAGCGATTATTTTAGGCGCTACGGAAGTGAACGCCGTTTTACAAAAAGTGCATAAAGACTTTCCAAAGCACGTAGCAGAAGTAATCGCTAAAACATACAAAAACAAAATGGTGGTTAGCCTAATCTCTAGCCAAATCGACGCTGATCGCATGGATTATTTACAACGTGACGCTTACTTTACAGGGGTTAGTTACGGTCATTTTGACATGGAACGTATTTTGCGTGTTATGCGCCCACGTGAAGAGCAAGTTGTCATTAAGTCGAGTGGGATGCATGCAGTAGAAGACTACATTATGAGCCGTTATCAAATGTACTGGCAAGTATATTTCCACCCAGTTTCTCGTAGTGCGGAAGTTATTTTAACGAAAATCTTACATCGTGCGAAGCAACTGCACGAAGAATTTTATACATTTAAACAGGAGCCGCTACATTTTTACTCTATTTTTGAAGAAGAGATCACATTAAAAGACTATTTAAAATTAGACGAAGCTGTTGTTATGTACTACTTCCAAATGTGGCAAGAGGAAGATGACGAGATTTTACGCGATTTATGTCGAAGGTTTATGAACAGGAATTTGTTCAAATTTGTCGAATTTAATCCAACAAAGCAGATGAAAGACTTAATGGAGTTAACTAGTCTATTCAAAAGAGCAGGATTAGATCCCGAATATTACTTAGTTGTAGATTCCTCTTCTGACTTACCGTACGACTTTTACCGTCCGGGGGAAGAAGGAGAAAGACTACCAATTCACTTACTAATGCCGAGCGGCGAAGTGAGGGAGTTATCAAGAGAGTCGGAAATTGTCGATGCCATCTCTGGAAAACGCAGAACCGATCATAAACTATACTTCCCACAAGACTTACTAGAAGACTTATCTTCGAAAAAGACGACAAAGAAAAAGATACTAGAGATACTAGGACTATAAGCAGCATCTACAGGTTAGGAGATGAACGGGTTTGTTAACGGATCACGCGAAATTAATGAAAGTATTTGCTTCTGCAGGGGAAATTATCGGCAGAAAAAAATTACAAAAAATGGTGTACATTGCTAAAAAGTTAAATTACCCATTTTACGAAAAATACAATTTTCACTTTTACGGACCATATTCAGAAGAAATAACATTACGTGTAGAAGAACTATGTAACTTAGGTTTCTTAAGCGAGTTGAAAGAAAATAAAGGTGGCTACTCTCAATACCGATATTCATTGACGGAAAGTGGACAAGAATTTTTAGCTCATTACGATGAGTTAACGATGCCACACTTACAAAGCTGCATGCTAAACATGAACGAACAAAGCTCTCGATTTTTAGAATTAGTTTCGACGGTGTTGTTTTTTGAAAACTTATCAAAAGAAGAAGTTAAAGAAAAAATTTTCACGTTGAAAAGTAAACAACGCTACACAGAGGAAGAAGTCGAAGAAGCTTACACATATATTGAAGCGTTACGAAAAGAAATTGCAGGTTAGTTATAACGCTCTAGCTAACAACTATCACCCAATTAAGATAATAGAGATTTCTAGCTAAGCCTGATGTTGGGCTTGGCTTTTTTTAGCTATTAGTAGTTAGGTGTTAGCTGTTAGGTATAACCTTAACTCCTAAAACCAAACAGCTAACGCCTAACCAACTAACGCCTAAGAGTCACTCAAACGTTTTCCGCCTACTGCATAGTGGCCTTTTGTCATCTCTTCAATGAATACCACAATTTTGTCTTCTGGAGCACCGGTCGTTTCGCTCACAGCAGTAGTTACTTTCTCCACTAATGCTTTCTTCTGCTCTTCCGTACGACCTTCTAACATTTTTACCGTAACATATGGCATAATAAATCCTCCTATTGCAATCAAGTATATAAAGTATTGTATACTATTAGTGATAAAATATATAGAATAGCAAATCAACTTGCAAAAATACATATAAATAGTGATTGGCACCTAACAACTAACCACTAACCCCTAAAAGGAGGAATTACAATGGATCAAGAAAAAAAGAAAAAGCCAATTGGTTTTAATATAATAAAAAATGACCCAACAGATGGCCATGGTGGCTATGGCGTTGGTGCTTTGAGTTTAGAGAATGTCTCACCAGTTATTGTCGATGTGGAAGGTGAGGACGCAGTCGTGGACGTAGGAGCTATGCATGCTAGGAGTACCGTAGAACGTGGCATTAAATTTTTGCCAAACAAAGAGGATGTTCCTAATGGAAAACTTTACTGGCTTGTATGGGTAACAATCGATCGCAAGCAAGAAGGGCCATACTACGCGGGGGTAACAGCTTGTGAAATGACCGTGGACCGTGAAATTCGTCGCGGCTACAAATCGCTTCCAGAGCATGTAAACAAAATGGACAAATCGATGAAACGGAAAATTATGGTCGACCATATGGACGAAAAAGGAAAAGCTATTCTGAGAAAATATTTAGAATCCCATAATAAACAAATGTGGGATCTGTCTAGCGACGAGTTAAAGCAAGGATTAAGCTAATTTGTCAAGGGTTTTTCAGAAATAAAGATGTGACATTTCTTTGAACGTGTAACGAACATACTTGAGTTATTTTCATAAAAAAAGTAAACTATTCTTACATGTGTTAAGAACACATGGAGAACTAGGACACTTAAAACCCTCGAGAAATCTTTCTCGGGGGTTTTAACTTTTTTTGCCACTAATGGAGCTGATTGCTTTGCTTCACACTAGGAGAAGAAGGTGGTGTTCTTATTGAAGAGATACATACTAATTTGCTTGTTGGTTTTTGCGACGCCGATCCATACATTTGCCGAAACACCGTATATTCCGACAGAGCAATCTCGTGAAGAACTTTACCAAGATATCTTTTTATCGTTATTAACTCCACAAGTGCATGAAACGATTGGGGAGTTTTACAAAAAAGAAGCAGGTTTATCGTTTGTAGCCGTTTATCCTTATCAAACGGTAGTTGAGAAAGTAGAACGGATAGGTGGATATCGCTCGTTTGTTTTTGAAGTAACACTGTTAGTTAATCCAGTTGTAGGTGCGCATATTCCAGTTGGGGAGGATCGGTTGCACTATGAGATTGGTGGAAGCGGGGATGTAAAATTGCTGGAACATCAACATATACGTAGCATTGATCTACCAGATTGGTATAAAAAATAGCCGTTGAAACAGCTTCAACGGCTTATTTTGAATGGATTATAATAAAAACGTAATCTATCCGAAAAATCAACGACGCCATGGCAACAACTTTTTCCACCAACGCTGCGCAGTATCAGCATCGTCCACAGGGGAAGCAACCTCATCCTCCACCTCTTCCACTTCATGCAAATGACAATACTCAATGGGTTCTGTACCCGCCTCATAATACGTTAGGCGCGATACTGGACAGTTTTCCGTTGCCAAGAACCCACTCTCAGGATTCACATACACCCCAACCACATCCTCAGTCGGACGGAACGCTTCAACCGACCTGTTCGCCAAAGACCTCTCCATAAAATTAGCCCAAATATATTTAACAAACTGCTCCTTCTGATAAATCGACTTATTATCATCAAAGCCAGTCCAAGCAACACTCACAAGCTGTGGCGTGTACCCAATCATCCAACTATCCGTCTCCGTCGTCCCAGATTTACCTGCATACGGACGCGTCACCGTGCCAACCAATTTATTACCCGTAACACTCGTATAACCGTTTAATCTCTGGTCAAACATACCTGTCATCATATGATTAAGTACGAACGTCTTATCCTTGTCTAAAATTTGCTCGCGTTTCTTTTCCCGTTCAAACAGAACTTCTCCTTTAAACGTGACCACTTTTTCGATAAAGACTGGCTTCACACTTCTTCCACCATTGGCAAAAACGCTGTACGCAGTTCCCATATCTATCACTTTAACAGGCGAAGTGCCAAGTGCTAGGGCTGGAACTGGGTTGATGGAACTAGTAATCCCGAGCAGACGAGCCATATCGGCCACTTGATCCTCACCGAGGTATAAATGCGTTTTCACCGCATACACGTTATCCGAAAGCGGCAACGCCTGTAACATCGTTAGCTCACTATTCGGATATAAGTTATTAAAGTTTTTAGGGATATAAGTTGCTCTACCTTCATCAAACGTAAATGTCGTTTTTTCACTTCGAAAAGGGGTAGATGGAGTAAATCCGTTTTCTAGTGCCTTGTAATATAAAAATGGTTTAAACGTTGAGCCAGGTTGACGTTCCGCTTGTGTTGCCCGATTAAATGGACTTTCATCATAGTTCCGACCGCCAACCAGTGCTTTCACTCTTCCGGTATTCGGGTCCATCGCCACAAAACCTACTTGTAGTTCAGGGTCATTTTTCAATCCTTCCGCAATTTCTTCTTCCGCGATTGCCTGTAATGTTGGGTCTAATGTTGTGTAAATATGCAATCCGCCTTTTAAAAGCTCCTCTTGCAATTGAAGTTCGTTGCGCAAAACGGCACGAACCGCATCTTGAAAATATGGCGCCATATACTCTTTCGGTAAATGTTTACGCTCGCCATATTGGAGTGGTTTTTCTAAAACAATCTCTATATCATCAGTGGTAATATTTCCATTTGCCACCATAGAATGCAACACTATTTGTTGTCGCTCTAACGCGCGCTGTTCATTGATGTATGGAGAAAAAATGCCAGGCCCCTTCGGAATACCTGCAAGCATACTTGCTTCTTCTATAGTTAAATCAATGGCAGACTTACCGAAATAGTAATGTGCAGCGGATTCAATTCCGTAAGCACCGTGACCGTAGTAAATCGTATTTAAATAACCTTCTAAAATTTCTTCTTTCGAATAGTGGATTTCCATTCGTATCGTATAAAGCGCTTCTTGTAATTTACGTGAAAATGTTTTTTTATGCTCTAGAAAAAGATTACGGGCATACTGTTGTGTAATGGTGCTAGCTCCTTGCACTTTGGCACGAGCTTTTATGTCTGCTATAATCGCTCCAACAATTCGGCGATAATCAAAGCCGTGATGCGTGAAGAAGCGGCGATCCTCTACAGCGATAGTCGCATCAATAAGATGTGGAGATATTTCCTCGAGCGTCACCCAATACCGTTTTTCACCGTTGTAAGCTTCCCCGATGATAGATTGGTCCGCAGCATAAAAAATCGATGACTGTGTCACCCATAACGGCGGTGCCTCTTTCGATTTTGCATAATAATAAATTCCCCCAATAACTAGAAAAAAGGAGAATGCTAGTATTCCGCTTATAAAAAGTAAAGCTCGTATATATTTCATCCAACTTTGGAATCGTTTATTCGTCATCAGTTCCATTAAAAATACCCCCAAAAGGCACACTATTATATCTAGTATGAAAAAGATGGAAGCATTTTAAACATTTTTATAGAAAAATTAAATATTTTCCTTGAAATTTTGCTAGATTCATCTATACTTTTTTTGTTGACCAACTTTCGAATGATACAAACACGTTACAGGTGCCAGGCACTTTTAACATGAATGTAATAAAAAAGTAAAAGTTTGTTTGTAAGAATTGTTGTTAGGGAACGATAAACTCGTAGCGTGCTTATGGATAAATATTTAAAGTAGAAGGGAAGTTTTACAAATGGAATTATGGTTTACAGAAAAACAAACGAAAAGCTTCGGTATTACGGCTAAAATTAATAAAACATTACATACAGAGCAAACAGAATTTCAAAAGCTAGACATGGTAGAAACAGAAGAATTCGGCAACATGCTTCTTTTAGATGGCATGGTAATGACAACTCAAAAAGATGAGTTCGTATACCACGAAATGGTTGCTCACGTACCTTTATTCACACATCCAAACCCTGAAAACGTATTAGTTGTAGGTGGCGGAGATGGTGGAGTAATTCGTGAAGTATTAAAACACCCAAGCGTGAAAAAAGCGACATTAGTAGATATCGATGGAAAAGTAATCGAGTACTCTAAAATTTACTTACCAGAAATCGCTGGTATGCTAGATGATCCTCGTGTTGACGTTCAAGTAGGCGACGGCTTCATGCACATTGCAAAGTCTGAAAATGAGTATGACGTAATCATGGTTGACTCGACAGAGCCAGTAGGACCAGCAGTAAACTTATTTTCAAAAGGTTTCTATGCAGGGATTTCAAAAGCATTAAAAGAAGATGGCGTATTCGTTGCACAAACGGACAACCCATGGTTTACACCGGAACTAATCTCAAACGTTCAACGCGACGTTCGTGAAATTTTCCCAATCACACGCCTTTATATTGCGAACATCCCAACATATCCAAGTGGAATGTGGACGTTCACAATCGGATCTAAAAAGCACGATCCACTAGAAGTAACAGAAGAGCGCTTCCACGAGATGGAAACAAAATACTACACAAAAGAACTACACAAAGCAGCATTCGTACTACCTAAATTTGTTGGCGATTTAATCAAATAATAAAAATTGGTATTTTGGAAAAGTGGTGGGGAATAACCCATCACTTTTTCATGCATTAACGTAACGGGGGTCAGTCCCCCACTAAACTAAAGGAGGACATCCACATGCGTTTCGACGAAGCATATTCAGGAAATGTTTTTATCGCAAGTCACCCAAACTTTGAAGAAAGTAAAGCTGTATTATACGGAATGCCGATGGACTGGACAGTTAGCTACCGCCCAGGTTCTCGCTTCGGCCCAACTAGAATTCGTGAAGTTTCCATTGGTTTAGAAGAGTACAGTGCCTACTTAGACCGTGAACTACACGAAGTAAAATACTTTGATGCAGGAGACATCCCACTACCATTCGGTAACCCACAAAAAAGCTTAGACATGATTGAAGATTTTGTGGACAAGCTTTTAGCCGAAGGAAAAGTTCCAATCGGAATGGGTGGGGAGCACTTAGTATCTTGGCCTGTTATGAAAGCTATGTACAAAAAGTACCCTGACCTTGTAATCATTCACATGGATGCACATACAGACTTACGCGACCATTACGAAGGGGAGCCACTTTCTCACTCTACACCAATTAAAAAAGTAGCAAACTTAATTGGTCCAGAAAATGTTTACTCATTCGGAATTCGTTCAGGTATGAAGGAAGAATTTGAATGGGCAAAACGCGTAGGCATGCACATTTCTAAATTCGAAGTGCTAGAGCCATTAAAAGAAATTCTACCAAAACTTGCAGGACGTCCTGTATACGTAACAATCGACATTGACGTTTTAGACCCTGCACACGCACCTGGTACTGGAACAGTAGATTGCGGAGGTATCACATCTCGCGAACTACTTGCATCCATCCATGCAATCGCAAACTCTGACGTTAACGTTGTCGGCGGAGACCTAGTAGAAGTAGCACCAATCTACGACGCATCCGAACAAACAGCCAACACAGCCAGCAAACTAATCCGCGAAATGATTTTAGGCTGGGTAAAATAAATTTTTTAACTTTAATAGGGAATATTCAAGTTCCTACTGAATCAGAAAAATTAGTATTAGCTTTTTAATATAACTACTCATGAAGTTGATGTTCGCGGAAGGTATGAGACTCCTGCGGGAAAGCGCGTCAAGGGAGACCCCACAGGCGCCAAAAGCGCCGAGGAGGCTCCCGCGACCGCCCGCGGAAAGCGAATACCTTCCGCGAACATCAACGATTAGTAATAGTGTGATTATGCTAAATAAAAAGGGGCAGGCAGACTGTGAATCTATTCACAATCAGCCTAGCCCCTATTGTATTTTACAAACAAATTGTTTTATAATATGAAGGTTATAAATCTACTTAGGATGAAGGAAGTGAAATGAAATGACAGGTAAACAGGAAGACGTGAAAGTCCCTATAAAAATTTCCTTTCAATCCGAAATCGTTCACGAAGGACAAAAAGAACGTGTTTCATTTAAAACAAAAGGTCAATACTACATAAAAGATAACCAAACGTTCCTTGTTTTTTCTGAAAAACAAAAAGACATCGGCAACGTCAACGTCATATATAAACTAACAGACGACGAAATTTGGGTTGGTCGCTCTGGAGCAGTCAAAATGCGTCAAAGCTACAAGCTTGGCGAACAAACAGCTGGCGTCTATGAAAGCGATCTTGGAATTTTCCATTTAGACATAGATACGAAGAAAATTTTCATCATGAAAGATGAGAAAAAACATCGAGGTTCCATTCAATTAAAATACGATCTATCGATGCAAAACCAACAAGCAGGACAATATACAATCTCAATTCAATACGAGGAGGCTAAATCTAAATGAATATCGTAGAACAAGTGCAAGAACGATTAAAAAATGAAATTAAAGATGCTGTAATAAAAGCGGGCTTAGCAACAGAAGAGCAAATACCGGATGTTGTACTGGAAATACCGAAAGATAAAGCAAACGGAGATTACGCAACAAACATGGCAATGCAATTAGCTCGTGTAGCCAAAAAAGCACCACGCATGATTGCCGAACAATTAGTGGAAAACTTTGACCAATCAAAAGCGTCCATTGAAAAAATGGAAATCGCAGGGCCTGGATTCATCAACTTCTACATGAACAACTCTTACTTAACAGACCTTATCCCAACAATTTTAGAACAAGGATCTGATTACGGAAAAACAAATGTAGGTGGCGGCGAAAAAGTAAACGTCGAGTTCGTTTCAGCTAACCCTACTGGTAACTTGCATTTAGGACATGCCCGCGGTGCGGCTGTTGGAGACTCTTTATGTAACGTGTTAGAAAAAGCTGGATATAATGTAACTCGCGAGTATTACATAAATGACGCTGGTAACCAAATTAATAACTTAGCATTATCGGTGGAAGCTCGTTATTTCCAAGCGTTAGGTATGGAAAAAGAAATGCCAGAGGACGGCTATCACGGTCAAGATATTATCGATATTGGGGCAGAACTTGCTAGTGAGTATGGCGACAAATTTGTGAGTGAAACAGAAGAAGAGCGTTTAGCATTTTTCCGCCAGTATGGCTTAACTTTTGAAATGAAAAAGCTTCAAAGAGATTTAGAAGAGTTCCGTGTAAGATTCGACTTATGGTACTCAGAAACTTCTTTATACCATAATGGGAAAATTGACGAAGCCTTAAATACGTTACGCGAGCAAGGTCATATTTTTGAAGACGGTGGGGCAACATGGTTCCGTTCCACTACATTCGGAGATGACAAAGACCGTGTATTAATTAAAAATGATGGCTCTTACACGTATTTAACGCCAGATATCGCTTATCACCAGGACAAGCTTTTACGTGGCCATGATAAGTTGATTAACATTTGGGGTGCGGACCACCACGGATATATTCCGCGTATGAAAGCAGCAATTGAAGCGTTAGGTTACGGAAAAGAAGCATTAGAAGTAGAAATCATTCAACTTGTTCACTTGTTCCAAAACGGTGAAAAGATGAAGATGAGCAAACGTACAGGTAAAGCTGTTACGATGCGTGATTTGATGGAAGAAGTTGGATTAGATGCAGTGCGTTATTTCTTCGCTATGCGTAGCGCGGACACGCATTTAGACTTTGATATGGACTTAGCAGTTTCACAATCAAATGAAAACCCTGTGTTCTATGCACAATACGCACATGCGCGTATTTGCAGTATGTTACGTCAAGGGGAAGAGCAAGGTATTGAATTAGTTGGTCCGTTTGCTCTTGAGCATATTCAGTCTGAAAAAGAGATCGATTTATTGAAAAAGCTTGGGGAATACCCACAAGTTGTTTCAGAAGCTGCGATAAAGCGTATTCCACATAGAATGACAAACTATATTTTTGAATTAGCTTCCACACTGCATAGCTTCTACAATGCAGAAAAAGTATTAGATTCTGAAAACGTAGATCGTACGAAAGCACGTCTTGCGTTAATGAAAGCAACACAGATTACTATTCAAGACGCTTTAAAACTTATTGGAGTTTCTTCTCCGGAGAAGATGTAAGTTGTTAGAAAAAAACCGCGAACGTGGCCATGATGGCGATGTTCGCGGTTTTTTTATTGAGGAAAGCTGTACCTAAGTTTTCTTGATAGGTTTACAAAGACCGATTAGCCCCCGGATTAGAAGGAAACCGTCCATGGGAGAGCGAGTCAAGGCCGATAAGCCCTCGGATTTGAGGTGAACCGTCCATGGGAGAGCGAGTCAAGGCCGATAAGCCCTCGGATTTGAGATGAACCGTCCATGGGAGAGCGAGTCAAGGCCGATAAGCCCTCGGATTTGAGGTGAACCGTCCATGGGAGAGAGAGCCAAGCCCGGTAAGCCCCCGGAAAAGAGGTAAACCGTCCATGGGAGAGAGAGTCAAGGCCGATTAGCTCTCGGAAAAGAGGTAAACCGTCCATGGGAGAGAGAGTCAAGGCCGATTAGCTCCCGGAAAAGAGGTAAACCGTCCATGTGGGAGAGAGCCAAGCCCGGTAAGCCCCCGGAAAAGAGGTAAACCGTCCATGGGAGAGAGAGTCAAGGCCGATTAGCCCCCGGAAAAGAGGTAAACCGTCCATGGGAGAGAGAGTCAAGCCCGGTAAGCCCTCGGATTAGAAGGAAACCGTCTATGGGAGAGTTAGTCAAGCACGAGTATTCCCTGAAATGGGAAGCAAACCAATAATAAAGACTAGATCTATTTTAAGTTAGGGCTAAACATGCCTGTGGAAAGTCAAGCCTTGCACGGTAATCAACAGAGGCTAATAAGAAACGGAAGTAAGGGAAATTCAATTATTTTTGAGTACGCTCCTACATTGTGGAAATACTACCAACATACAACGTACAACCTGAAGGGAGTTTGCATCATGAAAGAAAGTTTACTTGCGATTTTTACAGGTCTCATTGTAGGTTTTTTATTTGCGCTATTCCGCCTACCAATTCCAGCCCCACCAGCGTTTGCCGGAGTAGTAGGCATTATTGGTATCTACTTAGGATATAAACTACACTCCTTCGTCATGCAATTCATGCAACAAGGCGGGGGCGTGTAACAATCATTACAACAATATTACAGGGGTATTACGAGTGCCAGGCACCCGTAATACCCCTGAAACATTTATTTTACCATTCAACACTCCCGCCGGAGATGCGTTTGAAGCCGCGCATTTTACCGATGTCTTCTGCTAGCTGAAGAGCGGATAAGTCTTTTCGCTTCGCTTCGATCATAAAGTCAATATCTTCTCCAATGTCGACAGCTACTTTTAAAAACGGCTTAACAAACTCTAAATCCACATAATCAGAATGATGGCGAATTTTTTTATCATCAATTGGGGATGAAATGTGGACTTTAGGTCGAATCCCAACATTATCCCAAGTCCGATATACACGCGGTAACAATTCCTCCCACGAAACAGTACTCGGGTTGGCAAATTCATGATGATAATCAAAAGCGAGAGGCACGCCAATTTTTTCACAAACCGAAAGCGTTTCTTCTGTTGTGTACGTTTTATCATCGTTCTCTAGCGTCATGCGCTCAAAAACGTCTCGTGGGATCATCTTAATATTTTCAAAAAACCGTTCTAAAGCTGCTTGTTTATTACCATAAGCCCCACCAACATGAATATTCATTGTCCCACTTTTATGAAGACCCATTGCCTCCAGCATTTCGTAATGATACACCAAATCGCTCACGGCATTCTCCGTAATGTGCGGTTTATCGCTCGTGAAAAGGGTAAACTGGTTTGGATGAAAACTAGTACGCATATTGTATTTTTTCACTAAGTCGCCGATTTCCTTAAATTCATCTTTAAAAGTCGAACGATAATCCCACTTCACTTCTGGATGTGTTGCAAGTGGAACAAGGGATGATGAAAAGCGAAAAACTTGAATTTCATGCGCGATGCAATAGTAAATGATGCGTAACGTATTCTCTAAATTGATCCTTGTCACTTCTTTTAACTTATCAAGGCCATCATCTTTTTTCATCGTTTTATATCGTGTAAATGTCAACGTTTTAGACGGGGAAGCCTCCCACAATGCCCAAGATTGAGAAACAAAACCAAATCGAATTTTCATATAAAATCTCCTAAATCCATGTTAAAATCCAGTTCATTTTCACATACCACACTTTTTGCCTGCAAGAAACAATGTGCTATAAAAGTGGGGATAAAACTTTTGCGACTTGCTGCTTGCTCTTTTCCAATAATCCGCGCTGGTGTAAAAATTCCTCCGTTAATCGTTCTGCAGTGGCTAAATCTGAGTCCACCTTCTCTCTTACATGGCGAACAAACTCTTTATCAAAAATAATACAGTTGATTTCATGATTAATATGCAGGCTACGTTTATCAAAGTTAGCTGTTCCAATATCACATAGCTCACTGTCCACAATGATGACCTTCGCATGGAAAAAGCCATAGAAAAATCTGTAAACTTCGGCACCAGCCTCCATTAAGGTAGGAAAGTAGTTAAAGGCCGCATCCCTTAGTAACGGATGATCTTCTTTTTGGGGTACAACAATTTTCACTTTCACTCCACGCCCTAGAGTTTGCAGCAATTCCTCCATTAGTTCATCACTTGGTACGAAATATGGTGTGCAAATAACTACCTCATTTTGGGCGCATTTTAATAGTTGTTTGAACGTTGAGGTTAAAAAAGCTCCGTTCGTAGGTACGATTTGATGCCTAGTCTTACCTTTTTCAGATGCAGGAAAGTACTTTGTGTTTTCTAATAAGTCAATTTTTGAATCATCAAGCCAATCTTCTAAAAATTGCTTTTGTAAATCTTGCACACCTTCTCCTGTCATTTTTAAGTGATAATCGCGCCAAACACCGTATTTCGGGTCTTGTCCTAAATACTCTTTTCCAACATTAAAACCTCCAACAAACCCAATGTTTCCGTCAACCACCGTTATTTTCCGATGGTTTCGCTCGTTAAAAGTGTAAAAAAAGAACGGGGCTTTCGGTATATGACAATAATAAAACTCCACACCGCTCTGTTTTAGTTTTTCAATTTCTTGCTTTTTTACATTTTTCGATCCAACCCAGTCCAGTAAAAGTCGAACTTCCACTCCTTGTTTTGCTTTTTCTTTTAAAATGTCAAAAAACTCTTTGCTAATATGGTCATCTTGAACTATATAGAAGAGAGCGTGGATATGTTCTTTTGCCGAACGTAAGTCGTTAAACATCTCTTTGAAAAGCTTGCCACCATCCGTAAAAAGTTGCAGATCGCTATAACGCTTTGGAAATTCTATTTTCGCTACCGTTTCCAAATGCCTTTTACGTCCGAGGTTAAAGTCAATAATTAAATAAGCAAGCACGATCAAGCCTATTACAATAATAACCCCAAAAAACATTGTGAACATAAACGCTACCTCCATTTCTATTCCTCATAGTTTGACCAAAAAGAGATTAGTTATTAGTGGTTAGTGATTAGTTATTAGGAAAAACAACTGATACAGGGGCAGATTAAAACTTTAACCATTTTAAATATGTATTAGCAATTAGATAAATACAAAATAGACTACCAGGCGGCTTTTCTCCTCGAATCACTAATCAATACTTACCCTCTAAATATTACAGCAATGTTAAAAGTGCCTGGCACCCGTAACATGATTGAAACAATTGTTGTTCGTTAAAAAGAATTTGACTATATGTGTTGACTGAATGCTCATTCATTATATAATATGAGAATAGAGATAAAGTTCAGAAAATTACCTTCTTTTTGAACATAAAGGAAAATAATCAGTCGAAAACAGCTAATCACTAATCACTAACCACTAAAACAACAGCTACACGAAAGGAGCAGAGGGGACTTGTCAAATTACTTACTAATTGCAAACTGGATTTTATTCATTATTGTAACCGCTTACGCAGCATCCTTGTTTGTATACTTAATTCGCACAAGAATCACTTACATCAAGCTCGGAAAGAAAGTGGAGTTTGATAACAAAATCAAAGAACGTCTAAACAACGTATGGGTAAACGTTTTTGGACAAAAGAAACTTTTAAAAGACAAAAAAAGCGGAATCATACATGTTATGTTTTTCTACGGGTTTATTCTCGTACAGCTAGGAGCAATAGATCTAATCATTAAAGGGCTAGCACCAAACGCTCACCTACCATTAGGTCCACTCTACCCGGCATTCACGTTTTTCCAAGAAATCGTGACATTAATGATTTTAGTAGCAGTAGTTTGGGCGTTCCATCGACGTTACATTGAAAAACTTGTACGCCTTAAGCGCGGTTTCAAATCAGGTTTAGTGCTACTGTTCATCGGTGGACTCATGCTTTCCGTTCTTTTCTCAAACGGAATGGGTATCCTTTGGCACAATCACGACTTAACATGGAGCGAGCCAGTTGCCTCTGCGTTTGCTTATCTGTTTGGTTGGATAAACACAACAGCAGCCATCGCCCTTTTCTACATCGGTTGGTGGATTCACTTATTACTATTACTCGTTTTCTTAGTTTACGTACCACAATCCAAGCACGCACACTTAATCGCAGGGCCAGCAAACGTATTTTTCCACCGTTTAGACAATCCTGGGAAATTATCGAAAATTGACTTCGAAGACGAAACACAAGAATCTTTCGGAGTTGGGAAAATTCAAGACTTCACACAACACCAGATGATCGACTTCTACGCATGTGTAGAGTGTGGTCGTTGTACAAATATGTGTCCTGCTACAGGTACAGGCAAAATGTTATCGCCAATGGATTTAATTGTAAAGCTTCGCGACCATCTAACAGAAACTGGCGCAGCTGTTACTTCCAAACAACCATGGGTGCCAACATACGCATTTAACAACACAAAAGCAAACCAGTTAGCATTAGCTGCTGCAGGTCAAGGTGCAAAAGAAAGTGTAGCAACACTTGACTACAGCCCAAGCCTAATCGGCGATGTTATTACAGAAGAAGAAATTTGGGCATGTACAACGTGCCGTAACTGTGAAGACCAATGTCCAGTTATGAACGAACATGTAGACAAAATTATCGATCTTCGTCGTTACTTAGTGTTAACAGAAGGAAAAATGGACCCAGAAGCACAACGCGCGATGACAAACATTGAGCGTCAAGGAAATCCATGGGGCTTAAACCGTAAAGAGCGTGAAAACTGGCGCGACGCTGCTCCAGAAGTATCCATTCCTACGGTAAAAGAAATGAAAAAAGCAGGCGAAGACTTCGAATACTTATTCTGGGTTGGAGCGATGGGATCATTCGATAATCGCTCACAAAAAATCGCCATCAGCTTTGCAAAATTACTAAACGAAGCAGGCGTGAAATTCGCTATTTTAGGTAACAAAGAGAAAAACTCAGGTGACACTCCACGCCGCCTAGGAAATGAGTTCTTATTCCAAGAGCTAGCAACGAACAACATCGCGGAATTCGAGAAAAACGAAGTGAAGAAGATCGTTACAATCGACCCGCATGCATACAACATTTTCAAAAATGAGTATCCAGACTTCGGCTTAGAAGCAGAAGTATTCCACCATACAGAAGTGTTAGCTGATTTAGTGAAAGCTGGTAAGCTCGCACCGAAGCACGCAGTAAACGAAACAATCACGTTCCACGATTCCTGTTATTTAGGAAGATACAATGAAGTATACGAGCCACCTCGTGAAATTTTAAAAGCTATCCCAGGCGTGAAGCTTGTTGAAATGGAACGTAACCGCGAAAAAGGAATGTGTTGTGGAGCTGGTGGAGGCTTAATGTGGATGGAAGAAACAGCAGGCACACGCGTAAACGTAGCCCGCACAGAACAAGCATTAGCTGTACAACCGACCATGATTAGCTCTGGCTGTCCTTACTGCTTAACGATGCTATCTGACGGAACGAAAGCAAAAGAAGTCGAAGAGCAAGTTGGCACGTACGATGTAGCAGAACTTCTAGACAAAGCAATATTCGGTGAAGGTAAAAAAGAAGAAGAGGCTTCCTAATAAATACTAGAATACTAGATTAAGATGATGAATAAAGTGGAAGTGGTGTACGTAACATTACGTGCACCTTCCGCATTTCCACAAAACTGAGCGAGCGTTCAGTCGTCAAATATTACAAAACCATTACAAGTGCCTGGCACCTGTAACGATCTTGAAATAATTTGTAAGCGTTCACAACTATATGAAGGAGGAATAGATGATGGGAAAAACAGTTATCGTTAGTGGAGTACGTACACCGGTTGGTCGATTTGGTGGGAGCTTAAGTACATTAACAGCTTCCGACCTAGGCGGAATCGCAATTAAAGAAGCATTAAACAGAGCAGGTGTTGCACCTGATTCAGTTGGCGAAGTAATTTACGGTACCGTTTTACAAGGCGGTCAAGGCCAAATTCCTTCTCGCCAAGCAGCAAGAAAAGCCGGCCTTCCATGGAACGTAAAAACAGAAACTATCAATAAAGTGTGTGCATCCGGCATGCGCGCCGTAACTTTAGCAGACATCCTAATTCGTTCTGGTGAAGAAGAAGTAATCGTCGCGGGTGGCATGGAGTCCATGAGCAACGCCCCTTATTTTTTACCAAAAGCTCGCTGGGGCCACAAAATGGGCGACGGCAGTGTGAAAGACTTAATGATCTATGACGGCCTAACTTGTACCTTCACAGGCGTGCACATGGGAACGTACGGCAACTCTTGCGCAAAAGAAATGGAAATCTCGCGCGAGGCACAGGATGAGTGGTCTTTCAAAAGCCACCAAAAAGCATTAGCAGCAATGGAAAACGGTCTATATGCACAAGAAATCGTACCAGTGGAAATTCCACAACGTAAAGGTGACCCAATCATCGTAAAAGACGACGAATCACCACGTAAAGACACGAACTTAGAGCGTTTAGCGAAACTAAAACCTGTTTTCGACCACGACGGAACAATCACAGCGGGAAATGCACCAGGAGTAAACGACGGCGCAGCAGCACTAGTCTTAATGAGCGAAGACCGCGCCACAGCTGAAGGCAAAGAAGTACTAGCAACAATCGTTGGTCACGCATCCATCGCTGTAGAAGCGAAAGACTTCCCAAAAACACCAGGACTTGTCATCCAAGAACTTTTAAAGAAAACAGGTAAAAAAGTAGAAGACATCGACTTATTTGAAATAAACGAAGCATTTGCAGCAGTAGCGCTAGCTTCCGCAAAAATTGCAGGAATTGACCTAGAAAAAGTAAACGTAAACGGTGGCGCAGTCGCACTAGGCCATCCAATCGGCGCAAGTGGCGCAAGAATCATCATTTCGTTAGTGCACGAACTAAAACGACGCGGCGGCGGAATCGGAATTGCCTCCATCTGCAGCGGGGGCGGTCAAGGCGACGCAATTATGGTGGAAGTGAAAGGGTAACTCAATAGTTCTCTTACTTTATAAGCAGCTAATGTGTGCAAATCATGTAAAACATTCAAGAAATAGTTGGAACTAACAGTTCAATCGGCGAAAATGGGCAACTTACCGGCGAATATTTAAGTTTAATCGGCGAAAATCAACAACTTATCGGCGAAAATCCCGGTTCAATCGGCGGAAGGGGTCACGTTATCGGCGAAAATCCCATGTTATCAGCGATTTACCCTTAATATCGGCGAACTTAAAACAAGAATCGAAGCGACGAAACTTCACTTAACACCAATTAACTCAAGGAGGAACCAAATATGAACATCCAAAAAGTAATGGTCATCGGAGCAGGACAAATGGGCTCTGGCATCGCACAAGTTTGCGCAATGGCCGGCCTACACGTATACGTAAACGACATTCAACAACAATCCCTAGACAAAGGCCTAGCAATCATCACGAAAAACCTATCCCGACAAGTAGAAAAAGGCCGTATGGCTGAAACCGATAAAGAAGCGACCCTATCACGCCTAACGTGGACACAAGCCCTAGAAGACGCAGCGAACGTCGACATCGTCATCGAAGCCGCAGTCGAGAACATGGACATTAAAAAGAAAATTTTCCAAGCAGTCGACCAACACGCACCAGAACACGCAATACTTGCAACAAACACATCATCCTTGCCAATCACAGAAATCGCAGCAGTCACAAGCCGTCCAGAAAAAGTAATCGGCATGCACTTTATGAACCCAGTGCCTGTTATGAAACTAGTAGAAATCATCCGTGGCTTGCAAACAGACGACAGTGTTTACACAGCCATCGAAGACTTAACAAAAACACTACAAAAAGTACCAGTGGAAGTAAACGACTTCCCAGGCTTCGTAGCCAACCGCGTCCTGATGCCCATGATTAACGAAGCAATCTACACGGTATACGAAGGCGTCGCAACACCAGAAGCAGTCGACGAAGTCATGAAGCTCGGAATGAACCACCCAATGGGACCACTCCAACTCGCTGACTTCATCGGCCTCGACACATGCCTTTACATCATGGAAACATTGCACGAAGGGTTCGGCGACGACAAATATCGCCCATGTCCACTTTTAAGAAAATACGTAAAAGCTGGCTGGCTTGGAAGAAAAACTGGCAAAGGCTTCTACCAATACTAATCTAAACAGGGAGGCATGCTCGCTCTTCGGTTCTCAAGCTAAACCGCCCACAGCGTCCTTATCACCAATGAGACAGAGCCAACGCCCCCAGCAACCTTGAAAGGAGCACACACCATGAACTTACGTTTTACCGAAGAACAAGAAATGATGAGAAAAATGGTCCGCGACTTCGCCCAAGAGGAAATCGCTCCATTCGTCGAACAAATGGAAGCAGGCGCATTCCCACGCGACATTTTAAATAAAATGGCAGAACTAGGCTTAATGGGTATCACGATCCCAGAACAATACGGCGGCGCAGGAATGGACTTCACATCCTACATCATCGCGATCAACGAAATCTCCAAAGTAAGCGCAACAGTTGGTGTTATCCTATCTGTCCACACATCAGTAGGAACAAACCCAATCCTTTACTTCGGAACAGAAGAACAAAAACAAAAATACGTAACAAAATTAGCAGCTGGCGAATTTTTAGGGGCATTCGCCCTAACAGAACCAAGTGCAGGTTCTGACGCAGGAAGCCTGAAAACACGCGCAGTCAAAAACGGCGACCATTACATCTTAAACGGAGCCAAAGTGTTCATCACAAACGGTGGCGAAGCAGACACGTACATCGTATTTGCTTCCACCAATCCAGAGCTAGGCTCCAAAGGTGTTTCAGCATTCATCGTAGAAAAAGACACGCCAGGCTTCATCATTGGGAAAGACGAGCACAAAATGGGCCTTCACGGTTCCAAAACAGTGCAGTTAACGTTTGAAGACGCAAAAGTGCCAGCAGAAAACCTACTTGGCCAAGAAGGAGAAGGCTTCAAAATTGCGATGGCCAATTTAGACGTAGGTCGTATCGGTATCGCCGCTCAATCTTTAGGAATCGCCGAAGCAGCAACAGAAGCAGCTATCGCTTATTCAAAAGAACGCGTTCAATTTGGCAAACCAATCTCCGCTCAACAAGGAGTTGGCTTCAAACTAGCAGACATGGCAACAGCTGTTGAAGCTGCCAAACTATTAACCTATCGCGCTGCAAACTTAAGACAAAATGGCATGTCTTGCGGAAAAGAAGCGTCCATTGCCAAACTTTTCGCATCGAAAACAGCCATGGAAGTAACAACAGAAGCAATCCAAGTGTTCGGAGGCTACGGCTACACGAAAGACTACCCAGTAGAACGCTACTTCCGCGACGCAAAAGTATGCGAAATCTACGAAGGCACAAGCGAAATCCAACGAATCGTTATTGGGAAGCATTTGATTAGTTGATTAGTTGGTTAGTGGTTAGTTGGTTAGGAAAACCAAAAAACCAAAAACCGAAAATCAAAAACCAAAACCAAAAACAAAAACAAAAACAGTTAGAAGGTAGTTGGTTAGCCCAACTCAAAACCTAACCAACTAACGCCTAACACCTAACACCTAAAAAAACGGAGGTAACACATATGAACTTTCAATTATCAGAAGAACACGAAATGATCCGCAAAATGGTACGTGATTTTGCAAAAAACGAAGTAGAACCAACAGCTGCAGAGCGTGACGAAGAAGAACGCTTTGACATGGAAATCTTCCACAAAATGGCGGAACTAGGCCTTACAGGTATCCCGTTCCCTGAAGAATACGGCGGAATCGGCAGTGACTACCTTGCTTACTGTATCGCAGTAGAAGAACTTTCTCGTGTATGTGCATCAACAGGCGTAACCCTTTCTGCTCACACATCACTTGCTAGCTGGCCAATCTACAAGTACGGTACAGAAGAGCAAAAACAAAAATACTTAAAGCCACTTGCACAAGGTACAAAAATTGGGGCTTACGGCTTAACAGAACCAGGCTCTGGATCAGATGCTGGTGGAATGAGAACGACAGCGCGCCTAGAAGGTGACCATTACGTGCTGAATGGCTCCAAAATTTTTATCACAAACGGCGGAATTGCAGACATCTATGTTGTATTTGCAGTGACGGACCCATCTAATAAACATAAAGGTACAAGTGCATTCATCATTGAAAGTGACTTCCCAGGGTTTAGCGTAGGGAAAAAAGAACAAAAGCTAGGAATTCGTTCATCACCTACAACAGAAATCATGTTCGAAGATTGCAAAGTCCCTGTTGAAAACTTACTAGGGGAAGTTGGAGAAGGATTTAAAGTAGCAATGACAACACTTGACGGTGGCCGAAATGGTATTGCTGCACAAGCTGTCGGAATTGCACAAGGGGCACTTGACGCTTCCATCGCATATGCAAAAGAGCGTGTCCAATTCGGCAAACCAATCGCAGCGCAACAAGGCGTAAGTTTTAAACTAGCAGACATGGCAACGATGATCGAAGCTTCTAGACTATTAACATACCAAGCGGCGTGGAGAGAGTCAGAAGGACTTTCATACGGTAAGGAATCGGCGATGTCGAAGCTAATAGCAGGTGACACGGCGATGAAAGTAACAACAGAAGCGGTGCAAGTATTCGGCGGATACGGCTATACGAAAGACTATCCAGTAGAGCGATACATGCGTGATGCGAAAATCACACAAATCTACGAAGGAACACAAGAAATTCAACGTCTAGTAATCTCCAGAATGCTGACAAAATAAGGCGGCAGAAAAGTGATGAAAAAACGGCAAGTGCACGCATCCGTTAAAGATGAAAAGCTCATTGAAAAACGCCGAGATCAAATGATAAAAGGTGCGGTAAGTCTTTTTAAACAAAAAGGCTTCCACCGCACGACAACAAGAGAAATCGCCAAAGAAGCGGGATTTAGCATTGGCACATTGTACGAATACATTCGTACAAAAGAAGATGTTCTCTATCTAGTATGTGACCGAATCTATGACCAAGTTGGCGAACGTCTCCAACAAGAACTCCAAACGAAAAAAGGTAGTCTCGAAAGCTTAAAATCTGCGATAACGTACTATTTTTTCGTAATGGACGAAATGCAAGACGAGGTACTCGTCATGTACCAAGAGGCAAAATCGCTTTCGAAAGACGCCTTGCCATATGTACTAAACAAAGAAATTGAAATGGTAAAGATGTTTGAAGAAGTCGTTCGGAATTATGTAAAAGAAAACGGCACATCCATGTCGGAAAAAGAAATTGAACTACTTGCTCACAACATTTTCGTCCAAGGACAAATGTGGGGCTTCCGACGCTGGGTGTTGCAACGACAATTTACATTGCAACAATACGTAGACATACAACTACACTTACTACTACACGGACTTACAAAAGGGGAGGAAAAGTAAGATGGAACTGTACCAACCGAAACACCATATCCGTTTTGTGACGGCATCAAGTCTTTTCGATGGACACGATGCATCCATTAACATTATGCGACGTATTTTACAAGGAAGCGGGGCAGAGGTCATCCACCTAGGCCATAACCGTTCCGTAGAAGAAATCGTCAACGCGGCAATCCAAGAGGACGTTCAAGGAATCGCGATTTCATCGTACCAAGGCGGTCACGTAGAATATTTCAAATACATGTATGACCTATTAAAAGAAAAAGGCGCATCTCACATCCGTATTTACGGTGGAGGCGGCGGGGTAATCATTCCCCAAGAAATAAAAGAACTACACGAGTACGGCATTGCCCGCATTTTCTCACCGGAAGACGGCAGAGAGCACGGCTTACAAGGCATGATCAACATGATGATCAAAGAATGCGACTTCCTACCAGCTGGAAAAGTAACGGACGAAGTTGAAAACCTATCCGTCGACAACCATCAAGCTGTTGCCCGCCTTATTTCTCTTGCGGAAACACAAATCGCAGCAAACACAGAAGTAGCAGCAACAGCACAAGCAGTTCTTACTAAAGTAAAAGAAATGCAACAAAACGTACCAGTACTAGGTATAACAGGTACAGGTGGAGCAGGAAAAAGCTCGTTAACAGACGAACTTATCCGCCGCTACTTAAACGAAGTGCCAGAAAATAAAGTAGCCATTCTATCTGTTGACCCAACCAAACAAAAAACAGGTGGAGCACTACTTGGGGACCGTATTCGCATGAACGCAATCTTCAACCCGCGCGTTTTCATGCGTTCCTTAGCAACTCGAGGTTCTCGTTCTGAGCTATCTTTAGCTATTCAAGACGCTATCGCTGTCGTAAAAGCAGCTGGATTTGATCTTGTAATCGTCGAGACGAGCGGAATCGGCCAAGGAGATGCCGGCATTACAGAAATTTGCGATATCTCCATGTATGTGATGACGAGCGAATTCGGTGCGCCTTCTCAGCTAGAAAAAATTGATATGATCGATTACGCGGATTTAATCGTCATTAACAAATTTGAGCGTAAAGGGTCTGAAGATGCGAAGCGCCAAGTGCAGAAACAATACCAACGTAGCCACTTAGCATTTGAGCAAGAGTTAGACGAAATGCCAGTTTTCGGCACCATCGCTAGCCAGTTCAACGATTTAGGCACAAACACGTTATTTGCGGCACTTTTAAATAAAATCAATGAAAAAACAGGCTCTAGCTACACATCAAGTTTGCCAGTTTCCAAAGAGGTGGAAAAGCAAAACATCATCATTCCGAACGATCGCCGTTACTATTTACGTGAAATCTCGGACACTGTTCGCAACTACCATAAAACCGCAGGGGAGCAGTTAGAAATTGCACGTAAACTGTTCCAATTAGACGGAGCAATGGAAGCGGCAGCAGCTCAACAAGAAATAGTGTCTGCTCTACAATCGATTCGCAGTGAATACGAAGAAAAACTAACAAAAGAATCAAAGGAAATTTTAGCTACTTGGGATGAGAAAAGAGAGAAATATTCTGGTGAACAATTTGTAACAAAGATTCGCGATAAAGAAATCATTACGAAGCTTACTACAAAGAGCTTATCTGGCTTAAACATTCCAAAAGTTGTGTTACCGAAGTTTGTAGACTACGGAGAAATTTTACGTTGGGTATATAAAGAGAACGTCCCAGGTGAATTCCCGTATACAGCGGGCGTATTTCCATTCAAACGCGAAGGCGAAGATCCGAAACGTCAATTCGCTGGGGAAGGAACGCCTGAGCGCACAAACCGTCGCTTCCACTATTTAAGCAAGGATGACGATGCCAAACGTTTAAGTACGGCATTTGATTCGGTAACTCTTTACGGAGAAGACCCTGCACACCGCCCGGACATTTATGGAAAAGTAGGAAATAGCGGTGTAAGCATCTGTACGCTAGACGACATGAAAAAGCTATACGATGGCTTTGACCTTTGCGCACCGAGCACATCTGTATCGATGACGATTAATGGTCCAGCCCCAATTATTTTAGCGATGTTCATGAATACAGCAGTAGACCAACAAGTGAAGAAAAAAGAAGAAGAGCTTGGCCGCATGCTTTCAGTGGAAGAGTATACAGAGATTCGCATGTACACATTACAAACAGTTCGCGGTACCGTTCAAGCTGATATTTTAAAAGAAGACCAAGGCCAAAATACGTGTATTTTCTCAACAGAGTTTGCCCTGCGCATGATGGGAGATATTCAACAATATTTCATTGAAAATAAAGTGCGTAACTATTACTCTGTTTCTATTTCCGGCTATCATATCGCAGAAGCTGGGGCAAACCCAATTACACAACTTGCGTTTACATTATCAAACGGATTCACGTATGTAGAATATTACTTAAGCCGCGGCATGAACATTGATGACTTTGCACCGAACTTATCGTTCTTCTTTAGCAACGGTCTAGACCCTGAATACACAGTAATCGGCCGTGTGGCACGTCGTATTTGGGCAACTGTTATGAAAAATAAATACGGGGCAAATGAGCGTAGCCAAAAGCTCAAGTATCATATCCAAACGTCAGGTCGTTCCTTGCACGCACAAGAAATCGACTTTAACGACATTCGTACAACACTTCAAGCATTAATGGCGCTGCAAGATAACTGTAACTCGCTTCATACAAATGCATACGACGAAGCGATTACAACGCCAACAGAAGAGAGTGTGCGTCGCGCAATGGCGATCCAAATGATTATTACAAAAGAACACGGCTTAACGAAAAATGAAAATCCTCTACAAGGTTCGTTCATTGTCGAAGAGCTAACAGACTTAGTAGAAGAAATGGTATTACAAGAGTTCGAACGCTTGAACGACCGTGGAGGCGTGTTAGGTTCCATGGAAACGCAATACCAACGCGGTAAGATTCAAGACGAGTCGATGTACTACGAAATGAAAAAACATACTGGTGAACTACCAATAATCGGTGTAAACACATATAAAAATCCTAACCCACCATCAGAAGACGAGTTAAACGACATTGAGCTTGCTCGCTCGACAGATGAAGAAAAAGAAACGCAAATCCGTAACTTAAATGAATTCCAAGCTCGCAATGCTGATGAAGTAGAAGAAGCGTTAAAGCGTCTAAAGCACACAGCAATTAGCGGCGGAAATATTTTCGAAGAGTTAATGGAAACAGTAAAAGTCGCAAGCCTTGGACAAATCACAGGAGCACTTTACGAAGTAGGCGGACAGTATAGAAGGAATATGTAAATGAAATGAATAGGCTTGTACAGATGTCGATTGTTATACGGCAATCTGTACAAGCCGTTTTTCATATTAAAAATGTGTATAAAGTTCAAAATGAGAAAAAATTGAGAAGGTAAATGAACTTGATAGTGGTTATCAAGTTTAAAATGAAAAAGCTTGAGAAGGAAAATGAACTTGATTGAGGTTATCAAGTTCAAAGTGATAAAAGTTGAGAAGGAAAATGAACTTGATAGTGGTTATCAAGTTCAAAATGAGAAAAATTTGAGAAGAAAATGAACTTGATTGAGGTTATTAAGTTCAAAATGAAAAAAATTGAGAAGGAAAATGAACTTGATAGAAGCTATCAAGATCAAAATGAAAAAGCTTGAGAAGGAAAATGAACTCGATAGTGGTTATGAAGTTCAACTACGATAAATTTTATTAGCCAGATGAACTTCAGCGGCTTTATGAGGTTCAACCACGATAATATTTATTAGCCAAATGAACTTCAGCGGCCTTATGAAGTTCAACTTTAAGTAAATTTTAAGGCAAGTTAAACTTCATTGGCTTTTTGTCACAAACGCTTTCTTTCTAGCTATATTTCCTAGCCCTGAACGAGGATGGTTGGCTAGTGTGCTATTGTTATAGTATTATGGGGCAGGCACGGGGAAAGGACCGGAGAAACAATTTTTTCTAGAAACTTGATTTAATACTGGATTAAACAATTGGAATTTGTTTATAATGAATGGTATGGATTTTGTAGGGCTAGGCGACTGCCTATTTTATTGCGAAACAACAAGGATTTGCAATAGGAGCTGTCGAAACTAGTACATCGAGATATACTTTTTACCAATTATTTTCTTTTACATATAGAAAGGGTGTGCAAACATGACATTAGACCAATTAACGGTGGAAGATATAAAAGAAATGTCATTAATTGAAATCGCATTTATGCTTCTTAAAGATCGTGATGTAAAGCAAGCGGTGCCATTTCAAGATTTATTAAATGAAATGAAGGAACTTACTGGTTTTACGGATAAGGATCTTCGCACAAATCTTTCCCAGTTTTACACGGATTTGAATATTGATGGTCGATTCCTTTGTGTTGGGGAAAACCAATGGGGTCTACGTGCTTGGTATCCGTATGACCAAATTGAGGAAGAAACAACTCCTCAGGTGAAGGTGAAGAAGAAGAAAGCGAAGAAGTCTGATGGTGACGATTTAGATCTGGAAGAGTACGATGAGTTGGATGAAGAAGAATTAGAGTTCGACGACCTTGACGATTATGAAGAGGACGAAGAAGAGATAATCGTGGACACTCCGGATTTAGATGAGGATTTAGATGACGATGAAGATGAGGATGAACTTGAGATTTTAGAAGATGAAGAGTTTGACCTTGATGAAGAGGACGAAGAAGAACTAGAATTAGATGAGGAAGAAGAAGTTTAATTGGAGAGTTTTCAAAAACCTCCTTGACTTTTTTGCTATAGCTAGGTAGAATCTTTTTTGGGCTCCTTAAAAAAGGACTAACTTTAAACGTATAAAATATACGCTCCCCTACACTTAAGTAGGCGGAGCGTTTTTGTTTTTTTATAAAGATTTGTTAAAAGGTATTTACTGTTTTTAAATACTAATTAGCTGTTTATTGTAGTGCAAGCTATAGACTCCTGCGGGAGAAGCGGGAAACGGGAGACCCCACAGGCGCTTGCGCCGAGGAGGCTCCCGGCCCGCCCGCGGAAAGCGGAAGCTTGCACGGAAATCAACAGCGGTGTTTAACAAAGACTTTTATTAAATGAGTTTGGCGTTAATAAAACAATAGTATTTCAACAGCATTTTTAACGAATGCTAAACATGTTGAATAGCCTCTCCAAAAATTATATAAAAACTATTTTACATACACGAAACAGTATGTGCACGAAAAAATTATCCATTAGAGGGGGAGCATCATGACAAAGTATATTTTTGTAACAGGTGGAGTAGTATCTTCACTAGGAAAAGGAATCACAGCAGCATCTTTAGGCCGTTTATTAAAAAATAGAGGGTTAAGTGTAACAATCCAAAAATTCGATCCTTACATTAACGTAGACCCAGGTACGATGAGCCCGTACCAACATGGTGAAGTTTTCGTAACAGATGACGGCGCAGAAACCGATTTAGACTTAGGTCACTACGAACGTTTCATTGACATTAACTTAAACAAGTACAGCAACGTAACAACTGGGAAAATTTATTCCACTGTACTGAAAAAAGAACGTCGTGGCGATTATTTAGGCGGAACAGTTCAAGTTATCCCACACATCACGAACGAAATTAAAGAGCGTGTATTCCGTGCTGGTCGCGAAACGGGTGCAGATGTTGTTATTACGGAAATTGGTGGAACAGTTGGGGACATCGAATCATTACCATTCTTAGAAGCAATTCGCCAAATTAAAAGCGACATCGGCCGTGACAGCGTTATGTACATTCACTGTACGTTAGTTCCTTACTTAAACGCTGCTGGTGAGTTAAAAACAAAGCCAACACAACATAGCGTAAAAGAACTTCGTAGCTTAGGTATTCAACCGAACATTATCGTTCTTCGTTCAGAGCATGCAATTTCTCAAGATATGAAAGACAAAATTGCTTTATTCTGCGATATCGACGAGCGCGCAGTAATCGAGTCTATCGATGCAGATACGTTATACGCCGTTCCTTTATCCTACCAAGAGCAAAAAATGGACCAAATCGTTTGCGAACATTTAAACCTTCCTTGTGGGGAAGCAAACATGTCCGAGTGGAACGCGTTAGTGGATAAGGTTCGTAGCTTATCGAAAGTGACGAAAATTGCCCTTGTTGGTAAATATGTAGAGTTACAAGATGCATACATTTCTGTAGCGGAAGCACTGCGTCATGCAGGTTACGATTTTGACTCTGATATAAAAATTCAGTGGGTTAATGCAGAAGAAGTGAATGGAGATAACGTAGAAGAATTATTAAGCGAGGCAGATGGAATTTTAGTTCCAGGTGGTTTCGGAGATCGTGGAGTAGAAGGGAAAATCGAAGCAATTCGCTATGCTCGTGAAAATAAAGTGCCATTCTTCGGTATTTGCTTAGGAATGCAACTAGCATCTGTTGAGTATGCGCGTAACGTATTAGGATTAAAAGATGCTCATTCATCTGAATTAAATCCAGAAACTACAAATCCAGTAATCGATTTACTACCTGAGCAAAAAGACATTGAAGATTTAGGTGGAACATTACGTCTAGGATTATACCCATGTAAGTTAACAGAAGGCTCTATAGCTCGCGATGCATACAAAGACGAAGTAATCTATGAGCGTCACCGTCATCGTTATGAGTTCAACAACCAATACCGTCAACAAATGGAAGAGCACGGTTTCATCTTCTCTGGTACAAGCCCAGACGGCCGTTTAGTGGAAATCATTGAGTTAAAAGACCACCCATGGTTCTTAGCATCTCAATTCCACCCAGAGTTCACATCAAGACCAAACCGTTCTCAACCACTTTTCCGCGAGTTCGTTCAAGCTTCATTGAAGAAAGCGGAAGTGTTAGCGTAAGATTATAAAGCGAAGGAAAACCAGTCATCTTAAAAGGTGATTGGTTTTTTTTTTGTATATTTTGAAAAAAAATAACAAAAAACCGCACATGTGCAGTTGTGTAATCTTCAAATATTAGTTATGGAATACGGATGAAAGAAGGCGTATTAGTAGAAGTGACAATAAAAGGTAAATTCTTTATCTAAAAAGCAATTTTTTATAAAAAAATAACAAAAAACCGCACATGTGCGGTTGACAATGCCTCTTAACTATAGTGTATAAAAGCCGATAAAGTGTAAATTCCGCCGATAAAATGGAAAATTCGCCTATAAAAGTCGAATTTTCGCCGATAAACTATGCAAATTCGCCGATAAAACCCAAAATATCGCCGATAAACCATTTAACACCAACCTCCATATAAAAAAACCTACACTTCATCCCCTAAAATCTATTAAACAGCTTCATCTCCCCCAAAATACAACACAAAAAAGCAAACCTACCCTAAAACGGCAAGTTTGCTTCATTTAAACAAACAAATTACTCCTCTTCCAACTCCCGCACTATCTCCCGGACCGTAAACGCTAGCCCATGATAAGCAAAAAGCGCCACTAAGCTACTCGGATAACCAAACCTCGAGCCATCCTCATCCGGAATAAGCCCTTGATACAACTGCAAATCTATATGGTTGTCCACCAAATCTGTCAACGACTCACCATCCACACGCTTCGGAACCGTCGATATCCCAACCGCTCCAATCCCACGAGCCTGCAACTGTTTAGCCAACTCCACAGCCGCCACATCCGTACTAGACCTACTAACAATCAATACACGATCAACATCCTTTAAAGCAGTAACATCCTCCAACTCTCTAGCCCCAATCAACGGTTCCGCACCGTAAACAGCCTCCGCTACTACCGCTTTCATCTCTGCAAACCCAGCAACATATACATGCCCATCCCCGACAACTGCCTGGGCTAACACACGCGCACCATCTTCAAGGCCAAACTCTTCGTCACTGGCAATTTTTTTAAACACGCCAGAAAGCTGTGTCATAAATATCTTCAACATAAAAAGTACACTCCATTTCCGAATAAACACTTCACTCCAAAATATATCAAATGGTCATAAAATAGCAAATTTCACGTAAGAGAGTGCCTTTCATAATATATGACTACAAAACGAATACGAACTATAAATTAATATTATCCAAAAGGTTCGTTTTTCAATAAACGAAACGCTTATGAAATTAATAAAAAATAATAAATAATGTAATATTAATGAAAATAAGAAGGAAATGAGTACCAATTGGTAGAATATAGAGGTAGATGGCGCTATATCTTGTAATGCGACGAGACATGTGTGAAAATGAGACGTCCGTATAAGCTAAAATGCCCATGTAGAGTAGTGAATTCAGCAACATAGAAAACTTCGTTACTTAAATACTCGAAGAATTTGAGGTGTGTTAATGGTGAGTCAAAGGAAATTACTAATCGTTGATGACCAATTCGGAATCCGAATCTTGCTAAACGAAGTATTCAGTAAAGAAGGTTATCAAACATTCCAAGCAGCAAATGGTTACCAAGCATTAGACATTGTCGAAAAGCATTCACCTGATTTAGTTTTACTAGACATGAAAATTCCTGGCATGGATGGCATTGAAATTTTAAAACGACTAAAAGCGATTAACAAAGACATTCAAGTAATTATCATGACCGCATACGGCGAACTCGATATGATCCAAGAATCAAAGGATCTAGGCGCAATCACGCATTTCGCCAAACCATTCGATATCGATGAAATTCGTGAAGCTGTCCGCAAATATATGCCTCAATCCGTTTAAGGCATGTCCCAAAAAGCAACCATATTTAGTGCTAGATCCTACTAACCAGCATCTAGTTCTACGTCTGGTTGTTTTTTCTTTTGAGAAAATTAGCCACCCGGCCATATGTAGGCTACATCCCACACCCTACCATTATTTACCCTTCTTCCCATCCTATTAAACCCCAATTGTGTCTGAAAATTTAAACATTCCAACTGTTACCGCTTACACTTTAAATTACTGATTTTCTTTGTTGCTCATTCGTTTTGAAGTTTGGTATGCTAAGTAATGGATAACTATTCCGACAAATATTAGCTCGCTCATACATAGCGACATTTTGAATTGGTCAACATAGAATGAAGCTTATATTTTAGGATAGGAAGCGAAAAACACCTGCCTGAAGTTTTACAACATGCAGGCAAAATTGCAAAGGAGGATTTACCATGCCTTTAGTTTCAATGACAGAAATGCTAAAAAAAGCTAATGCAGAAGGCTATGCAGTAGGTCAATTTAATTTAAACAACTTAGAGTTCACGCAAGCGATTTTACAAGCTGCACAAGAAGAGAACTCTCCAGTAATTCTAGGAGTTTCTGAAGGTGCTGCTCGTTACATGGGTGGATTCAAAACAGTTGTAGCAATGGTTAAAGCATTAATGGAAGAGTACAACGTAACAGTTCCAGTTGCGATTCACTTAGACCACGGTTCAAGCTTCGAATCTTGTGCAAAAGCAATTCATGCAGGTTTCACATCTGTTATGATCGACGCTTCTCACCACCCATTCGAAGAAAACATCGAAACAACTAAAAAAGTAGTAGAACTTGCACACTTCCACGGAGTTTCTGTTGAAGCAGAACTTGGTGTAGTTGGTGGACAAGAAGACGATGTAATCGCAGAAGGCGTAATCTACGCTGACCCTAACGAGTGTGAAGAATTAGTTAAACGCACAGGTATCGACTGCCTAGCTCCAGCGTTAGGATCTGTTCACGGTCCCTACAAAGGTGAGCCAAACTTAGGATTCAAAGAGATGGAAGAAATCAACAACCGCGCTGGTGTACCTCTAGTACTTCACGGCGGAACTGGTATCCCAACTCATGATATCCAAAAATCGATTTCTTTCGGCACAGCAAAAATCAACGTAAACACAGAAAACCAAATCGCATCTGCAAAAGCAGTGCGTGAAGTGCTTGCAACAAAAACGGAAGAATATGATCCACGTAAATACTTAGGCCCAGCTCGCGACGCAATCAAAGAAACAGTAAAAGGTAAAATGCGCGAATTCGGCTCTGCAAACAAAGCTTAAGGAATCCAAAATATGACAGGTGCCTGGCACCTGTCATCATTTTGAAACATTTCATTTCAACAAACAAACTCAAACAACAACGCAACGAAAAAGCAAAACTACTTTCCTTCAACAAAAGTAGTTTTGCTTTTTTTCTTTAGGGAAATCAAAAAGTGTATGGTAAAATAACAAATACCCGTAGTGCAAACTATTAATGTAAACGGATACATAAAGGAGTGTTTTTAAAAATGAAATTTTTCATTGATACTGCCAACTTAGAAGAAATAAAAGCAGCACATAAACTAGGCCTACTTTCAGGCGTTACAACAAATCCAAGCTTAGTCGTAAAAGAACAAGGCGTAACATTTGAAGACCGTCTTCGCGAAATTACAGAAATCGTAAAAGGTTCCGTCAGCGCAGAAGTAATCGCACTTGATGCAGAAGGAATGATCGAAGAAGGAATAGAACTAGCAAAAATTGCGCCAAACATCACAATCAAAGTTCCAATGACACCAGCCGGCTTAACAGCTGTAGCGGCATTTTCCGAACTAAATATTAAAACAAACGTAACGCTTGTTTTCAGTGCAAACCAAGCTTTACTAGCAGCAAGAGCTGGTGCGACATACGTTTCTCCATTCTTAGGAAGACTAGACGACATTGGTCATAACGGCATGGACTTAATCTCCACTATTGCGGACATATTTACTATCCATGACCTACCAACAGAAATTATCGCAGCATCTATCCGTCACCCACAACACGTAACAGATGCAGCACTAAACGGCGCGCACATCGCAACGATTCCATACAAAGTCCTAATGCAACTTTTCAACCACCCACTAACAGACCAAGGCATCGAAAAGTTCCTAGAAGACTGGAATAACCGTAAAAATTAATAGGTTGAGAACTTAAGGAGAAAATGGCTTGCTATTTTGCAAACCGTTTTCTCCTTTTTTAGTTTTTTAACACCGAATTCCGTTCAGAATGAAGAAAAAACGGTCGTAGAAGAGTCCCCGAGAAGTAATTGGCGTGAAAAATGGATAGATAGGATGACTGGATTTTGTATTTATCGGGGATTTTTTAGGTTTTATCGGCGAAAATGGGACTTTTACCGGCGATAATCCAGGTTATATCGGCGAAATTGTAAATCTAATCGGCGATTGACTAATCCCAATCAGCGATTCGGTGCCATTATCGGCGCATGACCCCTTTTATCAGCGACTTCTTTTTCGGTATATCCATCTTACTTAGAGTTCATCCCCAAACCCAACTAAGACCAAACAAACTATTATTCCATTAGCACTAGAAAATAATAGTAATTAGGCACTGAATTTTACAATTTCGTAAAAGTTGGCCATCTACCATTTATATTTTCTCAAAATCGTGTAAACTAATAAGTGGACTAATTTAATATTTGAATCAAGTAATTGTACATTATGAAACTCACTCATTTACGTTTCGTTTATTGAAAAACGAATTTTTGTCATATCACTTTGCATAATGTTTGTACGATAATTATTTATAAAATTAATCTATATGTTTTAATTCGTTTTTCATCCAGTAGCCATACATTGTGAAACGGACTCAAGTAGCGTGTTTTCCTAAACAAGCACGAACTATTGATTATTTTATAATTGCCAAAAAATGTGTATAATAATGAATACATACTTTGTGCACGAAACGAAAAAGCAAACAATTCATCATAAATTCATTAGCTATAATATAAGCTCACCCTAGAAGGGAGATTTAATATGGAAAAATTAAAAATTATTGGTGGCACAAAATTAAGCGGGACGGTTCGAGTAAGCGGTGCAAAAAATAGTGCAGTTGCCCTCATTCCTGCAACAATTTTAGCAGAATCACCTGTTATGATCGATGGTTTACCACAAATATCAGACGTAAATATTTTAGGCAGCCTTTTAGAAGAAATCGGAGGAACTGTCACACTAACTGAAGATGGCTCCATGACAGTGAATCCTGAAAATATGATAGCCATGCCTTTACCGAATGGAAAAGTAAAAAAACTTCGTGCTTCCTACTATCTAATGGGTGCAATGCTCGGAAGATTTAAAAAAGCGGTAGTAGGCCTTCCTGGTGGATGCCATCTTGGCCCAAGACCGATTGACCAACATATTAAAGGATTTGAAGCGCTAGGTGCTCAAGTGACAAACGAGCAAGGTGCCATCTACCTGCGTGCCGACGAACTAAGAGGAGCCCGCATCTACTTAGACGTAGTAAGCGTTGGTGCAACAATCAATATCATGCTAGCAGCGGTTCGAGCAAAAGGCAGAACCATTATTGAAAATGCCGCAAAAGAGCCAGAGATTATTGATGTAGCAACCTTATTAACAAGCATGGGTGCGAAAATTAAAGGTGCTGGAACAGACGTCATTCGTATTGATGGAGTCGACAAGCTACACGGATGTCGTCATACAATCATCCCTGACCGAATTGAAGCGGGTACATACATGATTATGGCCGCAGCAGTTGGTAAAGAAATGATTATCGACAACGTTATTCCAACTCACTTAGAGCCTGTCATTGCAAAACTACGAGAAATGGGCGTACGAATTGATGTGAATAACCATCAAGACCAATTGTTAGTCGTTCCTGGAGACGTACTAAAAGCAATTGACGTGAAAACATTAGTTCACCCAGGCTTCCCAACAGACTTACAACAGCCGATGACTGCCCTGCTTACAAAAGCAACTGGGACAAGCATCGTCACAGATACCATTTATTCCGCACGCTTCAAGCACGTAGACGAACTACGCCGCATGAATGCTCAGATCAAAGTGGAAGGCAGATCAGCGATCGTAAACGGACCTGTCCAACTTCAAGGAGCAAAAGTGAAAGCAAGTGATCTGCGCGCTGGTGCTTCACTTGTTATTGCTGGATTAATGGCAGACGGTATTACAGAAGTTACAGGCTTAGAACATATTGACCGTGGCTATAGCCATTTAGAAGAAAAGCTAAAAGGACTAGGCGCTACTTTATGGCGAGAAGACCTATCAGAAGAAGAAATAGAACAAATGCAAAATTCATAAATTACGTAAAGAACTCAACCAAGTTGGGTTCTTTTTTACATGAGTGAGTTTCATAATGTACAATTACTAAACGAAAAACGAATAGTAAACCTATTCGTTTTTAAACACCTTATTAAACGAACATATTAATTTGTATTACACTAAAATATTCGTTTTTCATTAACGAACATAAATGATGAAATTGATTTACATAAATCAAAAAAATCCCCATGATCCGACTGACTATGTTATACTATATGTATCAATAGTATATCACATTAATTTAAACATATTACATAGGTACTGGGGGAAGGCAAAATGGAAAGAAGTTTATCAATGGAACTAATTCGTGTAACAGAGGCGGCGGCATTATCTTCTGCACGTTGGATGGGTAGAGGAGACAAGGAAAAAGCGGATGACGCTGCAACTTCAGCAATGCGTGACGTTTTTGATACAATCCCTATGAAAGGGACAGTAGTTATTGGTGAAGGAGAAATGGATGAAGCACCAATGCTTTATATTGGAGAGAAACTAGGAACTGGTTTTGGACCGCGCCTTGACGTAGCAGTTGACCCACTAGAAGGGACAAGTATCGTTGCTTCAGGTGGTTGGAACGCGCTAGCAGTTTTAGCTGTTGCAGACAACGGCAACCTTTTACATGCTCCTGATATGTATATGGACAAAATTGCAGTTGGCCCAGAAGCAGTAGGGAAAATTGACTTAAATGCATCAGTACTAGACAACTTAAAAGCAGTAGCAGAAGCGAAAAATAAAGACATCGAAGACGTAGTAGCAGTTATATTAAACCGCCCACGTCATGAAAAAATCATTTCTGAACTTCGCGAAGCTGGAGCACGAATTAAGCTTATCGACGATGGCGATGTTGCAGCAGCGATCAATACTGCATTCGATACGACTGGCGTTGATATACTATTCGGTTCAGGGGGAGCGCCTGAAGGAGTTATCGCAGCAGTAGCATTAAAGTGTTTAGGCGGAGAAATTCAAGGACGCCTTTTACCACAAAATGAAGAAGAATTAGAGCGTTGCCGAAAAATGGGCATCGAAGACGTAAATGCAGTTCTTCGCATGGAAGACCTTGTACGCGGGGACGACGCAATCTTCGCAGCAACTGGTGTAACAGACGGAGAGCTATTACGCGGTGTTCAATTTAAAGGTACAAATGCAACGACTCACTCTGTCGTTATGCGTGCGAAAAGCGGAACAGTTCGTTTCATTGATGGACAACATAACATTAAGAAAAAGCCAAATCTAGTAATGAAGCCGTAAGCAATTGCTTACGGCTTTTTCGATGTTTAATCTTCCTTCATAATGGGTATAAAAATAAAGGTGAAGCTAAATAGAACATATGTTTGCAATTCTAGTTGAAAGATGATATAGTATCTATAGAATAACCTCTTAGCCGTCCAAAACTGCTACTAGCCTTCGAAATCTATAGTATAAAGTGAAAAATTCATTTTCCCTTACGCAATTTGTCATTTCTCGCTAGGGAAAGTCAACAAAAAACTATTGCTTAAACGAGTGAATTGTGGGTAAAATAAAGAATACTTTGCTTTTAATAAAGAATATTCATCTAAACTCTTCTACTAACTACAAATGCCTTCCGTTACAAAAATAACCTGGCACAAACAACAATTGTACAAGCTTCATCCTATTATTTTTTGCAATATGAAAATTTTATTTTTCGTATGCCAAAAAATAATCTTTGTCTAAAGTTTCTTCAAACTTCTTCAACACGACAGCCTTCCTACATACTTGTTGAGCTTAATCGAGGTCCTTTCAAATGATGTATTAGTTTATATAACAGTTAATTGAAGTATGAAACTTGGACAACATTTATAATGCCAAAATAGAGTTGATGTTCGCTACAGTTGGGAGACTCCTGCGGGAAGAGCAGGAGACGGGAGACCCCACAGACGTGAATGCGTCGAGGAGTAGGTTTTTTCACATAACCTTCCTTTTTACCGCCCGCAAAAAGCGAGCAACTGTAGCGAACATCAACGGTTTTATACCGTAGTGTGAAAGCTAAATGAAGAAACAATGACATGATTTTTAAAATAAAAGCTATGTTAAAGTTTATTGTTGATAAATAAATACTATTAGCTGTCGATTTCCGTGCAAGGCTGAGACTCCTGCGGGAAAAGCGGGGAGCGGGAGACCCCACAGGCGCTTGCGCCGAGGAGTAGGTTTTTTCACGATAGTGAAAATAACCTTCCTTTTTACCGCCCGCGGAAAGCGAAGCCTTGCACGGAAATCAACAGCGAACTTTAACACAGCCAAAATAAAAGATTGAGTGGTGTATAGATCCATGGATTTAACAATTGCAAAACTTGAAAATTTAAAGCTAAAAGAACTTTACGAACTAGCAAAACAACTAAAAATTTCCTACTATAGCAAATTAACAAAAAAAGAGCTAATCTTTGCTATCTTAAAAGCACAAGCAGAACAAGATGGGCTATTATTTATGGAAGGTGTACTAGAAATCATCCAATCAGAAGGTTTCGGTTTCCTTAGACCTATCAACTACTCTCCAAGCTCGGAAGACATCTACATTTCAGCATCGCAAATTCGTCGATTTGATTTAAGAAACGGTGATAAAGTATCAGGTAAAGTTCGTCCTCCAAAAGAAAATGAGCGTTACTACGGCCTATTGCACGTGGAAGCTGTAAACGGGGAAGATCCAGAAACAGCAAAAGAACGCGTTCACTTTCCTGGTTTAACACCTTTGTATCCAGACCGTAAAATTTTGATGGAAACAACGACAAAAAGTCTTTCTACAAGAATCATGGATTTAATTGCGCCAGTTGGTTTTGGTCAACGTGGACTTGTTGTTGCGCCACCTAAAGCTGGTAAAACAATGCTTATTAAAGAAATTGCCAATAGCATTACGACCAATCATCCAGAAGCAGAACTAATCATACTTTTAATTGATGAGCGTCCAGAGGAAGTAACAGATATCGAACGTTCTGTTGCAGGTGATGTGGTAAGTTCTACATTTGATGAAGTACCTGAAAACCATATTAAAGTGGCCGAGCTAGTATTAGAACGCGCAATGCGTCTAGTTGAACATAAACGTGATGTTATCATTTTAATGGATAGTATCACTCGTTTAGCTCGTGCGTATAACTTAGTTATTCCACCGAGCGGACGTACTTTATCTGGTGGTATCGATCCGGCTGCGTTCCACCGACCTAAACGTTTCTTCGGAGCAGCCCGTAATATTGAAGAAGGCGGAAGCTTAACAATTTTAGCAACTGCATTAATTGATACAGGCTCGCGTATGGATGACGTTATTTATGAGGAATTCAAAGGTACTGGTAACATGGAATTACACCTTGATCGTTCTCTTGCAGAGCGTCGTATCTTCCCAGCGATTGATATTCGTCGCTCTGGTACTCGTAAAGAAGAGTTATTAATACCAAAAGAACACCTAGACAAATTATGGGCAATTCGTAAAACGATGTCAGATTCGCCTGACTTCGCCGAAAAACTGCTACGCAGATTGCGCCAAACAAAATCAAATAAAGAATTTTTCGATATGCTAGACGAAGAACAAAAGACGAGAAGATAAGCTAGGGAGAAATTCCCAACGAAATAAAGGCCTAAACTATTTTTTCTTATCTTGCAAAACCGAGATAACCTTGATATAATTTCATCAGTGTGTTTTTAAAGAATAAATGATGTCGAAGGTGGTCAAGTTCCCTTGGTATCATTTTGTGATATTAACTCTGTTTCGAAAGAATCAGGGCATAAAGGAGATGACAATAATGAAAGCAGGAATTCATCCAGAATACCGTAAAGTTGTATTTATGGACATCAACACTAACTTCCAGTTCATCACTGGTTCTACTATGAGAACTAATGAGACTGTTGAGTGGGAAGACGGTACTACTTACCCGTTAATTAAAGTTGAGATCTCTTCTGATTCTCACCCATTCTACACTGGACGTCAGAAGCATGCTGCAGCTGACGGACGTGTTGAGCGTTTCAACAAAAAATACGGCCTTAAGTAATAAAACAGAAACAGGCAAGGTTATTTCAAAACTTGCCTGTTTTTTTCTTTTACAAGAGATACTAGTGGTTAGTGATTAGTGGTTAGGTTAATGGGCTTTCCCGTCCTAACCACTAATCACTAACCACTAGCCACTAATTAAAGAGGGGAGAGGCCGTACATGTACGTTATGAAGCAAGCCGGCTGGGTCGAAGTAATTTGCGGAAGTATGTTTTCAGGAAAATCCGAAGAATTAATTCGCCGCATGCGCCGTGCTCAATTTGCAAAACAACCTTTACAAGTATTCAAACCAGAAATCGATAACCGTTACAGCGACGAAGCAGTCGTATCACATAACGGCACTTCCATATTAGCTACACCAGTTCGATCTTCACAAGCAATCCTCGAAAGTGCTGCACCGGATACAGAAGTAATCGGGATTGACGAAGTACAGTTCTTCGACGAAAACATCGTAGAAGTTGTACAACAACTAGCCGACAAAGGTTATAGAGTCATTGTTGCAGGGTTAGACCAAGATTTCCGAGGCGAACCTTTTGGAAAAATGCCGGAACTTTTGGCAGTAGCCGAATTGGTGACAAAGCTTCAGGCTGTTTGTGCCGTCTGCGGATCACCCGCCAGCCGCACGCAGCGTTTAATCAATGGCGAGCCAGCCAACTACGATGATCCAATTATTTTAGTAGGGGCATCTGAATCATACGAGCCACGTTGCCGACATCATCACAAAGTTCCAAATGCTGTAACAGCAAGAGTTGGCCAGGTGGCTACGTCTAAATAATCTCTACCAAATAGGGCAGGGGAAGGTTAGGACCGATAGTGGATGCTAACCGAAAAGAGCGTTAGTATTTTTCCTAAATTTTACGAGCTTTTTTTCTGAAAAAAGAGGATACGCTATGAACAGGAGGTGGTACGAAATGTATCGTACAATTCTGTTTGTGGCTGTATGCTCTTTTTTCGTATTAACTGGGTGTGTGCAGGAAAATAGAATCAATCAGGCGGAAGATTTGAATGGCCAGCGACTCATGTCGGGCGAGGGTGGTAGGTTTTATGAGCGCAATTTAGAGTCGGAGCGATTTAATACGAATCAAAATCCCAATTTTATTGATTTAACGGAGAATCGTCCAGATTATGGGGATGACCAAGATAAAGTGCAAGAGATTATTGAAGTTCATAGTGATTTAGAGCCTGGACCTGTGTATATAACTGGTAATACGATCCGCACAACAGCATACGCGAATAAAAAGTTGAGCAAAGAGGAAAAGAAAAAGGTAGAGCAAAAATTGAAGCGTGATTTTGCTAGGGCTATTCCGCGTTATCATGTTATTTTGACGATTGAGAATAGAGAATAGAGTAGTTTAACCCCTTCATGGAGCAAAATAGAAGGGGTTTTTATTATTTTATATACTTTTTGAAAGGCTAATTTGGATTATCAGCGAAAATTTATGTTTTATCGGCGAAAATGGGCAAAGTATCGGCGAAAAATCAATGTTTATCGGCGAAAACAGCGATCCTATCGGCGACATCTGTGACTCAATCGGCGAAAGTGTTGTTTATCAGCGGAAATTAGGTTTTATCGGCGCAAGTGAAAATGTAATCAGCCTAAGTCACCAATTATTTGCTTTTGACGTAGAGTGTTGCCTATACTATAATTAGAATGTTGTAGTATTTTTAGTCAAAGGTATTATGCAGGTATTTTTCTGTATATTTTTATAATAGAGGTGAGTGCACGTGTTTGATCGTTTACAATCTGTGGAAGCACGATACGATAAATTAACGGAACTTTTGAGTGATCCGGAAGTAATTAATGATACGAAAAAGCTTCGTGAGTATTCGAAAGAACAATCGGATATGCACGAAACGGTAGAAGCATACCGCGAATACAAGCAAGTGAAAGAGCAGTTAGATGATGCGAAAGCAATGTTAGAAGATAAGTTAGATGCCGACATGCGTGACATGGTAAAGGAAGAGATTTCTGAGTTAGAAGAGCAGGCAGAAAACTTATCAGAGCGTTTACACATTTTACTTATACCGAAAGATCCTAATGATGACAAAAACGTTATTATGGAGATCCGAGGTGCAGCTGGTGGAGATGAGGCAGCGCTTTTTGCTGGGGACTTATACCGCATGTACAGCCGTTTTGCGGAAGCACAAGGTTGGAAAACTGAAGTAATGGAAACAAACTCCACTGGTGTGGGTGGCTATAAAGAGATTATTTTTATGATTAATGGAAAAGGTGCATTTTCAAAGCTTAAGTATGAGAATGGGGCACACCGAGTGCAACGTGTACCGGAAACAGAGTCAGGTGGACGTATTCATACATCTACTGCAACGGTAGCGGTTTTACCGGAAGCGGAAGAAGTTGAAATTGACATCCATGAAAAAGACATTCGTACAGACACATTCTGTTCAAGTGGTCCTGGTGGACAGTCGGTTAATACGACGATGTCGGCTGTTCGACTAACGCACATACCGACTGGTGTAGTAGTATCGTGTCAGGATGGTAAGTCACAAATTAAGAACAAAGAAAAAGCAATGAAAGTATTACGTGCACGTGTGTATGATATGTTCCAACGTGAAGCGCAGGCGGAATACGATGCGAACCGTAAACAAGCAGTTGGAACAGGGGATCGTTCTGAGCGTATTCGTACTTATAACTTCCCGCAAAATCGTGTAACAGATCACCGCATCGGGTTAACAATTCAAAAGCTAGATCAAATCCTACAAGGGAAAGTGGACGAAGTAATCGACGCTCTTATTATGGAAGATCAAGCTAAAAGAATGGAACAGGCGGAATAACGAGATGAAAACAATGAAAATTTATGAGGCCCTAAACTGGGCTTCTTCTTTTTTAAAGGAAAATAACCGTGATGAAAATGCAGGCGAAATTTTATTAAGGCATCAATTAAATGTGGAGCGTCCTAAGCTGCTTGCTAGTTTGCAGGACGAGTTGACGGAAGACAAACGCAACATGTTTGTGTTTAATGTTCATAAGTTAGTGGCAGGCATTCCGGTTCAATATTTAATTGAAACAGAAGAGTTTTATGGCCGCAGTTTTTTCGTGAATGATGAAGTGTTAATTCCAAGACCAGAGACGGAAGAGTTAGTTGTTGGTGTGTTAGAGCGAGCGGCTAAGTTGTTTGGTCGTGACGAGAAACTTTCGGTCGTTGATGTAGGAACAGGCAGTGGAGCGATTGCGGTTACTCTTTCGTTAGAAAATAAACAGCTTGAAGTAATGGCAACAGACATTGCCGGTGAATCGTTAGAAGTTGCAAAAGAAAATGCAGACAAGCTAGAAGCGGAAGTGGAATTTGTTCATGGCGACCTTTTGTTGCCGATTATAGAGTCGGGGAAGAAAGTGGATGTCGTTGTCTCAAATCCACCTTACATTCCGCTTCATGAATATGAAGAGCTTTCGACAGTTGTAAAAGATTTTGAGCCATATCGTGCGTTAGTTGGTGGAGATACTGGTTTAGAGTTTTATGAGCGCTTTATGGTAGAATTGCCACAAGTGTTGAAGGAAAAGGCCCTTGTTGCGTTTGAAGTAGGGATGGGCCAAGGAGAAGCTGTTAGAGAGCTATTGCAACGAACTTTTCCAGACGCACATACGGAAGTGGTGTTTGATATTAATGGAAAAGATCGAATGGTGTATGCAACGATAAGAGCCTAGTACCTAGTGATTAGTGGTGAGGTAGTGGCTTTTGGTTTTTTAAGTAAATTAAGAAATTAAAGGGGGATGGTTCTGAACCATTCCTTTGTTTATTTTCTCCTGAACATCATTCAAAATGCTTGAAGTGAGTAGTAGCCGATCTTCTTCTTTTGTGTGTTTCAAGATGTCAGTAAACTTCGTATCAAACGTAAGTGTTCGATGATAATGGTGATAATACACAGTCCCATACATCCATTTCCCACCAACCTTCAAAGAAAAATCAAGTGGAACACTAATGTGGTTAAACGTAACGCCAATGCCCTCTACGCGGTAACCATCAATTGAAAATTCATATCGATACATAACATGTAGCACCCTTTCATCTGTAAAATATCCCGCTATGTATCCGCCAATAACCAATACCCGTTAATGAAGGCACTAAAACATTACAAAAACATTACAGGTGCCTGGCACTTGAAACATTTTTGAAATATAAAAACATTAATTTTACTAGATTAGTAGAGATGTGGTAGAACTGGTCCGTTGATTTCCGCGGAAGGCATTCGCTTTCCGCGGGGAGCACATGGGAAGGTTATTTTCACTATCGTGAAAAAAACCTACTCCTCGGCGTCCTGCCTGTGGGGTCTCACGCTTCGCTCTTTTTCCCGCAGGAGTCGAATGCCTTCCCCTCCAATCAACTCTAGGTTTATATCCACTTCAAAAATTTGTTTTTTATTTTCTTAATTCAATTTATCACCTTTCATTTAAAATAGTTTTGTTCTCCAAAACAATTTTTATATTTTTATTATTTTACTAGTTTAAGATTCTCTCCCCTTGTCCATACTGTTTGCTAGAGGGGAGAGTGCAACATACAATGATAAAAAAGAATAAGGTAACTTTATATATAGTAATGATGTTTATAGGAGCTTTCGTTTCACTAGTAGGAGAACAAATGGCGTCAGGTGTTATGAACGAAACAATGGTCATACCTGATGACGCAATTAGACTTCGCATTCTAGCAAACAGCGACAACGACGAAGACCAAGAATTAAAAAGGAAAATTCGCGACAGAGTAAACGAAGAAATTACAATCTGGGTGAGCGACATCACTTCACGCGAAGAAGCAAGATCCATCATTCAAGGCAACATCCCAGAAATCGAAAAAATAGTAGAAGAAGTAATGAAAGCAGAAGGCCTCACACAAAAATACAACGTAGACTTTGGTAGAGCAAACTTTCCAACAAAAATGTACGGACGCTTCATTTACCCGGCAGGTGACTATGAAGCCATCCTTATCACATTAGGTAGTGGCAAAGGGGCAAACTGGTGGTGCGTATTATTCCCACCGTTATGTTTCCTAGATTTCTCTAACGGGGAAGCAACAGCAACACCGTTCCCAGACGAAGACGAAGAAACTACAGAAAAACCAATCGTAGTCGACGAAGAACCAGAAGAAGTGGAAGTGAAGTTTTTCTTCGCAGAGTTTCTATCATCTCTATGGAAAAAAATCAGCGGAAAATAGTTCTACTTACGAGATCAAGTTAATAGAGTAGTATTACTAGACTATTAATGAGGTGATCTAATATGAGTATGAAACTATTACGCACTGCTACACAAAAAGACGTCCCAACTATCGTAAACTTTTTAGGACAAGCCAATTTATCCACAATTGGTGTGGAAGAAGCGATCGGAGACTTTATTATCATTGAAAAAGAAAACGGCGAAATCGCAGGTACTGTAGGGATTGAACGTCACGGAAACAATGGTTTATTACGCTCACTCGTTCTGTCGCAAACGTTCAATCAACTACAAATACTAGAATTGATGGAACAAACACAACAATTTGCGAAGAAAAAAGAGCTAGATAAGTTATACATGTTCACAAATAAACAAGAATTCGCCCAGTTCTTTCAACTAATCGGGTTTTATCCACAAGAAATTCACACAATACCAGAGGAAATAAAAAATTCGCCATACGTCATGGAAACGTTCACATTAGAAAACTGTTTTGTTCTAGCCTGTCCTTTGGTAAAATGATAATATTCACAAAGTTACCCACAAAAAGACAAGCTTTATCCACAGTTTGTGGATAAAGCTTGAGTTATGTACAAAAGTTTTATAAAGTATTAGTACAAATAGTAGATTTTTAAAAGAGGTAGAGAAAATGAACACAATACAATGGACTGTGGATAAAAATGAGTTAAAATCCTCAAGTTATCCACATATTCAACAGGCAGCAAGTTTACTTCAACAAGATGAGGTTGTTGCATTCCCAACAGAAACGGTATATGGACTTGGGGCAAATGCCTACTCAGACAAGGCTGTAACAAAGATTTTTCAAGCAAAAGGAAGACCAAGTGATAACCCACTTATCGTACATATAAGCAATAAAAAACAGTTAACAGAGCTTGTGGATAACATTCCGGCTCATGCAGAAAAATTGATGGATAAATGTTGGCCTGGCCCATTGACAATTATTTTTTCTAAAAAAAATAATGTCTCCCAATATGTGACGGCTGGCCTTGATACGATTGCGATTCGCATGCCAGATCATCCGGTCGCACTCGCATTAATTGAAGAGAGTGGACTTCCACTTGCTGCTCCAAGTGCAAACCTTTCAGGCAAACCGAGTCCAACAACAGCCAAACACGTTGTGGATGATCTCGACGGCAAAATTGCTGGAATCGTCGACGGTGGCCAAACGGGAGTCGGCTTAGAGTCTACCGTAGTAGATTGTACGACTGAAATTCCAATTATCTTGAGGCCAGGTGGCATAACAAAAGAGCAATTAGAGCAAGTTGTGGGCGAAGTGGCGGTCGATCCAGCCCTAGCATCGGAAAACATAGAGCTTATACCGAAGTCTCCAGGCATGAAATATACACACTATGCTCCCATCGCACCACTGTATATGGTAGAAGGAGATGTGGATTATCTACAACATCTTGTGGATAAAAGCCGAAGTGAAGGGAAAGTTGTGGGTGTTTTATCCACAGAAGAACATATTGATAAGCTGTCTGCGGACGTAGTGTTATCTGTCGGGACTCGCACAGATCTTGCCACAGTTGCTGTGAATTTATATGAAAAACTGCGCCAGTTCAACGAAACAAACGTCGACATTATTTATAGTGAATCCTTTCCGGCGGTTGGTGTTGGTGCGGCCATTATGAACCGACTAAACAAAGCGGCTGGGTATAAAGTGTTGAAAAGTGAATAAGTTAGTTGTGGAAAAGCTGAATCTCTTAAAGTGAGGTTCGGCTTTTTATTTTTAGAGGTTTGTAAAAATGAACATGGAGAGTCATCCCACGATCATTTTCCCCAAAGAAAAAACCAAAAATGAACATGGAGAGTCATCCCACGATCATTTTCCCAAAAGAAAAAGCCAAAAATGAACATGGAGAGCCCTCCCACGATCATTTTCCCAAAAGAAAAAGCTAAAAATGAACATGGAGAGTCATCCCACGATCATTTTCCCCAAAGAAAAAGCCAAAAATGAACATGGAGAGTCATCCCACGATCATTTTCCAAAAAGAAAAAACCAAAAATGAACATGAAGTTTCATCCCACGATCATTCTCCCAAAAGAAAAAGCTAAAAATGAACATGAAGTTTCATCCCACGATCATTCTCCCAAAAGAAAAAGCTAAAAATGAACATGAAGTTTCATCCCACGATCATTCTCCCAAAAGAAAAAGCTAAAAATGAACATGAAGTTTCATCCCACGATCATTTTCCCAAAAGAAAAAGCCAAAAATGAACATGGAGAGTCATCCCACGATCATTTTCCCAAAAGAAAAAGCTAAAAATGAACATGGAGAGTCATCCCACGATCATTTTACCCAAAAAACCAAAAATGAACATGGAGAGTCATCCCACGATCATTTTCCCAAAAGAAAAAGCCAAAAATGAACATGAAGAGCCCTCCCGCGTTCATTTTCAACCAAAAATTAGAAAATGAACTTAAACAGTCACCCCACAATCAATTTCGCCTCCTTAACCCCTACCCGAATTCACCCCTCAGCACATTTCTCCTTCTATTCCGACTTAGGCATGCATATGTTGATATAGGCACGTCCAAAAAACGAACATACTCACACGCTCCTAAATCGAGAACTATTATAACTTTACCCGCCAAGGAGGAGAAACATTGGAACTTACACATATCATTGGGGAACTTTTCACATTATTTTTAATGGCTTTCGCACTTGGAATGGATGCATTTTCCGTTGGCCTTGGTATGGGGATGATAAAGCTAAGACTAAGGCAAATTTTTTACATAGGAATCACAATCGGGGTCTTTCACGTATTCATGCCGCTTGGTGGAATGATTGTCGGAAAGTTACTCTCGGAAAAATTCGGGGCACTTGCTACTTACGCGGGAGCTGGTCTCCTTATCCTTCTCGGCATACAAATGATGCGTGCATCCTTTAAAAAAGAGGACGAACCATTCATTACGCCAATTGGCTTTGGATTGATTATTTTCGCATTAAGTGTAAGTCTAGACAGCTTCTCGGTTGGTTTGAGCCTCGGAATATATGGAGCGAAAACACTAGTAACCATTATGATGTTCGGAATTGTTAGTATGCTTCTCACGTGGATTGGCTTGCTTTTTGGCAGAAAATTGCAAGGATGGCTAGGCTCGTATAGTGAAGCGTTAGGAGGAAGTATCTTAATCGCGTTCGGAATTAAATTGTTATTTCCCATGTAGGTCGAATCTCGGCCTCTTTTTTTTCACAAAAATTTGACAAATTCGGCTTGAAAATTGTCACAACTTGACGAAATAATGAGTAGAAATGATTTTTATCACGATGGATCCTTTTTCTTTGGCTTATAATAATAAAAAGAAGGAGGCAGAAAACATGTCGGTTCATATTTTATTTGTTTGTACAGGAAACACTTGTCGTAGCCCGATGGCGGAAGCGATTTTACATAGCAAGAGATTGCCTAATGTGGAAGTGAAGTCAGCTGGTGTTTATGCTGTAAACGGAGGAGATGCCTCAACTCACGCGAAAGTAGTACTTCAAGAACAAGGCATCGCACACAATCATTCATCCTCACAACTTACAAAAGGACATACAGACTGGGCAACGTTTATTTTAACGATGACAGCAAGCCATAAACAACTTATCTTAAGTCATTTCCCTGATGCGATAAACAAAACATATACATTAAAAGAGTTTGTTGGAGAAATTGGGGATGTGTCCGATCCGTTTGGTGGCAGTGTGGAAATGTACAGAAATACGTTTAACGAATTACAAAAGCTTATTGAATTAGCTTTACAGAAGTTGCCTTAGAGGGGGAGCCGGTATGGAAGAGAGTACAAAGAGATTTACATTCGGTTTAAGATGGAAACTAGTAATGTTTACGACGATTCTAGCGTCGATAACGTATACTGTTTCGGGAGTTTTTATATACTTTTTAGCAGAGTATGTACCAGTTTCAGAAAATGTTTTCACTGTCATCACATTATTGTTAGGGATTTTTTGGTCTGGAGTGTTAGCGTTTTTTGCTGCAAGGTATATCACAAAGCCTTTACAGCAAATAAAAGAAGTTGCACAAAAAGCAGCAAATGGGGATCTATCAGAAGATGTTCCTGTGTCCAATTCGCGAGATGAAATTGCGGAAGTTGGGGATGCATTCAATTTAATGCTGCATAACTTACGTGAAATGGTTCAGAACATCGAGAAAAACTTCCAAGAAACAAATGAAAAAGTAGTGCAAATTACGAGTGTTTCAACGCAAGCTTCGGAACAAGCGGAAGCAATAGCGGTAACGATTGAAGAGATTGCTAAAGGCGCTGAAAGTTCCGCAGCATCTGTTCAAGACACGGCAGAATCCGTTGAAAACGTCATTCGTATCGCAGACGAAGTGCATACGAAAGCAACTTCATCGGAGCAACTTTCTCAAGAAATGGTGAAAGACCTAAACGAAAGTAAGGAAGTCATTCATTCTTTAGTTTCAGGTATTCAAAAATTAGCCGATGACAATAAAGCGTCTCTGTCTGCTGTTGAACGTTTAGAAAAAAATGCCAAAGAAGTAGAAAATATTATTTCGTTAGTTGGCGATATCGCTGGCCAAACGAACCTATTAGCTTTGAACGCTTCGATTGAGGCAGCGCGTGCAGGTGAGCATGGTCGCGGATTTGCTGTTGTTGCGGAAGAAGTTCGTTCGCTTGCAGATGAAAGTGCAAAAGCAGTTCAAGGCATTTCAAAATTAATCCAAAACATCCAAACAGAAGTGAAAAATGTCGTTACACAAATTTCTACGCAAGTGAAAACAGCTAACGCAGAAGCGGAAAAAGGCACTGCAACAAATGAAGTAATTGCCGAAATGACAGAATCGGTTCTCCAAGTGGCAGATTCGGTTAAACAAATTGCTGTGTTAGTGGATCAACAGATGGAAACAATAGGGATTACTTCTCGTCAATCGCAAGAAGTAGCGGCAATTGCCGAAGAAACTTCTGCTGGAGCGGAAGAAGTAACAGCTGCAACACATGAACAAGCAGCATTAATTGCGAACGTTGAAGAAATTTCTCAAGAATTAGTGAAGCAAGCAAATAGTTTGAAAAAGAATATCTCGAAGTTCCGAGTGTAGGGACTACCATTAACAGGCGGCGAATAAACCTTTCGTCGCTTTTTTCTGAAGAAAAAGTGGAAACTCTTATGGCGCCGTTGGATTTTTTTTCAACAGGGGGGTAAGATGAAAATAGATCATTTAGTAAAGGGGAATGTGAGAATGAAAGTTGCGATTGCGTCCGATCATGGTGGGATTAATATTAGAGAAGAGATTAAAAGTTTACTTACAGAACTAAATATCGAGTTTGAAGATTTCGGTTGTGAATGTGAGACGTCGGTGGATTATCCGGATTATGCGCTTCCTGTGGCAGAAAAGGTTGCGAGTGGGGAATTTGATCGCGGAATCTTAATTTGTGGTACGGGAATTGGGATGAGTATTGCTGCGAATAAGGTAAAGGCGATTCGCTGTGCGCTTGTGCATGACATGTTTAGTGCAAAAGCAACGCGCGAGCATAACGACAGCAACGTGTTAGCGATGGGTGAGCGTGTAATTGGCCCTGGCCTTGCACGAGAAATTGCAAAAATATGGCTTACCACCGAATTCGAAGGCGGCCGTCACACAAACCGCGTAAACAAAATTCACCACATCGAACAACAATAGGTGCCAGGCACCACCCGAATTTTGTCGAATTGGGAGGAGGGAACGCTGATGCAAGAGTGGGTCGATGAGCTGAAACAAGCTCTAGCTGATTTACATAGTCAAGCAAACCTGCAAAAAGGACAACTGCTAGTTATTGGTTGTAGTACGAGTGAAGTAATTGGCGAACGTATCGGAACGGCTGGAACGGATGATGTGGCCAAAATGATATTTGATGTATTAGCGAAGTTTCGTGTGGAAACGGGTGTGGAACTTGCGTTTCAATGTTGCGAGCATTTGAATCGGGCGTTAGTTGTGGAGCGTTCGATTATGGTGGAAGAGGGATTCGAGCAAGTGACTGTTGTGCCAGTGCGTCAAGCTGGTGGGGCGATGGCGTCTTTCGCCTACCACCACCTAGAGGATGCGGTGATGGTCGAGCATATTCGGGCTGATGCTGGCATTGACATCGGTGATACGCTTATCGGCATGCATATTAAGCATGTGGCTGTTCCGGTGAGAAGCAAAATAAAGACAGTTGGCCACGCCCACGTAACGATGGCCAAAACCCGACCGAAACTAATCGGTGGGGCAAGAGCGGTTTATGAATGAGTAGCATGGAGATAACAAATCGCCATAGAAAAACGCAGAGGGTGCAAAAACCCCTGCGTTTTTCTAGTATTTTTTAATGACTTGTTCTTCAACTAACTTTATTATTTATCCCTAGAAAGTATAAGGCATCCTTAACAGTAGAAAAAGTAAGTAGGTTTTTTAAGTTAATGTCCTGTTTAACTGCTTCTAAAGCTAATTGAGGCCTTATCCCTGTTATAATACATTTTACTCCAAGTAAATTTAGTACACTGTTAATTTTAAAAAGGGAGTCAATAACTAAATTATCAATTTTATAAATACCTGAACAATCTATAATCAAACGGCTAACCTTTTGCTCTTGAACATTAGCTGGTACTAAATCTACGAGTTGTTCTGCCCTATCGTGATTTATTTCTCCTAATAAAGGAAGAACAGCAATACCTTCTAAAAGGGGAACGATTTTGGACGCCAATTCGTTTATTTGTATATTCATTTCATCTTGTACTTTTTCTTGTTGTTTTCTCTCCGTGATGTCTCTTACATAAGTTTGGATGGCTTTTGTTTCCCCTATCTTAATAGGGTGGCAATATAACTCAACATCAACTGGATTTCCATCCATTCTATATATAGTTTCCTCAATTACCTCTGCAGGTTTACTATAAGCTCCAGCTATTCTTTTTGTAATTGCAGGTTTAGAGGTTTCTCTAAAGATATCTAAAGGACTGGCCCCAATTACCTCGTCCCTTGAACCACGAAAAAATTTTTCTGCTGCTTCATTTATATATATAATCTTCAACTGCGAATGGACAATTAGTGGATCCAGTGCATATTCTATCACTTCTTTATAATTAATACCTTCAATATTATCGCTCATTTATATTCACTCCTTGAATAAAGGGTAGTTTATTTTATCGTTATATACAAAGAGAAATTTTTCCATTTCCATATTCATTGGTTTTTAAAATTAAACTTCTTCAAAAAACCTGCACCGTTCGTATAAAACTAAAACTCCATTTACCTCGCATTTAACAATTAACATTTGAAAATTGTTTTGACACATATATACGAGGGTGACCAATAGCTATTGTCAACTATTTAATACACTTGTTATTTTTTCTTCCTATAAACGATATACGCAGCTAATTTGGCAGTTCATTTTTTTGAGATAAAGTGTAACATTTTAATCATGCATTCGTTTATATATGGAGAGACGCAGAGGGGGAGCCAGTTTGAACAAAAAGCGGAGGGAGAGCTTAGATGAATTATATCGTTTGTATGCCGAGCAATTATATTATTATTTGCTGAAATTGTCTGGTTCTCCGACCGCTGCAGAGGACCTCGTCCAGGAAACGTTTGTCCGGGCGACGATTTCGCTTCATCAAGCGGAAGGAACATCCGCAAGAGCATGGCTATATAAAGTTGCGCGAAACGTTTATTTAGATGAATGGCGGCGAAAGAAGCGGTGGAGTTGGGTGTCTTTTTTTCATGATACGCAAATGATTAGCCCGTATGGTATTCCAGATATGGAGATGGACCGAGTAGAAGACAATAAGATGTTAGCGGAATTACTATATAGATTGCCAGAAAATTACCGATCAATTATTCATTTAAGAGAAATAGAAGAAATGAACTACGACGAGATTGCCGAGGCGTTAGACATGACAGAAGGCCAAGTGAAAGTAACATTGCATCGAGCGAGAAAAAAACTCCAGCAGCTTGGGGAGAATAGGAAAGGAGAATGGTAGAATGACAGATTGGAATGAGGAGAAGGAGCGGAAAGTGTTGCGGAAGTACCGTTTCACATTAACAAAACGTATTGTCGGTATCATGATTTTAGTGTTTTTTGCTTATCAATTGGCTGTTGGAGGGTTAAAGTTGTTAGTTGACAAAGTGAACGATCCGCTTGAATACAGATATTATATTAATACAATGATGAGTATGACGGACCCGACTTTAAGAACAGACTTTGGTCGCTTTTACCACCAGTATGAAAGCGTGGATAATCGGTTTACGTATAGGTTGGAGTATCCGGTTTATCGTTTAGTTGGAGAAGAGGAAATGCCAGTAGGGACTGTTTATTTGGAGAAAAAACTGTTCCAAAGGAAGCCAAATGTGGAAATTCGTCTTAACCAACAAGCGAAAGAAGAAACGTTTTTGTTTACGTATCCGGAGCATCCGCAAACAGGGGAGAAGCTAGACGGTGAAGATCATGAACGAAGATGGGAAGTGCTTGAGAAAGTGCACGAGGGGACAGTGGCTGATTTTGCTTTTTCGTTAGACCGCTTTATGGACATGGAAGATTTTCTTGGGATGTTAGAAGAGTATGATATTCATATTTTATGGATGCCGTTGCACGTGGGAGAAGAGGTTTATCATGAAATGAGTAGTGGTGGGCCAACTGGTATGAAAAGATTTGTTTATGGTGGCGGATTTGGTATTGGGGTTGTGGAAGAAGTGGTGAAAGTGACATATGAGCCTAGTATGAGGAGATGGCGCCATGATGCTTCAAATGCAGGCCTGGACGATAATGTCCAAGATTTATATTTAGAAAATTTGATGCGGGTTTATAACGAGAATAAAGTTAGAATGCTTGGGAAGGAATATGTAGAAAGTCAATTATTAGATTATCATGATTTTCTAGTGGAGAACGGTTTTCAAGTTTACGGTGCGGTTGTAACTGGGCCTGTGAAAGAGTTGTTGAAGTTGCGTGAAATAGAAGGAATTACAACTGTACAGGTAGGGAAGATGACGTATTGGAACTGGCACTGATTTTTGGGGTGCTGGTTTTTTATTTTGTGGGGGGAATTGGGGAATTTTTGAGGTGTAGCATAAATCTGTTGTAGTGTAGCAAAAAAGTATAAAAATGAATAATGAAAACGTTATGGTGTAGCAAAACTCATCAAAGTGCAACAAAAGTTCCTGCATTCACCAAACCACCCTGATTAGATACTGAGCCCCAGCCTTTAGGTTAAGAATAAGCGGATTGATTCACAAAATATAGAAATTGAAACAAAAAGAAGAGAGATTGAAACAGAAATAGCCCGGATTGAAACACAACCACAGATAAGAAGTACAAGGCGTAAGGATTGAAACACAATATACAAAAATTGAAACACAAACAATAGAGATTGAAACAGAAATAGCCCAGATTGAAACACAACCACAGATAAGAAGTACAAGGCGTAAGGATTGAAACACAATATACAAAAATTGAAACACAAACAAAAAAGATTGAAACAGAAATAGCCCGAATTGAAACACAAAACCGTTTTAGACGTTAAGAATTGACGGATTGAAACAGAAAGTATAGAAATTGAAACACAAACAGTAGAGATTGAAACAAAAATAGGACGGATTGAAACACAAGAAAAAGGAAGAAGATAAGTTGATATTTTTTGGAACAGAAAGTATAGAAAATGAAACACAAACAATAAAGATTGAAACAGAAGTAGCCCAGATTGAAACACAACCACTAATAAGAATCTACATTTGCCCCAACATTCACCAAACCCTCCCCAATCTATTACAGACCACACGACCTAACAACGACCCACACCTCCCAAATCCCCCACACCCCAACCAAACCAACAAAGAAAACGCTACCAATATCCATTTTCCTTTCTCATTTCCACCCTAACGTGATAAAATAGGATGGATATGACTTGAAAAAGCCAATAAACATTTTTACATAGGTTAAAGGGGGACTCGACGTGAAATTAGCACAACAGGATCAACAAGTATTTGCATCCATTCAAGACGAATTAGGAAGACAACGTACGAAAATCGAACTTATCGCTTCAGAAAACTTCGTAAGCCCAGCAGTAATGGAAGCTCAAGGTTCCGTACTTACAAACAAATATGCAGAAGGTTACCCAGGCCGTCGTTACTACGGTGGATGTGAGCATGTGGACGTAGTGGAAGACATCGCTCGTGACCGCGCAAAAGAAATTTTCGGCGCAGAACATGCGAACGTACAACCACACTCTGGTGCACAAGCAAACATGGCTGTTTATTTCACTATTTTACAACCAGGTGACACAGTTTTAGGAATGAACTTATCCCACGGAGGCCACTTAACACACGGTAGCCCAGTTAACTTCAGTGGAATTCAATATAACTTCGTAGAATACGGTGTGGACAAAGACTCACACACAATCAACTACGAAGATGTTTTAGAAAAAGCAAAAGAACATAAGCCAAAACTAATCGTTGCAGGTGCAAGTGCATACCCTCGTGCGATCGACTTCGCGAAATTCCGTGAAATTGCAGACGAAGTTGGCGCATACTTAATGGTAGACATGGCGCATATCGCTGGTTTAGTTGCTGCTGGATTGCACGAAAACCCAGTACCATACGCAGATTTTGTAACAACAACAACACACAAAACATTACGTGGCCCACGTGGCGGGATGATTCTTTGTAAAGAAGAATGGGCGAAAAAGATCGACAAGTCGATTTTCCCTGGCATCCAAGGTGGTCCATTAATGCACGTAATCGCTGCAAAAGCAGTAGCATTCGGTGAAGTATTACAACCTGAATTCAAAACATACGCACAAAACGTAATCGACAACGCCAAACGTCTTGCAGAAGCTTTAGAAAAAGAAGGATTATCGATCGTTTCAGGCGGAACAGACAACCACCTTCTACTAGTAGACGTACGCGGCCTGAACATTACAGGTAAAATTGCTGAAAAAGTATTAGACGAAATCGGCATTACAGTAAACAAAAACACGATTCCATTCGACCCAGAAAGCCCATTCGTAACGAGCGGTGTCCGTATCGGTACAGCAGCAGTTACTAGTCGTGGCTTCGGTTTAGAAGATATGGACGAAATCGCGACACTAATCGCTGCAACACTTAAAAACCACGAAAATGAAGAAAAGCTTGCAGAAATTGCTGAAAAAGTAGCTGCACTAACTTCAAAATTCGAATTATACAACCATTTAGTATAACAATGAGTAGAGGTCTAACATCAGACCTCTATTTTTTTCACCCTTCACCCTTGAACCTCACCACAAATTTCTGTAAAATCATTAGAAGTGTGTAAAAACAAGATAATACTAGTATGGTTTGTTGATTTTGAGAAGTATTGATGAATAATTCCTTTGAAATTCGCTAAAATTTGCGAGACTCCTTGAAAATGCATCCGCATTTTCTGCGTGCGATGTTCCGCTGTCGAAGCATCCCTTGTCCTGCGGAAAAACGAGCCAGCCGAGACCCCGCAGGAACGAACGAGGAGGCTCGGTGGTTCGTCCGCGGAAAGCGAGCGGATTTTAGCGAATTTCAACAGTCAGTATTGTATATAAAATGAACAATTCCAATAATAAAGGAGCGTTTTTCGAATGGCTAAAGTATACGTGTTTGATCATCCACTTATCCAACATAAACTAACGTACATACGCGACAAAAGCACAGGAACAAAAGAATTCCGTGAATTAGTAGATGAAGTAGCAAGTTTAATGGCATTCGAGATAACTCGCGATCTTCCCCTGCAAGAAGTAGACGTAGAAACACCAGTAGCAACAGCAAAATCAAATATACTTGCAGGTAAAAAACTAGGAATCATCCCCATCCTACGCGCAGGCCTAGGCATGGTAGACGGTATCCTAAAACTTATCCCAGCTGCAAAAGTTGGACACATCGGCTTATACCGTGATCCAGAAACACTTCAACCAGTAGAATACTACGCAAAACTTCCTTCTGATGTGGAAGAAAGAGACTTCATCGTAGTTGACCCTATGCTTGCAACTGGTGGTTCCGCTGTAGAAGCAATCAACTCACTAAAAAAACGCGGCGCAAAAAGCATCAAATTCATGTGCCTAATCGCATCTCCTGAAGGAGTAGAAGTAGTAAAAGAAGCACACCCAGACGTAGACATCTACATCGCTGCCCTTGATGAAAAGCTAAACGAAAAAGGCTACATCATTCCAGGCCTAGGCGACGCTGGCGACCGCCTATACGGCACAAAATAAACGATTAAAATGCAGGACAAGCTCTAAACGCTTGCCTGCTTTTTCTTTTTTCTTGGAGAAAACGCATCCCCACATGCCCCCCTTCGAAAGAAACTGTCACTCTGCCTAATATACAGCTTCGTCCTAACTCGCCCTACCCAATCTCAAAAACCATTTCAGCTAGTCACCCGGCCCTATACATAAATTCCCACCAAAAGTAAAACATACTAACAAAGAGGTGATGGGGATGAAAAAGACAAACTGGATTCTACTAATCGCGACAATAACGATGTTAGCGAGCCCAGTAACAACAAACGCCAACCAACCGAAATATCCAGAAAGACCGCCAATACCGGTAACAAATCCATATCATGAGGAAGAAGAACAAACAATCATCCTCATGGTCGAAGAAGCAGAACACGCAAAAATGGCCGAACTTATCAAAACGAAATACCCAAACATCACATTAAGACGTACATACACCGCGGTTTTTTACGGGTTTTCCGTTCATGGCCCGCGTCTAGACATCGAAAAGCTTCTACAAGAAAAAGGAGTCATCGATGCCACACCGGTTTCTATTTATAAGCCGCACATAAATGAAAGTGTGCCGTTTATCGGTGGCGAGGAAATCCGAAGCATCCTCGATGAAAATGGCATCCGTCTTTCCGGAAAAGGAGTAAAGGTCGGAGTCATCGACACCGGTATTGATTACGAACATCCTGACCTTCGCAAAAACTACGGTGGCGGCTACGATTTTGTAGACGAGGACAAAGACCCGATGGAAACAAAGCGCGGACAAGGTATGCCAACCAACCACGGGACCCACGTTTCAGGCATCATAGCAGCAAACGGAAAAATCCGTGGAGTTGCCCCTGATGCCGAAATTATTGCCTACAGAGCACTCGGTCCAGGAGGTCATGGATCAAGCGAAAATGTTATCGCCGCAATCGAAAAGGCTATACACGACAAAGTCGATGTACTTAACCTGTCACTAGGCAACACGATAAACGGACCAGACTGGCCAACTAGTCTTGCGCTCGACAAAGCGGTAGAAAAAGGAGTAATTGCCGTCACTTCAAGTGGAAACGCTGGCCCAAATTTATGGACAGTTGGATCGCCTGGCACGTCAGCGAAAGCTATTTCCGTTGGTGCCTCAACTCCGCCACTTAACATCCCACACATTAAGCCAATTTTTTCTCGGAAAGAAATTGAAATGAACCCGCTTCAAGGCTCGGCGATGTGGGACTTTAATTTAAAACCAGTAAGCTTCACCTACGCCAATCTTGGCTACAGGGAAGACATGAAAGACGCAAAAGGTAAAATTGTGTTAGTGGAGCGCGGAAAGATTCCATTTGTCGAAAAAGCGGTGAATGCAAAAGAAGCAGGGGCGACTGCCCTTATTATATATAACAACATGGAGGGTAACTTTTTCGGTGGGTTAGACATGGACTTTGACTTGCCGGTTGTTTCCATTTCAAAAGAAGATGGTCAACACTTGCGTGAACAATGGGAGAAAAAACGCACGCTCCTTACAACTACTTATAAATGGCACAAAGACGACATTGCTTCGTTCAGTTCGCGCGGACCAGTCACGCATACGTGGGGAATCAAGCCAGATGTTGTCGCGCCAGGAGTGGCTATTGATAGTACCGTTCCTAATGGTTACATGGCAATGCAAGGAACAAGCATGGCAGCACCACATGTAGCAGGGGCTAGTGCGCTGTTAAAGCAAGCGCATCCTGAGTGGGGTCCGGAAGAAGTGAAAGCAGCACTTATGAATACATCCAAGTTGTTAACAAGGGAGGATGGCTCGCTCTATTCGGTATTGGAACAGGGGACGGGAAGGATTCAACTAAAGCAAGCGATAGAAACAAATTCACTTATTTATCCTGGCTCGCTTCATTACGGCTTTTTTCAAAAAAAAGAGGCACGTTTGAAGAAAGAAGTAGAGGTGCAAGTGAAAAATGTGTCGGAGGAGCCGCTTCACTATTCGTTTGAAACGCCGCCGGATAAGAAGGAGTTAGACTGGGTGGTGCCGATGAAGTTCACGTTGCAACCGAACGAGGTGAAGACGGTTGCGATTTCGCTGGACATTCAGCCGAAGTTAGAGGATGTTGGGATGCATGAAGGGCACTTATTAGTGAATGCGAACAACCAGCAAATAAGGTTGCCGTACTTATATATTATCGAGGAGCCGAATTATCCGAGGATTCAAGGGTTTCAGTTTGGATATGGAGACAAAGAAGAGGCATATCAATATGAAGTGTATTTGCCAGAGGGTGCTGAAGAGATGGGGATTGCTTTGTATGAACAGGACACGTTGCATTTTATCAGTTATCTTGACTGGGAGCGCGATGTCCCGCGCGGTATGTTTAAAAAAGAGATCCCGAGTGAGCGGATACCGGTGAAAGGGCTTGTGAAAGCAGTGATTTTTGCGAAAAAGGGTGAGAAAGAGGATAGTATTTCGGTGGATTTGTATTTTGATTAGGGGTTAGTGGTCGGGTGGTTATGAATTCAAAAGGCTGATTTGCTGGTTTTTTAGTGTAAAGGGTCGTGGTGAAGGTAGCCAAGTCCGTTATACAGGGAAAAAGAGTCGGTAACGTTCTTGAGAGAGTCGATCAAGGCCGTTATACAAAGAAAAAGAGTGGGTAACGGTCTTGGGAGAGTGGTTCAAGGCCGTTATACAAAGAAAAAGAGTGTAAAACGGTCATGAGAGAGTCGATCAAGGCCGTTATGCAGGGAAAAAGAGTGGGTAACGGTCTTGGGAGAGTAGTTCAAGGCCGTTATACAGGGAAAAAGAGTCGGTAACGGTCTTGAGAGAGTAGTTCAAGGCCGTTATACAGGGAAAAAGAGTGGGTAACGGTCTTGAGAGAGTAGTTCAAGGCCGTTATACAGGGAAAAAGAGTCGGTAACGGTCTTGAGAGAGTAGTTCAAGGCCGTTATGCAGGGAAAAAGAGTCGGTAACGGTCTTGAGAGAGTCGATCAAGGCCGTTATACAGGGAAAAAGAGTGGGTAACGTTCTTGAGAGAGTAGTTCAGGGCCGTTTTACAAAGAAAAATAGTAGAAAACGGTCTTGAGAAAGTCAGCCAAGCCCATTTTGCATATAAATAAGCAACAAAAACAGTCTAACTTTTCATAATCTTCTATTATAATAACATCACATTTCACTCAGGGTCATGCGACCTCCATCCTGACACAAAATGTTCACAATTTTGCAACCAAGATGTAAGATGTGTCATGGTAAAATGAAAAAGGCTCAAAAAAGTCGCACAATTTCATCAACATCTAATGAATGACAAAAGTTAAATGTTACCAAGAAAACTTTGTCGACTTTTTCTGCATAACACATTGACATTGACATATCGCTATTGTATGCTTACAAAGGGTATAAAATGATAAGGTTTTCATCGTACTCATGTCAACGTTTTGGTACATATTTTCATCATTTTTCATGCCTCATTTGAACAAGGCAAAACCTTAACCTAGAACAACACCGCAAACCTGTTCAGAGGTAGCCTCGACCACACATAATGGGGTGATCACATGCGTAACGATAAACGCCGCCCTTTCCAAGCAATGGCCCTTATGTCTGCAATTCTCTCATACTTAGTCGGTCCAACATTAGTAGGATTGTTTGGGGGAAAGTGGCTAGATGGATTTTTAGGAACTTCGCCGTTGTTTCTTGTTATCGGTCTACTACTCGGACTTGCAACTGGAATTCTAGGAGTCTTTTACCTAGTTCGACAATTTTCTTCAGGAGAGTAAACAACTATGCCTGATTCTAAAGTAATGCTAATACGCCATACGAGGTATTTTCTTTTTTTGTTAGCCTTGTATGTAGTAGGATGGGGTTTTACCTCATATCAAGATGTGTTTCTAGGACTGATTCTCGGAACGGCTCTTAGTTACTACAATCATTGGTTTTTGTATCGTAAAGTGAAGAAGTTAGGAGAAATCGCTGCAAACGGTGGCAGAATGATGGGAATCGGAACTGTTTCTCGGATGGCACTAGCAGTACTCGCAGTTATGATTGCGACAAAATATCCTGAATACTTACATCTTTACGCCGTAATCATTGGGATCGTGACATCTTATATTGTCATAATCATAGATTCATTTGTAAGAATTTTCACAACTAGTGGGGAAGAGAGGTGAGTACAGTTGGATCATGGAGCACCAATAAGATATTTTGAACAGTTGGGCGGATTAGGCATCAACTATTCTAACGTTATCATGACGATTATCGCAGCGACAGTTGTGTTCCTTATAGCAGTAATTGGAACACGTACTTTAGCGTTAAGACCAACTGGTATGCAAAACTTCCTGGAATGGCTAGTGGATTTTGTTAAGAACATAATTAGCAGTACGATGGACCTTAAAACAGGTGGAAGATTCATCACGTTGGCATTGACGTTATTAATGTTTGTCTTCGTGTCAAACATGTTAGGACTTCCATTTACTATCGTATATGACGCCGAATTGTGGTGGAAATCCCCTACTGCCGACCCAGTGATGACGTTAACATTGGCTGTAATGGTAATTGCATTAACGCACTATTACGGAGTTAAAATGAAAGGCTTTAAAGAATATGGTAAGGACTACTTCAGGCCGATGCCATTCTTATTCCCGTTAAAAGTAATCGAGGAGTTTGCAAACACACTAACTCTTGGACTACGTTTATACGGAAATATTTTCGCAGGAGAAATCTTGCTAGCTTTACTTGTTGGACTAGCAGTTAACGGTTACGACGTTGGGATATTCTCCGGACTTGTAGGAACTGTTTTAGCAGCAATTCCAATGATGATCTGGATTGCGTTCAAAATTTTCATCGGATCAATCCAAGCGTTCATCTTTGTTATGTTAACGATGGTTTATATGGCACACAAAGTGAGTCATGACCATTAATTTATAAATATTTACCAACGAAATCATTTTTTTAAACATAAGGAGGAAATTATCAATGGGAGCTTTAGCAGCAGCAATCGCAATTGGTTTAGCAGCACTAGGTGCAGGTTTTGGTAACGGTATGATCGTTAGTAAAACAGTAGAAGGGATCGCTCGTCAACCTGAGCTTAAATCCGCGTTACAAACTACAATGTTCATCGGGGTAGCACTAGTAGAGGCTGTTCCAATCATCGCAGTAGTAGTAGCATTCATGGTTATGGGAATGTAATTTTAGTAAAAAAATTAAATTCTACCAATTTGGTTCCATAAAGTGGCGAAGTCAGTCTCACACGAGAACCTTCGCCTTTCCTTTATAGGATGAAATTGGACAAACCTTTGAGCAAAAATCAACTTGGTTTTTTACCAAGTTTTTAGAAAAAAGCATGTGATACTTGGTACCTTACCAAGTTTTTGTTTGTCAAAAATAAGCCATACACCACAAAGGTAAGTTGGCGTTAACCGAATGAAACGTATTCCTTGAAGGGAGTGAAAGCAATGTTAAGCAACTATGATACTCTAGTCCTTGGTGCGGGCGGAGGTTTAACACTTCTTGATTCCGTTGTTCAATTAGTAGTATTCCTAACTTTACTATATTTACTTCGTAAGTTTGCTTGGGACAAACTAATGGACATGATGAAACAACGTGAAAACCATATCGCTGGCGAAATTGATGCAGCTGAACGCAGCAATCAAGAGGCGAAGAAACTTTTAGAACAGCAAACTGCTGCATTAAAAGAAGCACGTTTAGAAGCGCAAGGTTTAGTGGAAAACGCTAAGAAAATCGCTGAAGATCAAAAATCAGATATCGTTAAAGCAGCTCAAGAAGAAGCAAACCGCTTAAAAGAAGCTGCGAAGAAAGAAATCCAGCAAGAAAAAGAACAAGCTGTTGTTGCTTTACGTGAGCAGGTAGCTTCATTATCTGTTCTAATTGCATCTAAAGTTATCGAAAAAGAGTTAAACGAAAAAGACCAACAGAAGTTAATCGACGACTACGTTAAACAGGTAGGCGAAGTACGATGAGCAAAAATGTTGGAGTAGCAAAGCGCTATGCACTCGCTCTTTTTCAATTAGCAAAAGAAAATAACTTGCTGATGGAGTTAGACACTCAATTAGTAGAAGTAAAAAAAGTATTCCAAACAAACAAAGACCTTCAATTGGTTTTAAGTAATCCTAAAATCACTAAAGATGTGAAAAAACAGTTGATTCGCGAAGCGTTCGCTGGACTATCCACACCTTTAGTAAACACGCTTCAATTATTAGTAGACCGCGGACGTACTGCTATCGTAGTTGATATGGTAAACGAGTACAAAGCTCTATCTAATGAAGCAAAAAATGTAGAAGATGCAATCGTATATTCTGTACGCAGCCTTTCCGAACAAGAAATGAATACTATTTCTACTGTGTTCGCTGCAAAGGTTGGCAAATCTGCATTAACAATCGAAAATATCGTAGATCCAACAATTATAGGCGGTCTTAAAATCCGTATCGGAAACCGCATATATGATGGAAGCGTTAGTGGTAAATTAGAACGTCTTGGACGTCAATTAACTTTTAACAGATAGTAGATAGGGGTGAATTTCATGAGCATCAAAGCTGAAGAAATCAGTGCACTGATTAAAAAGCAGATTGAAAACTATCAATCAGAAATCGAAGTTAGCGATGTAGGTACAGTTATCCAAGTTGGTGACGGTATCGCTCGTGCTCATGGCCTCGACAATGTCATGGCTGGAGAGCTAGTTGAATTTTCTAACGGAGTGATGGGTCTTGCTCAGAACTTAGAGGAAAACAACGTAGGTATCGTTATTTTAGGACCTTTCCGCGATATTCGCGAAGGTGACTCTGTTCGCCGTACAGGTCGTATCATGGAAGTACCAGTTGGAGAAGAACTAATCGGCCGTGTAGTAAATCCATTAGGACAACCTGTGGATGGTCTTGGCCCAATCGCAACAACAAAAACACGTCCAATCGAGAGCCCAGCTCCTGGTGTTATGGACCGTAAATCTGTTCATGAGCCACTTCAAACTGGTATCAAAGCGATCGATGCGCTAGTACCAATCGGACGTGGACAACGTGAATTAATTATCGGAGACCGTCAAACAGGTAAAACTGCAGTAGCGATCGACACAATTCTTAACCAAGCAGACCAAGATATGATTTGTATCTACGTTGCTATCGGACAAAAAGAATCTACTGTTCGTGGAGTAGTAGAAACTTTACGTAAGCACGGTGCATTAGATTACACAATCGTAGTAACAGCATCTGCTTCTCAACCATCTCCAATGTTATTCTTAGCACCTTACGCTGGGGTAACAATGGGTGAAGAGTTCATGTACAATGGCAAGCACGTTTTAGTTATCTATGATGACTTAACAAAACAAGCTTCTGCATACCGTGAGCTTTCCTTACTATTAAAACGTCCTCCAGGGCGTGAAGCATATCCTGGTGACGTATTCTACCTACACTCTCGTTTACTAGAGCGTGCAGCAAAACTTAGTGATGCAAAAGGCGCTGGATCTTTAACAGCTTTACCGTTCATTGAAACGCAAGCTGGTGACGTATCTGCCTACATCCCTACAAACGTAATTTCCATCACAGATGGACAGATATTCTTACAATCTGACCTATTCTTCTCAGGTGTACGTCCTGCAATCAACGCTGGTCTTTCTGTATCACGTGTTGGTGGATCTGCACAAACGAAAGCGATGAAAAAAGTATCTGGTACATTACGTCTTGACTTAGCATCTTACCGTGAGTTAGAAGCGTTCGCTCAGTTCGGTTCTGACCTTGATAAAGCGACTCAAGCAAAATTAAACCGTGGTGCTCGTACAGTTGAAGTATTAAAGCAAGGCTTACACAAGCCATTACGTATGGAAAAGCAAGTTGCGATTCTTTACGCTTTAACAAAAGGCTTCATCGACGATGTTCCGGTTGAAGATGTAACTCGTTTCGAAGAAGAATTATTAACATTCTTAGAGCACAACTATAAAGTAGTGCTTGAAGAAATGCGTACTTCTGGAGCACTTCCAAAAGACGAAGAAACATTAAAAGCAGCTATTCTTGCATTCAAAAAGACTTTTGTTGCAACAGAAAAGTAATATAACTCAGTGACGTTGCCATAGGTAGAAAAGATTCGTACGACTTTTTTCTACTATGGCACGTCGCCATGAAAAGGTACAAAAGGTGGTGAAAACCTTTGGCATCATTACGCGACATAAAATCGAGGATTACCTCGACTAAAAAGACAAGTCAAATTACGAAAGCCATGCAAATGGTTTCTGCATCGAAATTAAATCGTGCAGAAATGAACGCAAAAGCTTTTAATCCGTATATGAATAAAATTCAAGAAGTAGTAGCAAGCATCGCGCTTGGAAGTACGGACATTTCGCATCCAATGTTAGAAACACGTCCTGTGAAACGCACTGGATACATTGTTATTTCTTCCGACCGTGGACTAGCTGGTGCTTACAACAGTAATATTTTACGTACTGTGTACCAAAACATTCAACAACGTCACAAGTCTCAAGATGAATACGCGGTAATTGCCATCGGTCGAATTGGCCGTGACTTCTTCAGAAAACGCAACATTCCTGTCTACTCCGAAGTAACAGGACTTGGAGATCAAATCTCTTTTGCGGACATCAAAGATTTAGCAAACCAAGCTGTAGGCATGTTTGCAGACGGTACGTTTGATGAATTATACGTATACTACAATCACTTCTTAAGTGCGATCTCTCTAGAAGTAACGGAGCAAAAACTGTTACCTTTAACAGACTTAGCTACGACAGGCGCTAAAACGTCTTTAACTTCTTACGAGTTTGAGCCTTCTCAAGATGAGATTTTAGAAGTACTTTTACCACAGTATGCAGAAAGCTTAATTTACGGTGCATTACTTGACGCAAAAGCATCTGAACACGCAGCTCGTATGACAGCAATGCAAAGTGCAACTGATAACGCGAAAGAGCTTATCCGTGCTCTTACACTTTCATACAACCGTGCACGTCAGGCAGCGATTACGCAAGAAATCACAGAGATTACAGCTGGTGCATCTGCATTAGAATAGAACTTAGAACCGATTCGGTTTCATTTTTATAAAAAAAATCAGAGCCATTAGGCCAAGCTAGATTGCAAAAGCAAGATAGGAGGGAAAACGATGAAAGGACGCGTTACTCAAATCATGGGTCCAGTTATCGACGTAAAGTATGATAGTGGACATCTTCCTGAAATTTACAACGCTCTTCAGATTAATCATAAAGCACGTAGCGCTAACGAAGTAGATGTTAAGCTTACATTAGAAGTTGCCCTTCATTTAGGTGACAACACTGTTCGTACAATCGCTATGGCATCCACTGACGGTGTTGTTCGTGGATTAGAAGTAGTAGACACTGGTGCTCCTATTTCTGTACCAGTAGGTGACGTAACACTTGGTCGTGTATTCAACGTATTAGGAGAAAACATTGACTTAGCTGAACCTGTTGCAACGGATGCTCGTCGTGATCCAATTCACAGATTAGCTCCAACGTTCGAAAACTTATCTACTGACGTAGAAATTCTTGAAACTGGTATTAAAGTAGTAGACTTACTAGCTCCATACATCAAAGGCGGAAAAATCGGTCTTTTCGGTGGTGCGGGTGTAGGTAAAACTGTATTAATCCAGGAATTAATCAACAACATCGCACAAGAGCACGGTGGTATCTCTGTATTTGCTGGTGTTGGAGAACGTACTCGTGAAGGAAATGACCTTTTCCACGAAATGACGGACTCTGGCGTTATCCACAAAACAGCGATGGTATTCGGTCAAATGAACGAGCCACCTGGAGCACGTATGCGTGTTGCACTATCTGGTCTTACAATGGCGGAATTCTTCCGTGATGAGCAAGGTCAAGACGTATTATTCTTTATCGATAACATCTTCCGTTTCACTCAAGCAGGTTCAGAGGTTTCTGCCTTACTAGGTCGTATGCCATCTGCCGTTGGTTACCAACCAACACTTGCTACAGAAATGGGTCAATTACAAGAGCGTATCACGTCTACAGCAGTAGGTTCTGTAACATCGATCCAAGCGATCTATGTACCTGCCGATGACTATACGGATCCAGCTCCAGCAACAACTTTCGCTCACTTAGATGCAACAACGAACCTTGAGCGTAAGCTTTCTGAAATGGGTATTTACCCAGCGGTAGATCCTCTAGCTTCTACTTCTCGTGCATTATCACCAGAAGTTGTAGGCGAAGAGCACTACGCAATAGCGCGTGAAGTCCAGGTTACTTTACAACGTTACAAAGAATTACAAGATATCATTGCTATCTTAGGTATGGATGAGTTAACGGACGAAGATAAATTAATCGTTCACCGTGCTCGTCGTATCCAATTCTTCTTATCTCAAAACTTCCACGTAGCTGAGCAGTTCACTGGACAAAAAGGTTCTTACGTTCCTGTTCAAGAAACTGTTAAAGGCTTCCGTGAAATTCTTGACGGTAAATACGACAAACTTCCAGAAGATGCTTTCCGCTTAGTTGGACGCATTGAAGAAGTTATTGAAAAAGCGAAGCAAATGGGTGTAGAAGTTTAATTAAAGGGACCTAGGAGGGAATGAAATGAAGACGTTAACTGTCAGTGTAGTTACTCCCGATGGCCCGGTTTATGAATCTGACGCAGAAATGGTAGTAGCAAAAGCTCAAAGTGGCGAGCTTGGTGTTTTACCTGGACATATACCGATGGTTGCTCCACTGCAAATAGGTGCCGTACGTATCAAAAATGGTACAACAACGGAACTAGTGGCTGTTACTGGAGGATTTTTAGAAGTACGTCCTGATAAAGTGACAATCTTAGCTCAGTCTGCGGAAGCAGCTGAAAAGATTGATGTTACTCGTGCGGAAGAAGCGAGAAAACGTGCAGAAGGTCGTATCCAGTCGAAACAAGACGATATTGACTTCCGTCGCGCAGAACTTGCACTTCAACGTGCAATCAACCGCTTAAACGTAGCCAAAAAACGATAATTAAATTGATTGATCATACTAACCCCGCTGGCCTGCACATGATGCAGATCGGCGGGGTTTTTGTATTTTAAAATTAAGTAATCCATAATATATGATATGGCTTAAAATATTTTGTTACAGAGGTCAACCCCCAACCCCCAACCCCCAACCCCCAACCCCCAACCCCCAACCCCCAACCCCCAACCCCCAACCCCCAACCCCCAACCCCTTAAAATTCGTATCAAATGTTTTGGAAAATGAAATTTAGGAAATATATAACATATGTTCTAATTATTCTAGCAAAAAAGAAATGGATATTGAGCTGGGATTATCTCTTACTATCTACTAAGAAGATGTACATTGTTTTTAAATTAAAATCCTAATCTTCCTAAAAAATCATATACATCAAAACATTCGCTGAAGTTGTACAAGTAGATTAATACAACGATACCCATTACACTTACATTAACCTAAGCAAAGTAACAATAACTTAAATCTCTTGAACTACTAAATTGGATGGCCAAACTAAACTTAGAGGAGAAGAATATGCCGAAAATAGAGCTTCCCTATCATACCCTTCCTTTCCCTGTATTTACTATAGATAATAACTTTAATGTACTCAAATCATCTGAAGTAGTCATACGGAATTTTCCAAGAGTAGAAAACTTCTTAGAAATAGTCGATAGGAAAAATCACTTAAAACTAAAAAATGCACTCATCAAAAATAAGAATAAAATAGAGCTAAACTTACTAGGAATACACAACCAACTAATTTTGTATGATGTTTATTTACAAAAATCCAAATCAGACATGACTTTTCTATATTGCATTAAAAAACAGCCGAGATCGCAGCATATTAATTCAGTTAAGAAGAGTAAGGAAAAACGTATGGAAAAAGAAATTTTGTCCATTCAAGAATCAATGGATGAACTTATATTTACTAATTGGAAAATGGAAAACGATTCACTATTACACAACGAAAGCGCAAGATCTAACAAATTTGCCAACTCAATTGCCGATGAATTACAAGGTTCACTTCTAAGCCTTCGAGGATATATGCAACTAGTAAAACCACAATTAGAAGGGTTCGATGAAATAAACGATGTAAATGGTGCATTGCAAGAAATAAATAGAGCAAACAACTTAATAAACCAGTACATTTCTACAACAAATACAACCAAGCTGATAAAGGAACATGTGAACATACAGCATTTAATAAGTGAGTGTGTCGCTTCTTTTACCCCAGAAGCGGAAAAAATCAATTGCCAGATTCATTACATGAAAAAAGAAATTTTGCCCGCCATATATATAGATGCTAAACAAATAAAACAAGTAATCCTAAACATTTTGAGAAATGCTCTAGACTCCATTAAACAAAGTAAAACAATAGAAAACGGTCTTATAGAAATAACGACGAAAGTAGAGTCAAATTGTATCATTATTTCCATCGAAGAAAATGGCTCACAAATAAAAGAGGTTTTGGAAAAAAACACGATCAAAGCTTCCAACCCTCAAACTAAACAAAAAGTGAAAAGTTTATCTCTCTCTCTTAAAATTATGAAGCAACACGACGGAACAATTGACCAAGTAACCTCTGGCGAAAATGGATCTACTTTTTTACTAAAGCTTCCACTTAGCTAGTAAAGAGAGGTAGGAGTTAAATCAACTCCCTAACAAAATTCACTACGACCAACCAAAACAACCTTCAATAACCTAAAGGAAATATACGCCCGTCTTCGATTTTTTTAAAAAACCTGCTGGGATCAGACCCAAGGCAGGTTTTTTTTGCACTCTCACATGTGAAATAACAAACAAACCCTCCCCATCCGCTCAATCGAGTAAGTTATTCTTTTGACGATATAATTAGAATTAATTTAATTTACACAAGCATCCCTTATCATGTCGACACAGATATTGGGATTTGGTATAATTGTTATCGGTTACATATTCAAATATTGAGAGCAGTCTGAAAAATATAATGGACTTCGGAGGGGGCGGACATGAATCTACTAAACTTATATCAAAATAGCTATATGATAGTATTCGTGTTTTTAACGTTAGGAGTATTACTTCCAGTCGTAGCGCTTGCAATAGGAAGAGTGTTACGTCCGCATGCACCGAGCACAGCAAAACAAACGACTTATGAGAGTGGTATCGATCCATTCCACGACTCACGCGTACAATTCAACGTACGTTACTACATTTTCGCATTACTATTTGTCATATTCGATGTAGAAACAGTATTTCTATATCCATGGGCAGTAGCATACGACCAACTAGGCATCTTCGCACTAATTGAAATGCTTATCTTCGTTGTCATGTTACTAATCGGACTTATTTATGCTTGGAAGAAGAAGGTGTTAAAATGGACCTAAAAGAGATGAACCTCGAAAATATCTCGCCAGAAGAAATGGAAGAACTGCGTCAAACAGTATTCCTAACAACATTAGAAGAAGTAAAAGCTTGGGCACGAAGCAACTCTTTATGGCCGATGACATTCGGTTTAGCTTGTTGTGCCATCGAAATGATGGGAGTAGGTTCTTCCCATTACGACTTGGATCGTTTCGGATCGTTTTTCCGTACTTCTCCAAGACAATCTGACTGTATGATTGTTTCAGGTACCGTTACGAAAAAAATGGCACCTGTCCTAAAACGTCTTTACGACCAAATGCCTGAGCCGAAATGGGTAATTGCAATGGGGTCCTGTGCAACAGCTGGCGGTCCGTACATTAAATCCTACGCAGTAGTGAAGGGTGTCGACCAAATAGTACCAGTTGATGTTTACATTCCAGGATGTCCACCAAACCCAGCGGCTCTTATTTATGGAATTAATAAATTACGCGAGAAAATTCGCTACGAAGCAAAGACTGGGAAGAAGGTGATCTAGTCCATGAGCGAAGAAAAAAGCTTAGAACAACAGAAAAAAGAAGCAGCAGAAAAAGCAAAAGCCGCAGCACTAGCTCGTAAACAAGCACGAGAAAACGCAGCAGCCCAAACTGAACAAACAACTGAGCAAGACGCACCGGCTGTTGAGACGGAAGCTAGCCAACCGGCCGAAAACGCGGACTTAGCAAAAAAGAAAGCTGCAGCAGCCGCAAAAGCAAAAGCCGCAGCATTAGCAAAGAAAAAACGCGAAGAAGGCGATAACGCTTCAACAGAAGAAGCTGCTCCAGAAGCAGCGGACGACGAAAAAGCGAAAAAACTAGCCGCAGCAAAAGCAAAAGCCGCTGCAGCAGCGAAAGCGAAAGCTGCAGCACTAGCGAAGAAAAACGGTGAAGAAGTTCCAGCAACAGCTGAAGTCGATTCAAGCGACGCAGGCGACGACGAAAAAGCGAAGAAGATTGCAGCCGCAAAAGCAAAAGCAGCTGCAGCAGCGAAAGCAAAAGCCGCGGCACTAGCAAAGAAAAACGGCGACGCAGATACAGCTGTTTCATCCGATTCAGCAGAAGACGAAAAAGCGAAAAAAATCGCAGCAGCGAAAGCAAAAGCAGCAGCAGCTGCAAAAGCGAAAGCTGCAGCAAAAGCAAAACAAGAAGACGGAGCAGACGCACCTGCAGGCGACTTAGCAGATGAAAAAGCAAAAGCAATTGCCGCTGCAAAAGCAAAGGCGAAAGCAGCCGCGGCCGCAAAAGCAAAAGCAGCTGCAGCAGCAAAAGGTGGAGCAACTTCGAGTGATGATGCACAAGCAGAAACAACACCATCGCCAAACCAAAAATATTTAGACAAGTATGTCAAAGTAATAACAGATCACCTTGGAGTAGATGTATTAGAAGATTCCTATATCAACAACCTTTCTAAAGACGTTCCAACATTAGTCGTGAAGTTAGATGCTTACTATAAAGTAGCGGAATACATACGTTACAACGAGCAACTAAGCTTTGATTACTTATCAGAACATCACGGATCAGACTTTGAAACACATATGGAAGTATACATGCACTTATATTCTTATAAAAACAATCAATCCGTAGCATTAAAAGTAAAGTTAGACCGCGACGAGCCGACCGTTCCTTCTGTTGTTCCTCTATGGGCAGGAGCAAACTGGCCAGAGCGTGAAAGTTTCGACTTACTTGGCATTAAGTTCACAGGTCATCCGAACTTAACGCGAATCATGATGCCGGACGATTGGGTAGGACATCCGTTGCGCAAAGATTATGAGCCGTTCGATGTGGAGGTGTAGCAAATGATTCGCACGGAAGAAATGCTATTAAACGTTGGACCACAGCATCCAAGTACGCACGGAGTTTTCCGACTAGTCGTTAAAATTGACGGGGAAACCATTACAGAAGCTACACCTGTAGTAGGGTACCTTCATCGTGGTACAGAAAAGCTAGCAGAAAACTTACAATACACTCAAATCATTCCTTACACAGATCGTATGGATTACTTATCTGCGATGACAAACAACTACGTACTTGTGCACGCAGTAGAAACAATGATGGGACTTGAAATTCCGGAAAAAGCGGAATACTTACGTGTTCTAGCGATGGAGCTTGGAAGAGTTGCTTCTCACCTTGTATGGTATGGCACCTACTTACTTGACATCGGAGCAGTAAGTCCATTCCTTTACGCTTTCCGTGAACGAGAAATGATTATCAACTTACTAAACGAACTTTCTGGAGCACGTCTAACGTTCAACTACATGCGTGTAGGTGGAGTGAAATGGGATGCACCAGAAGGTTGGATTGAAAAAGTAGAAGAATTCATTCCATACATGCGCGATCAGCTAAAAGGCTACCATGACTTAGTAACAGGAAACGAAATCTTCATGAACCGTGTAAAAGGCGTTGGCCGCTACACGAAAGAAGATGCGATTAACTACTCACTAAGTGGTGCAAACCTTCGTTGTACAGGCGTGAAGTGGGATCTTCGTAAAGATGAGCCATATTCGATTTACGATCGTTTCGACTTTGACGTTCCAACACAAGATGGTGGAGATGCATGGGCTCGTTACCACGTGCGCATGGCTGAAATCGAAGAATCATTAAAAATTATCGAGCAAGCGGTCGCTCAGTTCCCACATGATGGGGAAATTATGGCGAAAGTACCTCGTATCATTAAAGCTCCTAAAGGAGAGGCATACGTTCGTATCGAATCTCCGCGTGGAGAAATTGGATGTTATATTTCGTCTGATGGAAAAAAAGAGCCATACCGCCTGAAGTTCCGTCGACCATCATTCTATAACCTTCAAATTCTTCCGAAACTATTAGAGGGCGAGAACATGGCAAACTTAATAACTATTTTAGGTGCCATCGACATCGTTCTAGGGGAGGTTGACGGCTAATGATGGAACAACTTTTACACTCCTCACCGGGCTTGATGAACTTTCTCATCTTTTTCGGGTTAGCAACAGCCTTACTACTTGCCGTTCTAGGTTTCGTTACATACGGAATTCTTGCAGAACGTAAAGTAATGGGATTCATGCAAAACCGTATGGGTCCTAACCAAGTTGGAGGACGCTTTGGTTTATTACAAACAGTTGCCGACGTTTTAAAACTTCTTTTAAAAGAAGATACGATTCCAAAACTTGCGGATCGTCCTTTATACATTTTAGCACCTGTTATCGCCTTTACACCGGCATTTATGGTATTAGCAGTTATTCCATTTACAGATAAATTCCAATTTGCTGATATTGGCGTAGGATTACTTTACTATATCGCGATTTCTGGATTAACGACGGTTGGGGTTGTAACAGCTGGTTGGGCATCAAACAACAAGTACTCTTTACTTGGTGGGATGCGTGCGGCAGCTCAAATGATCTCGTATGAAGTACCGTTAGTTATGTCTGTTATCGGAGTTGTCCTTTTAACAGGTAGTTTGAACTTAAACGCTATCGTGGCACAGCAAGGTGAACTTGTATGGTACATCTTCTTACAGCCAATTGGCTTTGTAATTTTCTTAATCGCATCTGTTGCAGAGTTGAACCGTACGCCGTTTGACTTACCTGAAGCAGAATCGGAGCTAGTTGCAGGTTATCATGTTGAGTATTCTGGATTCCGTTGGGCATTTTTCATGCTGGCAGAGTACGTGTACTTATTCGCAATGGCATCCCTGACAACCGTTCTATTCTTAGGTGGTTGGTTACCTCCATTTGAATTCTTAGGATTCATTCCAGGAGCGGTTTGGTTCGCGTTAAAATTCAGTTTCATCGTGTTCCTATTAATCTGGTTCCGTGTAACGTTCCCACGTCTACGCGCAGACCAACTAATGGAGTTCGGCTGGAAAGTGTTACTACCAGTAGCACTAGCGAACATCTTTATCACAGCAATTATAAAAGAAATTTTCTTTAAATGATTAGTGGCTAGTGGATAGGAAACTGATTTCATAACCGTTTCTAAGTTGATTGGAGCGGTAGGCATGAGACTCCTGCGGGAGAAGCGTGTCGATTGAGACCCCGCAGGCGCAATGCGCTGAGGAGTAGGTTTTTTCACGATAGTGAAAATAACCTTCCTTTTACCGCCCGCGGAAAGCGAATGCCTGCAGCGCAAATCAACGTATTCAGAGCTTAAATAAATTTTTGAAAGTAATAAGCTAATAGCTTACAGCTAACAAAGGGGTGAAAGCAAAATGCGCGGTCTTGCAAAAGGTTTGAAGTATACCCTAAAAAACTTAACGATGAAAAAAGTAACGTACGATTACCCAAATGAGCCGCTACCTTTACCGGACAGGTTCCGTGGGATCCAAAAGTTTTACCCAGAGAAATGTATCGTTTGTAACCAATGTGCGAACATTTGTCCAACCGACTGCATTCAGTTAACAGGGAAAAAACATCCTGACCCGACGAAAAAAGGGAAAATTATCGATACGTACGATATAAACTTTGAGATTTGTATTTTATGTGACCTTTGTACAGAGGTTTGTCCAACAGAAGCAATCATTATGACAAACAACTTTGAACTAGCGGAGTATAGTAGAGACCACCTGTTTAAAGACTTACAATGGTTAGATGAAAATGATACGAACATTAGGAAGGAGAATAAAGCATGAGTGTAAGCGGTGAATTTATCGCATTTTTCGGATTAGCTATTGCTGCGATTGCCGGCGGCGTGCTCATGCTTAACCTTTCGAAAGTCGTGCACATGGTCGTAGCCCTTGTGTTCACTTTCGTCAGTATCGCAGGTATTTACGTACTGCTTTCAGCGGAGTTCGTAGCAGCTGTTCAAATTTTAATTTATTCTGGTGCGATTACAATTGTTATGTTGTTTGGAATCATGTTAACTCGTCACAATGACACGAGCGAGACGACTGGTTGGTTCCGCAAACTAGCGGTACTACTAGGTGTTATCGGTTTTGCAGGCGTTGTGTACCTAGGTGTATACAACCTAGACTTAGGCGAGCAAGCAACAGAATTACATGTGAACAACACAGAGCAAATTGGTATATCCATCTATGCACATTACGTTATCCCATTCGAATTAACGTCCGTTTTACTATTAGTTGCCCTTGTTGGAGCAATTATTTTAGCAAAACGTGACGATGAAGAAGAAGAGGAGGCGAAGGAGAAATGAGTTCAGTACCATTATCCGCCTACCTTGTATTAGCGCTTATCTTGTTCTGTATCGGTCTTTACGGTGCACTAACAAAACGAAATGTTATTATCGTGCTCATCTCGATTGAGCTTATGTTAAATGCAGTAAACATCAATTTAGTGGCGTTTAGTAAATTCGGGATAAATCCGGACATTACCGGGCAAGTTTTCGCCCTATTTGTCATCACCGTAGCAGCAGCGGAAGTAGCAGTAGGTATCGCGATCCTCATCGCCCTATACCGCAACCGCCGCACAGTCAACGTCGATGAAATGAACACATTAAAAAACTAAAACTTCGCATGATGGCTCAATTTTTTTCTAAAAATGCGAAAACAGTAAATCGTGAGGAATGTCCTCATGGAAGAGAAGGGGATTTGATACGATGATGGAGAATGCTTGGATTATCCCGCTTTTTCCGCTGGTCTCCTTTATCCTATTACTTCTTGTCGGAAAAAGATTAAAAGAATCAAGTGCCTATATCGGAATCGCACTAACAGGCCTTGCACTTATTTTTTCCGTCATGGCGCTATGGGATCGGCTATCAGCACCAACATTTAAATCTACGTTTACTTGGCTTACCATTGGAGAAGTACAGCTAACAGCGGGGTATGAAGTTAACCAATTAAACGCGTTAATGCTTGTTGTAGTGTCACTTGTCAGCTTACTTGTACATATTTATTCGAAAGGCTACATGCACGGCGACCACCGAATCAACGTGTTTTATGCTTATCTAGGATTATTTACATTTGCAATGTTGGCACTTGTTCTATCACCAAACTTACTTCAACTCTATTTTTTCTGGGAGTTAGTAGGAGTAGGGTCATTCTTATTAATCGGGTTCTATTTTTTCAAAGAAGATGCAAAAGCAGCAGCGAAAAAAGCGTTCATTATGACGCGTATCGGGGACGTTGGTCTATTTATCGGGATTATTCTTTTATTCTGGCAAGTAGGAAGCTTCGAATACTCTGATATTTTCGCAGCAGTAACAGCGGGCGCAATTTCTTATGAAATGATTACGCTTATTGCGATTTTAATTTTCATCGGGGCGATCGGAAAATCTGGTCAGTTCCCATTACACTCATGGTTACCAGATGCGATGGAAGGTCCAACACCAGTGTCGGCACTTATCCACGCCGCAACGATGGTAGCAGCAGGGGTATACTTAGTAGCAACTCTATTCCCGTTATTTGAAGCAAGCGAATTCGCGATGCTTACGGTAGCAATCGTCGGTGCGTTCACGGCAATTTTTGCTGCATCGATCGGTTTAGTGCAAAAAGACATTAAACGTGTGTTAGCATACTCCACTGTTTCTCAGTTAGGATTCATGATGCTTGCATTAGGTTCTGCTGGCTATGTGGCAGGAGTATTCCACTTAACAACACACGCATTCTTTAAAGCGTTACTATTCTTAGCAGCAGGTAGCGTGATTCATGCCGCTCATACACAAAACATCGAAGAGATGGGTGGACTTTGGAAAAAGCTACGTGTAACAGGGCTATTGTTTTTAATCGGAACACTAGCAATTAGTGGTGTACCGTTCTTCTCCGGATTCTTTAGTAAAGAAGAAATTTTACTAGCAGCATGGGCCAATAACCCATTCTTGTTCGTGCTAGCATTAATCGCAGCATTTTTTACAGCGTTCTACATGTTCCGCTTATTCTTCATGGTATTTGGTGGAGAAGCACGAGGCGATCAAAAAGGTGTACACGAGTCACCAAAAGTGATGCTTGTACCAATGATGGTACTTGGTGTTTTAGCAGTTGTAGCTGGGTACATGAACACACCTTGGTTCGGTTTTTTCCTAGGTGATTGGTTAACAGAAGGCACAACCATGTACGGTCCATCGCACATTAGCGGTCCACTCTGGATTATGATTGTTGCGACACTTGTATCCTTTGCGGGTATCGCACTTGCTTACTTTATGTACAGCAAACGTTCGATTCCACGTGACTACTTTAGCTCTGGTGCACCAATGCTTTATAGCATTTTATATAACAAATACTTTGTTGATCAATTTTACAAAGGAACATTCGGTTATGGCACAAGAATGATCAGTTTGTTCTTAAAATACATCGACGAATTTTTAGTAAAAGGTTCGATGAAAGGTATCGCAGCAGCAACGATGACGCTTGGAAAATTAGGGGCAAAAGCTCAAAATGGCCAAGTGCAAACATATAGTGCAGTGGCGTTTGTTGGCCTTGCGATTTTACTTGTTATCTTTGTTATTACAGGGGGGTATGTAGGATGAGCGGTTATTTTTTATCAGTCTTAATCTTCTCCCCTCTACTTGGAATGTTAGCACTACTTTTTATTCCTAAAACGGAAGAGAAAACGATTAAACTAGTAGGAGTTCTAGCAACAATTCCACCACTTGTATTGGCATTTATCGCTTACTTTCAGTACAAAGGTGGCGCAAGCTTAGAGAAATTTGCAGAAAAAAGAGATTGGATTCAGTTCGGTAATCCAGACATTATCGAAGCAGCATACGGCATGCTTGTTTACGGGCAAATCTCCTATGAACTTGGTTTAAGTGGCTTTTCATTAGTCATGATTTTACTAACGGCAGTATTATCGACATTATCGGCGATTGCTGCGATTCATGTGAAAAAAGAATGGAAAGGTTACTTCCTACTATTCTTATTACTTGAAATCGGAATGCTAGGAGTTTTCGCATCAGAAAACTTACTATTATTCTTCGTATTCTTTGAAATTACGTTAATTCCTATGTTCTTCCTAATTGGAAAATGGGGTTATTTTGAAAAAGAAAAAGCAGCTTATCGTTTCTTAATTTACAACGGACTAGGTTCTGCCATTCTACTTATTGTGTTCATCATTCTTTTCGCAAAAACAGGAACGATGAACATTGCTGAGATTACAAACATTATGACAACTGCTGATGCAGCAACAGTTGGAGCTGTGTCGAACGACCTAAAGCTAGGTTTATTAATTGCCTTATTAGTAGCGTTCGGTATTAAACTTCCAATCGTACCGCTTCATAGCTGGATGTTAAAAGTTCACGTGCAAGCACCGCCATCGATCGTTATGCTGCACGCAGGGGTATTGTTGAAAATCGGAGCTTACGGTTTAATCCGCTTTGGTGTGAACATTTTCCCTGAGCAATTCCAACAACTAGCAGTAATACTGGCTATTTTAGGAGTGGTGAACTTATTGTATGGTGCTTTCTTAGCACTAATTCAAACAGATTTCAAAATGGTACTGGCATACTCTAGTATCTCGCATATGGGAATTGTCTTAATTGGACTTGCGGCAATGAACGAAGCAGGAGTTCAAGGGGCGATTTTCCAAGTAGTATCACACGGTTTCATCGCAGCTCTTTTATTCTTCCTAATCGGAATTATGTACGAGCGCGTTGGCACAACAGAAATAAGCAAACTTGGTGGACTAGCAAAAGCAATGCCAATTACCGCAGGATTTTTCCTAGTAGGGGCAATGGCTTCACTTGGACTACCTGGTATGAGTGGATTCGTCAGCGAGTTCATGGCGTTTTTAGGATTATTTAGAGAAATGCCAGTTATCGCAGCAGTAGGTACGCTAGGTATTATTTTAACAGCGGCATACTTACTTCGCGCAGTACTTGGCATGACATTCGGTACACCAGCGGAGTATAGCGACAAAGTAGTCGACATTCGCGGTGTAGAGTGGGTACCAGTAGTCGTAATGGTATTTTTCATCGTACTAATCGGTGTGTTCCCAGACGTACTTGGAGCACCGTTACAAGCAACGATAGAAGCAATTATTTTAGGAATAGGGGGGTGAATAGGAGATGGATTTAGAAACGCTTCTCAGTTTTGAATGGGGTGTAATGGCACCAGAATTCATCATCCTTGGTGTAATAACCCTTCTAACACTCTTGGATTTATTTATGAAAAAGAGCTTCGACCGACGAATTCTCGGTTGGATCGGGTTTGCAGCAATTTTAATCGCACTTGGCTTTTTAGTGAACATGTACGACCGCGAAGGCGTGACAACGATATTGTATGAAACATATCGTTTAGACAGCTTTGCAATGGCGTTCAAAACACTTCTTTTAGTTGGTGCGGCACTAATCATGCTACTTGCAGTGAGCTACGAGCCGACAGAAGGGATAACGTATAAGGGTGAGTTTTACTACTTATTCTTAACGGCCCTTCTTGGTGCAATGATCATGTCATCTAGTGGTGACTTAATTACATTGTTCATAGGCTTAGAGGTACTTTCTCTATCGTCCTATGTGTTAGCTGGTATGAGAAAGAAAAACCAACTGTCAAACGAAGGCGCAATGAAGTACGTCATCAGCGGTGGTATCGCAACAGCTATTACACTATTCGGTATGAGTTACGTGTACGGCTTAACAGGTACAACGAACTTGTTAGAAATGGCATATATGCTTCGCTCGCTATACGCAACAGATTTACAACTATTATTAGTGATTGGTTTCATCATGATGTTCGTTGGACTTTCGTTCAAATTGGCGACAGTACCATTTCACATGTGGGCACCAGATGTTTACCAAGGAGCACCAACTCCTGTTGCAGTATTTTTAGGAGTTATTTCAAAAACAGCTGGATTTATCATCGTGTTACGCTTATTTATGACACTATTCCTTCAAACACCAGCTCAAGGTGGCGCGGAGCTATCAATGCTGTTCTCGCTGAAGGAATTAATTGCATTAATTGCTGGTGCATCGATGATTTTAGGAAACGTTGTAGCATTACGCCAACGTAACATTAAGCGTATGTTCGCGTACTCATCCATTGCGCACGCTGGTTACATTTTAGTTGCATTCGCAACGTTAAACCTTGTGTTCATGTTCGATGCTATCTGGTTCTACTTATTAGCGTATATGCTAATGAACATCGGAGCATTTGCCATTATTCAATTAGTCGCAACAAAATACGATAACGAAGACATTAGTGTTTTCGCAGGCCTTTACCAACGTTCGCCAATACTAGCAGTGTTAATGACTATATTCTTGCTTTCTTTAGCGGGAATTCCAGGAACAGCCGGCTTTATCGCGAAAGTAAACATTTTCGTCGGAGCAATTGCCGAGCCAGTCAACGCGTACGTATTAGCTTCCATCTTAATCGCAACAACGGTTGTGTCTTATTTCTACTACTTTGGAATCATGACACAAATGTTCTTCCGCCCGTCAAGTGATGACGAGAAGGTCAAAGTACCAGTTGCGATGTGGATCGTGCTAGCGGTAACAGCAATAGGTACAATCGTACTAGGTATCGTACCAGGCATAGCATTAAACTTCTTCACGGATACATTTAATATCATCCACGACCTCTTTACGTTTGGTGGTCAGTGATTTTATAGGGAGTAGCGGGATACGGCCCGCTACAAACCCTTTGTTTGTAAGAAAAAGGGGCATATGTTTTAATAGTAAGAAGGAGTTGGGGGACTCCTTCTTTTTTATATTTTGGGAAAGTGACCGAAGCAAGGTGCGGTTTGACCGAAAGCAATGCCGAAGTGACCGAAGCCGTCGCCAATTTGACCGAAAGCAAGGCCAAAGTGACCGAAGCCGAAGCCGAAGCCGAAGCCAATTTGACCGAAGCATACTGAATCCCAATCAAAAATTACCAAATAAACTATATAATACCTACCTATCTCAACAACAAACAAAAGCAGAAAGGAGCATCCAAAATGGTCGATTTTGGTGCACAAGCATTAATTAGCATTTTTTCGCATTTACTTTTCATTAGCATTACGTGGTGGGCACTCCAATGCCTCAACTACGAAAAATGGATGAAACCGAACAAAGTAGTCCAAATCAGACTTCTGCTGATCCTCGTCACAATTGCAATTGGCGCAACAGTAAGTAATTTCTTCCTAGACTATTTATTTTATGCACAGCGACTACATTTCCTTTGGTGACAAAAAACGCGGCGGTATGGCTATAGGTTTATTTTTTTCGAAAAAAGTAGCCCAGGCGAAAAAAGTAATCTTCCTGTTACATATACCGCCCTATTTCCACAACTACTCCCATCTCTCCGCACCAAGCGACACACTACGTAGAAATCTACATACTCCAAGGGTAAATCCAAAATATTTCTCCTTTTTTGACGAACTTTCCCATGTATGTTCCAACGCCAAAAGGTAAGAATGGATAGTAAGGCGAGAGGACGTTTAGGGGGAAAGTGAGAGATGAAAAACTGGATCGGTTTTATTTTTATTGTATTGTTATGTTTTACCGCTGTGATTGTTGGGAATGAAAGAAGTGGAGCTCAAGCAATTAATTCCATAACCAGTACTGAGTTAGAAGAAATTATTCGTGTGTATGAGCAAAATGAAATTTTCGTGAATGAATGGAAACTTTACGCTCGTGAAAACGTCTATACAATTAGGAATAAAGTATCTTTCCAAGACGAAGCAAATAGGTTAAAACAGAAGATGGGTCATTTTTTATGGGAAGAGGATCGAACAGAAGATTCTTGGAAGATGGTTGGCACTTATTTTAATGAAATTTTAAAGGAAAATGAAAAAATTACCCTAATGATGACGGACATAAAGACGAATCCAACTACGAATGTATGGTATGAAGTCCATGCTATCGGTTGGGAAGAGGAAAAGTCCTTGAGTCAAGTGGAAAAATTTTACGAGACTGCTTCCATTATTTTTCACGAAGAACCTGAAATATTTTCTTGTGTAATCGGCGAAATCAGTGATATTATTGAAGTTAGTTTGAAAAACAGAGCGGACGAATTATTACGCAGTTTTTCGGCGAGTGAGATGGAATCGTTGACGGAAGATACATTCATCTCCATATCTGCATATAATGACCAGTGGGAACGTTTTTTACCCACACCTAATGGAAAAATGAACTTGCAACTTGGCCTAAGGAAAAACGGATTGGGCGATAAGATTACCGTCGTAATCGGCACGCCAATCATAACTATTGAATATTAATATATAGAACATAGGACGCGGAGGGGAAGACCTTGGAAAAAATCATCGTCCGCGGTGGAAACAGATTAACTGGTACTGTAAAAGTAGAAGGCGCAAAAAACGCAGTACTTCCTGTTATTGCCGCAACACTATTAGCTAGTAAAGGTAAATGTGAAATTTTAGATGTACCTGAGCTCTCTGATGTTTATACGATAAATGAAGTTTTACGCTATTTAAATGCTGAAGTTAGCTTTGATAATAATCGTATAACTGTCGATGCAACAAAAGAATTAAATACGGAAGCTCCTTTCGAATATGTACGAAAAATGCGTGCATCAGTGCTTGTAATGGGATCGTTACTTGCTAGAAACGGACGTGCAAAAATTGCTTTACCTGGTGGATGTGCAATCGGTTCAAGACCAATTGATCAACATTTAAAAGGTTTCGAAGCAATGGGTGCGAAGGTAAAAGTAGGAAACGGCTATATCGATGCAGTTGTTGACGGAAGACTTAAGGGAGCGAAAGTATATCTTGATTTCCCAAGTGTTGGAGCAACAGAGAATATCATGATGGCAGCAACGTTAGCAGACGGAACAACGATCTTAGAGAACGTAGCAAAAGAACCAGAAATCGTGGACTTAGCTAACTTCCTTAACTCAATGGGTGCAAAAATCCGTGGAGCAGGAACAGGTACAATCCGCATTGAAGGTGTAGAAGAATTAAACGGTACACGTCACCACATCATTCCAGACCGTATTGAAGCAGGAACATTCATGGTAGCTGCCGCAATTACTGGCGGTAATGTATTAGTTCAAGGTGCTGTATATGAACATTTAAGCTCTCTTATTGCAAAAATGCAAGAAATGGGCGTTCAAATTACGGAAGAGCCAACTGGTTTACGTGTTATCGGACCAGAGAAGTTAAAATCTATTGACATTAAAACAATGCCACATCCAGGATTCCCGACAGATATGCAATCCCAAATGATGTCCTTATTACTGGCAGCTGAAGGCACAAGTATGATCACGGAAACGGTATTTGAAAACCGCTTCATGCACGTGGAAGAATTCCGTCGCATGAATGGCGACATCAAAATCGAAGGCCGTTCTGTTATTATTTCTGGACCATCGAAGCTACAAGGTGCAGAAGTGGCAGCAACTGATTTACGTGCAGCAGCAGCATTAGTTTTAGCTGGTTTAATTGCTGATGGTTATACTCGTGTAACAGAACTGAAACACTTAGACCGCGGCTACGTAAACTTCCATGAGAAGTTAGCTGCTTTAGGTGCAGACGTAGAACGTATTAATGATAAAGTTGATACAGCAGTTGAAATGTTAGAGCAAGCAAAAGAAGCGTAATGCTTATGTTTGATAAATAGTAGGGTTCAGGTCCATTTAGTTGGATCTGGGCCCTTTTTATTTATAAATATTCATCTTGTTTATGCCACATACCTAACTAGTGTGCCCAGAATGGTTACAATTATGTAACAAAATATGTCCAAGGAAATATTTGTTGGGGGAGTGGGGAGGATAGTGTGTGGTTAGGTATATAAGAGGTGAGTAGAAGGTATTGTTTGGAAGGATTGAAACAGAAGGATGTGAGAATATCTAATGTTGGAGAAGGATTGAAACACAAGCAAGTAAGATTGAAACACAAGTAGTTAGGATTGAAACAGAAAAGGTTGAATTTGAAACACAAAACGAGATGACTAAAACAGAAAAGATTGAATTTGAAACACACAAATAAAAATGCTAGTATCTACCCAATCCCCTTAGTTTCCCTACTAAAATGCAACTCTCCAAAATCCACACGTCTAAAACCTTCAACTTTCCGTTAATACTTGTCATAATTGCTTGTCCTCCTCCATAGAATTGGAAAGAGAACAAACTATTTACAAAACGGAGGGCCGAACACTTATGATTAATATTAAACCACTCATCGTACTCTTATCCCTACTATTCGTTATGATTCTTATGGTTCCGACATTGTTAGTGCTGCCGTTTGCTGACAAGGGAAGCGGCAAATTAACAGAGGAACTAGATGCAAAGCATTTACAACCGCTTAAAATTGGTCCTGATATGAACGTTGCCGTTTATCGCAGTGAATTAAAAGAAATCGTTGAAATACCAATAGAAGAATACGTGGTTGGAGTTGTTTCTGCTGAAATGGGGCCACAGTTTGAGTTAGAAGCATTGAAGGCACAAGCGCTCGCAGCTAGAACGTATGTCGTGAAGCAAATGCTTGCCGGTAAATCCATTAGTGCCCCAGAAGGCGCTCACGTGACAGATACGGTGTTAGATCAAGTATATAAAAGTAGAGAGCAACTAAGGGCAGGCTGGGGAGCTGAGTTTGCACCGCGCATTGCGAAAGTGGCGGAAGCGGTCGAAGCTACGGCCGGTAAAGTCATCACGTTCAACAACGAACCAATTGATGCGAGCTTTTTTTCCACAAGCAATGGGTTTACAGAGAACTCAGAGGAATACTGGCAAAATGAATATCCATACTTAAGAAGTGTCGAGAGCCCGTGGGATGAAGTCTCGCCGGCTTTTACAGATAAAAAAGTGGTCACCCTGGCCGAGTTTCAGCATGAATTAGGTGTAACTCTCCCAGCCGATGGTTCAGTTGGAAAAATCGTTTCTAGAACGACAGGGGACAGAGTTGGTGAAGTGGAAATAAACGGGAAAAAATTGAAAGGTCGCGAAGTGCGAGAAAAATTAGAGCTTCGTTCAAGCGACTTTACGTGGGAGCGCTCAGGTAATGAAATTATCATTACGACAAAAGGGTATGGCCACGGTGTTGGGATGAGCCAATACGGCGCAAATGGGATGGCAAAGCTCGGAAGCACGCACGAGCAGATACTGACGCACTACTATCAAGGTGTCCAAATCGCCAGTGCCGATCAGTATATGAATAAGCTAACCGCGAAAAGTAACTAACGTATACAAATCCTTCTTACTCGTCTACGATGACAGTAGGAGGGATTTTTTATTTTTGAAAAAAATTTCAGGTGCCGGCATTTTGGTGCCAGGCACCTATGCCTTATTTTCGTCAAAGAAAAGTACAAAAAAGTAAAAATGAACATGGAGAGTGGTTACACGTTCAATTTTGTTAAAGAAAAAAGCAAAAATGAACATGGAGAGTGTTTTCACGTTCAATTTTGTCAAAGAAAAAAGCAAAAATGAACATGGAGAGTGTTTTCACGTTCAATTTTGTTAAAGAAAAAAGCAAAAATGAACATGGAGAGTGTTTTCACGTTCAATTTTGTCAAAGAAAAAAGCAAAAATGAACATGGAGAGTGTTTTCACGTTCAATTTTGTCAAAGAAAAAAGCAAAAATGAACATGGAGAGTGTTTTCACGTTCAATTTTGTCAAAGAAAAAAGCAAAAATGAACATGGAGAGTGTTTTCACGTTCAATTTTGTCAAAGAAAAAAGCAAAAATGAACATGGAGAGTGTTTTCACGTTCAATTTTGTCAAAGAAAAAAGCAAAAATGAACATGGAGAGTGTTTTCACGTTCAATTTTGTCAAAGAAAAAAGCAAAAATGAACATGGAGAGTGTTTTCACGTTCAATTTTGTTAAAGAAAAAAGCAAAAATGAACATGGAGAGTGTATTCACGTTCATTTTCGTCGAAGAAAAAAGCAAAAATGAACATGGAGAGTGGTCTCACGTTCATTTTCGTTAAAGAAAAAAGCAAAAATGAACATGGAGAGTGGTCTCACGTTCATTTTCGTCAAAGAAAAAAGCAAAAATGAACATGGAGTGGCCTCTCAAGTTCATTACCGCAAAGAAAAAAACCAGAAATGAACTTGATAAGAGCTCTCAAGTTCATTACCACCAAAGAAAAAACAAAAATTAACTTGAATAGGCCACTCTTAATAACTTTGTCCTATCCTCTTATATTACCTAAATTTCTCGTGTCTCTCCATAACAAAGCGTGACTACTTCCACCGAGCTATCTTTCATTAATTAAAAAACTTCCTCATCTTACCCTACCGTTTTACTAGAAGGTATTAGTTTACGAACAGAGAATGTATAGTAGTATAAGACGTTAAAGGCAGTAGTCCCACGTGATGGAGGACAAAATTAGTAACAGTGGAAATGTCGAGTGATGAAGAGGCAAAAGATAAGTAAGGAGGAATGTTAGGTGGAGGTACGTCGAGCGACAACGGAAGATTTGGCGGGAGTGGCTCAGCTTTTTAATAAATATAGAATGTTTTATGAGCAAAACTCTGATTTAGAAGGTGCTACTCAATACATAAAAGAAAGACTGGATAAGAATGAGTCGGTTATTTTTGTTGTAATTAATGGGGAAGAGTATGTCGGGTTTACGCAGCTTTATCCAACGTTTTCGTCCATTTCCATGATGAGAGCTTGGATTTTAAATGATTTGTATGTGGATGAAGTAGCTCGCAAGCAAGGTCTGGGGGAAATGTTATTAAGTATGGCGAAGGATTTCGGGTTAGAAACTGGAGCAAAAAGTATCGCACTCAGCACCGCCACAGACAATCTAGCAGCACAATCGCTATATGAAAAAAACGGCTATAAAAAAGACGAAACGTTTTATCAATATGAATTGATTTTATAAAAGGCTATGTTAAAAACTAATGTTGTTTAACAGGGCCTTAAAAAAAGCCTTGATGGTACTCCGGTAAAAACGGACATGCCATCAAGGCTTTTTTTAGTAGGATAAAAATTCCAGGTGCCAGGCACTGTTGGACGAGGGCAACTTTTTCCCTCACAAAAAAATTTATATTCTATGAATAATTCTTTCCTTTTTGTAAGAAAATAACTTTTTTAAAAATTTTTTAGTCTCGATGTATATTATTCTCTCTTTCTGTTCAGAATGGTTGTTGAGGTGATGAAAATGAGAGAGGAAGAAAAGAAACGGACTTCTCAAAATTCAAATTGGCAAAAACTTATGAAAAAACGTTGGGTATTCCCAGCAATCTATTTAGCTAGTGCTGCAATCATTTTAACAGGGGTATTAATGTTCCAAGCTGGTACTACACCAGAGGAGCCAGCAAATGAAACGGAAGGTAACGGTCCAACAACTTCACAAAACGGTGACCAACCTGCTGTTGAGGTAACAAGCCCTGTTGAAAACTTTGTAATGCCTGTAGTAGACGAAAGTGCCGCAGTTGTAGAAAAGTATTTCTGGGATCCTAATGCTTCAGAAGAAGAGCAAGAAAACTCATTCATTTATTACAATGGAATTTACCAACCAAACACTGGTATCGACATTGCAATGAGAAATGGTGAAGCATTTGATGTTGTAGCAAGTTTAAGTGGTAAAGTAGTTCGTGTAGATGACAAAGATACGTTATTAGGAAATGTAATCGAAATTGAGCATGAAGATGGCGTGAAAACAGTGTACACTTCTGTAACAAATATCGTAGTTAAAGAAGGCGACACAGTAGAACAAGGTCAAGTAATTGCTCAAGCTGGTACAAGCTTAATGAACAAAGAAATAACGCACGTACACTTTGAAATTCGTAAAGACGAAATGGCTGTAAACCCATTATCTTTCTTCAAAAAGCCAGTAACTGCACTATTAGATGCAGGTAACGTTTCTGCAGAGCAAGACGAAGATGCTCCGCAAAACGATGGTGAAGAAGATGCTGAGCAACCTGAAGAAGGCCAGCCAGGCGAAGAAGACGGTAGCGACGATTCTGAGAACTAAGATGGATCAATAAGGAGGTTGGGCTAAAATAGCCTGACCTCTTTTATTAAAACCCTCTTGCTTAGGAATAATTCCAAAATCAAAAGGGTATATTAAAGTAAGCAATATGTATTACTAACATTAGCAGCATAAAATCGGGTGAATGTCCCAGCCCCCTCTCCTATCCAACTGACCATATTGGATGGGGGAGGGGGTTTTTTTATTGCAAAAATTTTACAGGTGCCAGGCACCACCCGAAGTTTGTCGAATTGAAATTATTCTGAAAAGATATTATAATAAGAATAATTCGGTTATCGAAATATAGAGGGGGAGACAGATTAATGGAGAACTTAAACATGGACTTTTTACATAACCCGTACCCGTCGCAACGTAACACAGTGTTGGCGAAAAACGGAATGGTCGCGACATCGCAGCCACTAGCAGCAGAGGCTGGACTGCAAATCCTAAGAAAAGGTGGAAACGCAATTGATGCTGCAATCGCAACAGCGGCAGCGCTAACAGTGTTAGAACCTACGTCAAACGGAATCGGTGGCGACGCGTTTGCACTTGTTTGGACAAAGGGGAAGTTACACGGACTTAACGCAAGTGGTCCAGCACCATCATCCATCAGCATCGATGCGGTAAAAGAGCTTGGACACAACGAAATGCCAAAACTAGGCCTCATCCCAGTTACAGTCCCTGGTGCACCTTCCGCATGGGCAGAGCTTTCCAACAAATTCGGGAAACTTCCTTTAATTGAAGTCCTAGAGCCAGCCATTCAATATGCAGAAGAAGGATACCCTGTGTCACCGACGCTCGGGAAGTATTGGAAGTCCGCTTACAATGCATACAAGAAAAACTGTACGACAGAGGAATTCCAGGGCTGGTTTGATACATTTGCGCCGGAGGGCCGCGCTCCAGAGATAGGGGAAGTGTGGAAATCTCCCGGTCATGCAGAAACATTGCGCCAGATTGGCCTAACAGGTGGAGAAACGTTTTACAGAGGCGACATTGCCGATAAAATAGCGGAATTCTCACAAGCGCACGGCGGTTTTTTACAAAAAGAAGATCTTGAAAACTATCAGCCTGAGTGGGTCGACCCGATTAAGGTGAATTATCGCGGCTATGATGTGTGGGAAATTCCGCCGAACGGGCAAGGGATTGCGGCGTTAATGGCGCTCAACATGCTGAAGGACGACGTGTTCCACGAGCGCGATTCGTTGGAGACGTACCATAAGCAAATCGAGGCGATGAAGCTCGCGTTTGTAGATACGAAGAAATATGTGTCCGATCCGAAGACGATGACGTACTCTTCAGAAGCCCTTTTATCGGAAAAATTCGCCAAACAGCGCAGAGCGGTAATAGGTGATATGGCATTGACGCCGGAACCAGGAACACCACCAAAAGGCGGTACCGTTTATTTAGCTACTGCCGATGGGGAAGGAAATATGGTATCCTTTATCCAAAGCAACTACATGGGCTTCGGTTCAGGCGTTGTGATACCGGGGACGGGGATTGGTTTGCAAAACCGCGGGCACGATTTTTCGTTGGATCCGGAGCACGAAAATGCACTTGCTCCTGGGAAAAAGACGTTTCACACGATTATTCCTGGTTTCTTGACGAAAGGCTCGGAGCCGGTTGGGCCGTTTGGTGTGATGGGTGGCTATATGCAGCCACAAGGACACATGCAGGTCGTGATGAACACGGTTGATTTCCATTTGAATCCGCAAGCGGCGTTGGATGCACCACGTTGGCAGTGGATGGAAGGAAAGAAAGTGCTTGTGGAACATCACTTCCCACTTCATTTAGCGCAGGCGCTGGCTCGAAAAGGCCATGAGATACAAGTAACGTTAGATGGCGGTGCGTTCGGTCGCGGACAAATTATTTGGCGTGATCCGAAAACAGGTGTATTGTGTGGAGGAACAGAATCCCGCACAGACGGACACGTAGCGGCGTTCTAATATTACAAAATATTACAGGTGCCTGGCACCCGTAACAGTTCTGTAACCATACAACCCGCTCAAACCTAGCGAGCACTAAAAATATATTACAGATGTGTAACGGGTGCCAGGCACCTGTTACACAATTGCAATCTACTAGAAAGAAAGAAGGCAACAAACTTATATGAAACACTATCATTTATTTCTAGCATTCTTCCGAGTTGGCATGCTTGGCTTTGGCGGCGGACCATCGAGCATCCCACTCGTACATAAAGAAGTAGTCGAAAAATACAAATGGCTAAGTGACGATGATTTCTCTGACATCCTCGCCTTAAGCAACACGCTTCCTGGCCCTATCGCCACCAAAATGGCAGGCTACATCGGCTACAGAGTCGCAGGCACACTCGGCATGCTAAACGCAATCCTTTCATCTATCGTCCCAACCATCGTACTTATGATCGTCCTACTCACCACCTTGTCCAACTTCCGCGACCATCCCGGAGTACAAGGTATGACAAAAGCGATCGTGCCAGTGGTAGCTGTCATGCTTGCTAGCTTAACATGGGACTTTTTCGCTAAATCAAAACAAGGACTCGGCATCACGGCGGCGACCATTTTAATCATCGGAAGTTTAGTTACAATCGAATTGCTCGGCATTCATCCAGGCCTTATCATCGGCGCCCTCCTACTAGCAGCACTAATTAAAAAAGACAAACAACCTGAAGGAGGCAACGCAACATGATTATTTACTGGCACATTTTCCTTGCCTTCTTCATCCCAGGAATCGTCGGCTATGGTGGCGGTCCCGCGACCATTCCATTAGTAGAAAATGAAGTTGTCCACCGATATGAGTGGCTATCTGTTCAAGAATTCAGTGAAGTGCTCGCACTCGGCAACGCCCTACCAGGCCCAATCGCGACGAAAATGGCTGGCTACATCGGCTATGAACAGGCCGGAATCCTTGGAGCTGTAGTCGGCGTTTTCGCAACCGTCGCACCATCACTCATCCTCATGATCGCACTCATGAGCTTGCTCTATAAATTCAAAGACTCGCCAAAAGTAAAGCGTATGTCGAATTACGTACGCCCAACTATCGCGCTACTACTTGGCGTGATGGCGTACCGCTTTTTTGCCCAATCATACGAAGGCGCTGGCCTCATCCATTCTGCGATCCTAATCATCGCAAGCTTTCTCTTGCTCGAAAAATGGAAAGTCCACCCAGCCTACGTTATCGTTGGCGCACTCGTCTACGGCGCCGTGCTTTTATCTTAAGAAAATACATGCGAATTTCGTTTAGTCTTTCCGGAATAAAGTTTTTATCACCTTATTCCGGGACTATCCGATTCTCTCGTCGCCACACCTACAAGCTCTAATCTTAATAGCCATCTATCTAAGGAGGTACATTTCCGTGAAAAAACTATTACTAACAGGCTTTGTCCCATTTCTACAATTCCCGGTCAATCCAACTGAGGAAATCGCGAAAGCACTCGACGGAACGGTTATAGGAGAATACGAGATTCACAGTCGAGTTCTACCAGTAGATTTCGCCGAATCGGCTACACAACTACTAGCCTACTACGATGAACTACAACCAGACGCTGTCATCTCACTTGGCCTTGCAGCAGGAAGAGCCCACATCACACCAGAACGCATCGCCATTAACTGCAAAGACGGCGAACCAGACAACACCGGCAAAGCATGCGAAGACGAACTAATCGAGACGGATGGCCCAGACGGCTATTTCTCCACCTTACCAATTCGAGCAATGGTCAACACATTGAAAGAAAACGGCTATCCTGCCAAAATATCCAACTCAGCTGGCACGTACCTATGCAACAACGTTATGTACGCCACGCTACATAAAATCGCGAGTTCATCGGATCGAAGCAACGTCCGCGCAGGCTTCATCCACATCCCAGCTTCACACGAATTAGCATTAAAACTAAACAACAGCCCTAGTTGGTCCCAACAAGACTTAACAAACGCAATCAAACTAGCCATTCAGACGTTGTAATGGCTAGTTTTTAAATTAAACTATCAAAATATTCTTTATTTTCTGTGTGACAGTGGTAAAATTTAGTTCATATAGACTATTTATGCTGAAAATGAACAGAGCATGAGGGGGAAAACGTCTAACATAGATAGGAAGTGAGGTTATTGTAGGTTTTATCGGCGAAAATACGGAGTCAATCGGCGAAAATGCAGGTTTTATCGGCGAAAAAAAAGGGTCAATCGGCGAAAATGAGGATTTAACCGGCGATAAGGTGGTGCTTATCGGCGAAACACACGAGGTATCGGCGAAAGTGGCCATTTATCGGTGAAACAGCTACGTCTTATCTTATCAAAAAAAGCGAGCAGTTGGTCGTTTAAACCAATGCTCGCCTTACCTTACGAAAAATGCTACAAGTTTGACCCAGCCGAACGTAGAGAGCCAAAGTGGCACACTTAACATCGTGCCCCAAAACATTCCTATTAGTAACCGATTTTTTTCCATCGTATACCGCCTCCAAAAAGAATCATGTTCTATTTATTGGTCGAAACAAAATAAAATATACAAGCCGGAAATCTATTTGAGTAACTAAAAAATGTTGAACTACTAAACGAAAAACGAATGAAGACACGTTAATTGGAGTAAAGTCACCGTTTTGAGCTAATGAATCTTATGTGCAGGGTGACATCTTTTCGTTTTTCAGTAAACTCATCCTATTAAGATTTTAGTGCGTTTAAAAGACTATACCCCAATCTACAGAAAAATATAGGGGTAATGTGTCTGTATTCTAAAAAATATTATGACAAAGGGGAGCAAATTATGACATATTCTATCGTGGGTTATTGTCCGAAAGAAAAAGAGTGGGGAATTGCAGTTCAATCGAAGTTTCTTGGAGTGGGCTCTGTTGTGCCGTGGGCGAAAGCAGGAGTTGGAGCAGTTGCAACGCAATCGTATGCAAATACTTCGTATGGTCCAAACGGGCTCGAACTAATGGAACAGGGAAAAACAGCGGAAGAAGTAGTGCAACTATTAACAGAGGCAGACGAACATCGTGAATTTCGTCAGTTTGGGGTAATTGATGCACAAGGTAACGCGGCGAGCTATACTGGTTCAAAGTGCTATGACTGGGCAGGAGGCAAAATCGGAACGCATTATGCGGCTCAAGGCAACATCTTGGTGAGTGGAGAAACTGTTAGCGAGATGGCTCAAGTTTTTGAAAAAACAGAAGGGCCTTTGGCGGAGCGACTGTTGAAGGCGTTAGCGGCAGGACAAGAGGCGGGTGGCGACAGTCGGGGGCAGCAGTCGGCGTCGTTGTTAGTTGTGAAGGAGAAGGGCGGATACGGCGGGTATAATGATCGCTATATCGACTTAAGGGTGGAGGACCATCCGCTACCGATTCAAGAGTTAACGCGAATTTACCAACTGCAGCAGTTGTATTTTGCACCGACTAAACAAGAGAATGTGGTGGAAATCGAGGGAGAGACGGCACAAACGTTGCAAGCCGAGTTAGAAAGATTAGGATATTACAAGGGCGACTTGCAAGAGGCGTTGACAACGTATATTCATACAGAAAACTTCGAGGGGCGCGAGCAGGCGGCTGGGTTGATAGATAGTGAAGTACTGGATTATATGAAGAAGCAGTGATGCATCGAAGGGTCTGACCCCGCGGTGCAAAGAAACAATCCAAACGGGGGAGCGTAAATGTCATTTTCGTTAGGTTTCATTATTTTACTATTGATTTATACCATGACGTTGTTAGAAAAGTGGCTGAATCGCAAGCTGCCGCACTATGAAGATGTGTCAGAGACAAAAGGAACGAACCTATTATATTGGGGTGGAATTTTGATTCTTTTGGCACTATTAGCGTTGGCTTATTTTGGCGACCTATCGAACATGACCTTTGTAAAGTGGGCGACGATAGCTGGTATTACGGTAATGTGGACCCTCAAAGCGGCTTTGGAGTGGAAGTATTTGGAGAGCAAGAAATATGTGAATACATTAATAGTAATGGGGCTCGGAGTGGTGCTAGTTTTTGGCGGGTTTTTCGTGTATGAGGGAAGAACGCAAACGACTTACGGGGAACTACTGAGTTCGGTAATTGGGGATAAGGAAATTGAAGAAATTTATATTTTATCGTGGGATGTAGATGAGGAACGATACAGACATAAAAAAGTGGCGATAACAGATAAGGATATGATCAACCGGTTTTTCGAGGACTCGATTGTCAATATGGAGCTTCAGAAAAGGAACGTTCTGCCTGGAGTGGAATATCGGATGATGATCAAAACGAGCGGCCGACAAATTATTCATGTGGAGTTTTCTCCAGGGGAAAATTTAGTTCGCATTCAACATGAAAACTATGTGATCGATGGAGAGAATGAGATTTTGGAAGTATTGAACAGCATGGAGCTGGAATGGGAGAAATATTGAGTCGAGTGAGCCGAGGGTCTAGTCACACTGGCACCTCGGCTCCTTTTTTTTGTTAATCAGGTTAAAATGGCTCACTTTTTTTAAAAAATGGCCATTCTTATCATGATATAACACGTTTTGGTCATTTTATGAGGAATTCGTACATACACCTAGAGGTATATTTAGTCTTTTTTGAGCAATAATCGTGCGCCACGGGCCATTTTTTGTGCGGCAAAAGCCGAAAGTGGTGCACCTACTACCAATTTTTGTGCGTCTAGCAATCAATATTCGTGCGCCAAACCTCGTTTTCGGTGCGCCAAGTATAAATATACCCCCAGTTCCATATACAGGTGCAATTGCACTTCAACATTCCGAACACGCTTTGTCCGGATGTGGCTACTTTTTGTCCGCAACTCGCACAAAATTGTCTGCATCTCACTCTACTACCTATACATGTTACTACCACCATAACAATCATGCCCACCCGCAACCAAACAAAAAAGCGTCAATCCCTACACCACCAGGACCAACGCCACCCGCCTAACTTTAATTCTCCCTCTCCAACTCTTCTTCAATTGTCCCCAAAAAGTCCGTGCCCTTTACAACCTTATACAACTGCCCACCATGTTTACTAGAATTCAACCAAAGATATTCACCGCTCTTATGTAACTCCATCCCTAGCTGCTCGCCACTATCCGAATAAATCCTTACCGCATAATCTCCAACTGGTGGAGTCCCATTTTCCCGTTTTAACTCCATACCAGACAAGTCATTTACAATGCGATCAATAACCGCCTTATCTCGCACAGTCACGAGCGCATTATCCTCATACCGATTAATGACCATCTCGCGCATATTATCCACACTCACAACCGAAAATATCGCCTTTTGCGAAGTCACAATACTCATCTGCCCTTTCACCAAAAACAAACCAACACCAACCACTAGCAAAAAAGCGCCAATCACGAAAAGCTTCTTCATCTCCATATCCTCCCAGTCCCCACAGGCATGTCTTTATTTACCAACTACTTCTCCTATTATAATATTACTCTCACAAAAAATGTAAAAATATTATAAAAATTACCTCAAACAGTTTCCCACACCAAAATAGGAAAAACCAAAAACCGCGACCTATCAACTAGTTTCGGCCTGTTAACTTTTCTCGTAGAAAAATTCACAAAACATTTCGGTTGACGAATGGAAATGATTGTACCATAATTTAGTTCATAGAATAATCACAAAATTCCAAAAACAAGAAAGGGGGCATCCTCCCAAGGGAACATATGATACTTATCTTCATGGCCATCATCGTCGGTGCAAGTATCTTTCTTGCCATAAAAAAACAAAAACCAATATTTCTATCCGTACCAGTCTTAGCCATCATCACATACGCCATAATCGAAATAGCACTAGTTCCTGCACCATTTCTAGACACAGTCAAATTCATTTTCAGCCTGCAATGAAAGTGTGAGTTTCAACTTGTATTAATTCTATACGAAAAACGGAAATTTCGTTTTTCACTAAACGAACCGTAAAAATCATATGGATTCAACAGATTACAAGGAGGTAAATCATTTGAAAAAAATCGATAAAACAGTAGCAGACGCCTACTATCGCGAAAAAAACAAATACATCGCAGCCTACTTAATCATCTGGTTCATCGCATCATACGGAGTCGTCTTGTTCGCCGAAAGTCTACAATTCACCATCCCTGGACTAGCATTCCCATTCCACTACTACATGGGAGCCCAAGGAGCCATCCTAATCTTCATCGTCCTACTATTCGTTAACGCAAAAGTAAGCGACAAAATCGACCAAAAATACGGCATCGACGACAAAGTAAACGAAAGCTTAAGCGCCGGCAAAACATTCGACCATTAACTTGTAACCGTATTCACACACACTTCCAAGACCTTCACACACTCTTTTTTTTTCAAAACTAACAGGTGCCAGGCACCACCCGAAAAATCTTGTTTCACAAAAATGTTTCACGCAGTATGACAATAATATGACAGGTGCCAGGCACCAAACAAACTCTTTTAGGGGAAAAGAGTTTACATAGCCACACACACGCCAAAGGGGGAAAAACACATGGATTCACAGTTTCTCGTTTCACTAGCGTTAATTCTTGCAACCTTCGCGCTATACATCGGAATAGCCATTTTTAATAAAGCAAAACAAACATCCGATTTCTACGTAGCTGGACGCGGCGTTCCACCAGTTTTTAACGGAATGGCAATCGGTGCCGACTGGATGAGTGCAGCTTCATTCATCGGAATGGCCGGCACGGTAATGTTACTCGGTTACGACGGACTAGCATACATAATGGGTTGGACAGGCGGATACTTACTATTAACGTTCCTGCTAGCCCCACAACTGCGCAAGTATGGCCGTTACACAGTGCCTGAGTTCATTGGGGACCGATTCGACAGCCATACAGCACGTGTTATCGCAGCAGTATGTACGATTATTATCAGTTTTACATATTCCATCGCACAGCTTTCAGGCTCAGGTGTAGTTATCGGACGCTTACTGGAAGTAGATGCGAAGGTTGGAACAATGATCGGGGTAGTGCTAATCGCTTTCTACGCAGCGTTCGGAGGGATGAAAGGGATCACGTGGACGCAAGTAGCGCAATACGTTATCTTAATCACCGCATACTTAATCCCAGTAATCTTCATGTCTCTACAGCTAACAAGCAATCCATTACCATGGATTTCATACGGACAAATCGTACAAGAGCTAGGTGAGCTAGACCGCCAGCTTGGGGTGTCGGAATATTTTGCCCCGTTCACCAATGATACAAAATGGCAGTTCATGGCGTTAATGTTCACGCTAATGGCTGGTACAGCGGGACTTCCGCACGTTATCGTTCGTTTTTACACAGTTTCCACGATGAAAGCGGCTCGTTGGTCTGGAGCTTGGGCGCTACTTTTCATCGGTTTACTTTACATTTCCGCACCAGCTTATGCAGCATTCTCACGCTTCATCTTAATGAAAAATGTAGTTGGTAATCCAATCGATCAGCTTCCAGCATGGACGGAAACATGGATCAAAACAGACAAACTACGAATCGCCGATGCGAATGGCGATGGAATATTACAATGGAGTGAATTAATGATTTCCAACGATATCGTCGTAATGGCAACACCGGAAATCGCTAACCTTGGTATTTTCGTTATTGGTTTAATGGCAGCAGGCGCAATGGCAGCCGCACTTTCAACAGCTGGTGGACTAATGATTTCCATCTCGTCTTCGTTCGCGCACGACATTTACTACCGTGTACTAAGACCGAACGCAACAGACAAAAACCGTCTACTAGTCGGCCGTATCACAATCGTAGCGGCAACGGTTTTTGCCGGATTAATCGCACTAAACCCGCCGGGAGCAATCACACAAATCGTAGCATGGGCATTCGCCTTAGCTTCGGCTACATTCTTCCCAGCCTTACTACTCGGAGTATGGTGGAAACGTGCAAATGCAAATGGTGTTATCTCAGGGATGTTAGTAGGACTATTCGTCACGATTGGCTACTTAATTGCAGCTAAGTTCTTCGGATTCTCGGTAGCTGGAATTATCGACACAGGTGCCGGCGTCTTCGGAGCAGCATCCGCGATCATCACAATCGTGGTCGTATCACTGATGACAAAAGCACCATCACAAAAAATCCAAGAAGAAGTCATGGACCTACGCTACCCAGAACAAATGACATACAAAGACGGCGACGTATGGATTAACAAATAACACCAGGTGCCAGGCACCACCCGAAAAATCTTGTTTCACAACCAATGTTTCACACAGTATTACAAAATTTTTACAGGTGCCAGGCACCACCCGAATTTTCTTGTTTCACAAAATGTTTCACAAGACAAAGAGATAACTAGCTACGAGCTATATAGATAATAGGGATAACAACGATAAAGATAAAAACGGAGGAACGCTGTGGGAGTAGCGTTCCTCTTTATAAATAAAAAAGGAGTCTCAAAAACTATGAACCATTTCATCTTCTCCAACCTCACACCAACACACCTACAACAATTCCTCACTGAATGTAGGGAAGAGGAAATAGCGTACGGCGGCGTTATCCTACAAAGAGACACACCGCGCAACGGCCTTTACTTACTACTTTCCGGAAAAGCCGAAATCTACATTCCAGGTGGCTTAACCGGCCACGACGAAGTACTCGACATTATAGAAGAAAACGAACTAATCGGCCTATCTCACATTCACGAGACACTCTTTTCTCATAGTGACACGAAGCCAACACAACTTCACCTAGAAGTACGAGCGATCAACGAAGCAAAAGTATTATTCATCCCAGATCATCTCATCCAGCAACAACTTCAACACGCAGAGGTCAAAGAAGCACTCCTAAAAGAAGTGTCTGCCCGTTTAAACGACGTCTATCATTCGCTTGCGGAACAAATGAAACTAGCAAACAAACTCGGTGAAGAAAAGCCATATATTGTGAGAGTGCAAGATATCATGACAGCCGAAGTCAAAACAACAGCTCCAACGACAACAGCAACCGAAGCTGCGAAGCTTATGAGCAACTCGAAATCAACGGCCCTATTAATAGTAGAAGAGACCAAGCTAACAGGCATCTTAACCGAGCGCGACTTCGTAAACCGCCTAATCGCAACAGGCACGAACGCCACACATACACCAGTCGAAAAAATAATGACCGTCAACCCAATCACCATCGACCATCGTGCCTTTTATTACGAAGCACTATCCAAAATGCTCATGAACGGAATTAACCACCTTCCCGTCACAGCAGACGAAAACGAGCTAGTCGGCATCGTCACACTGGCAAACCTTTTGCAATACAAAAAAGAAGGACTTCTCCAAACGACCGAACGACTAAACAACTTGACGGTCCAAGACCTACCAACGATCAAAGAACACCTATACGCCGTCCTATCCACACTCATGCAACAAAACGTACCCATCTACCATACGCTTCACGTTATGAACACACTGTACGACCAGCTCATCGAAAAGTGTGTGCGGTTGGCGCAAGAGGCGATGGGGGAGGCACCACCGTGCGCATACTCGTTTTATACGATGGGAAGCAGCGGCCGCAAAGAACAATTTCTCTTAACAGACCAAGATCATTTTCTCCTTTATGAAAAAAATGGCCATGGTACACAACAGTATTTCGAAGCTTTCTCGCAAAAAATCGTCGACTTCCTTCAAAGCGCTGGCTACCAGAAGTGCAAAGGGCACATGATGAGTAACTACGAACAATGGCGTGGACCACTCGACCAATGGGAATCGCGGTTGAACCACTGGGTCCTGCATTCAACCCAAGAAAAATTACTGCTGGCTCAGAATTTTTTCTCATGCAGGTTTATTACGGGGGATGCTGAGTTGCATCAGTCATTTATTGCAATGGTTGAGTCTACATTTCACCGTAAAGCAAAGATCTTTTTATACCGGCTTTCCGAAAACGAGCGAAGTAACATGATTCCAGCGCTAGAACAACCTATTCGTTCGTTGTTCAGAAAACAACGAAAGGAAATAAACATTAAAAAGCATTTGCTATTTCCATATCATCATAGCTTGCAAATTTTATCGATTATGCACGGGATTGTGTACGGGACGCCGTTAGAAAAATTACAAAAGTTACACGAGCGCGGAGTTATTTCAGAGAACTTCCATAAAGATTTACAAGACTCAGCAGCGGCTGTCCTTGGGTTTTACGTACAAAAAGAGTGGAACGCCTACAAATCAGGAGACGAACTAGGCCAGCCACTCCAACTAACAAACCTAACCACCCGAGAAAAAGAACAATGGATGCTCAACGTCAACCTAATCAAACAACTCCAAACCTACATGCTCTCGTACTACTAAAGGTGCCAGGCACCACCCGAAAAATCTTGTTTCACACTAAATGTTTCACACAGTATTACAACAATATTACAGGTGCCAGGCACCACCCGAATTTTCTTGTTTCACAAAAATGTTTCACAGGAAGGAGGCGGACGAAATATGTTTCTAAGAAAAACCCTACCTACTAAACTAGTGGACGATATTCCGTTGTCTACACCAATAGAGGAGCTAACCTTCACCGTCTTTGATACAGAAACAACTGGGTTCGACATCGCCAAAACAGATAGACTTATAGAAATCGGCGCCGTTCAAGTCAAAGGATACACTGTCCATGAACAGAAAACGTTCCAAACATACGTCAACCCATCTCGACAAATTTCTCGGGAAATAACCCAACTGACGGAAATAACAAACGAGCACGTTTTCGATGCGCCTACCGCCCAACAAGCTATCGAGCAACTGATGAACATGGCCACCGCGGAAAATTCAACATGTCTTGTTGGCCATTACGTCACCTTCGATTTATATGCATTTAAATACGAACTCAAGCGCCAAAAGCTAAACTGGAAACAACCAAAAGCACTCGACACCCTCAACTTAATAGGTTACATCGCACCTTCCTACGACATGCGAGACTTAGAAAAATACGCCAGAGAGTTCGGCACGAGAATATATCGTCGCCACTCCGCACTCGGCGACTCCCTAACAACCGCCTACCTATTCACCGAACTACTAGAAATGTGCCGAGACCGAGGCAAAACAACATGGGGGGACTTACTACAAATCGGAAGCGTTGGGTCAGATACGATGAGTCGGTAGTAAATAAAAATAGAAGTGGAGTAGTTGGAAGTTTGTGGTGAAATCAACAAAAAGAAAGAATGCATGTTAAGGGGAGGGCTTATAATGAAATTGTTACCTGCTTTTATTGGTTGGGTATTTATTTTGGGGATTCAAGTTATTTGGCTAATGAACGATATTTCAGCTGGTGCTCACAACCAAGAGGTAATCTATGTATTTATCATTATTACTTTAGTTGTTGGGGCTACTGGACTTAACATATACAGTAAACATTTAAAGAAATGATGTAAAAAGAGGGACGGGGATTGTTTCTCATTTAATGAGAAGCAAACCCCGTCCCCGTTTTAATTCAAATCCGCATAATTAATCATCACGTTCAAATTCGAATTACGTTCCCTAATCGCATCCATTACTTCTTTGTCCTTGACGCCTTCTTTCATCAACACTTCATACTCCAACTGAATCATTGTCCCAAGATTCGTCGTCTGCACACGATTCAATGCGTGATACGACGTATACTGCGCAAACACATCATCCAAAAGCCCATCATACTGCAAGTTTTCCGGCACCGTCACCTTCAACGTACGAGGCGACTCCTCACGTGCCCCGTAATTAAACATAAACAACACATAAATCAACACACAAAGCGTCAACGTAAAAATAATCGCCAACAAGTAAAACCCTAAACCACAAGCAATCCCGGCCGCCATCGCAAAAAAGATAAACGCAATATCTTTCGGATCACTCATCGCACTACGGAAACGAATAATCGAAAACGCCCCAACAAGCCCGAACGCCACCGCCACGTTATTCCCAATCACAATCATAATCAACGAAACAACGACACCCATAATAATGACCGTATGTACATAAGACTGCGAATAACGAGGCCCCTTATACGTCATCTTATACACCTTCGTAATAATCAAAGCCAAAATAAAACTCAAAAAAACAGCCAAAAAGCCATCCACAATCGTCATTCTAGTCGTCGTATCATGCTGCCTTAATACTTCTAGTAAGCTATCCATCCCAAATCACCCTCTAAACTTTCTACTAACTCATCCTCTAACAAATCCACACTCGTACAAAACTTCGACACACTGCCCTTGCGACACCCTAACTCACCTAACAACCGCGAAAGCCAAAGCGGCACACTATGGTCGACCTTCACCTCTAAAACAACCAAATCCTCATTGACAAAAAAAATGCCATCCGCCCCATTTTCAATTCGTAAGTTATCTTTGCGACAACGCAAATTATAATCAAACGTCACGCGCAAATCCGGGTCATCCACTCCAACAAACGCTTGCCTGTCATAACTCACAATGTTTTCTGGCACAAGATTGTACAAACTCCGAAACGAATCAATTTCATTAAAGATCTGCTGATTTGATACTTCCAAAACTAGCCCGTCCATCGAGCCATGGGCCAAATAGTCATAAGCATGCGCTAACTTAATCCCGGTCCGCCGCTTGTTCACCCTATTTTTATACTTCTTTTTAATCTCAAAATACGCGAAATCCTCCAAAGTAGCCGCATTATAAATACGCAAACGCAGCTTCTGGCGATACCGACTTTTATTACGAGTTTCATAATAAATTTTTTTATCCAACGAATCAAAATACAAACTAATAATGTTGTATTTTCCTTGGGCGTCACCGTACCGGTCATACACCATTCGTCGCTTCAAAATTTCCGCCATTTCTTCATAAACGTGAAAAGGAATCAAAAATTTTAACTCGTACCGACTAAACATTTCGCCAGCCATTCTCGCACCCCCGAATCGAGGGGACAGACCCGTTGAATCATTCGAATCCCGAATGGAATGATTCAACGGGGCTGTCCCTATGCATCTTCTTACCGTGTTCTGCCAAAATATACAATTATTATATAATAGAATGTTAATAGATTGTTAAAGTTATTTCATAATTGTAGTATTATTGTAAATAATATGAAAACTAATTTATGACTCAACTAACTCGACCGTAAATCCCGGTCGCAAAAATAGACGGAGGCACCACATGACAAAGCGAAAACTGTTGTTACTACTTGTTTTTCCCATCCTTTTCATCGCCTGGTTTATTACGTATGCTTTAGCATCAGGACCAATTATTAAAGATGAAAACTTAGAAAAAGCCATTCGCATCGCCATCAATTATGAAGTGGGGGAGATTCGTGCGGATCAATTAAAAGGCATTCAAGAACTTGTTCTAAGAGATAGTGAGATCGAAGACTTAGAAGGAATTCAACACTTAACAGCCCTTGTGTCCCTAGACCTGAGAGACAACAACATAAAAGATATCTCCAAACTTAGCACACTAACAAACTTGCATGAACTAAACTTACGCGGCAACGAGATCACCAATATCGAAGCCATTGCCAACATGACTGCACTCCGCGAACTAAACATTCGCGACAATAAGATCTCAGATATCACACCGCTTCAAAACCTTGTGTTACTGAGAGACTTAAACTTACGGAACAACCGGATATCCAACATCAAACCGTTACAGTCGCTAGACAACTTAAGAGACCGCCTTTACTTAGAAGGCAACCTAATCAACGATTTCACACCAGTCATGCATTTTTATGAACAAATACAAGATACAGATTTTACGATCGAGAACGTTTCTAGCGCCGAAATGGCTCTCCCCATTTTTTCACAAAACGGGGGGTTCTTTTCTGAAGAGATGGTTTTAGAGATTACGAGTCCAGCGCCGGATGCGATCATTTACTACACGTTAGACGGGTCCGAACCAGATCCGGTTCATAATGAAAAAAACACCCATCGATACGAGGGGCCAATTCCTATAAAAGACCGTACGCCAGAAGATAACGTATGGAGCATGATTCCGACGAATAAAAACGTAGAAAGCCGTTTCTGGAGTGCCCCGCAAACGAGCGTGCCAAAAGGAACCGTCGTGCGTGCGGCCAAATTCATTGATAACTGGAAGAGTGAAACGGTAACCCATACATACTTTATTCAACAAGATTACACCATTCCCGTTATTTCACTTTCCACCGATAGCGAAAATTTATTCAGTGACGAGAAGGGCATTTATGTACCGGGTATGCATCATGACCCAAACGCGGAAAAGCCAGACGAGACCGGAAACTATTATGAAAGTGGCACCGACTGGGAACGGCCCATTCATATCGAATTTTTTGAAACGGACGGCAAGCGCGCTTTCGCTCAAAATGCCGGAGTTCGCGTACACGGCGCGTTCACAAGGCGGCTGCCACAAAAAACGCTTCGCCTCTATTCCAGAAGTGACTACGGAACAAGTCGATTTAGTTACCAATTTTTCGATGAGAAACCTATCGACGACTTTAACCGGTTACTGCTAAGAAATTCCGGCAATGACTGGGGATCGACTATGTTCCGCGACGCAGCCATTCAAACCGTCATCCGTCACCTGGAAATGGAAACGCAATACTACAAGCCTGCGATTGTGTTTCTAAACGGGGAATACTGGGGCATCCACAATATGCGCGACCGGATCGACCAACATTATTTTGAAACCCACTACGGCCGCGACCGCAGCAACTTTACTATTTTAGACAGATATGGAAATTTAGAAGAAGGGGACGAACAAGGAGTAGAAGACTATGCCAACATGGTAGACTACGCCGTCACGAACAACCTGAACGAGCCAACCCATTTTGATCACATCGAAAAATCAATGGACATCGATAACTACATTGAATATTACGTTGCCCAAATTTATAACGCCAACACCGATTGGCCACAAAACAACATCAGCTTTTGGCGCTACGAAAACCGCACGAACGAATCCAACTTGCCAAAACAACTAGACGGCAGATGGCGCTGGTACGCCTACGACATGGACCGCTCACTCGGCTCAGTCGAAGCGGAACACGACACCATCGCTTGGGCAACAAGGGCAATACGAGAATCCACCCAACAAGACGAATGGTCCACCGCACTATTCCGTGCCTTGCTCGAAAGCGACGAATTCAAGCGGAAATTTATCAACACGTTCGCCGACCACCTAAACACAACATTCGCCCCAGAGCGAGTGATCGCCATCATCGAAGAACTACAAGCCAACATCGAACCAGAAATGGACCAACACATTAAGCGATGGAACGCACCAACTAGCATGAATATTTGGCGCAGCAACGTGATGCATATGAAAGGCTTTGTGAGAAAACGTCCAGCTCAAATTCGTAGCCACATCATGGCGCATTTCAACCTGTTAGACAAAGCTTCGATCACCATTCTAACAGAGATAGAAGGTGGGACCGTACAAGTAAACTCAATTGAAATAAGCCACTCGATCCCTGGGGTGGTAGACCCATCTAACTGGACCGGTCACTACTTCCAAGGCGTACCAATAACGATTACTGCCACACCAAAACCAGGCTACAAGTTCGTAGAATGGAAAGGCACAAACAACACCCAACAAACGATCGAACTAACACTAACAAACAACCTTACCCTCCAACCGATTTTTGAAAAAGAGTAGCAGGGAGAAGATGCAAGAAGTTGTCCAGAAAGTATTTTCTGAACAACTTCTTTTTCAAATAGTTTAGTGTTGATAGTAGAAACGGCTGTCAAGGCCGATTAGCCCTCAGAAAAGGAGAGAACCGTCAATAGAAAGGGAAGTCAAGGCCGATTAGCCCTCAGAAAAGGAGAGAACCGTCAATAGAAAGGGAAGTCAAGGCCGATTAGCCGTAAGAAAAGGAGAGAACCGTCAATAGAAAGGGAAGTCAAGACCGATTATCCCTCAGAAAAGGAGAGAACCGTCAATAGAAAGGGAAGCCAAGACCGATTAGCCCTGAGAAAAGGAGAGAACCGTCAATAGAAGAACATTAAGGCATTAAGGTGCCAGGCACCACCCGAAAAATCTTGTTTCACAAAAATGTTTCACAGCCAATACAAGGAGGCGACACAAATGGAAACAGCTATACTCTACTACAAAATCTACAACAACCAAGTCGTTGCTGCTGACTACATCCAATGGGCACTGCACCAACTAGAACAAGACCAATCTTCCACATCCTTAAATGTATTAGCTTCCTTACAAGAACCTCTCAATATTTTTGAAGTTGAAGATTATTTTCACAAAGCAATAAAAGAACTTAATATAGAAAAACCAACAATCTATACAGCAGTTCAACAATATATGAATCTATTACTAGAAAAAATAATCCAAAAAGAAGCATCGATAATCGACCTAGCTTATGATATATATAAAATAACGTGGGAAAAGAGTGACGACGAAAAATTAGAAGCAGCTTGGTACGAAATTAGCGAACAAATCAATGATTACCGACATGGAGACAACATAAATAACCTTACAGAAGAAGAACTAAACAATCTCATTACAAAAGAAGCCAACCATTGGCTCGAAAAATCAAAGGGGACATCACAATGAAAAAAGAAGAAATTTGGAACGCAACTATAGCTATACTTGCAGAATCCGACTATCCATCAGACAACCCAGTCCTAAACGACGTATACCTAGCCTATCACTACTACTCAGAACTAGAGAGCGGAGGACACGAAGCCTTCCTAACCTGGTTCTCCGAACAAATCGAACAAATGGGACCAACCACTTTTCTACAAAAACTAATACAATCACTAACCAAAATAAACGCAAAACCATATGCGAAAATAGTCGACACATACGGCGAAGCCCTCTGGAAAGCGTACACAGCCCTAGAAAAAGAAGAAATAGAAGAAGACCAGTTTTACAACATAATAGAAAAAGCAGACAACGAATACTACCAACTAAACGGCGAACTAGAAAAACACCTAGAAAACTACTTTGTAACCATCCACACAACACAAAACTAAAATAACAATGGTGCCAGGCACCACCCGAAAAATCTTGTTTCACAAAATGTTTCACAACCAACCAATACAGGAAACTCCCTCTATCCTTTTATCAGATTCATACCTTTCCCATGCTTTCGATAATAGCAATTCAATTCCTCCTCTATTGTAAAACATATTTTTAAAGGAATTATTGCCCTTTTTATCGAAATGAAGATTTATTGAAGTAACGGCGCACTTTAATAGTAGAAAAGAATGTTTTTTAACAATATACGAGGAGGATATAAAATGAATCTAAAATCAGTATTTATATTGTTGCTTCTCTCGATGGTCATGACAGGTTGTCAAGCTGAACCAAAGACCTTTGACGCTGTTTGGCTTGATTCGTCAACAAGTTCTCAGGAAACAATTAATTCATCGACAAAGAGACTATCAGATGCCAATATTGATTTTATCATTGATGATAGTGGTAATATACTAATCGATAAGAATGATTTGAATAAAGCTATGATGTGTTGTTCCTAAACTAACGGAGGCGTTGATCCAAGAAGCGATTAACGTTTTATATTGAAGTGTTTTTATACTCTGTCAGAGCAGCATAGATGATTATGACTTTGTGAAGTATACGGTAAGATAACAGGGGGAAATTATGAAGAAAACTAAGATAGTATGTGTACTTATCTTTTTATTGGTTATTTTACTTGGATGTTCAAAGAAAGATGACCTTCCTTACGCTTTATCTGCTGAACAATATAGGATTATATATGTTGTTCCAGAGCAAGGAAATGTAGACCAATTACAATGGTTTCAAGAGTTTGAAGATAAGCATAAAGGTGTGATTTTAATTGCTTTTAGTCTAGAATTAACTCAAAAGGAATTTCCATCTTTAGATGCTACTGAAGTCCCTTATATTTATGTCTTAAGTCAAAATGCTATTGTTATTGAGGGCTCTGATATGGAGGAAGTTAAGAAATTTTTGATAGAAAATACTAATTAAGATTTTAATCGGATGCGATTGCTCAAGAAGAACAGTCGCTTTTTCAGAAAAAAGGAGTTGTCCACAAAGCTAACATGATGATGGTGTGTCGGAAGAGTTTAAAAAGAAAGTAGAAGAGCTTTGTGATAGGCTTGAACCAAAAAATAAAGAAAACAACTCGTTGTAGCAGCTAGTTAGTGAAATATGCAAGGACGATGTAAAGGATTAAATAAGCTAAGTTTAAATATCTTATGAAATATTATCTGTTGCGTAGTACAACCAAAACTGCAATAACAATTTCAGAAATTTGTGGGTATCCCCATTATGAAAATGTTGTTTCAAATGTATTAGCATTCTTTTTTGATCCAGGAAAAGGACATGGATTAGAAACGCTATGTATAGAAGCAATAATGCAAGTTCTTGAATCTAAAACATATGGTATAGATGGATTTTGGGAAGTGAAAGGGAAGTAAGAACAGAAAAAGGAAACTCCCAAAAAAATCGGAGTTTCCTCTTCACGCCAACCATCATTAAATCAAAACCTACACCGTAAACTCCAACCGCTCCCTAACAGTAGGCCAATCCCGATCCGCCAACCAAACCACAATCTTATAACTCCCTGGCTCTAACTTAGTCAACGGAATCTGAAAATCCAAACTGTCCCCAGCTCCAACCAACAACTCTTCATAAATCATAATAAACATCTTATCTTCCGAAAACTGCTCCACACGCTGCCCATCACGATACAAAATATAATCATATCGCTGTCCACTCCGAAACGTCACCTTCTCCGGAGCATCCGAACTATTCATCACCTTAAAAAACAAGTCAACAGAATCCGCAGCCGTCTTTTCATAAGTCAACAAAGCCTCCAAACCCATCCAACCAACTCCTTCCAAAACCTCTTTATATAAGTATATTCCACAAAACCGAACCAATACCTTGATTACAGGACTATTACAAGTGCCTGGCACCTGTAATAATCCTGTAATAATATAGAAGGGATTTCCATGTTGAACGAAGAATATATAGTTATACGTTCAACCCGGAGGATACAACACAATGAAAAAACTATTCCCAATTCTATTTACCATACTATTCATCAGTACCATCATCGTCATAACGCTCGTCATCTTTGGTGCCCTAGACTCAGCAGGCCCAATCGCGTTTTACCTAATCATCGCATACGTCATATTCTTACTCGGCTACACCATATTTGCCCTATTCATCGGCATCAAAAACATCATCCAAGCACCATGGGAAACCACACTCCCAATCATCCGTAACGCAGCCATCTACTTCATCGCATCAACAGCGCTCATTTACGGAAGCATCTATATATTCAGCTTCACCGAAGACAAAGGCCTACTTGGCAACCTATCCGTCCCACTCGGACTCGCAACCGGCTACCTCGTTGTCCAATCCATATTCCTGAACAAAGATGATAAATAGGGATAAATAGGGACGGGGTTCGTTTCACATTTTTGTCCCCTCCGACACATAAAGGAGCTACTTTGCATGAGAAAATGTCTATGCACCATCATCTTCCTACTAATCACAACTGGCTGTGCCCAACAACAGGGAACTAACAACCCACCCGACCCAAACAGCCTACCATACACAACCGGCCAACCGGCCAAGCTACAACCAGCCGCCGAAATAAAAAAAGTCACCATCACATGCCTATCCATATGCAGAGAAAGATACCCAAACCAGCCAATCTCTCAAACGTTCGAAGACCAAAACGATATCCAACTCTTCGTAGACGCCTTATCCAAAGCAATCGAAATAGCTGGAACATTAAACTACGCCGCCAATTACGAAATGACCTTCCTTTACGAACACCATCTACCAGAGTCATTTCACCTTAACCTCGATCATCACGACAAAACCAGTGACGGGCTACTAGTGAATCTATCAAACACCGAAACCGGCTACACCATCCCAGCCGAGCATGCTTCGAAACTAAGTAAACTAGTATTTAAATAATCTACTTTCACACCCCTTAGCCGGAATCGCGTGTGGTAAAATAAGGATTGAAACACAAAGGCCCTAGATTGAAACACAACTGAGTCAAATTGAAACACAAAGAGCAGAGATTGAAACACACAAAGTACAAATTGAAACACAAAAGGAAGAGATTGAAACACAACCGAATCAAGCAGAATACACAAACTAAGATTGAAACACACCAGCCCCAAATTGAAACACAAAAGCGAAAGATTGAAACAAATCACACCCAAATCGAAAAGCAACGAACAGGAGACAAAAAAATGCTACCAACAGAATTCTATCTATTAATGGCAATACTCTTCATCGGCCTAATCATACTCGGCATTTACGATGCAAAAAAGAAACACGAATTAAAACTAGAAGAAATTAAACTAGAAAGAGACAAAATCGCACTCGAAAACAAAAAACTAGAAATCAAACAATAGAAAAGTAAGGACGGGGTTCATGTCACATATTCAAAATGTGATATGAACCCCGTCCCCATTTTCCAATCCATGTAGTATAATCAACCATATACACAATCCAGGAGGCACGACCAAATGACACAACACATCATCTCATTAAGAAAACAACACATCCTAACCTATAACGCCGTTTACTTAACATACATTGCGATCGTCATCGCCCTCGGTGTATGGACAAACATCGCGGCCAACCACTTCATGATGGCATTAGCAACACTCGTCCTAATCATGAGCATCGTCCGTATCAAGCGAATCGACAAAACAAAATCATTCATACCAATCTTTGAAAAAATAAAAAAACATGAGCATAGCCAACTCGGCGTAACATGGGAACGCGACCACCTTTTCATCAACATCGGCCTAATCATCGTCTTTATATTCCTAATTCTACAATCATTCGCCGTTCATTCAGGTGGCATCTCATTCCAAGAAGACCCATCATTACTAACAATCTTCCTACTTCTCGGAATCATATTGAATGTCGTAAATTACACACGCCTGAAAAAAGTAGAAAAAAACGCCACACCAGAACAAATCAAACAAATCCAAAACGCACTCAAACTACCTATCGCAACAAGCATCATCATCTACACCATAATCATAACAGCATTCACAATGTTAAATTAGGGACGCGGTTTGTTTCTACTTTTTCAAAACAAAACCAAAAAACGAGGGGCCAGCCATCTTGAAACATTTGACCTACGAATGTTTCAAAGTGGCTGGCCCCTCGTTGCACTTAAAAAGGATTTAAGGAAATTATGTAGAATTCTAATAAAACAAAAATAGGAAAGAACCACGTGGAGGAACAATAAAAATGAAGAAACTTCTCATACCCATCATATTCCTTATCGGAACAAGTACCATATTCTCTGTGTACCTAATGAATCAAGAAAGGGATCTCTCCACTTTTGAAGGCTACTTTCTTTTGGGGTACATCCTTTTCACACTGTTATTAATCCTAGGCACTATAGTGACAATACTTGTAGGCGCTGTGAAAGTAGCGAAAAACCCGAAAAGTATTAGCCGACAAGCCAAAAAAAGAGCCATTATCTTCCTAGGAGGATATATCCCATCGCTTCTCATCATCAACATATTCTTTACTCCCCAAAACTTAAATATCTACTACTTCATTGGCCTACCACTATTTGCACTTCTATTATTCTTTGCAATAGAAGCGATAGTAGCCAATAGAAATGCGAACTCGGGACGGGGGTAAATTTCACAATGGGAAAGTAGGGGGCGGGGATAGATTTCACAATGAAAGCTCTTAAATGAGAAATGAACCCCGTCCCTCATTAACATTGAAACTTTACCTTGCAAAATACGTATTAAAGACATAAGTAAACTGAGAGGAGAAAAACGATGAAAAACTTTTTAAAGTATTTTGCTTGGACGATCGCCATTGGGGCCATTTTTTTCATAGGCTTAACATACCAAAAACATATCATCCAAACAGGAATGTACTCGTTCAACATGTACCCAGCTATCATCTACACGATAACCTTTCCAATAGTGATGGGCATGCTACTGCGCTTACCGAAATGGCTCACAGAATCCAAAAATAATGCCACTTGGAAGGTCAACTGGCCAAAACTCCTTGCAGTCGGAATTCCAACGCTATTCATCACGCTGGTTCCATTACTCTACTTCACAGAAAGCGCTGCTAAAATACCATTCATGGCTCATTTTATCCATCTAAACGACACCACCATACCCGGACTCATCCTCGGCTACATCATCTTAGACAGCATCAAAAAGGAAAATTAGCCCAGGTGCCAGGCACCACCCGAATTTTCTTGTTTCACAAAATGTTTCACGGGTGAGCATGAACCGAGGGGACAGACATCACGAAACATTCGACACACGAATGAATCAAAGTGTCAGTCCCCTCAATGCACCCAATAACCTTGTAACTTATTCCACTCCCTAACGTCAAATCAAAAACAAGGGGGATTTTACCATGCAAAAAATTCTACTATTAATAAGCTTCATCCTTTTACTAACCGTTGGCTGTTCTCAGCAACAAAACAATACGGAGACACCCGAACACACGAAACAAATCACCAAAGTTCAAATCACCTGCATGGCAGAATGCAAAAGCATGTATCCCGACCAAGCAGAAGTTCAAACATTCAAAGACAAAGAAACAATCGAACTATTCGCAACTGCTATCCAAAACGCTGTTAGAATGCCAGGCGAAATGGACTACAGCATCCTCTACGAAATGCTTGTTACATACGACGACAACACAACAGATCTTTACTACTTAAACGTAGAAAAACAAAAAGAAAACATAGGTTTCCTAGTAAACACATCCGACTCACACATCGGCTACTCGATCCCAAAAGAGTATAACGACAAACTAAGTGAGCTCTTATATAAATAATGAGAAACCGGGACGGGGTTGATTTCACATTCCATAACTATAAATGTGAAATCAACCCCCGTCCCCATTTCACCCTACCCATTCACATACCCATCCCAATCATAATCTTCTATCTTATAAAAATACCCATCCGTACCACGCTCATACGCACACAAAGCAGGCTCATCCAGAAACGCCAAAATGGAATTATCCATATTCAAAATGACCCCAATCGAAATGTACTGAAAATTAGCTGGATCGTTTAAATAATCATCCTCTTCATAGCCACTCATCACCGTCCAACCCGAATCATGCTCATCTTTCGGATTATCCCTTAACAAAAAATGAAACGACTGCTTATCCAACACATCACTACTCACAACAACTTTCGTGTCAAAATAATCATCTAAATTAGTAGCCTCTGGGTCCTCGTATTCCGTATCACAAATATTTACCGCGTGAAACGTAACTTCTTGTCCTAACTCCAGTACACCTTTCTCATACGGCTCATTTGCCAGCACTCCTTTAAAAGTGTCGCCATCACGCTCCAGAATCTCCACCCACATCCGTTCTCATTCATACTCCACACCATGCTCATACATAAAAATAAGCTTCACTATATCTCCAACCTCTAATGAATCAATAACATCCTCACTCGGAACATAAAACGTATAAGGTGACTCTTTCCCGCGCTCCCGTACATTATCTAAACACCAAGTCATTACTCTCCATCTCCCAATCCAACTCAGACATACCTATAAAATACACCTTCCAACGCTAAAATCCTTCTCGAGAAACCGGAACGGGGTTCATTTCACATCTAACAACTCAAAAATGAGAAATGAACCCCGTCCCCATTTCACATAATCCGAACATGATTAGGGTAAAATATTCCCATAAAATAAGGAGGTGTTTTTTTGGAAAATCATAACATCATGTTAACATCCTCAGAAATATCGAACCTATGGGCAAACTACTTTAGCGACACCATGTCCATATGTGTGTTTAAGCACTTTTTAGCCCATGTAGAAGATACAGAAATTAAACATATCATCGAACATGCAATCGACTTGTCGAAACAACATGTTGCCATCATAGCCGATATTTTTAAAAACGAGGGAATTGCCGTTCCTATCGGCTTCACCGACGAGGATGTAAACCTTAAAGCGGATCGTTTATTCAGCGATACCTTTTACTTACACTATGTAAAAAACATGACCAAAGGTGGATTAGCGACATATGGAGCCATCCTACCAAATGTTTTCCGAAATGACATAAAAGAATATTATATGTCCTGTATATCTTCTACAATGGAACTGTTTAACGACACTTCGAAAACCTTAATATCAAAAGGACTAGAAGTCAGGGCTCCATACATACCATATCCAAAAGAAGTGGACTTCGTGGAAAAACAAAGCTTCTTAGCAGGTTGGTTTGGCGAGCAACGACCGTTAACTGGTTTGGAAGTTACCCATCTGTATACAAATATCCAAACAAACAAACTAGGAGAATCACTCTGCCTAGGGCTATCACAAGTGACAAAACAAAAAGAAGTAAAAAGTTATTTATTAAGAGGAGTAGAAATAGCTCAAAAACATATTGCACATTTTAGCAAATATCTTCAATCCGACTTCCTACCCGTGCCAATGACGTGGAGCGAAAATGTTACCACATCAAAAGAAGCCCCATTTTCCGACAAACTAATCATGTTCCACGTCGGAATAGCAAGTAGTATTGGCATGGGGAACTACGGAGTGGCAATGTCGTTATCGCCAAGGCGCGACCTAACCACCATGTACGCCAAGCTTTTAGGAGAAGTCGGCCTTTACGCAGAAGATGGAGCAAACATAAACATCAAATATAAATGGATGGAAAGACCACCACAAGCCGCAGACCGAGACGAATTAACAAAAGGGTAACCAAAACAAATGGTGCCCTTTTTTTATTGGTGCCAGGCACTTTCCAAACTTTCCCTTTTCACCAAGAAATTTGTCGTCAAAAAATGGTTCCTGTCCGCAGGAATATGGCAAAACTTTCCTGAATACAGTATGAGTGGGAATGGAACACCATACGTTTCAATCCAAATATATATAGAAAAGTTGGGAATAAAATGGGGATATGGAAATGGATCTCGTCATGCCTATTGGCTGCTAGTCTTTTCGGTTTAGTTGGGTGCGCCGACACCGCCACTGTAGAAACAAAAGAAAAAGAGCTTCAAGAAAAAATAGCACAACTAGAAAAAGAACTCGCCCTATATAAAAAGCGAGAAGAAGAAAGACAAAAAGAAGAAAAAGCCAAAGAAGAGGAAGAAAAAGAACCAGAAATCCCAGTCGTACAAATCACCCACCCACAAACAAATGAAGTCATCGAAGCCCTCATCCCAATCGAAATGGGCTATAAAACAGAAGACGACCAATACAAAAAAGCACTAACTAACTGGGCAAAAGCACTAGCAAGAGGCACAGACTCCACCGCTGGATATGATCAAAGAATGATACTCGACAAAATCGGAGAGAACGGCGAAATCATCAAAGGTCGCCCACAAGTCATTTTAGATGAAGCAGAACTAGTAGAAGCAGTTCTCCAAGTTTCCGAAACTGGCGGAAAAGTCCAATTACCACTCTATCTAACAGAAAGTGGCTACACACCCGATGAAATACCAACCCTAGATGAAGTTGTAGTCGCATCCTATACCACATACTTTAACCCGAGCGTAGAAGGAAGAACAAAAAACATCGAGCTTTCCGCAAAAGCAATCCACAACGTCATACTTGGAGTAGGCGACGCGTTCTCCTTCAACACAACAGTCGGGCCAAGCGATGAAGCCCACGGCTATCAACCTGCCGAAGAAATCAACAACGGAAAAATAGTCATGGGAATAGGCGGCGGCATCTGCCAAACATCGTCCACCCTATACAACGCCATCGACATACTAGACGTAACCTACGTAGAACTACACAACCACTCGCTGGAAGTAGCCTACGTCCCAAAAGGAAGAGATGCAACCGTCTCCTACGGCGGACTAGACTTCCGCTTCCAAAACACAACCGGCGCCCCACTCCTAATCACCACCCACATAGAAAACGGCGCCCTAACAGTAGAAATACGCACATCCAAAAACAAAGAAAAACAAATATAAAAATAGAAGCCGTTAAACAAAACCCAACCTGGGTCAATGTTTAAGGCTTTAATTTTTTGGTGCCGAGAAAACAACAATAGTATAGTACAGTATTTTTATTATTGAAAACTAGTTGATGTTCGCTGCAGATGCGAGACTCCTGCGGGAGAAGCGGGAAACGGGAGACCCCACAGGCGCTCGCGCCGAGGAGGCTCCCGGCCCGCCCGCGGAAAGCGAGCATCTGCAGCGAACATCAACCATTAGTACCCTAATCAAACCATCCACAAAAAAACAACTCGTCCCCACACAAAACCATGTACTAAAAAAAGAATTTTCAAATAAAACCCTTGTCCCACTTGACTTTTTAGCATATTCCCTGCTTTAAGCTAATACACTGTTACTAACCAAACATACAAAGAGAGTGTTTGAGGTGAGGGATCGTCATTGTCTCGAAGAAATTATCGCAGTAGCCAATCAAGCTTTTTGACCGAGTGTAACTAGTCGCACTTCGTTACAACATAAAGCGGGTCTCATTTCACGCTTCTCAACATCCATTTTAGGGAGGGCGAGTGGTGTGCACGATTACATCAAAGAGAGAACTATCAAGATTGGAAAGTATATCGTGGAGACGAAAAAAACAGTTCGTGTCATAGCGAAAGAATTTGGAGTTTCCAAAAGTACTGTCCATAAAGACCTGACGGAAAGATTGCCAGAAATTAACCCAGATCTAGCAAACGAAGTAAAATCAATCCTCGATTATCATAAATCAATCCGACATTTACGCGGCGGTGAAGCAACAAAACTAAAATACAAAAAAGAAGAAGAAATCGTAAAGTAACAACAAAAATGGCGGTACTCCGCCGACCAAAACGCCTACATAAAAGCTAACTCATAAGTTCATTGGTTGCTTATGAAGCTAGCTGATTATGTGGCGTTTTTCAGTATGTCAGGATAATAGAACTATCGCCGATAAACTCCGTCTTTACAGGTGCCAGGCACCACCCGAATTTTCTTGTTTCACAAAAATGTTTCACAGAATGTTAAAATAGGGAAGAAGTAGGAGGTACTATTAAACTGGTACACTTTTGATATTGTGAGTAATGTTATTTAAGAGGTCTTTTACAAAGTTAATGTGCCATTCTTTCTTTTGCATCGTGTAAAGGAAGAGAGCTTGCTCTAGTTGTTGGGAAATTATCTCTAGGTTTTCGTTTATTTTAATCATGCTTTGTCCGCTTTGTAAGTAAAGATTACCTAGCATTGAAATATCATCTAATTCAAGAGAAAGGCGAATCCCTTTTTGAGAGGTTTCAACTGATTGGGCATATTTTTCTTGATAAAAGTATAGCTTAGAAAGGTTGAAAAATACTTTAAGCTTCAATCGCTTGATTACCTCTAAGTCTGTGCTAATGGCTAGAATTTCTTTATAAATTTGTTCAGCATGATCATACTGTTTATTTTCCGCATACACATTAGCGATGACGTTTTTTATTTTCAGATCTTGAAAGTGTAGCTTATATTTACTTTTATATGTTATTAATCTTTTGAGTGCTACGATACATTCTTTCCAAGTAATAGTTCCCAAGTACTGCTTAGCGCGAATGTCGTGCCATTCAATAAATTGGTTAAATCGGATGCCTAAATCCCTTTTTTCCTTTTGTTTTTTCTCCATTGTAGTAATTTCTAATATTTCCTCATATTGTTTTTGTTTAATTAGGTATTCTACTCTTTCCATTGTAAGTTTAATATAGTATTGAGAATCTTGGTTGAATGTAGTGAAAAAGTAATCCATCGTAACATTTAGTCGTATCGATAAGAAATGTAAGATGTCAACACTTGGAAATGCTCGGCCTTTTTCAATACTGCTAATGGTCGTTTGACAACAAATACCGTTCGCTAAATCTTTTTGGGAAAATCCTAACTCTTTTCGCAATCTGCGAATTTCCTCTCCTAGCTCTTTGCAACTAATTTCCACAATTCTCACTCCTTAAAATATGACAAATGTCTTATATATTTTAAAATTAGAATAGAAACATAGTGATGCACCATAAAAAGCTGGTTAATAAGGCCTTATCAATATAATCCGAGTTTTCTAATAATAATAAAGTCTATTATACTAGGTTTAAGTAATAAATAACTACATTTAAACTCAGGAGGCTTACTTATGAAAAAGATTGTCAAAGCATTTGTGTTTGTATCTCTCATTACATTCGTATCTATCGCAACACCAGCATTTGCAGATGAAGTAAAAACTACAACGAATAATAGTGGAGAGGTATCTCCAAATTCTCATAAAGATCCAACGATTCCTTCCGAGGATTAATCTTTACAGAATAAAAATCCCTTTAATAAAATCCCATTTCAAATCATTGAAATGGGATTTTTGTTTTTTAGGAAACTTTGTAATTAACGATAAATTTGAACTAGTAATGTGTAGCTCCAGCCGCCCTCGAATTTCGCTTTTGTTCTGCTTGCCAGCTTATAAGAATAAAGAGTCTAAGTACCTAAAATAACAAGCCTACATTCGTGGCTAATACCATCGTCAAGCTCACGTTTTTCTTTTGCAATACCATAAAAATAAAAAATATCAATTTAAGACAAATGTCATAATTTATGTGCAAACAAAATATCTAAGATCCTAATAGGTTTTAGATGGGCAGTAAGGGCTTCTCATCGTAAACGCACGTGTTTTTTGCCTGTGTTATGATTCATTCAAGGCCGAAAGATATAGAATATTCTATAAAAAAACCAAAAAATTAGAGGAGGAACTAATCATGAAAAAAGATCAAGTATTAAACAATGTTGAATTAAAATTGGACGTAGAGGTTTATGAAGTATCTTCAGCAACAGTTCTTGAAACAATGGGTGCTTCTATCGGAAAGAACTCTTGTTCTGTCATAGTACAACAATAATTTAGGTGTAAAAAACCTAATTCATACAAGACAGAATGCTCAGTTCGGATTATCCGACTGAGCATTCAATCTATAACAAGAGCTTTTTAGAATGTAGCTAAAGGAGGTAGACCACATGAGAATTGACGATCGGTACATTATTCGTAGTCCTGTATTAACTAAGGATTATATAGACCAGATTTACAAGGAAGAGAACTTATCTACTATTCTAATAGAATTGTTGCATAACCCCATACTAATGGAAAGAATTTTAGTTGCAAGTCAAAGCCTCTACTATCAACTTCTCCAATACAAAGAGAAGAACACGTTACCGTTGGATAGCAAAGCTGCGAGCGCGCTTGTGAAATATATACTTCGTATGGCTTCGAGGTCCATGCCGTTTGGGCTATTTGCTGGTATTCAAGAAGCGTCATTTAGCGACATTGACCAACCAACTTCAAATACACACGCACAAGCACATAAACACGTAAAAGTATCTATTGAATGGTACAAAGAAGTCATAAAGAAAATAGAGCAAAAACAAGGCATTCATTCAACCTTAACAATCAAAATGAACCCTTTAATTGTAGAGAGAGAAAAATACATCGTTCTAGAAAGCTCTTCTCATAATCAATACAAAAAAATGAGAATAGACAAAGTCCCCTTTTTACAACTATTGCTCAATCTACTAAATTCCCCTATTAAAATGAAAAAGGTAATAGAAAGGATAAGTAACGATGATCCACAAAAACAACAAACGATATTACAAACGATAGAAGATTTACTACAAAAAGGATTTATTATATCGGAACTAAACCCGACTATTCCTAACACCAATCAATGTTTGTTAGAAGGATTATTAAATAAAAATGAACTGTTATCACGAGAGGATGAAAACAAATTAAAGGAAATTCAGTTACTCCTTCAGCAATATAAAACATTGCCAGTAGGAGAAGGTATCGACGTATTCCTTCGACTAGTAGACAAGATGAAAAAATGGAGCGATACGAGTAGATGTTTAGTAGTAGACCTATTTCAGCAAAATGAAAGAGAACAGACCTTTACAAAACACGAGATTGCCAACGTAGCCCAAAAGCTATCTTTTATGTCCGTATTTACCGCTGTGAACTATGAACAGACTTGGAGCACCTACATTATGCGTTTTCTGGAAAGATACGGTTACTTCAATGAAGTCAAATTGCTAGACGCAATAGATGAAGATTTAGGAATAGGGATGCCAACAATGACAGATGACTGGAAAATTTCCAAGGAAAACAGACAATACAATCAGTTTCTTCTCAACAAAATAATGGAAACCAAAAAAGAAGCACAAGATGTGGTCTCTTTACAAGAGAAAGACATCGAACATATCCAGTCTATTTATAGCGAGCAATTAAAAAATAAACAAAAAAATGGCTATGATTTTAAGGTATCCATCTTAAAAGATAAAGGGGAAAGTCTTTTTTCCATCGGGACGAACAGCTTTGGTAATACAGCATGCTCTTTTACAGGAAGATTTTATACGAAGGAAAAAAGAACTGCTGCTCAATATTCTTTAGAAAATGATGAGTACATTAGTGCGGAAATAAATGCAATTCCTCATCATTATGGAGACTTATCCGTTACCTATCAACAGCCAAACTATGTCATTAACATTAATACGATAACTAACATGGGGGATGCAGTCTCCTTTCCGGTAAACGAACTGTATGTTGGAGTAGATAAAGCAGGTTTGTACATTAGAAGTAAAAACTCCAACAAGAAAATACTGCCAGTTTGTACCCACATGCTCCACTATAACAACTTTATAGAAGACAAAGCACTTTTGTTTCTCTCTCTCTACGGTAAGTATAAAAGCAGGGCACCTATGGACTTCTATCTAGGACCGTTACGTACATTAAAACGAATTCCACGAATCCAGTATGGATGTATCATTCTTTCGCCCAAAAGATGGAATATCTCAAAGTCCAATATAAACGGTGAAAATGACAGAGAAAAAGCATTAAAAGAATTCGTAAAAGAAAACGAAGTAGATCAAGTTGTATACCTACTAAATGGAGACAAAACATTACCGCTAAAACTACAAACCGCGCTGGGAAGGTCATTACTGTTACAAGCACTTGCAGAAAAAAAGAAGGAAGAAGAGTTCATTACATTAATAGAGGCACCAGAGTTAAATGAGCAGCAGGCAACTACAAGGAATAATGTAGATTACGTGTTTACCGTACTCCCTGATAACCAAAACAGTAAAGTGTCAGCACCACTTCTAACCAAAATACAAACGAACATTGTGAAAGAAGAATGGGATTGGGAGTACTTCAAAGTGTTCCCGAGCGTTGGGTATAACGAAAAGGCGCTTGACCTTTGTTTACAATTTTTCAAAAAAAACTCCGTGAAGAAATTCTTTTATGTCCAGTATGTGGAAGAAGGGAAGTTGGTTTTAAGAATTAGATTCCAATCAAAGTATAAACATGTGAAAGAAATATTTGCAGAATGGTTAAAAGAACTCTATGTTGCCCATATCATTTGTGACTACTCTAGTCATCTCTTCATCCCAGAGATTAATAGATACGGTGGTGAAATACTTTATGAAAAAGCGTATCACTATTTTTGTGAGGAATCAGCATTACTGCACAAGCTTAACCTAGAAAATCTAATTCCGTTCAACGAAAAGGTAGAAAAAGGAATGATATTCACTCTTTTCACAACGATTGACTTATTCGAAAATTACGCAGATGCAAAAGCGTTTTTAGAAAGTGTTGCAGGAGAAAAAAACAAAGACATATTAAAAAAATTTAAAGCAAACCGGCCCCATTACACACAAGTAGCCAACTATGCAATTGATTTGTACAAAAAATACCAAACGACACATATGGCAACCAAGCAGAAAGTTGGAAGAGAATATAGTGAACTTCTGTGGAAAGAGTTACATCCAGACCAAGCATTATATACGCTAAACAGTATTCTCCATATGACATTAAATCGCGTAATTGGTGTGGATCGAAAAGTAGAACAAGAAGTGTATGAACTCAGCAGCTATGCATTGTACAACTTAAAATACTTATTACAAATCAAGGGTGGATACGATGAATTATCACGAAATATACCTTTATATCAATGAAGAAGAAACTCCGATGGAAATACAAGATTATATAAAAAAAACAATCACCCTCATTCCAAACGTGAGCATCAAGCAAAGTTGGGAAAATGGCTATCACATATGTCTATTTGGAGAAATAGGAGATATAAAAGAAGAAATTACGAAAGACTTACAGCAACTGCTTGCTCGTTATCCTTCCAAACAATACGATGAGCAACAATTCCGTCAAAAATATAGTACAATCTCTCAATATTTTCAAAAAGAAAAAAGCTTAAATGAAATCTATCAAAACAAAGTAATGGTTCCGGAAAAACCAAACATCCAATTATTTCAAAATGAAGGTCAAGTTCACCTGTACTTAAAAATTCATCTTGCATTTGATCGTATATTTTTACCTAAATATTGGAGGAAGAACGATATAGAGGAGATTAGCCGAGAGATTTACCCTTTCTTCTCGAAATTACCCGACAAAACGTTATCGGAGGAATATAAACTGTATTCCAATGGCTTTGTCTCTCACTTATCTCACTACGTTGGATTTTTACATTCCATAAAGGAGGAAATGAGGGGGCCAATCAAACAAAGTTTTAAACAAAGGAAAGCGCAATTAGGAGAACTTCAAGTTGAAGAAAATGCACTCTTTCATGAATTGCAAGAAATATATAAACAAGTCAGTGCTGCGATAGAAAGGGAAGAAATGAACTTTATCTCGCCACAAAATGTAACAGATGTGAAAGATATAACGAAGGACGCATCTGACTACCACCAGGCATTCTTTCAAAATGAAGCATTGTTAGCTTTAGTGTTGCATGATGTCGTATTAACGACAAATAAATGGGTATTAAATGTACTGTATGAAAAGCTTATATTACTACAATTAAAGCCAATCGATAAATTCTTTATGAACTATGTTTTTAGTTCTACTAGATTTCAAGACGAATTCCAGGAGGTGTTTGAATGAACGGATATTTACATCCTACCTTTTATATCATTGACACGGAGAATGATTTTTATATGTGCACAAAAGACGTAAATTTGAAGATTGGATTAAACAAATTACAAAAAGAGAAAGTCTATCACTTAGTAGAAAAGTTAAAAAAACACTCGGATGGGGACGTAACGGAGCAGTTAGATCCATTTGAACTACAAATCTTTCAACTTTTAATAAAAAAGAAATTTTATATTTATCACGTAAAGCGGGAACGAGCATATATACCTGCCATACGCTCTATTACAGGTCCAACTTACTTCTTAGAAGTGGTAAAAAAAGAATGGGAAATGGAAGAAAGCTTGAGCGTGCTTACCGAAGACACTTTACATTTTACCCATCACGAAAGGGAAGAAAAACAGTTCGATTTAACCGTACATATATGCGAAAACACTATGTATATATATAAAAATGAGAACATCAAGGTAGAAAAGAGTAAAGAAACAATTAATAGACAACTATTAAGGTATGCTGCCTACGTTTTCGTAGAAAAGCTCGAATCTGACAATCTAAACATGGAAGATTTAGAAAGGAATCTGTTAAAGATTGATTTAAGTATGTATACGAACGAGGTGGAAAATGTACCATTTACATTCATTACGTATGAAAACTATCTTTCTAGCTATTGGGCAGACAAAAACCTTCGAAATGTTCAAGTAGAAATAAACGAAGAAGTAAATTTTCCTTTAACAACGGTTAACTATAAAGATCAAAATTGGAACAATACGTTAACGGTGTTAGGTTTTGACGTGAATGATGCGATAAATAATCTTCTTACTATCTTAATGAACGAACGAGAAGTACCGAAAGTATTCCATTATGGACAGTTTTCTAAAAAGCCGCTAGATGAAAATAATCTTCTCTTCTTTACAAAGTACATTGAAATAAAACTACGGAAGAAAATGGAGCTGCTTTCAAGTGAAAATAAAGTAGGATTGAATCTTGATTTAGACGTGAAGTGGGTCGAGAAGCGGGATGATTACAATGAATGGACACTGTTATTAACCTTGTATGAAAATAACATGCAGTTAAAGCAGGAGGTCATGGTTCATGCTAACTCGTAACAAAAACATTGAAGAAGCATTAAAAGAAGTGGTTGAGATAACAAACGGAAGTTTTTGTTACACCCAAGACGGTTATACGTTTTTACTCGAAGTGAAAAAGGTGGATGAGGCGGTACTCATAAAACGAAATTACAAAGTGGACGTTTCGGAAAATAAACCGTCGTTACGTGGCTATGCTCCGAGCAAATCAAGTATGAAGAAAATAGTAGCGTACTTTTTATATAACTTACATAAGTTTGAAGGGTTGCTACTAAACGAGGATGAATCTTTTTATCTGATCATTCAATCAATGGAAAAAAAGACAAATAAAAAACAGCATCATACGGATAAACGAGTAGCCTCGAGGTTTTCCATTGAAGAAGTGGTCGAGGCAATGCACTATGTTGCCGGTGGATATGTGGTGAAAGAGGACCGAGGTTCTGTATCGATTGCGAATCGAAAAAACTTTACTATTCAGGGGTTTGGCTTTGACTTAGACCGAAAGAATGCATGGAGAAAGGCAGCGCTAGAATATTTGGAGAGATACGCTAGCGCTCAAACGTTACCGCACACCATCATAGACACGTACCAACTTCTAAGCGAAAAAGCGAATGTCATCCACCCTAGAAAACTAGGCTTGTATGAGAAAGAACAATCCGACCGTCATCACCTCTCCCAATTTTCGGAAAAGGAACTTGTAGAATGGGTTAGGGGAAGGTCACTGCGGACGAATGAAGGAACATATGTTGCCAAACAATACGTCCAATATTTAAAAGAAGGATGGCTACACCATTTTGTCTATGATAATTCAAATGGTTGTGCCATTGGAAACACTTTGGAGGAGGCAAGTCTCTATTCCATCTTAGAGTGCTTGGAGCGAGATGTGTTTTTTCGCTGCTGGTTCGGTAATGAACCAAAGCGAAAGTTACACTTAACAGACGAACGATTTTTAAATATCACTATTCAAGCGGAAATCTTTAAAGAAAAAGGATATAAGCTAGAGTTTTATTTGTTAGATAACGCGGCAAACATACCAGTAATATGGGCATTATTACAAAATGAACAGAAAGAGCCAGCTATCTACTCCATCACCGGTTTAGGATGCCATTTACAACTAGAAGTTGCCATACAATCTGCCTTTTATGAATTGTTTAATGCATACCAAGGATTAACAACATTACACCCAGCAGAACTGGAAAAGAAAAAACGCACTGCAATTGAAGGAGAAAAGTTGAAGACAATTGATGACCACTTCTACTTCTTTGCATCAGAAACATCTAAAAGTTTTATTGAAGAAAAAATAGTAGGGACAAAAAGCATTCTATACGAACAAGTGAAGGAGATGTCTTTCTGTCATGAGTCCGTAACAACAGAGTTGAACTTCTTAGTAGAAAGGCTCCGGACTGTATACGAAGATGTAATCGTAGTCGAACAAACAAACACAGTATTACAAGCTCTATCACTCCATTGTACAAAAGCATTTCTCATTAATGCGATACCGGTTGATTTCACAACAGAACTCATTAGAAGGAATGGAACAAAGTACGACGATTGGAAAAAAGAAAAAAAGAATATTCATCCATTAGCGTAAATAAAGGAGAAGACAATGAATTATAGCTTAAACGAATTTTTAGGAGAACTATCCTATAATTGCGGTTTAATAGAAAAAGTGCAGCACTTAACATATTCCTTTGATGATTTTACTTTATCGGATAGTAATTATCAGTCTTTCAATGAAATGGAAAATATACTGCTAAGCGTCAACGACACGATCCGAGTCGAAAAGAATACAGCCTACAAAGTTCATAAAGGGTATCCGTCTCCAAGAAGTATTTATCCTATCCAAATGTTTATTGCAAAGTCAAAAAATTTCTTCCTCACGAAAAATGATCAACTAAAAACATTTGAGCTATATAAAAATAATCAATTGGAAGCAAAAGAAGGGGATCTAGTATTTGTTTATAAAAAAAGATACCCATCGTATTATCAATATATTAAAAAAACGTTATTTTTGTTAGAATTAGGCCATTTTCTCTATAACGTCATGACAGTTGCCCGCCACTTAAAAATTCAATTCACGTTAGAAATCAAAGACGGGTATTTGCTGTTGCGTAAAACAGAAAGAGAGGAATGGAATGAAAGCGAAGACATTCAAACTTTTCTACAAAAATGTCGATGGAGAAATAGTGGCCCTTACAAAGTACCAATAAATAGCTTCCATATAGTGGACCAGACAGCCGTGAGTGCACAAGGAACAGAGGACGAGTTGCGTCAACTGCTGCCAACGCGCATAGATGGAAATTTCATTCAACCTGTTAGTTTCCATCAAGATGGCACAGGTTTATTTTACCGACAAGGGAAAACCTCTCTAGCAATTCCATATGAAAAGCTAAATGAAGCTTATCCATACATTAATTTCAGAGGCGTATCAACGGTTGTTATCTTCCTGTTATATCACCAGCTATTTAAAAACGAATCAAACCTTGCAGAATATTTAATCGCTACAGGATTTAAGGCCCAATTTTATTGTTTAGATTTTGCAAAAGAAGGACAATATTGTCGACCAATTAAAAGCTTTAATATTGGACAAATGGAAAATATCTTCAACATAGACAGTCGAGAATCCACCATCCTATATACATTAATCGCTGGATCCGCTGATTAGCAGAGAAGGGAGAGAAAAAAGATGGATACAAATTGGAAATCACTAATGAAATTTGCACTGCCAGTTACCCTTATTGGAATAGCAGACATAGCATTAATATTAATTGACTTATTCTGGATCAACTTTTTTATCGGAGAAGCAGAAGCGTTATCTGCAATACGACTTTCTACATCTGTGATCATATTAATCGAAGCAGTGATTATTGGTGTTATTTCCGCTATTTTAATTTATGTAAGTCAAAATTATGGTGGAAACAAAATGGATTCTGTTAAAAGAGGGGTGAAGACAGGTTTAGCATTCTCTTTTTATGCAGGATTGTTTGTAGGAGCAGTCGGATTACTTATTCATCCGCTATTTCAATGGATTTTCGGCGTGGACGAACAAACCATAGCCTACTTAAATCAATATTTAATCGTTCTTTTTATCGGCTATCTCTTTATGTCGCTCAACAACTTTTTATTATTGATTCCGAGATACTTCCAAAAGCTGAGAGCCATCTACTGGGGGCTAGGGATTGCAATCGTAGCAAATGCCGCGGTTACACCAGGCATTATGATGTTATTCAACCTATACGACTTACCATTAATGGCTGGTGCGGCAGTTGGGACAGTAGTGGCAAACATCCTATGCTTTATCTTCTTACTATATAAGCTCTACTTTAAAGATTATTTAAACATCCAACTTGAAAAGAGAGATATTTCATTCCGACTAGACTTTAAACTGTTAAAAGAAAATAAAGAATTCATCGGAAGTCAGTTGTTTACGGGAATAACCTTTAATTTGTCGATGTTTCTATATATCGTTATTCTATCGTTTTATCCAAATGATGCATTCAACGTTTATGCAGTCGGAACATACCTCTTTATTCTATTCGGCGTTTTTTCACAAAACTTTGCCGCAAGTGCTATCCCACTCGTATCTTATAGTGTTGGTGAAGGGAAAATAGATAACGTCAAAGATATTGTAAAAAAAATGAGTTCTGTTCTACTTGTCTATAGTGGAACCATCGCGATTGCTATCATATTACTTCGCAGTGTAATTGCTCTTGTATTTACAAAGGATGCAACGCTCTTACCAAGGTTCGAAGAGTTTTTCTTATACTACAGTATTCCTTGGGTGTTAAATACAGTGTCCATGATCTTTATCTTTGCTGTGTCAGGGTCTGGAGACTATAAGGGCGGCCTATACTTAACCTTTACGAACATGTACGTAATTGTACTATTAATGCTATTCTTTGTGCCAAACTTATTTGGGGATGTTGTAACAGGAGTATTTATTACATTGAGTTTGATTAATGTAATAACCTTTGTTAACACTGTAGGTTATTACATGATAGGACGTTGGAAGAAGGCTTCTTTAGTAACAGAGGAACAGGTGTTAGAGGGAAGTGCTTAAAGGAAGTCAGTTAATAAAGAAGTCGCTCACTGTACCGCAAGGAGTCAGTGAGCGACTAGTAACTGGTAGTCACATACAAGCTACTCATAAGCTTGTCGGTTGATTATGTCCCGGCCCCGTAAGGCGTTTTTATATTACAAATATGTTTCAGGTGCCAGGCACTACCCGAATTTTCTTGTTTCACAAAAATGTTTCACAGCCTATGAACGCTGAAAAAATGACGTCTGACTGGAGCAAGAGGAGAAGTGACCGAAGACAGATCCAAAGTGACCGGAACAAGTACTAAAATGACCGAAACAAGAAGAAAAGTGACCGAAGCAACAGTCAAATCTCTTGCATCAGTCTGTTTACCCACTTGCCTGGTCATTAGGTTTCGCCGATAAACTCCCTGAACTCGCCGATAGAACCCGCAATTTCGCCGATAACCGCACCAAAACGCCGATAAAATTTGCCCCCCGCCGATTAAAACGCCAATTTCGCCGATAGAACTCCGATTTTCGCCGATAAACTCCCAAAAATCGCCGATAAAACCTCAATTTTCGCCGATAAACTCCCCCAAAAATCACAATTCGAACCCAAACCTCCGCCGATCCCGCCCAAACCCCCCGCCACAAAAGCAAAAAAAGAGCCATTCCCCCGTTACACGCCCCGCATAACAAAGAAACCAGCCCCTCAGCCCATATCTAACCCCACTCTAACCCCACTCTAACCCTCATCTAACCCAAAAACTCACCCAAACGTCACCACATTCGTTTTCGGATCAACCTGATAAATAACATCCTTCCGCTCAATCACAATCCGCGTCTTCTCACGCAACTCCTCCTGCTCCGAAATCGCAATCAACAACTCCTTCGCCGGATTAATCGCCACCGGATTCCCCACATGCTTAAACATCGTAATATCCCCATTCGTATCCCCATAAGCGAAACTCTCAGCCAAATCAATATCATGCTTCGCAACCATCGCCGCAATCGTCCGCTCCTTACTAACCGAATCCCACATTGGCTCAACCCGACCAGTAAAAAAACCATCCTCATCAATATGATAAGTCGACCCACAATAATCCGTCGCATGATACTTCTCCGCCATCTTCCCAACAAGAAAATCCGGACTACCAGAAATAAAAATCACCTTATGCCCCTCATCCAAATGCCACTGAATCTGCTGCCTCGTATAACGATACACCCGATCCGCCTTCAACCGAATAACCTGCTTCGCAATAAACTCAATATCCTCACTCGACACATTCGTCAAATGCTCCACATAAATACTACTCACATCCAACAGATAAGCATCATAATTCCCTTGCCTCTTATCCCAATCCTCAAACGTATGCTTCACCCGCTCATGCCAAGCACTCGGCGAAATAATCTCATACTTAATCATCCGCTTAAAATGCTCAATCAACAAAGAATCCCGATAAAACGTCCCATCAATATCAAAAAACGCAGCCTTACTTTTTGCCATCCAGCCCACTCCCCACCTATAATCACTACCTATATTATACTCCATGGAGAAAAAAACCCCTAGCCATCGGGCCCAATTTTCATATAAATCAAACAAATTTCGACGAACAAGCAAAAAATCCGCCAAAATTCCCACAATAAATCCATAAAGCAATAGTTTATTTTACAAAATGTGATACAATATAAAATTAGAGACTACACGTTATCGGACAATAGTCAGCGAACTTTACATATAGGAGGAAAAGCAAATGTTTGCTAGGGATATAGGTATAGATTTAGGAACGGCAAATGTACTCATTCACGTCAAAGGAAAAGGAATCGTTCTCAACGAACCATCCGTTGTCGCTCTAGATAACAACACAGGAAGAGTACTCGCAGTAGGGGAAGAAGCACGCCGCATGGTTGGACGTACACCAGGAAACATCATCGCGATACGCCCACTAAAAGACGGAGTCATCGCAGACTTCGAAGTAACAGAAGCGATGTTAAAATACTTCATCAACAAACTAAACGTAAAAGGCTTCCTATCAAAGCCACGCATCTTAATTTGCTGCCCAACAAACATCACATCTGTCGAGCAAAAAGCCATTCGTGAAGCGGCAGAAAAAAGCGGCGGTAAAAAAATCTACCTAGAAGAAGAGCCAAAAGTTGCAGCAATCGGCGCGGGAATGGACATTTTCCAGCCGAGCGGTAACATGGTTGTTGACATCGGTGGCGGTACAACAGACGTAGCCGTACTTTCTATGGGTGACATCGTAACTGCTCAATCCATCAAAATGGCCGGCGACAAATTTGACGCGGAAATTTTACAATACATTAAAAAGAAATACAAACTACTAATCGGTGAACGCACAGCCGAGCAAATCAAAATCGAAATCGCGACCGTATTCCCTGGCTCGCGCAACGAAACAATCGACATTCGCGGACGCGACATGGTAAGCGGATTACCACAAACGATTACCGTAAGCTCTGCTGAAATCGAAGTAGCACTTCGTGAGTCTGTTTACGCAATCGTACAAGCAGCAAAAACAGTACTAGAAAAAACTCCACCAGAACTATCAGCGGACATTATCGACCGCGGCGTAATCTTAACAGGCGGTGGCGCACTACTACACGGAATCGACCAACTGCTAGCAGAAGAACTAAAAGTACCAGTCCTAATCGCAGAAAACCCAATGGACTGCGTAGCAATCGGCACAGGCATCATGCTAGACAACATGGACAAACTACCACGAAGCAAATTTGCGTAATATTCGGGACGGGGTTTGTTTCACATTCCACTGAATGTGAAACAAACCCCGTCCCAATTAAAAAAAGGGTATTCCTCACTCAGTGAGAATACCCTTTATCTTTGTCATCTAAACATATGAAATTGTACTCTCAAGGATGGTCATCTTACGAAGAATCTAACGAAGTTTCTATTGTTTGCTTAACTCAACTATTTCTTTTTCTACACGCGTCAACCGCTTATTAAAAGCTTCGATCATAAAAGTAGTGTCTTTATCTTTACGCTCAATCGTCTCTAAAATTTTGATAACATCCATCTCATGATTAGCCTCGAACCGCTCAAGCGACTCTTCGAGTCGATCCACTTTACTATCTACATGATCCACTTTCTTTTCCAGAATGTCAAATCTACCTTCCAAGTTGTCCACCTTACCATTTAACTTCTGCAACTCACCTAAAATCAAATTCAACGTTTGCTCCATCGTTCCTCTCACCTCCTAAAGTGAATTTTGTCATATGGACAACTTTATTATACCATCTACTAATTAAAAATCTCAATGAGAAAACAACCCCCGTCCCCAAAAACCCATCCAATTTCAAAAAAATACATATATCGACAACTGCCATTTTGTACTATAATAGAAATTAGAAAATTATGATTTAGTGATTAGTGGTTAGTTATTAGCTAAATCCAGGTTTTCCTAACCACTAACACCTAACCACTAACCACTAAAAACACGAGGTGAAAAAGATGCTTAGAGGTTTATATACAGCAACATCTGGTATGATGTCCCAGCAACGTAAGATGGAAACGTTATCGAATAATATGGCCAACGCCAACACACCAGGATTCAAAGCCGACCAAACTGCACTACGTTCTTTTCCAGAACTACTAATGCACAGAATGGGCCAACAGAACATTCCAACACAAAAGCCGATGAACCTAAACACATTAACGCCAATTGGTGGATTGAACACAGGTGTGTACCTACAAGAAACATTACCAAGCTTCATCCAAGGGGACCCACAGCAAACTAGTGTGAACACAGACATGATGATTCTCCAACAAGCTGGTGAGCCTGGGGCAGTATTTTTCACCGTTGAACATCCAGACGGCACACCGCGTTATACAAGAAACGGTAACTTTGCCCTTGATGCACAAGGCTTCCTAACAACCAACAGCGGCCAATACGTGCTAGATACGAACAACAACCGAATCCAAGTGCCAACGAGAGAATTCACACTCCTACCGAACGGAACGCTCCAAATAGAAGGAACACCAGTCGCAACACTTGGTCTTGCTTACGCGCAAAACCCTTCTGATTTAATAAAAGAAGGCAGCGGCGTTTTCCGTTTGCCAGCAGACGCAGCCATACAAGCCTTGCCAGCGGCTAACATCAACTTCCAAGTACTCCAAGGTCACCTAGAACGCTCCAACGTTGACACAGGCTTAACGATGTCTGACATGATGTCCGCATTCCGTGCCTTCGAAGCAAACCAAAAAATAATCCAAGCCTACGACCAAACGATGCAAAAAGCAGCGAACGAAATTGGACGAATTAATTAGGGGTTAGGCGTTAGCTGAAAGCAAATTAAACAATAGAACCAGGGTCAGTCCCGCCCACGAAGTGGAACTGACCTCAGCTTCATACTAATAAGAATCAATATTCGAAAGGTGGTCCAATTCACCATGAACCGAATCATGCTCAACGCAACCAACACGATGTCGCAATTACAAAAACAACTCGACACCATCAGCCATAACATGGCTAACGTCGATACAGTCGGATATAAAAACCGTCGCGCGTCTTTTCAAGAACTTCTAACACAACAGTTCAATAACCAATCGTTACACCAATACGAAGGTGGACGCCAATCACCTATCGGCATTCGCCAAGGAACAGGTGCAAAACTTGGCCAAACACAACTGCAACTAACACAAGGTGCGCTTAAAACAACAGAGCGCATGCTAGACTTTGCTTTCACAGCCGAAGACCAATTCCTAACGGTTCGAGTGTTAGAAAACGGCCAAGAACAAACTCGCTTCACTAGAAACGGCTCTCTATACTTATCGCCAATTAACAATAACGAAGTAATGCTCGTTACAAGCGAAGGGCATCCAGTATTAAATAGCAACGGGCAAGCAATTGTGCTTCCAGAAAACATTCAAGAAATTCAATTGCAACCTGGCGGTACACTAACGGCTATGATGAACAACGGCAATGCATTTGCACAAGAGCTCGGAATCACGCAAATCATCCGCCCGCAACTGTTACAAGGGGTAGGTGGATCGCTTTTTGCGATGAATAATGGTGACACACCGGAGGCAGAAGTGATAAACTTCTTATTAGGTGCAGCTCGTGGAGACATTAGCCTGCAACAAGGCATGCTCGAGCAATCAAACGTTGATGTCGCAAAAGAAATGACAGACTTAACGATCACACAACGAACGTACCAATTCAACGCCAGGTCCATCCAAATGGCCGACCAAATGATGGGCCTTGTCAACGGCCTTAAACAATAAATAACAAACTAATGGTTGGACAGAGGGACCTGTGTCCCTTTGTCCAACCGACTAACCAATTAAAGGTGTGAACACAGATGGAAGAAAAACGACCATCCACACGCGAACAACTGCGTGCACAAAAAAAACAACAAAAAAAAGCTCAATCAGAAGAGCTACAATATAACCCAAACAAAAAATTCCGCCCACGTATGCGCGTGATCCCGATATGGATACGTCTTGTCTTACTACTAGCATTCCTAGCAGTCTCAACGATAGCAGGCGCAATGTTCGGCTACGCAATCCTAGGAGACGGCGACCCAAGAGACGTCCTAAACAAAGAAACATGGCAGCATATTATAGACTTAGTGAAAAATTAACGATCCTAATCATGGGTCGTTTTTTATTGGGAAAAACTAGCCATACAATTTTATATCAAGTATAATTAACACTAACTATTAGTAGGAGGTAATAAACTATGCTAGACATTAATGAAATTAAAAAAATCATTCCACATCGATATCCTTTCCTGTTAGTGGATAAGATAATAGAAATTGAAGAAGGAAAACGTGCCATCGGCTTAAAAAATGTAACGGCGAACGAAGAATACTTTAACGGTCATTTTCCTGACTATCCAGTAATGCCTGGTGTTTTAATTGTCGAAGCATTAGCGCAAGTTGGTGCTGTTGCGATGTTAAAACTAGAAGACAACCAAGGTCGCCTTGCGTTCTTCACAGGAATCGACAACTGCCGATTCAAAAAACAAGTCACACCTGGCGATCAACTTCGTCTTGAAGTAGAAATCATCCGCGTCAAAGGACCGATCGGCAAAGGCAAAGGCGTCGCAACAGTAAACGGCGAACTTGTGTGTGAAACGGAGATTATGTTTGCGTTAGGACCAAAGCAAAACTAACTAACAGGAACTTCGTTCTTCTAAGTGCGGTTTTATAGTACTTACGAATTAATTTTAAAAACTCTGCAATATTCCGTTCCTTTTGGGGAATATAAAAAGAGACCAAGCAATAAGGTCTCGATAACGTATTCCATGGAAGGAGACAAACATAATGAATAAACTATTATTAAAACTTTCTGGTACAGCTATTGCGGCAATGTTAGTGACAGGATGTGGCGTAAACAACGGTGATGTTCCTCCTCCAGAAGAGCAGCCTCCAATGGAACAACCAGGTGAAACACCTCCTGGAACGGAAAACAACATGAACGACATGGATGAGAACATGGACGATGAAATGAACGACATGGACGAAAACATGGATGACATGGACGACGAAGACACGAACACAGGTTCATAATAAATAATAAAGGGACAGCTTTTGCTGTCTCTTTATTATTTGTATTAAAAAACGCTGTTGATTGGATCGAAATCCTTCGCTTTCCGCGGGTAAAAAGGAAGGTTATTTTCACTGTCGTGAAAAAACCTACTCCTCGGCGTTCCGCCTGTGGGGTCTCACGCTTCGCTCTATTCCCGCAGGAGTCTTCGGATTTCGCTCCAATCAACAGCTGAATTTGTTAGTGAAATATATTAATCAGTCATTATTATTTAAACCAGTTCCTATTATAACCAAGCGGGACAGAGGGACTGGTGCCGTGTCAATGGGGTAGTGGACATGGTACCTGTCCCTCCTGTCACGCCACTATTTGAAATCCCACACAATCATCCATTCTCCTTCTTCTTTTACAACGTATACTTCTTGGATGAAGTAGAAGTGTCCGTATTTGCCGCGGTATTCTTTTTCTACTGTGAAGTGGTGGGCGTTATGTAGTACGTCTCCGTCTTTGACGGCGCGCCAGTTTTTCTTTTTGCCGCTATTCTTTATATGGAAAGAATATGCTTCTGCACCGAAGTGGCCGAAGAAGACGTGGTTGCGGTCTTGAATAAAATTCGTTTTGGGAAATTTATCTTGCACAATTGGATGTAATAATTCCCACGCTTGGCTATGCTGTTGAAGCTGTTCGTGTTTATAAAATTCTTTCACCACATGCTCTGCTTTCCTACCATCGGTCTGAAACAACTTCGCAAAAGAAAAAACTAACAGCACAATTGCCAAACCGATCAATATAAGTGGCAAAGGACTTTGCCGTCTCCCCAACCGTCGTCTCCTCATAAGATGAAAACCTCTCCTCACCAAACATAATTACTTCATTGTATGAGTTTGTCTCCCCATCTATTACACCACCAGGGGCCTGACTTCCTTACGAAGAATTAGAATTGAAACAAAAATACTTATACTAAGCAATCTTTAAAACAGGGGATCTGGCATCCCGCTTAGAAATCATAAAAAATCAATTACAAGGTCTCACGACCCCACCCTACACATACTTCGACACTCATTCGACAAAATCCGAGTAATATGTCAAAACTTACAACCGTTTTCAACAAAAATATATCTTTTCTTACAAACTAATTGGGTTTACACTATAGATATATGACAAAGTTTTCTTTATAATATTCTTTGTGTGTAAAAAAAGGAAAAAATCCTTAACTAATATAAAATCGAAAACTTAGAAGAAAGTACGGGGGTCGACATGGAAGAAACCATTAGTTTAAAAGAATTATTTCAAACGATACGAAAGCGCCTCAGTTTAATTATGTTAATTACGATCATCGCGACAACAGTAAGTGGAATGGTGAGTTTTTTCGTATTAACACCAATCTATCAATCTTCTACACAGATTCTAGTAAACCAATCAAAAAATGAGACTGGTCAGTATAGCTCAGCGGATATTCAATCAAACTTACAATTAATTAACACATATAACGAAATCATTAAAAGTCCAGCTATTCTTTCCATTGTAAGTGAACAAGTTGGTGGGGGAGAAACAGCTGTATCTTTAAACTCAAAGGTTACCGTTAGTAGTGCGAACAACTCTCAAGTTGTAAACATCAGAGTTGAACATGAAGACCCAGCAATGGCTGCATTAATTGCGAATGCAACGGCAACTGTTTTCCAACGTGAAATTATTTCACTGATGAACGTAGACAACGTAAATATTTTATCGGAAGCAACAGCAAGCACGTCTCCGGTAAAACCGAATCCTCAACTAAACATGGCAATTGCTTTAGTAGTAGGATTAATGGCTGGTGTCGGCTTAGCATTCTTATTGGAGTTCTTAGATAATACAGTTAAATCCGAACAAGATGTAGAAAATCAATTAGGCTTACCAGTCTTGGGTGTTATTACTGTTATTTCAGAAGATGAACTAGCAGAAGTGGCAAAAGAAGCTAGGAAATCAAGGTTAAGAGGTGAGAAGAGTGCTTAAGAGAAAGAAGAATATAACTAATAATTCAACAAGCCGTCATTTAATTTCTCATTTGTTACCTAAGTCACCAATTTCGGAACAATACCGTACAATCCGTACGAATATACAATTCTCTTCTGTGGATAGCGACATACACACAATTATGGTTACTTCTAGTGGCCCTGGTGAAGGGAAGTCTACGACTGCTGGTAATTTGGCTGTCGTGTTCGCGCAACAGGGAAAAAAAGTACTATATATTGATGCGGACTTACGTAAACCTACAGCACACTACACGTTTCAAATAGACAACTTTAAAGGGTTAACGACTGTTTTAACAAAACAGTCTGTACTCATTCAAACAGTGGAAATGACGAAGGTGGAAAATCTAGATATTTTGACGAGTGGTCCAATCCCTCCTAACCCGGCTGAATTGTTAAGTTCAAGGGCTATGGATGAATTATTAAATGCTGCTAAAGATATTTATGATGTTATTGTTATTGATACTCCTCCGGTGTTGGCGGTTACCGATGCACAAATCTTAGCTAATAAATGTGATGGAACAATATTAGTAGTAGCAAGTAGTTCGACTGAAATAGAGTCTGCTACGAAATCTAAGGAGTTATTAGAAGCAGCAAAAGCAAAGTTGCTAGGGGTTGTATTAAATAAGAAGAAAATGAAAGATAGTTCTTATTATTATTACTACGGGGGGAAATAGGGTCTCCATACCCCTCCTATTTTTTAATACGAAAATAGGTAAAAGTACCTATGTCGAAATTAGTCGAATGTTGCTAGACAGGTGTAAAGTGCATCGAATATAGTATCCAGGCTCGAAGAACGAAAACCAGGTAATGTCTCCTAACCTTTATCAACGGAGGCACTCGGTTGTCCCGATGGGTATTCATTTACCTTAGACGCATTACGTTGTCATAGGGATGATGTGAGGCGGGGTTAAATGCCCTTTTAAGGTGATAGGCGTTAGCTATTAGGTGTTAGGTTAATTTAAAACCGAACCACCTAACAACTAACGCCTAACACCTATTAGCTTAAAAGAAAAGATGTGATTATTAACAAACCAACTTAGTAATCACATCTTTTCTTTTAAACCAAACAAGCGAAGTGGACAGAGGGACTGGTACGTTGTCAACGATAGTGGACAATGTTACCTGTCCCTCCTGTCCAGGAAGCGTTAGAACTACAACAAAGATAAATAGTTGGTTAGGTCTTGAAAACCTATACCTGATGTTGCCTTTCTAACCCCTAACAGCTAACCCCTAACAGCTAACGCCTAACACCATAAAAAAAGCATGAGGTGGTCCTTCGGTCCACGTCTCATTTTCATTACATATTCATAAATGGAAGAAAAGGAGGAATTGTGATGACGTACAAAAAACGGCTATCATTACTTATTATTATTGATTCTTTAATTGTTATATCTGCTATATATATTGGATTTTGGTTGTTGAATCCACATTTTAATGTGTTTCAATCGAATACGTTATTAATGAGCTCTCTTACATTGTTAATTTGGCATCATTGTTTTGCTTATGGATACAAGCTATATAACAAGGCTTGGGAGTACGCGAGTGTTGGAGAGTTAATTTCGATTACGAAAGCAGTTACGTTTTCCGTATCAATTACAGGTGTCCTTCAGTTTATGTTTACTGGTGATATTTTCGTTCGAGTGTTGATGATTACTTGGATGTTGCACGTGTTATTAATAGGTGGATCGCGTTTTTCGTGGCGTATGTATCGCGATACGTTTATGCGTAGGCGTAAAGATAAGAAGAGAGTGTTGATTGTTGGAGCAGGAGCGGCTGGGACGATGGTTGCTCGTCAGTTGTTGCAAAATGCAGAGGCAGATATGGAGCCGGTTGCGTTTGTGGATGATGATGAAAGAAAGCATAGGCTACAGGTGCTTGGTGTCCCGGTAGTAGGAGGGAAAGATGCGATAGAATCGGCTGTAGTAGATTACGAGATTGATAGTATTATTATTGCGATTCCTTCTTTAAGCAAAAAGGAACTGAATGAAATTTTTGAAGAGTGTAGTAAGACGAAAATTAAGCCTCAGATTTTGCCGATGATTGAGGATATATTAATAGGAAAGTTGTCGGTGAATAGTTTCCGTGAGATTCAAGTGGAAGACTTGTTAGGTCGTGAGCCGGTTGAATTGGATATGGAGAGTATTTCGGAGTCGATTACTGGTAAGACAGTGTTGGTCACTGGTGCTGGTGGTTCGATAGGTTCGGAGATTTGTCGTCAAATAAGTAGTTTCTCACCAAAGCGACTTGTGTTAGTTGGGCATGGGGAGAATAGTATTTATTTGATTGATATGGAGTTAAGGAAGCAGTATGGAGAGATGATTGATATTGTTCCGGTAATTGGAGATATTCAGGATCGTGTGAGGATGTTTTCGGTGATGGAACAGTTCCAGCCGGATGTTGTGTATCATGCGGCGGCGCATAAGCATGTGCCACTTATGGAGTACAATCCTGTTGAAGCGGTTAAGAATAATGTGATTGGGACGAAGAATGTTGCTGAGGCTTGTGACACCTTCGGCGTCGGGACTTTTGTTTTGGTTTCTTCGGATAAGGCGGTTAATCCTACGAATGTGATGGGGTCTACTAAGCGGATTGCGGAGATGGTTGTTCAGAACTTAGCTAAGGTTAGTAAGACGAAGTTTGTTGCGGTACGGTTTGGGAATGTGCTTGGTAGTCGTGGGAGTGTTATTCCTTTGTTTAAGAAGCAGATTCAGGCTGGGGGACCGGTTACGGTTACGCATCCGGATATGACGAGGTATTTTATGACGATTCCGGAGGCTTCTAGGTTGGTGATTCAAGCTGGGACTTTGGCACGTGGTGGAGAAATCTTTGTTTTAGACATGGGTGAACCGGTTAAGATTGTTGATCTTGCGAAAAACGTTATTAAGCTTTCTGGTTATACAGTGGATGAGATCGGGATTGAGTTTTCTGGGATTAGGCCCGGGGAGAAGATGTATGAAGAGTTGTTGGGCGAAGGTGAAGTACATGGGGATGCGATTTTCCCGAAAATATTTATTGGTAAGACAACTTTAATTCCGATGCATTTGGTGGATAACTTGGTTAATAATTATTCGGAAATGAGTAGTGCGGAAGTTCAGGAGTATGTGTTGGGGTTGGCGAATAATAGGTTTGAAATCAATGCTAAAAAACAACTTCAAGCCTAACAGCTAACAACTAAGATCTAATACTTAAAGTTTATAATTAATAGGTTTGATGGGGAAGAGGTTTAGGTTCTTCGAGCTTAGAGGGACTAGATGAGAGATATTAACCCTCTCGGGTTAATATTAGCTATCGCCCTTCGGGCTACTTTTTAGGAAAAGATGATTAACATTGGGGTGTGGATTATATGAAGAGAGTTCGTAAAGCGATAATTCCTGCTGCTGGTTTAGGGACGAGGTTTTTACCAGCAACGAAGGCGATGCCGAAAGAGATGTTGCCGATTGTTGATAAGCCTACGATACAATATATAGTGGAAGAAGCTGTGGCTTCTGGGATTGAGGATATTATTATTGTTACTGGTAAGGGTAAGAGAGCGATTGAGGATCATTTTGATAATTCTTTTGAGCTTGAGCAGAATTTAATGGAAAAAGAGAAGTTTGAATTGTTGGAAAAAGTACAAGCTTCTTCTAAGGTAGAAATACATTACATTCGTCAAAAAGATCCAAGAGGGCTTGGTCATGCTGTGTGGTGTGCGCGTAAGTTTATTGGGGATGAGCCATTTGCAGTATTATTAGGTGATGATATTGTACAAGCGGAAATTCCTTGTTTGAAGCAGTTGATGAATGAGTATGATAAGACGTTATCATCTGTAATTGGGGTGCAGACTGTGCCGGAGAGTGAAACACATAGGTATGGGATTATTGATCCTTCAGTTCAGAATGGTCGTAGTTATCAAGTGGATAATTTTGTAGAGAAGCCCGCCCAGGGTACGGCTCCCTCTAATCTTGCAATAATGGGGCGTTATATTTTAACACCAGAAATCTTTATGTTTTTAGAGAGACAGGAGACTGGTGCTGGTGGAGAGATTCAGTTGACGGATGCGATTCAGAAGTTGAATGAGATTCAGCGTGTGTTTGCTTATGATTTTGAAGGTAAGCGATATGATGTTGGGGAGAAGATTGGGTTTGTGAAGACGACGTTGGAGTTTGCGATGAGGGATGAGAAGTTGAGGGAAGAGTTGTTGCCGTTTTTGGTGGAGATGGTGGAGAGTTCTAAAGTTTCTCTTAAGTAATTGCAACCCTTCGGGTTTGAAAAATATCTTGCTGCATCTTAGATCTGCATAAGGAAGTTATTTTCTTAGGGGGAGATCTATTTTGTGGAAAAGTAAAATTAGATATATGTGTAATAGTAAAGGTTTAACTCTAGTTGAAATATTGGCAACACTAGTGATATTAGCAATCATATCCGCAATCGCTGTTCCAGCGGTTTTCGGCTTGATTGAAAATTCTAGGGAAGATGTTTGTGTTGCTAATAGATTAGAGTTGAAGAGGTATTATGAGAGAGAGTTAGTGTTGGTTGGATTGAAACATAAACCTGAAATTTTTGAGCAGAGTATGATGGAGTTTGGGGAGGAAATTTGTCCTGTTGGTGGAGTTATTAGTTATTTGGATGGGGATGTTCTTTGTAGTGAGCATTCTGATGCGGATTCTGGTGACGAGAACGAGGATGTGCCGTATTTCTAGTGTTGAGAGCCATAGGGTGGTGAACGTCAAGATCGGTACCGCCCTTCGGGCTTGTTATTATTGAATGGTGGTGGGGAACTGACTATCGTAATCAGATAAGGTGCTGGAAACCTTGTGGGATAAGGGTTCCGAGTGTTTTTGGTAGTTTTTAAGGTTTGATTGAATGGTAGTTTAATAGGAAGAAATAGGAAGAAACATGGTTGAGATTAGTGTAAAAATGAAATTACTTTGTGATTGAATGTTGTTGATTGAATAGGGGTTACGAGGTGAGTATCGGAATTTGATAACAAAACACAATATGTAGTATCAAAAATAGGTATTTAACAATGAAACATACTATATGTTGATATTTTTATCTATTTCTCATATTGAATATTATCTACGAGGTGGGTATCGGAAATTGATAACAAAACACAATATGTAGTAGTGAAATTCATTTTACAATAGATAAACATACTATATGTTGATTTTTTTATCTATAACTCATATTGAATATTCGGTACGAGGTGAGTATCGGAAATTGATAACAAAACACAATATGTAGTATTGAAATTGGGTTTTTAACAGAAAAACATACTATATGTTGATATTTTTATCTATTTCTCATATTGCATATTTAATGCGAGGTGGCTATCGGATATAGATAAACACAATATGTAGTATTAAATTATGCGAAAAAGTATAAATTAAACACAATATATTGATTTTATCCATTTTGTATAATCATACTAAGTACTAATATATTAAATGGATTAAAAAAGCTGACACAAATTTATAAAAATAATAAAAACACAATATATAGTATTAAAATATAATTTAAAATAATAAATGATACAACATGTTGATTTTTTTATCTATTTCTCATAATAGATAAAAAATGCGAGGTGGCTATTGATAATAGATGAGTTTAGTAGGTTAGTAGTTGGTTGGAGTGAGCGTTCCAGTTAAGTACTAACAAACTAAAAATATTTTCAAGGAGTGTAACAGAGATGTACATGAAAATTAAAAGGTTAATAGATATTGTTCTTTCATTGATAGGGTTGATTGTACTGTCCCCTATTTTTTTAATTCTAATTTTGGGTATTAAATTAGAATCAAAAGGCCCTGTCCTATTCAAACAAAAGCGTGTTGGAATTAACAAAACGCATTTTAATATCTTAAAGTTCCGTACGATGAGAATTGATACTCCTAAGGACACACCAACACACCTATTAGATAACCCAGAGCAATATATTACAAAGGTGGGGAAATTCTTGAGAAAAACTTCATTGGATGAACTACCTCAGATTTGGAATATCTTTGTTGGACAGATGAGTATTATCGGGCCTAGGCCTGCGTTATGGAATCAGTATGATCTTATTGTTGAACGTGATAAGTACGGTGCTAATGATGTGCCGCCGGGATTAACGGGGTGGGCGCAGATTAATGGTAGAGATGAACTTCCTATTGAAGTGAAGGCCAAGTTAGATGGAGATTATATTAAAAGCATTGGATTGTGGATGGATGTTAAATGTTTCTTTGGAACAATTGTTAGTGTAATAAAGAGTGATGGAGTTGTTGAGGGCGGGACTGGAACTAAGGCTAAGAAAGAAGTTGCTAGTACTAAGGGGAAGGCTAATTAAATGAAAAAGATTTTAATAACTGGTGTAAATAGCTATGTTGGTAAAAGTTTTGAAAAATGGGTGCAAAGTTACCCTAATAAGTATTTTATAGATTCTATAAGTTTACGAAATGAATCATGGAAAGAAAAAGTCTTCGCTAGTTATGATTCAATATTACATGTAGCTGGTATAGCACATGTCTCATCCGATCCAAAGATGGAAGAACTATATTATAATGTGAATCGTGACCTTACAATTGAAGTTGCAGAAAAAGCAAAAGCTGCAGGAGTTAAGCAGTTTATTTTTATGAGTAGTATCATTGTATATGGTGATAGCAGTAGCGGAAGAAGAGTCATAGATAAAAGTACAGTACCTACACCTAGTAACTTCTATGGCAATAGTAAGCTGCAAGCAGAAGAAGGTATAAAGGCTTTAGAGAATGATGAATTTAAGGTTGTAATTATAAGGCCGCCTATGATATATGGTAAAGGTTCGAAAGGTAATTATCTTAAATTGGCGAATGCTGCTAAAATACTTCCTTTGTTTCCTGACTTTGAAAATCAGCGTAGCATGCTTTATATTGATAACTTGTGTGAGTTCCTTCGCTTGATAATTGAAAGTGAAGAACGTGGATTGTACTTCCCTCAAAATAACGATTATGTTAAAACCAGCGAAATGGTTAAGTTAATTGCTGAGTTTCATGGAAAGAAGATTAAATTAACAAGAGTGTTTAATCCTTTATTAAAATTGATTGGGTATAAAGTTGGTCTGATAAATAAAGTGTTTGGTAATTTAGTCTATGAAAAGTCTATGAGCAATTATACACATATAAATTATAGAATAAAAGACTTTAGGGAATCAATAAAAGCAACTGAATTGGAGAGTGACTCTGATGAAAGCGGTTATAGTAAATTGCTTTGATACTTATGAAGATAGAGTAGATTTAGTTCATGAGTTTTTCGAAGATAATGGTTATGATGTAACAGTTATCCAGTCTGATTTTAGACATTTTAAGAAAATACACAGAAAAGAAAAGAAAGATGGTTTTATTTTCATTAATTCAAAGCCTTACTATAAGAACATGTCTATAGCAAGGTTAGTTTCGCATTATAGATTTGCGAATGATGCATTTAAGGTGGTAGAAGAAATCAAACCAGACTTATTATACGTATTTGTCCCCCCAAACTCCTTAGCGAAGTTTGCTGCAGAGTATAAAAAAAAGTTCAAAGATGTGAAGTTGTTATTTGATATAATAGACCTTTGGCCTGAAACTATGCCTATAGGCAAAATGAAGAAATTTCCCCCCTTCACGTTTTGGAAGCTTATGAGAGATAAAAGTTTAAATTATGCAGATTTAGTAATTACTGAATGCGATTTATATCAATTGGTTTTAGGAAATCTGCTTCGTGAAATTAAAACAAAAACTGTTTATTTTGCTAAAAAAGATATTGAGGTAATTAGCAACCCTCTTCTAAGTGAAGAAGAGATACATCTTTGTTATTTAGGATCTATAAATAACATCATTGATATCCTTAAAATAAGAGAAATAATAAAGGATATACAAAAAATTAAGCCGGTTACACTTCATATAATAGGTGATGGGGAAAGTCGGCAGACGCTAATTGAAGCAGTTAAAGCTGCAGGTGCAGAGGTTGTATATCATGGGAAGGTTTATAATTCACAAGAAAAGCAAGATATTTTTGATAAATGTCATTTCGGTTTAAATATAATGAAAGAAAGTGTTTGTGTTGGTTTAACAATGAAGTCTATAGATTATTTCCAACATGGATTACCCATTATTAACAATATTCAAGAAGATACTTCTAAATTTGTAGATAAATATAAAGTTGGTATAAATATAAATTCTAGCAACATGGATAAGGAACTAGAAAGGTTTATTATTAATTATAGATTATTAATAAATAGAAATAATTGTAGAAAATTATATAATGAGGAATTATCTGTTGAAGCATTTAATTCGAAATTTATTACTATCCTTGATTATATAAAGTAAGTGTAGTTTTATTATAAGAGTTTTGTATCTAAATGTATAAGTCATAAAAATTGAATATTATTTTATGTCTAGTTAAGAAGTTTGGAGTGAGCAATAAGTGAAGAAGCAAATTAATATTTTGTTTGTGGTCTCCTCATTAATTAAGTGTGGCCCCACTAATCAGTTGTATGGAATAATAAATCATTTAGACAAGGAAAAGTTTAAGATTCGATTATTAACACTTTTTAGTGAAAGTAAAAAAAGCGATTTAGATAAGTTTAAAAAGCTAGGAATAGCTATAGATTCACTGGATGTTCCTAATAATAAAAATTACTTACAAACTACCTATAAGTTGGTAAAGTACTGTAAATCAAGTAAGTTTGATTTAGTGCATAGTAGTGGATTAGCCGCTGATTTTAGTTGCTGTTTTTTATCGAATATAATTCATATTAGTACGATCAGAAATTATGCAAAGTTAGATTATAAAAGCTCGTACGGCAAGCTTTATACTAAAGTAATGGTTCCTCTAAATAATTGGGCAATTAATAATACAGATTTCCCTATTTGTTGTTCAAAATCTATTAAAGTAATGTATGAACAAGAAACTAAGAAAAAACTGTACTATATACAAAATGGTGTGGATACTTCTAAATATATGCATAAACCGGAGTTAAAACAATTAGTACGAAGGAGTTTAAATCTACCAGAAGATAAACTCATTTTCATATCCTCTGGTAGCCTAATAGACAGAAAAGATCCTTTATTTATTGCTAAGGCATTTAAAAAACTTGAAATGAAAAAAAATGTCTTATTAATTTTTATTGGGGATGGTTATTTATTTGAGCATTGTAAGGAGTATGAATCAGAATATATATCAGTAAGAGGAAATGTGGATAATGTAATAGATTATTTACATGCTTCTGATGTTTTTATATCTGCATCAAAATCTGAAGGGCTACCGAACGCCGTATTGGAAGCTGCTTCATGTGGATTAGAGTTAGTTCTATCTGGTATACCGCAACATAAGGAAATCTTTGAAAAGGATATGCAACTAGCTAATTTTTTTGAGCTAAATAATGAAATGCAATTTGAAGATATTGTTAATAACATTATATTAAAAGAAAAGAATTTAAGAAAAAACCCCTCTGATTTTATACAGAAAAACTTTAGTGCTCAATCAAATAGCAATAAATATGGAGAATTCTATGAGTGGGCAATAATGAATAAACCGTTTGTGAAGAAATAAAGTTTTAATACTTTCAAAGGCATAAATAGTATGTGAGGAATAGAATTCAAGTAAGAAATCCGAAATTTAATACATGAGTAATCTCAATAGGATTCTTACTATATGTTAATAGAGGAGTTATAACATGAGCTTAAAAAAAATAATTAAAGTTATTAAAAGGCCTCAAAATATATTTATGATATTAGGGAATCGAGGTTTCTTTAGACAAATAGGAGATAAAACGTACTTGAAAATTGCCTATTGGTGTAAAATGGGTAAAAAACTAGATATAGACTCACCTAAAACATATAACGAGAAAATCCAATGGCTAAAATTAAATGATAGGAATCCTAACTACTCAAAGTATGTAGATAAATACGAAGTTAGAAAATATATAGCAGAAAAAATCGGAGAAGTGTATCTAATACCGTTAATAGGCGTATGGGATAGTATAGACGATGTTAATTTTGAAAAACTACCTAAAGAATTTGTTTTAAAGTCAACTCATGATTCTGGTGGTGTTGTAGTCTGTAAAGATAAACAATGTTTAGATATTAAAAAAGCAAAAGAGAAAATCCGTACTTCTTTAAACCGTAATTATTTTTGGGGGCAACGTGAGTGGATATATAAAGATATCAAACCTAGAGTTATTGCTGAAAAATATATGGTAGACAAGATTGACAAAGAACTAAGGGATTATAAATTCTTTTGTTTTAATGGAGAAGTTAAGGCAATGTTCGTGGCATCTGATAGAGGAATTGATACTAGATTTGATTTTTTTGACATGGACTTTAATCATATGCCATTTATGCAACATTACCCCAATGCCGAAAAACCAATAAAAAAACCAAAAAATTTTAATGAAATGAAAAGTTTAGCACAAAAACTATCAAAAGGGTTCCCACATGTAAGAGTTGATTTCTATGATGTAAACGGCAAAGTTTACTTTGGAGAACTAACATTTTATCATTTCAGTGGGTGGGAAAAGTTTGAACCAGAATGTTATGATAAATATTTTGGTGATTGGTTAGATATAACGGAATTAAACGAAAAAAATCATAATAAATAACACTGTTAATTTTATTATTTATATGAAAAAGCAATTGCTTTGACAGCGTGGGATATTTTGTATTTGTGGAATACAAAAAGGGAGGTGTAGAGTGAATAATAAGTTTAATGATAAGTATCTGCTTACAAGGTACTTTGATTTATTAGTCATTATATATATTGTATCACTTTTTACAGTTACATCACATGATTCGTTGTATATCATTAATAGGATATTATTTTTTGTTTTAGCAGTATCTTTCGTCTTTTTATTACTTATAACAAGATTCAATTTTAAGATTGAACGTATAATACTTTCTACCTTGCCTTTTATTGTGATCACTATTTTAAGTAATAGCTGGGCTCTTGACGTAAGTATTTCTCTTAATAGAACGGTAGGGATTGTAGTTTACTTCTTAGGTGCAATAATTATATATATATTAATTCATAATAAAATCATTGCATTAGATGGAATAAAAAAGTCGTTGATTTTAAGTGTTGTTATCTTAACTGTCACTGCAGCTTATGAATATTATGTTTTGGGAGTAGCAAGAGGAGCTGGAGTTGCTCAAAATCCTAACATATACGGGCTTTACGTAGTTTTTCTAGCTCCAATAATATGGGAACTAAATAGAATTTATCCTAAACTTAATAGATTTACAACATATATTGTTATAGTTGCTTTGATAATTGCACCAATTGTAAGTGGTGGTAGGAAAGTATTGATTGCTTCCGTCTTAGTATTTTTATACTTTTTATTAACTAGTGGGAAAATGAACTCAGTATTACCTAAGTACATTAAGTTTTTTATTATATCATCTATGATATTATCTGCAATATTTATGGTTAGTGTTAATTCGGGTAACTTGATTACAACAAATAGCAATTTATATGCTATGGAAAGATTGGTTGATTCTGAGGAAGCAAGTTTTTTAATCCGTAAGGATATGATTTATACTGGTATTGAGTTGTTTAAAAATAAACCTTTTTTAGGATATGGGATTGATAATTATAGTATTGCAAGTACCTTTGGGACATACTCTCATAATAACTATATAGAATTACTTGTCTCCCTAGGATCGTTTGGACTAGTATTTTATTATTATATTTATGTTAAAACTCTAAGCTATAGTTACAGAATTCATAAAAAGAACAAAGAATCAAAAGCATTTTATTTGACCCTTTTTTGTATTGTTCATTTTTTTATTATGGAAGTTGCATTTGTTATGATAAATAGTCCAGTATTATGGATACTATTGATTATCCTTCTTTTGATTAATGAAAATGAGAGGAAAGAAGGCATTAAAATTTAACTAATACATGTACTACCTATAAAATGGGAGGGAAAAATGAGTAGACCAATGTTTAGTATTTTAATACCGGTATATAACGTAGAAAAATTTTTATCGCAATGTATTGACTCAATATTGGAACAAACTTATCAGAATTTTGAAGTAGTATTGATTAATGATGGTTCTACTGATTCTAGCGGCTTTATATGCAGCAAATATGCAGAAGCTGATAAAAGAATTAAGGTGTTTAATCAAGAAAATCAAGGTTTATTGATGTCAAGAAGAAATGCTATATCAAAAGCAACCGGGGAATATTTATTATTTCTTGACTCGGATGATTATTGGAATAATAACCTCTTAGAGATGGTTTATTCTGCTATTATAAAGTTTAATTGCGATTTGGTAATATTTAAGTATAGTAGGGTTTCTGAAAAAAATTTATTTATTAAGGAAGCTCATTCAGTTTTTCATAATGAAGCAATTTTTGATGAAAATAACAAAGAAGAACTTTTTAGGGAAATATTATCAAGTTCTGAATTGAATAATCTGGTATGTAAAGTTGTGAAACACTCAATTATGGATGAAATAGATTATAGACCATTTAAGGGTATAAGTAGCGGAGAGGATCTCTTACAGTCGGTTCCATTAATTGTTAATTCGAATAAAATTGTATACTTAGACAAAAGTTTATATAACTATAGAATAACTTCTGGTAGTATTACAACAACAGTGAACAAAAGATTTTTTAAGGATGTTACTATCGTTAGAGAAACAGTGCTAACTTATTTAAAGAAGCAGAAATATGATAATGAAGCCAATAATATATTATTTTATAATTATTATTTGGAAATTATAATTAATTACTTTTATGTCATAGCCAAGGCAAAATTGAATAAAAAAGAAAAAATAAATTTTTTGGTGAATTTAAAAAAAGAGGATTTAATTCTAGAAGCAATTCCCTATATAAAATATTCAAAAATAAAGTTAGTAAATAAGCTACCAATTTACTTCCTAAAAAATAATTATTATAATTCTATAATTATTTATACTTTAATTGCTGCAAAACTTAATTCGATTTTTAGAATAGTACTAGAATATTCAAAGAGAAGTAGGTAAAGCTTATGGGACTTAGTGTAATTATACCAGCTTATAATGTAACCAACTATATAAATAAAACATTAGAATCACTTCTTAATCAAAAAAGTTACGGTTTTGAGATTATTATTATCGATGATGGTTCGACTGATAATACATTTCAAAAAGCTAAAGATATCTTAGTTAATAGTAAAATCCCATATAAAATATTACAAAAAACAAATGGTGGAGTGAGTTCAGCAAGGAATTATGGATTAGAAGAAGCTGAAGGGGAATATGTTGTTTTTTTAGATGGAGATGATTATGTTGCACCAAACTTTGCCGAATTGGTATGTAATTGTATTAAGAATGAACAACCAGATGTTATTTGTTGGGGCTTTAATATAGTTGACGAAGATAATAGAGTAATAATGAATTATTTCGATAAATATAATATCTCGTTTGAAAGCATTTCTGGTATTAATCTACTGAAAAATATGATTCTTGAAGAAAAGGTTAAGATCTGGACAGGAAGTGTAGCATATAAGAAAAAGTTTCTGTTTGATAATGAGTTTAAATATACTGAGGGATGTTCCAACGGGGAGGATCAAGAATTTAACTTAAAGGTACTAGTTAAAGCAAAAAAAGTTTTTTTTATAAATGATACATTATCCTTTTACCTTCAAAGGCCATCCTCTATTTCGAATAGCTCCAACATCAAAAAATATGATTCAATAAATGCAATGAGAAGAGCTAACGAATTTATGAAGAACTCTTTAGAGAATAAATTAGAACTAAGCGAGATAGTAAAACATATAGAAAAATATAATATTATAGGGAACTATTTTTTTAATATTGAGTCACATATCAAAAACTCTAATTTAAGTAATATTAATATATTAATGAAGATGATAGATGATGAATTTCCAGATTTAAATAACGAGATGAAAAGGATGATGTATAACTCTAGAAAAGAATTTAATAGAATTGCTTTCTATAGTAATTTCTTCTTAATTTCTCCATCTATATTTTTTCATTTTATTAAGTTTAAAAAACTGCTTAGTGCAAATTTAAGGAAGAAATAATGTAATACAACTTAAAATTATTATAAATAATTGAGAGGTGTTAATTGGTAGAACGAATATAGAGTTTATATCAAATATAATTATTCAAGTAAATCAATAGAAATTTGAAAAACTATTAACATTCTACTACAGTCATTATTGTAGAGTATTGTTGGTAATAAAACCTAATTCTGGATATGGTAACATGTAACAACACTTGGAGAAAAAATGGATTCTGTGAAATAACATACTAACCTAAGCTCTACTCACCAAAAAGAGCAAAATATAGAGATAAGAGCAAACTAATAAAAATATTATCAGTCTACCTCACCACTGATTTTAGTTGGTGAATATTACCGTTATATGGCGAAAAAGAAACCTAGAATATATTCTTTAACAGACAAAGGAGATTTGCATGAATATTTATATTTATAACTGTTCGAATACATTTAACTATGGATCCATGATGATGGGAGAGAATTTTATTAATTATTTTCCTGAAATACAAGGAACTAATAATAAATTTTATGTAGAAACAAATGATGAAGAGAATATTAAAAGACTAAGAAGTGCTACAGGAAATAACGATATTTTTCAAGTTAATATGAATTCTCTATTTCAAGATGAAATTTCTAGGTATGATTATATATATGGTTATTTAGGATTAAAGAAAATTACTTCTGACTTGGCAAGAACTATTGATTTAGTAATTGTATTAGGTGGAGATGATTTTACTGAAGACTATGGATGGACTGGCCCAGTTATTAATGCTGTTAAGTTTAATGTTTTAAGAAAAGAAGGCCTTAAAGTAGTAATGCTCGGTCAAACTATGGGTCCATATAAATCTTTTAGAAAAGTTTTAATGGGAACACTTTTAAATGGATTAACTAAGATTTATCCAAGAGACCCTTTAACTAATGAATATCTCAAGACATTAGGTTTAAAAAACATAGATATTATGGATGATTTGGCTTTGCTTGCTCTTACAAAACAAGAAGTTAAGAAAAGGACTAAAGAGTATATCACTTACTGTCCTAGTGAGTTGATTTACAGATACTCGAAAGAAGGTAATAGAGAAGATTGGATCGATTTTAACTTGTTCATGATTGAAGAAATAATGACAATTTATCCCGATAAAAAACTAGTTTTACTTGCCCATGTATTAAAACCTGATCATGTAGACGATAGATTAATTGTGAATGAGTTATATAACAAAATAAAAGAACAATATAATAATAGAGTAGTTATCCAAAATAACGAAATGTATCCTTTTGAGGTAAGAGAATATATTCAGGAATCATTATTTACAATTTCCAGTCGTATGCACCCTGTTGTATCATCAATACAGTGTGAAATCCCTACAATAGCTTTATCGTATAGTACTAAGTATTGGGGAATTATTGGAGAAAGATACGGGCTTAATGAATTTATAATAGATATAAGGTATCATAACTATTCAGAAATGAGAGAAAAATTTAAAAGCGTTTTGAATAAAATTGAGAAAGAGTATGTTGAGATCCAAGAAATGATGAAGGAAAATAACAAATTTGCAACAGAAAACATAAATAAAACATTAAATGAAATAGCCTCTTTAGCTGAAAAGTAAAATTAAGAGTGAGATAACTGGAAAGAAGGAAGTTGTTTGAAGGTAAATCAACTTAAAGCAGGAGCAATACTTTCTTATTTGTCATTATTTATTACTACAATTATTACACTTCTATATACACCAATCATAATACGACTATTAGGCCAAGCAGAGTTCGGTTTATATTCTATGATAGGTTCTATTGCTGCATACCTTAGCATTATGGATTTAGGACTAGGAAATGCAATTGTCAGGTATACTTCAAGAAATAGAGCTATCGGAGATAAGGAAGCTGAGTCAAGACTTAATGGAATGTTTTTGTTACTATATTCTTTTATTGGAGTTACGACTTTATTAGTTGGGATTATGCTTTTTAGGTCTATGGATGAAATATTTGGAGCGAGCTTAACTGCATCGGAACTAGAAATGGCAAAAATAATGATAATAATTTTAATAATAAATTTTTCGTTGTCTTTCCCGCTATCGATTTTTGGTTCTATTATGCAAGCTTATGAAAGATTTATTGCGGTGAAAATAGTAACTATAATTCGTTCTTTATTGATACCAATAATTACTATACCATTTTTATTACTTGGTTATGGGTCAATATCAATGGTGTTAATAACAACATTAGTAAGTATTTCATGTTTATTGTTTAATGTTTACTACTGTTATAAACATTTGAAAATTAATTTTTACTTTGGAAAGTTTAATTATAAATTATTAAGAGAAATTTTAGGATATTCATTTTTTATTTTTTTAGGAATTTTAGTTGACCAAATTAATTTAAATATGGGGCAGGTTATATTAGGGGCTCTTTCAGGAACATTTGCGGTTGCAGTGTTTGCTATTGCTATTCAATTTATCAGATTGTACTTACAATTCTCGACATCTATTAGTGGATTATTCTTGCCTAGAGTAACTATGATGGTTGCTAATAAAGCTAGTAACGAAGATTTGACAAACATGATGATTAAATTTGGTAGAGTTCAGTATATTATTGTGGCGTATATTTTAAGTGGATTTATTTTATTTGGTCATCCTTTTATCAGTATATGGGCTGGCGCAAATTATTCGAATGCTTATTACATGGCATTAATTATTTTGGTACCTATAACAATTCCATTAATTCAAAACATTGGATTATCTATTTTGCAAGCGAAAAATAAACAAGGTTTTAGATCCATTATTTTAATTATAATAGCCGTATTAAATGTTATTATTTCTATACCATTAGCAAAAATTTATGGCGGTATTGGGGTTGCTCTGGGAGCTGCAATCTCTTATATAATTGGCAATGGTATTATTATGAATATTTATTATCATCGTAAAATCGGTATTAATATATTGCTTTTTTGGAACCACATTTTAATATTGTCGATACCAGTTGTAATTTCTTTGGTTTTCGGATATGCAATAAACTTTTTTGTGGTTGCGCATGATGATATATTATTCATGATTTTTAAAATAGGGATGTTTTCCAGCGCATATTTTTTATTAATGTGGTTTTTTGGAATTAATAAGTATGAAAAAAATCTAGTTATATCATTTGTTAAAACTATTAAGAATTATACGGTTAAAATCCAGAATTAGTCTATAAAAATATGGCATTAAAAAGTTGGGAAGGCTCTATATGTATAAATTTTGATGCTAAGAGGCTTTCGTATTTTAATAGGCATAGGGAGTTTTCCTCCGGTCTTATGAGTTTGTGTGATGCATACTCAATTCGACATTAATGGGAGGTGCTCCTTTATTTGTTTTAAAAGGTTTGCCCCTAAAGGATTAGACTTATGGAATTAAATAATAAAGATAAAAAAGTAGGTGTGATTTGCAATATGAAAGCTAATGAGGAGTTATATAATACTGTAATAAAGAATGATTATTCTTGTGGTTCAGGAGCTTTTGCTGTTTTAAATAAAAAGATAAAGATGGAATTAAATGAATATGGGGAATATAAGCCTAATTTCGAACATGCATTAACAGAAGGTGAAGACATTGCTTTACAATTAGTTTGCCCTAATTCCAACAAAAGTCCAAATGAAGATGAAATAAGCAAAAATTTATATGGTGGAATTCCAAATATTAAATATGATAAGAGAATTGGTTATTACACGGGACTTTATGCAGGACATGTTATAGAAGGTGATTATCGCAAAAATGCAAGTTCAGGTGGATTTGGTACTTGGATTTTTAAAGAATTATTTGAGAGAAACTTGATTGATGGTGTGATACATGTTAAGCAAAATGGAAACAAGGAAGATCCAATACTTTTTAAATATGATATATCGAGATCGGTGAAGGAAATCCAAGAAGGTGCAAAAACAAAATATTATCCTGTGGAGTTTTCTCAAGTAGTGAATAAAATCAAAGAAAAGCCTGGGAGATATGCCATAATTGGAATTCCAAGCTTCATAATGTCTATTAGGTTATTAGCCCTAAATGATCCAATAGTAAATGATAGAATTAAATATACAATTGGTTTAATTTGTGGCCATCAAAAAAGTGCAAAATTTGCTGAATGTTTAGCTTGGCAAGTGGGATTTGAACCTGGGTCTTTAAAGTCAATTGATTTCAGAAAAAAAATACCTGATGCCCCTGCGAACCGTTATGGGGTTGAAATGACGGGTTTTGTAAATGGTAAAGAAGTTACAATCATTAAAAGCATGAATGAGCTACTTGGACATAATTGGGGACAAGGATTTTTCAAGAGCAATGCATCTGATTTTACTGATGATGTTATGAATGAAACTGCTGATGTCACACTTGGTGATGCTTGGTTACCTGAATACACGTCGGATAGTAAAGGTAACAATGTTATTCTTGTTCGTAACGAAATAATAGCTAATATTCTTAAAGAAGGGATTAAATCTAAAAAAGTAAAATTAGATAACATAAGTATAGAAACAATTATTAAGTCACAAGCTAGCCACTTTCAACACACACGAGAAGAGCTTGGTTATAGATTATATAAAAAGGATCAACTGAGACAGTGGCGTCCAGAAAAAAGAATAACAGCCGATAAGGATATATCTTTTATTAGAAGAAGGATACAAGATTTACGTATGGAAATTTCAAAACAAAGCCATATAAGTTTTAAAAAAGCTGTAGAATTAGGAGACTTGAATTACTTTATAGTTCATATGCAAAATTATGTTAAAAGGTATAATAGAATTTATTATATTAAATCTATTGTCGAACTAGGGCCTAAAAAAATTGTAATGAAATTAGCTAATAAAATAATTAAAACTATAAGAAGGGCTTGAGAGATTTGTTTTTTAAATAATAGAACTGAGTCTTGCTACTAAGTTTCTAACCATATTAATGAACCTTTGTAGTTTCAGTGTGTCTGTACGTTGCTTTTTAGAAATAGACAAACAGTTTGCAAAAAGGATCTTTTACTGAAAGTTGTAAAGACTTTATCCTCTTCTCATTTATCCCATAACACGATTATTAAGACTTCATCGTGCATATGTTATATTACCATAGTAATCCTTCTTTTTTCGTCAATTACAACTTAAATCGATCTTATATATATAATAAATTGGAGGATTAGAAAGGAACATGATTATGAAAAAAATTGCAGTTGCAGGTACAGGGTATGTTGGTTTAGTTGCGGGAGTATGTTTTGCTGAAGTAGGACATCAAGTTATTTGCGTAGATATTGATGAAAATAAAATAAATAAAATGAAGTCAGGCATTTCTCCAATCCATGAAAATGGATTAGAAAAGTTAATGAAAAAAAACTATGCTGCTGGAAGAATTGATTATACGACTGACTACAAAACAGCTTATAAAGATGCAGATGCTATATTTATAGGTGTAGGAACCCCAGAACAGTCTGATGGATCTGCAAATCTTTCATATATTGCAACTGTCGCAAGGCAAATTGCTGAATCTATTGAGAAGGACTGCTTGGTTGTTGTTAAATCAACAGTTCCAGTAGGAACAAATGATAAAGTAGAACAGTTTATTCAGGACTTTTTAGTAAATAATGTAAAGGTGGAAGTGGCCTCAAATCCAGAGTTCTTAGCGCAAGGTTCTGCTGTACATGATACACTCCATGCTGAAAGAATAATTATTGGGACAGAGAGCAAGTGGGCTGAAGAGTTACTCCAGAAGCTTTATGAACCATTTGGTATACCAATTGTTTCAGTTAATAGAAGGTCTGCAGAAATGATTAAGTATGCATCGAACGATTTCCTTGCACTTAAAATTTCATACATGAATGATATTGCAAACCTTTGTGAATTAGTTGGTGCGGATGTCCAAGATGTAGCAAAAGGCATGAGTTATGATGCTCGTATTGGAAACAAATTTTTAAACGCAGGTATTGGTTATGGTGGATCTTGCTTCCCTAAGGATACAAAAGCACTTGAATATATTGCAAAGCAGAATGGATATGAGTTACGAACGGTTAAGGCTGCAATTGATGTAAATACTGATCAAAAAACAATGTTATACAAGAAAGCGAGTAAAAGACTAATTACGTTTAATGGCCTGAAGGTAGCGGTATTAGGATTAACTTTCAAGCCCGGAACAGACGATTTAAGAGAAGCGGCATCTCTTGAGAATGTACCTTTATTACTAGAGCAAGGCGCGGATATTTATGCTTATGACCCAGTTGGTGCAGAGAACTTTGCGAAAGTACATCCAGAAGGTCAGCATGGAAAAGGCAGTATGACGTATGTAAGTGATGTTGAGGAAGCATTGAAAGATGCAAATGTATGCTTTATCTTTACGGAATGGGGCGAAGTAAAAGCGGTTACGCCTGGAAAGTATAAGGAAATAATGAGAACCCCGTTAGTTTATGATGGAAGAAATATTTATCGTATTGAAGAGATGCGGGAAGCAGGAGTGGAGTATCACTCTATTGGAAGAAAAGCTGTAGAGAGAGAAGTTGTAAAGGAGTCGAGAAATCTTGAGTTACAAGCCGTTAGATCCTAGTAAAGTTTATCTTATTACCGGAGCTGCTGGTTTCATCGGATATTATTTATCTAAGAAACTACTAGAAGGTGGCTGTCAAGTAATAGGTATTGATAATGTAAATGATTACTATGATGTGAAACTTAAACACGCTCGTCTAGAGCAACTTCAACCATTTGATAAGTTTACTTTTATTGAGGGAGATATTTCAGACAAGCCTATGATTAATAGTGTTTTTGAAGAGTACAAGCCTAATATTGTAGTAAACTTAGCTGCTCAAGCTGGAGTTAGGTATTCAATAGAAAATCCGGATGTATATATCAAAAGCAACATTATTGGTTTTTATAACATCCTTGAAGCATGTAGATACTATCCTGTTGATCACCTTGTATATGCTTCATCAAGTTCTGTATACGGAGCCAATAAAAAGGTACCATTTGAAGAAACCGATTTTGTAGATACCCCTGTATCACTTTATGCATCTACGAAGAAGTCAAATGAATTAATGGCTCATACGTATAGCCACTTGTATAAAATACCGGCTACTGGACTTCGTTTCTTTACTGTTTATGGTCCTATGGGAAGACCCGATATGGCCTATTTTGGATTTACGAAGAAATACTTTGCTGGGGAACCAATTAAGATCTTTAATAATGGTGATTTTGATAATGATCTATATCGTGATTTCACGTATATAGATGATATAGTCGAAGGAATAGAGCGACTTATAGGTAAACCACCAGTAGATGTCGTTCCACATAAAGTATTCAATATTGGTAACAACAATCCTGAAAAACTGATGACGTTTATTGAAACCTTAGAAAAATCATTAAGTAATGCATTAGGTAAAGAAGTATTGTTCGAGAAGAACTTTGAGGCTATTAAACCGGGTGATGTTCCAGCTACTTATGCTTCAACTAATTTATTACAAGAAGCTGTAGGATTCAAACCAACAACTTCTATAGCAGAGGGCTTGCAGAAGTTTGCTGATTGGTATGTTGATTATTATATGATGAAGTAATATTTATTAAATAAGTTAAGGTTATAGAATTAGAAAAGGTTTTATATATCCTTAAAAATATAATTCAATTTTTCTTTGAAATAAAAGTTGGAAAGGGTGTTTTTATGAAAGGAATAATCCTAGCTGGTGGAAGTGGAACTCGCTTATATCCTTTAACACTGGTTACCAGTAAACAATTACTACCCATTTATGATAAGCCAATGATTTACTACCCTTTATCAACATTAATGCTTGCAGGAATTAGGGAAATATTAATTATCTCTACTCCTGAAGATACTCCACGTTTCGAATCATTATTAGGAGATGGTTCACAATTTGGAATATCACTAGAGTATAAAGTACAGCCGAGCCCTGATGGATTAGCTCAGGCTTTTTTAATTGGTGAAGAATTCATAGGTAAAGATTCTGTTGCAATGATTTTAGGTGATAACATTTACTATGGTAGTGGTATGAGAAAAATCCTTCAACGTGCAGCAAATAAAGAGAGTGGAGCTACCGTATTTGGTTATCATGTACAGGATCCAGAGCGTTTTGGTGTTGTAGAGTTTGATCAAAATGGCAAGGTAATTAGTGTTGAAGAAAAGCCTAATGTCCCAAAATCAAATTATGCAATAACGGGATTATACTTTTATGACAATCGTGTTATAGATATTGCCAAAAAAGTTAAGCCTTCTAAACGGCGAGAATTGGAAATAACGTCAGTAAACGAAGCCTATTTAAATACTGGAGAACTTGAAGTTGAACTTTTAGGACGTGGGTTTACCTGGCTCGATACGGGTACTCATCAAAGTTTAGTTGCAGCAACTAATTTTGTTAAAACTGTAGAAGAACATCAAGGTATAAAAATCGCAGCACCTGAAGAAATTGCTTATATTAATGGATGGATCAACAAAAATCAATTAATTGAATCTGGAGAATTGTTTTCTAAGACTGGATACGGACAATATTTATTAAAAGTTGCAAACGGCGGTATAAAGTACTAATTGAAGAGGTGAAGTATGAACGTCATAAAAACCCATTTAGCAGATGTTTTAGTGATTGAACCATCACTATTCGGTGATCATAGAGGTTGGTTTATGGAAACGTATAGTAAAGCTAAGTTTTTGGAAGTTGGATTGGATATAAATTTTGTACAAGATAACCAATCTTTTTCTGCAGCTAAAGGTACATTAAGAGGATTACATTATCAATTAAATCCCAAAGCTCAGACAAAGCTGGTGCGTTGTACTCAAGGGTCAATCTTTGATGTAGCTGTAGATATTCGGAAAAATAGCCCTACTTTTAGTAAATGGTTTGGTATTGAATTATCGGCTGAAAACAAAAAGCAATTATTAGTTCCAAAAGGATTTGCACATGCTTTTATAACTTTAACAGATAATGTTGAGGTACAGTATAAAGTAGATGAACTTTACTCACCAGAAAATGATCGAGGTATTACTTGGAATGATCCTGAAATTGGGATTGAGTGGCCAATTGATATAACGCCTATTCTTTCAGAAAAAGATCAAAAAGCACCTCTGTTAAAAGATGCTGAAAATAATTTTAATTATGGAGAGTAGTTTATTATGAAAGTGTTAGTAACTGGTTATACTGGTCAACTTGGTTATGATGTTGTACAAGAAGGTATAAAACGTGGAATTAGTATGGTGGGCATTGGCAGAGAAGATTTAGACATTACTAACGAAGCAGAAGTATGTCAATATGTACAAAGAGTGAATCCAGACGTAATCATCCATTGTGCTGCGTATACAGCAGTTGATAAAGCTGAAGATGATAAAGAAACGTGCTGGAATGTAAATGTGCTAGGTACAAAATTTATTACTACAGTGGCTAAGAAAGTCAATGCAAAGTTGATGTATATAAGCACTGATTATGTTTTTGATGGTAAAGGTAGAGAGCCCTTTAGAGAATTTGATAAACCGGATCCATTGGGCTATTATGGCTTAACAAAATATGAAGGAGAAAAGATTGTAAGAGCTTTACTAGAAGAGCATTTTATCATTCGTATTTCATGGGTATTCGGAATCAATGGACATAATTTTATAAAAACCATGCTTCGATTATCTGAAACCCGTAATGAACTAAATGTTGTCGGAGATCAGTATGGTTCACCAACGTATACATTTGACCTAGCACGTTTATTAATTGATATGATTCAAACGGAAAAGTATGGTGTCTACCATGCATCAAACGAGGGCTTTTGTACATGGGCGGAGTTTGCTTCTGAAATCTTTCAACAGGCCAATAAAGATGTTAGAGTAAACGCAATTTCAACAGAAGAATATCCTACACGTGCTATTAGACCAAAAAATTCACGTATGTCAAAGCAAAAGCTAAATGACTATGGATTTGAGCCATTACCAAAATGGCAGGATGCTTTAAAACATTATTTAAATGAATTAGCACAAGAGGTGAAATAAGTGGCACGAAAAAAAATTGTTGTTACAGGTGGTGCCGGGTTCATCGGCGGTAACTTTGTTCATTATATGGTGGACAAGTATCCTCAATATGACATTTATAATTTAGATTTATTAACTTATGCTGGGGATTTAACAAAGCACAAACCAATTGAAACAAAAGAAAATTATCACTTTGTCAGAGCGGATATTGCTGACCGTAAAACGATCCTTGCACTTTTCGAAGAAGAAAAATTTGACTATGTTATTCATTTTGCTGCAGAAAGTCATGTTGACCGTTCTATTAAAGATCCAGGGGTATTTGTGCAGACTAATGTAGTTGGCACACATGGACACCGGGACAGGAACACCGTCCACTTTTTACAAACTCTTCCAAAGGTATCTTGCAATATTAAAATGCTCACCAAAAGTGGGTATGGATAGGTTCCACTGCAATTTCTTATGAATACTACTCTTGTAACCCCCAAACAAAAACACGTTCTGTGTCCAAACAGATTTTATAATTACAAATTAGCCATTAATATCCCTCAATTTTAGAATGTCACTAAGACAGAAACCACACGATTTCTCCGATACAAAACACTTGACGCTCTTCCACACTTAAAATAAAATAAAAACAGAACAAATGTTCTTTTTATCTCTCCGCTTTTCCACCACACCTGAGAACCACACAAAACCGTAATACTAACATTTGCAACGATGCTATCTACTATCATTATTTCCTATAAAAACTCTAATCCCCAAGGAGGAATGCAGTATGGCAGTTAAAGTAACAACAGTTGGATTAAAAGGAATGGAAGGGTATCGTGTAACGGTTGAGGTGCAGTTGTTAGATGGACCAGAGTCAATCGTTATAGTTGGCTTGCCTGATGCCTCTGTGAAAGAAGCGAAGGAACGAATAACAGCGGCGTTGCATAGTTACAAATGTGGCGAGTTAGAAGAGAAAGTGATTATTAATCTGTCACCAGCTGAGCAGAAGAAAAATGGTCCGATGTTTGATTTGCCTATGGCGATTGCTTTAATGAAAAGCTTACATTTTATAGACGCGAATATAGACGAGAACACAGGATTTATTGGTTCACTTTCCTTAGATGGAGGCATCAAACCAGTAGAAGGGATGTTACCTGCTATACTTGCTGCAAAGAAGTTAGGATTAACCAAAATGTACTTACCGTACGATGAAAAACTACCACCTATAGACTTTACTAATCTAGAACTTGTCTACGTTTCATCTCTTCAAGAGGTAATAGATTCCCTCCATGGACAACACGTATTACCATTTCACCAACCAGAAAAGACACCAGTTAACTTAGAGAGAGTTCATACAGTAGCCTTCGAACAAATTATCGGACAAGAAGAAGCGAAACGAGCGCTAGAAATAGCGGCAGCAGGAGGACATCACCTATTTATGAGTGGACCGCCTGGATGTGGGAAAAGTATGCTGGCTGAAAGCTTTGCGTCCATCCTTCCAGACTTAACGAGTGAAGAACAGCTGGAAGTGTTAAGTTTGTACCATCTAAGTGGAGTATCTTATGAAGGTGGTTTGGCTCGTCCTTTTCGAAGCCCTCACCATTCCGCTTCTAGCGTTTCCATTATCGGAGGAGGGCAATATCCGAAACCAGGAGAGATATCCCTTGCCCATCATGGGGTATTATTTTTAGACGAAATGGCTGAATTTCAAAAAAAGACACTAGATATGTTACGGCAGCCAATTGAAACAGGCCATGTCACGATTAGCCGAGCAAACGCTACCGTTAACTATCCAGCCCTATTTAGTATGATTGGAGCAATGAACCCTTGTCCATGTGGTTACTTAGGATCCAACAACTTTTACTGTACATGTACCCCGAAACAAGTAAAAGCCTATCAAAACCGTTTATCTGGACCAATCCGTGACCGATTTGATATTTTCCTATTTCTACAAACCGTCAACTTTAACACACATCACAAACAAAGGGAAACATCACAGCAAGTCCAAAGAAGAGTTGTCCAAGCAAGAAACAGGCAATATAAGAGATATGGATGTACTATGTTAAACAGTAGAGTCTCTTTTGATACCTTACAGAGAACAAGCCCGTTACAATACTCTCAACAACAACTGCTTCGCCACTTATCTTCGAAAAACCAACTAAGCAATCGAGCACAAGTGAAAATACTGCGCTTAGCTAGAACCATCTCAGACCTTGCAGGCTCCGAAACGATAACAGACCAAAGTATATGGGAAGCAGTGCAATTAAACATCCATGCTAATAGTGGAAAACCCGTCCAACATATTAGTAAGTGAGGGAAAGCTATGCCAAGAGAAGCAAGAGAAAAAAGCAAAACTGGCATCTATCACATCATGTTAAGAGGTATCAACAGACAGACAATATTTGAAGACAACGAGGATAAAAAGAGATTCTTAACAACATTAGCAAAATACAGAGATGTTAGTAATTTTCAACTCTACGGATACTGCCTCATGGACAACCACGTACACTTACTAATGAAAGAAGTAGAAGAACCAATCGCTCTTACCATACAGCGGATTAGCGCAAGCTATGTGCTTTGGTACAACCACAAATATTGCCGTTGCGGACATCTTTTCCAGGAAAGATTCAAAAGCGAGAACGTCGAAGATAAAAAATATTTTCTAGTTGTTCTTCGTTACATTCACCAAAATCCAATAAAGGCTGGTCTCGCTAGTAACGTAAAGGACTGCCATTGGACAAGTATCAAACAATATATGTCTCACCCAACATTTATTCACACAGACTTTGTACTAAAACTCTTCTCCTCCAACCGCCAAGAAGCACTCACTCTATTTATGCAGTACATGAGCAAACCGAACCAAGATCAATGCCTAGAATACGAAGAAATCATTAAGCTATCGGATGAAGAAGTAAGGAAGTGTCTTAGGGAGCTAGGTGCAGCAAGCAGTTCAGAGTTGCAAAGGATGGATAGGCCAAAACGTAATCGCATACTCGTAAGGATGAAGAAAATGAAAGGAGTTTCGTTAAGACAACTGGCAAGGGTGACTGGTATATCGAAGAGTCTGATTCAGAAGGTGAAGTGATTGTGGAAAAGGGCTATTGTGACGCTCTTGTTTGGTTTAATAATGAGAAGGTGAGGGTTTTTGGGGAGACGTTGGGAGAGTACTAGTGCTTGATTTGAGGAATAATAAAATAGCTCTTACTATAGATGTCAGTTCTTTTGAACAGGTTTACTGTAGTAGGGGCTTTTTTATGTATTAGTTTATTGAATGTGGACGATGTTCTAATGAACAACATTTTTACTAACTACTTATTCATCGTAAATAACTTGTATTACTTTACCTGATTTTGCGTCAATACTCATATTAATCTTGCAATCTTCTTTGCAGATAGAGTTTTTATCATAATATGCTACAACCCAAATGTTACTTTGTTTTACAAGTTCAGCGCTAAACCCTGTAAAGTTATCTTTATTTTGATGGTATTCTCTAGCAATGTTAATAGCTTGTTCTTCCGTTTTAACTGTTTGGTTAGTAAAGTAGAAAAAGAGAATTATTAGTAATAGTAAAAAGGTTATAGCTATAATCATTTTTTTCATAGGAAATCTCCTAACGTTGATGGTTTTTTATTACTACTATTATGCAAGTCCCATGTAGTATTCATTCGAATAATTCTCTTTTAGTTAAAACAAACATACCTAATGAAAGCGCCAATTGATCTTTCCAAAGCAGTACCTATTGTAGGGGTTGCTATAAAATTTGATTTGATTTGTTATAGCACGTATAAATAGACACACAAGAAGTGAACAAAGCTGCCTAATAATATATAAACATGAAATATCTCATGAAACCCCCATTTTTTAAAGGAAAGAAACGAAGGTTTCACTGCATAAATAATTCCCCCAATTGTGTAAAAGAGACCACCTGCTACTAACAAGATTATTCCATTTGTCCCGATCGCAGAAGATAGTGGACTTGCTACGGTGATAATAAGCCATCCCATCGCAATATAGATAATGGTAGATAACCATCTAGGACAATTAAACCAAACTAATTTAAATAAAACTCCACATATAGCTAGGACAACAATGATAGAAAACATAATCCATCCAGATGTACCGTTTAAACTGATTAAACAAAACGGAGTATATGTTCCAGCTATCAGTACAAAAATCATGGAATGATCGATACGTCTTAAAAAGCCAATGACTTTCTCGTTACTTTGAACGAAATGATACGTGGTGGAGGCTGCATATAAAAGAATTAAACTAATTCCAAACATAATGACAGTAAAGAATTGTAACGCTGAACCGTTGTTGCTGGCTACTTTCATGACCATTGCCAATAATCCGACAAACGATAATACAGCACCTGCTAGGTGAGTATACGTATTTATGGGCTCTCGAATGTGTATATTCAAATTTACCACTCCTATATAACGATACGTAGTTTTAATAACTACATACAAATATAAACGATACTACATAATGTCGTCAACTATTTACCTCTAACTTTTTTATATGTTAAAATAGTGACAATTACTAATTGTAGAGGATATGACAAATGGAAAATATGAAAGCGTTTATTGAGGAGCTAAAGCTCGAAAAGAAAATAAAGTTAGAGGATATCCCCACGATTGATCTTTATATGGATCAAGTTATTCAACTGTTTGATCATTCTTTCTCGAATGGAAAGGATAAAACGTTAACAAAAACGATGATTAATAACTACGCAAAGGCGAAGCTATTTTTTCCAATACAAAATAAAAAATATTCAAAAGAACATATTATCTTGATGAGCTTGATTTATCAGTTAAAAGGGACATTATCTATTAATGATATTAAGGCAACATTGCAAGGAATGAATGAAAAAATTGTAGAAGAAGCTTTTGACCTTGAACAATTTTATTCTACTTATTTAGGGCTAGTGGATTTAAATGTCGAGCGTTTTAAAAATGATTTTAATGAGCGAGTGAAGGAAGTATCAGAAGTAATAGAAGAAGAGACAGGGGAGTCCAAGCTTATCACTAACGCATTACTTATCGCCTCCCTATCGCACATGAGCACATTATATAAAAGTGCAGCGGAAAAACTAGTAAGAGATTTGGACTGAAGAAAAAGGGACATGACTCAACCCACTTGGGCCAAGTCTGTCCCTATTGTTGCTTAAATTAAATTAAAACTGCTCAGCTCTTCGTTGGATTTCTCCTCTTCCTCCCATCCACCATAAAACTATAACTAATCTGCTGCTTCGTACAGAACAAAGAATAAATAACCGCAGCCTTCTGCATTTGTTGCTTCATCGTTTGATGGGACGCTCGCACCTCAATTTCCGTATAGTTTCGTAGCTTGATGATGCAGCTATTCCGGTCGGTTGGCACAAGTTGGCGTATTTGGTGATACATAATCCACGCGCAATCCATGTGGTCAGGGGAGTGCGTTGGAATGGAAATGACCTTTTCCTCCTGCAATGTAAGGATCGGCGTTTTTTGCACATAATTCGTCATGTAAATAACCGAATCTCTTCTCCCCTCATACGAAGCCCCATACGTCAAACAACTTCGACGTAATATTTCTTCTGGCCTCTCCTCTGAATAATAGATTCCATCCTCATCGATAATTTTCGTCTGGTACCTCTCATGAAAATAAGGCAACAATGCATATGTACTAGTATCCATTAAATAATCATTCATTACTTCCATCCTGATAATCTCCTTTTCTATCATTTTTTTATGTTGATTAAAATGGAAGAAAGATAGAGAGGAGGTGGTTTGTTCCATAGCCATTCAGGTGCGAAATCTTGGAAGGGTAGTTTGGTTCTATTTTGGCGTAGTGTATTTTGTTTGGGGACAGTTACGTAAGCTTGCCTTTGCTGTGGTTTCTTGAAGTAGAAGGTAGGTTTTACAATGTTGGTAAACGAGGATGTTCTATTTATACTAACAGTCCCAGGAGAAGGACATACACCGGAAAGTGACGTGTATATCCTATCATTAGTTTGTTGATTCATCACTAATCTCACTCCTTAACAAGGTTCATAAAGGCTAAGGGTACCTAGACTTAATCAGTGTGGTTATCAGTCGTTACTATCTTCATCTGTTACATCTTCAAAATAGTTACTATTTTCTATAGCACTCTTGATCAGCGCGTTTATATCTATAATTATGTAAGCTGGGAAAAAGAAGTAACATCGCACACTTCCACATGAGTAACAAAGAATCAGTCCCTCTGTTCCAAAATTATTATTATTTCCTCTTCACAGGTCTTCTGCCATCCACCATAAAACTAAAGCCAATTTTCTGGTCGGTACAAAAGATGGAATAGATGACGGCTGCTTTTTGGACTTGAGTTCGCATGGTTTGGGCAGAGATGTTTAGTTTTAGGTCAGTGAAGTAGTTGCACATTACTTCGCATGTTTCTTGGTCCAGTGCATTTATGTTAGCGATCTGGTGGAACATAATCCATGTGCAATCCGTGTGATCTGGTGAATGCGAAGGTATCGCAACCAATCTTAAAGACTCGGAAATTAGTAAAGGTGTTTTTTGTTTGTAATTCGTATGATAGACTGCCGCATTTCTTCTTCCTGTGTAATCTGCTCCATATTTCATACAGCTTCTATTAATCACTTCAAATGGACATTCTTCCGCATAGTATGTATCTTCTGCATCGATTATTTTCGTCTGAAAGCGATGATGATAATGTGGTAACACAGCGATAGTAGTTGAACTAATGTAATATTCGTTGTTTACATTGACTTCCATTGACTATACTCCTTTTCCCATATGAGATATATCACTTGTAACTTCCAAAACTGCTAAAATAGGCGGAGGTTTATTAAGTAGGCATTCAGATGTGAGTTCTTGAGTGTTTGGGATGACCATTAATGAATTTTGTTTGAGGACAGTTAGATTTTTCTGCATATGCTGCTGTTTCTTGAAGTAGAAGATTTGAAATTCTATGTTGGCAAACGAGGATGTTCTATTCATACTAACAGTCCTAGAGAAGGACATACACAAAAGAGTAGAATGAAACATTAGCTTGTTGAATCACGACTCACTCCTTACAGAGTTGATAAAGGTTAAAGCGAACATGCTTTCAAGTGAAAGAAAATCGTATCGAACAAGGCGAAAAACATTCCCTTTGAGATGAAATAATAAAGGGGACAGTAGGAAGCTTCTAAGAAGTATATGAATTTACCAGATAAACAAGATGTAACAGCCCCGGTAAGATCAGATGTCGCCACAGTACTTGTGCCGATTCCATTAGATGTTGATTGCTAGGTGAGACGTGCGAAGGATTAGATACTTATCTTCTTCTTAAGAAAATTAATCAATTGTATCTAAGTAGTCTACTGAATCTCGTAATTTATTAAATAGTTCATCAATGCTTAAGCCAGCAAAATGATATATCTGAAATAATGTTGGAACGCTAGGAAATGTTTTACCTAACTCCATTCTTTCAATCGTACTTTTATCAACCTTTACCATATTGGCAAACTCTGTCCGGGAATACCCTAACTGCTCACGTTTTTCCCTCAATAATAATCCCAATTCTCTTCTAACTTGTTCCTTTTCTCTATCACGACTCACGTAAATGCCCCTTTTTATACCTATTATCTTAGCCACCAAAAAACAAGGCGACGGCACATGTGAGGTGTTGGGAAGAAAAATGTAACTTTTTGTAGGATTTTTTGGTTTTGAGCTTTTAGGGAGCTTTTAGGGACAGGCACTTTGTGTCATGTCCCTAGGGGACATGCTAGCAATAAAATATGGAAGGTGCTAAGTTTAGTTGGCGTTGGATGCAACAGGTAGTGTAGGGAATTATGGGGCGGAGGTATTAGTAGTACTGTATTTAAGTCTGACTATTTACTGAATAAAGTTCCCAGTAAAGGATACGTATCCCTTTTTCCAATAGGGTTTTTTTGAGATGTAGGTGGAAAGATCTTGTAAGTTGTAAATAGTGATTATTAGGAGCAAATCAAGTAATTCGTATTGTGCTTCTGTACATGCCACATTAAGTTATGGGTAGATTCGTTATTACTAGATTTATTTCTTTCATTTATAGCCGGTTATTAAAAGAAATATCAGTCTATTAAATGGAAAATATATGTATTATAAAGGTATAATAGTCATATTTACTTTATCTGTAGAAGGCTGGTGGAATAGGTTGGATTCTGCATACTTAAATAATTCTGTGTTTAATATTGAAATGAAAAGGAAAGAGCTAGAGCTACAAAATATGGAACGTTCTGAGGTTTTACGTTGGTTTGAAAGTAACTATCGCATTTTTTCAAAGAAAAGTGCGTTTTCCTGTGTGTGTTGTAATAAGCCAGTAAATATGAATCTTACTAAAGATGAAGGTAGACCCTTTTATTTTCGTCATATGGATGAAAGTGAATGTTCATACTCTGAAAATACGAAAACATATGAAAAGCATGTGTCTAAGATGGAGGATAAGTCTAAGAAGGACGTTGGTCTCACCATTTTTCGTGAAATACTGGAAGGTAAGCTGAAGCCGTATCAATGGGGGAGTAGACTCCGCTTTTTCTTTTTTAATTTTGGACAGAACCTGTCCCCGTGTCCACCCAAGATAAAGGGGTAGAAATAGTAATCTACGAACCAGCACTTGGCGATGAAACATTTAATGGCAAACACGTATTAAATGAATTTGAAATTTAAGGAAGTTAGTGATGTGTTTGTTGAGAATGTTTGTCGTAGGATTTGGTGGAAGCGTGTGTGAAGATTTATACTAGGAATTTGTTTAGTAGGGATTAAAAAATATTAATGGCTTGCAGCAAAGCTGCAAGCCATTAATATGCTTCTACTCGTTAGTTATATATGCGTTAAGTTATTTTAATAAACCTTGATTTGATTTACTAATTAAATTCAGGTTTTATATTAGAAGAAATACAACCGAGTACTTCTTCTTTTTATAACGGTATATTGATGAAGCACCTGTAGATAATATTCCTGATCTGTCTGATGATGAAATAATGGACTTGTTAGTTAGGGATAACTTAATAGATCCAACCTATTATGATGATACAATATCGGATCCTCAGGACCCTGTATTAGTACCAGATCCTGTAAATCCTATTAATCCCTATCCGATAGATCCACCTTACGATCCGAAACCTATTGCTTATTCATCAGCTGTTACGGATGATCCGATGGACTATAGTATAATGTCTTCACCTAGATATTATATTAATGAAAGCAAATGGTTTAATATATATAAGTATCGAAATAGTATTAGTTGGATATATTTAAGGAGCTATAAACGAGGAAATCATAATGTTTTAGTTTATAATGCAAGTCATAATAAAGATATAAAAGCATTAAGGAAAATCAGATTAACTGCAGGTACAGGGATTGATGTTGCTGCAGGTGTAGTTGCAGGAGTCATCGGTGCAGGGTTAACTTTAGCAGCCTTAGCGAGTATTTTGATTTCTCTAAACGTAGTAATAATAGCTGGTGCTATTAGGTATACAATTGAACCAAGTATAAAAGTTAATAGGGTTTGGACCCTAGAAAAATATGTAGTGGGACTAGGTATTACTTTAGCTGTTGAAAAATGGCATGACTATAGTGTTACACTATGGAATGGCAAAGTTAATAGAAAATTAGTCCAATCTGGAGGGAGTAATAACTGGTACTCTAATAGATGGATGACGCAAAAAGCAGATGTAGCATATCAAGAGTGGAGATATATTAATCACTATAGAAATACCAAACCTTACTGTAAAGAATTTAGTTGGTGTAATTAACAATAAACTTTATAATTATAAGAATTAAATAAACTAATACTCCGTATTTAACTTAGTAAATTTTATATGCGAAGGGAACTTAAATATGAGTAGACAATTCCATACTTTAGCACCGAAAATATTTCTCTTACTATCTATCTTGTTCATCATAATTGTTGCAACAACTTATCAAGCATCTTTCCAATTAGACTATACGATTGGACCATTAGTAGGCACTATCGCAATTAGTATTTTTTTAATGATGAAACAAAATGAGAAAAAGATAAAACGTAGAGCTAATGTGGTTATGGTTAGTTTGCTAGTGTTCTATATACTCTTTCCTGTTTTATATGTAATTTCATTTAATTATATATGAATATATAATGAGGCGGGGGGACGGGGTTACATTTCTCAATTTCAAGAAAGAGAAATGACACGTCTTGATTCAATAAAGAACAACATTTTACAGGAGATATATAGGACACCCCGTCCCCGGATCGAGGGTCTGGCCCGCCTTCTGCATTTGTTGCTTCATCGTTTGATGGGATGCTTGCACTTCGATTTCCGTATAGTTTCGTAGTTTGATGATGCAGCTATTCCGGTTGGTTGGCACAAGTTGGCGTATTTGGTGATACATAATCCACGCGCAATCCATGTGATCAGGGGAGTGCGTTGGAATGGAAATGACCTTTTCCTCCTGAAATGTAAGGATCGGCGTTTTTTGCACATAATTCGTCATATAAATAACAGAATCTCTTCTCCCCTCATACGAAGCCCCATACGTCAAATAACTTAGACGTAATATTTCCTCTGGCCTCTCCTCTGAATAATAGATTCCATCCTCATCGATAATTTCCGTCTGGTACCTCTCATGAAAATAAGGCAACAATGCATATGTACTAGTATCCATTAAATAATCATTCATTACTTCCATCATTATAATCTTCTTTTCTATCTTTCTTTTTGTATTGATTAAAATGGAAGAAAGATAAGAGGAGGTGGTTTGTTCCATAGGCGATATCTTGGAAGGGTGGTTTGGTTCTATTATGGCGTAGTGTATTTTGTTTGGGGACAGTTACGGAATCTTGCCTTTGCTGTGGTTTCTTGAAATAGAACGTAGGTTGACAATGTTGGTAAAAGAAGATGTTCTATTTATACTAACAGTCCCAGGAGAAGGACATACACTGGAAAGTGACGTGTACGTCCTATCATTAGTTTGTTGGATCATCACTAATCTCACTCCTTAACAATGTTCATAAAGGCTAAGGGTGCCTAGACTTCATCAGTGTGGTTATCGGTCGTCGCTATCTTCTTCTGTTGACTCTTCAAAATAGTTACTATTTCCTATAGCACTCTTGATCAGCACGTTTATATCTATCTTTCCTTTTTTATGTAAGCGAGAGAAAGTGGAAAAACTAGGGGGATTCCCTCCATTCTCCATTCGATCAACCGTCGCTTTATCCACACCTAACACATGTTCGAACTCTTCAATCGACATCCCTTGTTCCAGTCGAAGCCCTCGAATTAGCCTTCCAAATTCCTTTTTCAAACTTTTCTCTTTATCATCCTTATCCAAATCAATTCCCCTTTTTACCTAATTATGTAAGCAGAAAAAAAGAAGGAACACCGCATGATTGCGGTGTTTTGACAATAAATAGTAAAATTATACAAAAAATTTTTTTGTTTTGAGTAGGGACATGGGGTCATTTTTTGTGTTCTGCGTAGACGATCTCTCTTGCTATTACTTCTAATTAAAGTTATTTCAACTTACCTAGAAATTAAGATTATGATTGTATGGATGGAAATGAAATTGTTTTATTTTTCATGGTGGAAGGTTTGTTACTTGAGTCCTTCGTTTTGTATATAGTAGTCATACATTTAAATACTCTAAAATGAACCATCTCAGCCATGTTTTTTACCAGCAGTTGCCACGTAATTAACCACTTGCTGTCAACGTATTTAAATAACGTCGACTATTTTGAATAAAAAAAGCCTAAATCCTCCTTATTTTTACCGAGGATTTAGGCCTTTGGCCTTCCGCAATCGAGCCGATTGCGGAATATTATTTTGTATTGAATAGTATATTTGTACTGTGCAATAAATAATAAATAGATTTTTTGTTTTCCTCATGCTTATTCAACATCAGTACCCAATAAATTCTGTCATCCTTGGTAAAAGGGTTGCAAATTTGGGTGCTAATACATGCTTAAACTATTGAAAAACATAGATATATTAACAAAAGAAAGCAGTCCAATTCAGTTGCGAATTGGATTGCTAAATTGTGTGTAAATTATACTTTTGTACTCAAAAACTGAATCTATAATCCTAAAAACATCCATTTTTCAGCTGTTACTCTAACTGTCAATTTATTTTGAGTCATTGTATTTAGGACAACTTATATTGCTGTTTTCCACTTTCATCAAACATTCATAGTAATTGAACTGGCCACCACGGCATAGTTTTTCTATTTCTGAATAATTTTCAGGATTTGGTATGCAACCCCACAATGCTGACATTCTGCATTAATTTGTTCAATTCCTAATACTTTTTATTTAAAATCCTGGTCATTAAGTTGATGAATTCTTTTATTCCTTCTTCAGCACCTTTTAGAAATATCTTTTTCATTCTATTAGTCCTCCTTTAATGATTCAATTATAATTTTTCCTACCTTTTTTCCACCTACTGCACCAGCTGCTAATCCTGAACCTGTTCCAACAAAACTACCAATTGCAAACCCGATGCCTGCTCCAGGAGGACCTCCTATAACCATTCCAATACCCGCACCTAAACCTGCGCCTGATGCTCCACCTGCTGCGCCGCCTGTTGCCGTTCCAATCGTAACGCTCACTGTCTTAACTCCCCAGTCCATTACAGCTTCTTTTTTTTCATTTACAAATTCAACAAGATTACTCAATCCCATTATCCTCACTCCTATTTTAGATTATTGGTGACATTTTCAATTGATTTCAGTACTTCGATAAAAATTTCTTTAAATAGGTTGAAATTCATTTTCGTTCCACCTCTTCAAAATTTTAATTGTTCATTTATTTACATTATAGGTTTATTATTACAAAATGTAAACATTTTTACATAAAGTTTTTATTTTTTATTTTTGAAATACATTTTACTTTAAGTTAAAATATAATAAGAGAGGTGTTAATATGAATAATTACTTAATAATGCTTGGAAGTAACTTTACTGATATCCGACAGTTATTAAATCTTACTCAGGAGGATTTAGCTAATAAAATGGGAGTAAGCCGTCCCACAATTGTCAAAATTGAACAGGATCCGTCTCGATTAACCAAAACTTTAGCCTTTGCTTTTTTCGTATCCATATCATACGAAATCAAGAAGCGCATAAAAGAAGTCAAAAATATAAATCCATCTGCTTACAAGTCTCCAGATTCACTAAATACTTACATGAAAGTGATTTCAGGTACTTCTTTATTGTCAGCTGGAACTATTGCTGCTACGGCGACGCGTAGCTTAGGTGCTGTATTACCTGGGATTGGTGTAGCGATTGCTACCGCAGTTGGAATAAAGTGGGGTTTAAAAGCCTTGAAGGGCAATGTAAAAAATGAAGTAGAACAAAAGATTAAATGGGATGAAGAAAAGGCAAAAAAGGTCTTAGAGGAAGTCCAGAAAAAGCTACTTGAAGATAAAACAAGGTTGTTAAGTTACTTAGAATTAAGTTCTCTTGATATTTCCCAGTTTGTCGAAAAAATAAATAACAATGAAATCACTGAGGAAGAAGAGCAATGATTGCTCTTCTTTTTTTATTGGCTCTGTTAAAGTTTAATGTTTATATTTAGTAAAAAGCAAAACCTCCAAATTTAAGGAAGTTTCACTTTAGTATTATTGGATTATTCAACCTTACCTTATTTTAAATGAAATTATTCGCAATTTAAGTGTCTTCATAAAAAAATACTACTAGAAAATAACGATTTAGGTTAGAAAAGAATTAATCAATAGGTATCTAATCTATGCGTAGTTGCTAAATTACTTGCTGCGCAGTAAGCGTCTACTAAGCATTAAGCTAATGACGATTTTTCATTTCACAATACTGGAAAAAGCTACTATTCCCGCTTTTATTAGTACCTTTCCTTGTTCCATACTCGCTTCCGTTAATCGAATAAGACAACACCAATTAGTAAATACCCTCGCACTCCCAACTAAAGTGTTTACTTTTTCTGATACAGTCCAAGAATCTGCACTACAACTTTTTACTATCTTAGAAATATGATGACAACTGGGAGATTTAACAAAGTTATTAATTCAAAGTTTAACCATACAGGTAAACGTTGCATATTCCTTAGGAGAACGTCGCATTTTATCCCTCTATCTATCCGAAAATGCATCGTTTACTATTTTTACTTGTTCATGCTCTTATATTAAATTCTTTGTAAAAGAATATGGTAAAGGAGCAGTTTTTCATGGAAACGTTCACTTTTGAAAGAATCAAAAGCTATCAAAGTTTTGCTAGTTTGGAGGGAATGAACGAGGTGGTGCGAAGGTTTTTATATGTGCACAAAGCCTCTTTGTCTCATGGGGCCATCGAGGTCATTCGGTATATCGCCAAACATTCTTGTAAAGTAATCGGTGTATCTTTTTCCAAAAACAAAACAATCGCAAATGCATTGAATATAAGTGTACGTACAGTCACGCGTTCTATCACAAAATTAGTCAATCTTGGTTTCCTGATGAAAATACATACCATTCGGGAAAATGGCAAGCAAGGAGTAAACATACTCGTCATTCAGCCTTTTTTTTCAACAAAGATGACCACCTATCCTGACCAGGTATGTGACCACCCTAATAAAACTATTATGAAACTAGATTCACTCTGTGAGAATAAAAAACCTATAGTCGAAAAGAAAGGAAAATCGACTAGTACCATACCTACTTCTCATTTTTCTACTCTTTTGGAAAACAAGCGGTTCAAGAAAGACCCTAGTGAACATATTGATAGCAGCTACTTACCTGAATTTATCCATCCAGAATTTATTAAGGCTGCTGATCCATTTTTTACTCCACTTGAAATATATACATTGTGGAAACGTGTCAACACCACCTATAACAAAATACCTTTTAATCGGCCTTTAGAGGAACTTATCGGGTCTGTTGTTCGATCGTTAAAAACGTCTATTTTTATGCATAAAAACAAGAAAATACATACTTCCTTTGCAGGGTATTTTTACAAGACGTTGTATGCAAATTTAATAGCAGAAAAGCGGAAAGAGAACTATGAGCGGTTGATGTTTGATGTGTTCAATGAGATGGTAGAGGCAGAGACAGGTACTTCCTGATATGGAGCAAGACCCCCAGTATATTCAAGGGTGGGTAGTTTTGTCTTTCATGCTAGAAAACTAGTAAATGCACTCGTAAGCACTAATAATCGGAAAGTTGTCATCCTATCGGCATCACCCCCTTCCGACACCAAAAATAAGTATTGTTAAAGACTAGAAATTTATGGATAATAGATTTTGTAGAATTAGGGTTGATCTGACTGATAAATCATAAAGTATGGACACAGTGACAGGCTCCTTGTCTAAGCATATTTGAGAATATAACAGTCTGGCTGTCATAGTTAAAGTTACATTTATAGGTATACAATACACCTTGATTCTTGCGTTACAAAGTAGTCAATATTTTCAACTAAAAAAAATAATGGAGGAATTTGCTTGGTTTATAGAATCTTAGTATCGCTTGCAATTCTTATTTTTATATTAGAACTATATATTTTCCCTAAATTCTTCAAATTTGAGACCGGGAATAGTGGGATATTTTTAGGGTTGATACTAATTTGTATAGTCCTTTTCTATTTATTGGATAAAGTACAAAATAAGGGAGATTAATGGAATGGACACGGGTACTGCCCAAACATATTATGGAAAATAAAAACCTGAACGAATCCAAATAGTTATATATGTACAACCTACTTAAAGGAATTTTTTTACCCATGTGCATGGTCAGTTACTTTTTCTAAGTAGAAAAAGTTCTATTTAAAAGAAAATCACTTTTTATAAACTATTATTCTACTAAATGTCCGTAGTATTTGAAGAATGAATGAATAACTACTTTAAAGTTGTCGTAGCTATTGGATATATATGTTAATATAATATATAGATTTTGGAAAATATGCTTACATAACACACTTAATAAGGAGGAATTGTTTTGAAGAAAATAGCTGGTTTTTCCTTTTTAGCTTTCATACTAATATTTTCCTTCGTGTTTATTTCAAATAAGAAGAGTTATTCTGATGTAACGGTCATCTATCATCTTTCAGAAAGTTTTGATGGTGGCTGTGTGTATTTACGATATAACGAAGACAATGAAAAACCGTTGGAAATAGTAAATAAAGAACTGATCATTGATGTACCTGAAAACGGAAGAGTTATGACTTCCTCTTCTTCAGATGTTATAACAAAATTAGGATGGCATAAAGTAAAGGCTTATTATGTTAACGAAAATCGGGAACGCACAGAAGAAATTCCTCATGAGAAGTTTTTGAATGGTCAACATAGCAGTACAGATAACAATCCTTTATCTGAAACATACAGTATTTCATTTGATGGTAGGGATGGACACTGTAATTAGTCCTGTTTAGAAGTGCGAAGTCGGGACGGGGTTGAATTCACATTTTTCGTAATGTGAATTCAACCCCGTCCCTGTTTTTCATTCACTCAATGCAATTGTTGTTCATAGTAGCCATTATTGGCCCTGTATATCTGTCTTCTTTCATAGATGCTGTTTTCCCAAGCTTTTAGGGACATGCTAGCATTAAAATATGGAAGGTGCTAAGTTTAGTTGGCGTTGGATGCAATAAGTTGTGTAGGGGATTATGGGGCGGAGGTATTAGTAGCACTGTATTTAAGTCTGACTAATAACTGAATAAAGTTCCTAGTAAAGGATACGTATCCCTTTTTCCAAAAGGATTATTTTAAGATGTAGGTGAACAAATCTGGTAGGTTGTAAAAAGTGATTATAAGGGGCAAATCTTGTAAGTCGGATTGTGCTTCTGTAAATGCCATACTAAGTTATGGGCGTTGCTGCAAGGAAGCGGTTGTGCAGTAACAAAGATTTTGATTATCGCATCCTTAGATAACTTTTTATTATCGAAGTTTAAAAGTGGACATGAAAATTTTTCAGTCGGTAACATCTACAAGCATTGACTTAATACTATTTTGAGATACCATATTCATAAGTTTTGGTGCTCCTTTGTAGAAAGTTTGTTTTCGGGAACAAACATCTACCATTTTTACAATAGGAGAATTTTTTATTTTTGTCTACGAATTTTCTACGAAAATTATCTTCACAGTAAACTACTTACAATATTTGTATGATGTGCAACGCTAGCGGGACATGTCCCTCTGTTCACCATTTTTAGAAAATTCAAAATTTAGTATTGACAAAACCGCAAATGGTAAATATTATATAGTTAGGTTGGTTAGGAAAGTTTACAAACTAACGTAGTTTAATGTCGGATTTTTTTGAGGGGCACAGTAGATATGAAACAAGCTAGAAGTAACACACCTAACTATTTGAAGTACTTAAATTCAAAGAAAATATTGCAGTTTATTCGTGATAATGAACAAACCTCGAGAGCGGATATCGCTGCTATGCTGGCAATTAGTAAGCCGACAGTCTCCTCTATCGTGGATGAATTAATTTCCGAGGAGTGGGTCCTAGAGAAAGAAGGATCAGAATCAAGTGTACTCGGTGGCAGAAAGCCGGTTTTGCTCACCTTCAACCCCAATGCCCGCCTGTTAGTAGGTGTCGATATTGGTGGCACCAATATTGAGGTCGGAATCGTAAATGCCTACGGGACCATCATCGCTCGCAAAGTATTAAGCACTCAATATGCGCTAAAAAAAGACCTTGTGTATGAAGCGTTCCTCGCCATTCAGAGTTTAGTGCAAACATATAACATCGATAAAAATAAAATCATGGCGGTTGGAGTAGGAGCACCAGGTATCACTGATTCAGATAACGGAATCGTGTTAGATGCACCAAGCTTAGGTTGGAAAAACTTCGAGCTAAAAAAAGAGCTTCAACAATTACTAAAACTTCCAGTATATGTTGAAAATGACGTCAATGTTGCGGTATTAGGCGAGCAATGGAAAGGCAAGGCGAAAAATGCGGACCATTTAATCCTTATAACGTTAGGTACTGGTGTTGGCTGCGGCATTATTGTAAATGGCCAACTGTACAGAGGGGCTTCTTTTGCAGCTGGAGAAATTGGCTACATGGTTACAGATAAAAACGAAGCACTAGAAGATTATGACCATATTTTTCAAGGCTTCGGATTTTTAGACAGCCATGTTGGTGGACCGTCTATCGTAAAAAGAATGGAACAAAAGCTAGCTACGCTTACGGACTCGCATCCCCTAAAAAACAAAGAATTATCAGCAAAGCTAATTTTTGAACATGCAATCACCCATGACCCAATCGCAACAGAAGTCATTGAAGAAACACTGGAACATATAGCGTTTGCGCTTGTAAATGTTATCTGTATTTTCAACCCACAATGCGTCATTCTTGGCGGTGGTTTATCAAAGTCAGGGCAGTGGTTCTTGCCAAAAGTGAAAGCCGTTATCGAAAAGCATCTTCCAATGAACACGGATATATATATATCAGAAATCGACGGCTTATCCTTACTAGGTGCTGGGGCATTAGTTTTACGAGAACACGAATCGTTACTAAATAATCGAGGGGGAAACTAAATTGGCGAAACGCTCACAGCGATATATTGATATACAGCTAGAGCCAACGTACCGACATACACGAGATCATTTTTATCAACACATTATGGAAATCAATATAGCGCACGTATTAATGCTACGAGATCAAGCGATTTTAGACAGTGACGATGCAAGAGAAATTTTAGATGCTACATATAAATTGTATAAACAAAGCTACACAAAAGAGTACGATGACCGTTATGAAGATTTATTTTTCATGCTAGAAGCAGACCTTACAGAAATAATAGGTCCGATGTTAGTTGGAAACATGCATATCGCGTTCAGTCGAAACGATATGGACACGACGATGTTTCGCATGTTTTGGAGAGAAAAAATTACCACCTGGCTAGACAAAGTAAATGCTCTACGACGAACCATTTTAGCTCTTGTTAAGGAACATAAACATACAATCATGACCGCCCACACACATAATCAGCAAGCACAACCTACGACTCTCGCACACTACTTATTAGCTGTAGAAAATAACCTCCAACGTGATACAAAAAGAGGGCTGGAGCTTTATAAACGAATCAATGTCTCGCCAATGGGAGCGGCAGCCCTATCGACAACAGGATTTAATATAGACCGCCATCATATAGGTACCCAGCTAGGCTTTGATTCCCCAATGGCCAATTCTTATGACGCCATTTCGGCATCCGATTTTATGATGGAAATTAGTAGTGTACTTTCTATTTCGCTATCCTCTATTTCTAGATTCGTATACGATTTAATTTTTATGACGACGAACGAAGTGAACACGCTTCGTTTACATGACCAGCATGTTCAAACATCAAGTATCATGCCACAAAAAAGAAACCCATCTGCACTCGAACATACGAGAGCTTCCATTAGTAAAGCGATGGGCGAGCTTCAAGGAACCATGTTTTTAACACATAATGTGCCACTCGGAGACATAGTCGACATTGGCGATGATATTCAAATGCCACTATACTCCGGCTACTCACAAACAATCAATATATTAGACATTTTAACGGAAATTTTAGAGCACGGTACATTCCATAAAGAGCGCTTACTTTACCACGCGCAAAATGGTTTCTCGACTGTAACCGAACTGGCAGACGTTTTAGTACGAAACTATGAAGTGCCATTTCGAATCTCACATGGAATTGTAAGTAAGTTTGTAAAAGAGCTTTTAGCAGAAGGAAATGACCTTACAAATGGAAGCGCTAACAAGGTAAATGAAATTGCTCAACATGAGTTTCAATTACTGTTAAACGTTTCAGAAGAAGATTATCGGAAAGCGGTTTGTCCGAAAAACTTTATTAACGTTCGCGACATACTCGGTGGACCAGCGGCAATAGAAGTCGAAAACCAATATGTGACTTGCCTTGAAACGTTAACGTATGACGAAAGCTGGGTAAAGGCAACGTTTGAAAAACTAGATAACTATATTCTGAGGCTTCATGAAACGGTAGAAATGAGTATTAAACGATAGTAACACGGAGTTGAGGTTGTACTTTAACTCCTATTATAAAAAGCAATTGAGGGGGATAAAAATGAGAAAATCGTTAGTGCTGTTTTTAGTTTTGTTGCTTGGTGTATTTGCTGCAGCTTGTAGTAGTGACAAAAAAACGACAAGTGGAACGGATGGAGACATCATTGAAATTGAGTATTGGCAATACCATTTCGAGTCAAAAGTGAACTTAGTTGACGAGTTAATTAAAGAGTTTGAAGATGCGAACCCTGGAATCAAAGTAAAACATACAACATTTCCTTATGATCAATTCAATGAGAGAGTAGCGGCACAAGTACCTGCAGGTCGTGGCCCAGATGTGATCAACTTATTTTACGGATGGGTTCCTAGATACGTAGATTCTGGCTACTTACAGCCATTACCGCAAGACGCATTCCCGCACGATATGATAGAATCCGAGTTTTTCCCGATGGTGGAATCTGTCAAGCTAGACGGGGAATATTGGACGATACCAACTGCTGTAAGAACAATTGCATTATTTTATAATAAAGACCTTTTCGAAGAAGCTGGCTTAGATCCAAATAGCCCTCCGACAACATGGGATGAGTTAGTAGACTATTCGTTGAAGCTAACGAAGCGCGACAACAACGGAAGAATACAACAAGCTGGTCTAGCTTGGGAGCCAAGTCAACAAGGGCACCACTGGTTTAGAGATGCGTTATTGTATCAAGCTGGCGGCCAGGGTTTAAGTGAAGACCGTAAAAATATTTTATGGGCACAATCACCTGCTGGTTTAGATGCATTCAGATACTGGTTAGATTTTGCAACAGAGCACAAGGTAGGAGAGCGTAACTTCTACACAGATGATGTAACGGCGTTTAAAACAGGAAACGCAGCAATGAACATTGATGGTTCCTTCCGTATCGGTACATTACAAAATGATACACCAGACTTAAACTACGGAATTGCGCCACTTCCTTCGAAAAATGGCACGAAAGCAACACAATCTTCTTTCTGGAGTAACGGCATCACTTCTAAAGTAGAAGGAGAAAAGTTAGAAGCATCGGTGAAATTCCTTCAGTTCTTAACAAGTGAAGAAGTAATGGAAAGATGGTTAGACAAAATCGGGGAGCTTCCTGCAAGAGAAAAAGTAGCATTCCAAGACAAATATTTAAACCATGAACTATACGGTGCGTTCATCGAGCAGCTACCGTATGCAAATGCCCATTTCTTCGTGGATGAAAGTAGAGAAAGAGATTTAGTCATTCAAGCGGTAGACCGAGTTCTATTACAAGGTGTATCCCCAGAAGATGCTTATAAAGAGCTAGTAGACGGTACACAAAGTCTGTTTGATGAGTATTGGTCTAAGAAAGATTAAGTAGTTTGAGAGAAGAGGGACGATGAATATCGTCCTTCTTTTAAAAATAGATACATAGTTTTCTGCAAACCAAAAAGTAATGTTCATTGTCCAACATGAGCGGATTCTGGCCATGAACACAACCACTGTTTTCATAGGAGGTAATAGTAATGGCTGAGCCATCTTATCAACCGAGTACACCTACTAAACCTAAACCGAAGAAGAAAAGATTTACGAAACCGAACTTAACATTAAAACAAAGCCAATATTTATTCGTCTATGTCTGCCTCTTACTACCATTAATTTTTTATCTAGGAATTCGAATCGCACCAACCTTATATACATTTAATATTGGATTTAGAGAATGGAACATTTTATCGCCAGAAAAACCGTTCGTTGGATTGGATAACTACAAAACACTAATGTCAGATCCTATTTTCAAAAAATCGTTATGGAACACGTTAATTTTTATCGTTCTTGGGGTTGCTGGCCAAGTAATCATCGGGCTTGCGATCGCTTTATTGTTACAACGAATTAATAAGTTCGTTGGGATATTTCGTGTTATTTATTTTATTCCGTACGTCACAAGTATTGTAGCAATAAGCTGGGTATTCAAATGGCTATTTATGAACAACGGAATTATCAATGAACTTTTAGTAACGATTGGAATACCTCCGCAGTTATTTTTAAATTCTCCAGACCAAGCAATCTATATTATTATCGGAACGATGATTTGGCAAGGACTAGGTTTTCAAATGATTATTTTCTTAGCCGGTTTAGAAAATATCCCGAAAATGTTTTACGAGGCAGCAGAAGTGGACGGAGCGAACAGTTGGCAAAAGTTCAAAGACATCACCATCCCGCTGTTAAATCCAACGCTCGTCTTCTCGGTCGTTATCGGAAGTATCACCTTTATTCAAGTATCCTTCACTCAAGTTGTCAATATGAGTGTGGATAGCGCAGGTGGACCATTACACTCCACGATTTCTGTTGTTGTCTATATTTATCAGTTGGCGTTTAGACAATATAGCATGGGGTTAGCTTCAGCAGCTACGGTCATCTTGTTCTTATTTATTCTGGCGTTAACGATTTTCCAAATGAAAGTACTATCTAAGAAGTTTGATTATTAATAAGGAGGGAAAAATCATGGAAAAACAGAAAAAATCAATCATCGTATATGCATTACTAATCTTAGGTTCCATTATAATGATTTTCCCATTCATCTGGATGGTGTCCACTTCCTTAAAATCAGCCTTAGATGTATATACACTTAGTATCATTCCGGAAAATCTAACATTCGAAAACTACCGCCGAATTTTTCAAGATTCCTTATTTCCGCGCTGGTTTATAAACAGTATCATTGTAGCGGTTGTTACAACCATTAGTGTTGTCTTTTTCGATTCATTAGTCGGCTATATTATTGCTAAGTTTAAGTTTATTGGCAAGGGCATTATTTTTATTGCGATATTAAGTACGTTAATGGTTCCGACAGAAATGCTTATTATCCCTTGGTATATTATGAGTTCTGAGTTTGGGTGGACGAATAGTTATTGGGGGCTCATTTTCCCAGGTTTAATGACTGGCTTTGGTGTATTTTTAATGAAGCAATTCATGGAAGGTATTCCGGACGACTTGCTAGATGCAGCAAGAATTGATGGCTTAGGCGAGTTTCAAATCTTCTGGAGAGTAGCCATTCCTCAAGTATGGCCAGCGATTTCCGCACTATTCATTTTCTCGTTCTTAAGTAACTGGAATGCGTTCTTATGGCCGTTAATTGTAACAGATTCTTCCGAACTATACACGTTACCAGTCGGTTTATCGTATTTCGCATCAGGTGAGTTTGAATCAAGATGGGAGCTCATTATGGCAGGCGCAACAATCACAGCCCTACCTTTAATACTAGTATTTTTCTTATTACAAAAGCACATCATAAAAGGAATTACTTTAACGGGTATGAAGTGATTTGGGAAGCCATGTAGAGATTGTATTACATGGCTTTCTTTTTATGTAAGGAGGACAAAAGTTATGCGAGTAGATGTTCAAACGGAAGTTGGGAATAACATGAGGATCGTGAAAGTGAATAGTTATGAAGAAATGAGCGTTATGGCAGCTGAGCTGTTGATGAAACGAGTCCAACAAAATCCTTTTTTGACAGTAGGATTAGCAACTGGTGGGACTCCGAAGCGAATGTATGAAATTTTAGTAGAAAAGTTTAGGGCAACTGGTGCGCCTTCTTATGAGAATGTAAAAACATTTAATTTGGACGAATATATTGGGCTGCCGAAAACGCACGAGAATAGCTACTATTATTATATGAATAAACATTTGTTTAGCGGAATTAATGTGAAAAAAGAAAACACAAACATTCCGAATGGGATTTCCAATAATCATGAGGAAGAATGTCAGCGCTATGAGCGATTGATTGAAAATGCAGGAGGGATAGATCTGCAAATTCTTGGGATTGGGAAAAATGGTCATATCGGGTTTAATGAACCTGGAACTTCCTTCACTTCCAAAACACATATCGTGACTTTAACAAGCTCCACCCGAAAAGCAAATGAAAGATACTTTTCAAGCTTAAACGAAGTTCCAACGCAAGCTATCACCATGGGCATCCAAACAATCATGAAAAGCAAAGAAATCATCCTCCTAGCCTCAGGGAAATCCAAATCCCAAGCAATCGAACAACTACTAAAAGGCAACCTAACCGAACAATTCCCAGCCTCTATCTTAAACACCCACTCCAACACCACCTTGTTGTGGACATAGGGTAGGCTGAGACTGCTGGAAGAGGACACGGGGACAGGCTCTGTGTCCATACAAATATTGGTAATTACTAATGAAACCATAATGCTCTTTAGTAGTTTACTAAGCAGTTGAATAAGCTTAAAGGGATTTTTAATTTTCCCCACATTTTAATATAAACGCTTAAGATCATTATTCCAGCTTTTAGTTCCCTGGTAGATTGGGTAGTATTACGTCTCAAGTTCTTAAGTAACACTCATTCATAACAGATTTTATCTTGGGGGCGTTGGATGCTTCTGCTTAGGGAGTTGTGTCTTGGAGCGGAGGGTTAGTTCTACAAGTGATGCGCACGAGGAAGTTATCATTATACTAGCAAATCTAGTAGACGGACATTTACAAAAAGATAAAAAGGCCCGGTGACAAGTTCCATTTCAAATAAATAGTAGAAGTGTAAATAAAATTACAAAACAACCCGTTGGTAACGGAATAGTTTTATCCTCTTATGCATTTTGATATTACAAAGTAGAAACATCTATGTAGTCAAAGGGAAAACCGCTTTATGTTGCTAGCAAATAAAGAAGCAATCAAACCTGTAAAAGTTGATTGCTTCAAAGATAATTGTTTTATGTATAGTTTATTTAAAAGGGAAAAGGAAGAAGAAGGTTACATCCTTTTCCCAAATATTTTATTTTCAGGCTGTGGCTACATTCGACAGAGATAAAACTTAGTTAGTAAATGTTACTAACAACTTTAATTAATCTTTTAAACCAGTAATTTATGTAGTACTTAAGCAATATACCATCCTCCCTGCATAGAGGGAAGAAAGAATGTATCCTTCATTTATAATGTATGAACAAGAAAAGATATTATGACCGGAAAGTGGAATTAGGGAAAGGTACACTGAAGTTCCGTAACTTTTTATAAGTGAACGTGGAATGAAGAAAAGTTTTCATAAAAGATAGTTTGATCCCCGTTCTTCCGTTACTTAATGCCATTGTTGTTCATCTTGGCTATTATTTGGTTGGAATATTGGTGTTCTTTTATAAATACTGTCTTCCCAATATTCGAGAAAAGCAGCTTTTCTATTTACAATATAATCTATATCTCAAACAGTAAGATTGTCTACTCTGTAACCTACCTCAATAAAAAACTTGAAATTACGTAATTCCTCCACAGTTAATGGTCTTGTTTCTCTTAATGCATGACGGCATAGAGGTATCTTGTTTTCATTTGGGATCTTTTTATCATTCAATATTTTATTTATAAACGGAATTTTTCCTTTTTGTTCAGCAAGTGCTCTTACTCGAGGGAGGATCCTAGAGTCGTTTAAGATTAGTGATTCTAGCTTATCTTTCTTTATGCCTGTTAACTCATGGATAGATTGCACGGATAAATGGTAAATTTCTAGTAATATTTCACAATATTCATCCATGATTTTAAAATAATTGTTTTCCATTTTTGCGTTTCTAGTAGCCTCAAGTACTATATCTAATTCATCGTCTAAATCTACCTTGATAATTACCATGACAATATCATTTGGTCTAAATACCTTTATAGCACTAAATACGCTTAATCCTTTTATCACGGTCAAAGAACCGTCTTTGGATTTATTCACTACCATCTGTATCGTGTTTGTAGTGGAGTAGGTATCGTAAATAGCCTTTGCTGTTTCAATGCCAGGTCTATAGCTATGCAATGCCTTAATCTCACTGATAGGTATTGATGCAATCATGACCATTTCATCATCCCCTTCTTAGTTGTATATATAAGATTATGAGATTAATAGGTTGTCAGATACATAGAATTATGTAGAAATCATCGTGCTGGTACCCAGTGGCGTTGTATCATATTACAGCGAGGGGAAAAAGAGATCTGTTTTTTTTCATGAGTTAGAATTCATCAACTATTTCTACATCGAAGAAGTCCGCGCAATGTATCCATTTATAATACTTTTCTACTGTATTAAGTCCAAACATATACATCTTCAGTTACAAACCATCGACCATTCCATTCGCGTAATTATGAAGCAATTACATTCTTGCTACGCTTATATACTTTAGTAAACCTAACGAAATTCAGGACACGTTTTCCAAGGAAGTTGGTTACATTTGGTGCTCTCGGTTCAGGAATATGTTATATTTTAGGAGAGAGGGGTGATCCAAATTATTAGCATTTCCTATAATATCTCTAAAGGAATTAGTAAAAAGTTTAACCATGAGTTGAAAGAAATAATTACATTCTTTATTGAACTGGGAGAAGATAGTGGAGATTTCGATCACATGTTAGATTATGTTTTTCCGACGTTTATGGCTAGGAATGAGATTGAGAAATGCAAGAAAACCTTATATGAATTACAAGAATATACAACAGACAGTTTTCCACATAACCTTACTCCACTTCAAGAATATACTCTCTATTTTTTAATAGAGTGGTTTAACGATGTTAATGTAGAAGATAACAATAAAGCTACTGACATTACTAGTATAAATCCTATTACTAAAGACGATGAATACATACTTGATAAAATAGATGATCTAGAATCATATCCTTATTTTTTATTTGATGACTGGGACTTTTTGGACGTTGATGCATTCGTACATTTGTTTTTTAATTCTAAAAACACACTGGAATTTTTTAATGTCGATCTTGATCAATATATTGAGTTAATGCCTTATGATATTAGAGAAAGATATCTTCAACAACGAAACAGTAATCCATCACAGGAAAGTGAAAATATTGAAGAATTAATTGTACGATTAATTTACTCAGCGATAAAGCAAAAGGAAATGGACCCTAGACGTTTAATGGAAACAAAAGAAACTCAGTTAAGCGACGATATTGCTCATGTTTTACAAACATCATTATCAGATAAAGGTATCATTGTAGCTAGGGAACAACCTGGTGGATTCGCTAGAAAAAATACAGGAGAAATAGACTTTTTTATCTATACCCAGACTAAGCATACATTTAAGCCAATTGCTATTGGAGAAAACAAAGAATGGGGTAACTATAAGAATCAATGTAAACAGTTAATTGGTTACATGAACGAGGACATTCCGTTTGGTTTTACTATCCTCTTTAATAAAACAACTAATCTCCATACTGTCCTGAGAAGAAGGGAAGAAATGTTAAAAGGTTTCTTTTTAGATATAGAAGGCAAGAAATACTTTGAAACAGTAGAGTTAACCATGGGCTTAGATGAAATAGAGAACGTTATTATTTCAACACATAAAAATCCCGAAAATCAATCCTGCTTTAAGATATATCATTTTATTGTAAATGCATATAGACCAGAGCGAGAAGAAGCAGCAAAACAAGCTAGAGGTTAGGCATTAACTCATAAAAATTATTTTTCCTTTAATTACACAGAACCATGAATAAAGAGTATGGGGACAGGTAATGTCCAATTATTTATTTGAAAATATGAATAATTTTTAAAGCTAAACTCTATCATTGATTGCCATGTCTATCAACATATTAATAGGGCTTTTCGATTGTAATTGATTGAATTCTTCATTTACCTGGTTCACCTTACTATTCTATATGAGGTTACAATTAAACTAATATAAATTTCAAATTTCGTTTAAATAGCGTATGAATTACATATTATTAATTTAAATTAGCGTGTAAATAGCGTATATATAACGTACTAAAAAGTGCATTTAGTATATAAATAGCGTACGAATTATAAACTACAAATTTCAATTAGCGTATGAATAGCGTATAATTAACGTATCAATTGAGTTAAAAGGATGGTGAAATGATTTGTACATGCCTAAATTTAGTTATTCCCAACCAATCGTAAAAGACTTAATGTCAATCGAACGTTCTAGAGCAATTGTTGAATTGATGCCTATACCTGCACATATTGAAAGTGACCTAAAAGAACAAGCAAAATTAAAGGCAACACATTATTCTACACGTATAGAAGGAAATACACTTGATTTAGAACAAGTTGCTCGTGTAGTCAAACAAAAACAAAATGATTTTAGAATTCCTGTCGAAGAAGAAGTAAGAAATTATTGGGAAGCTCTTTCTTTCTTATCCCAAGAAAAACAAAACAAAACTCCTATTACAGAAGATTTTATAAAACAACTCCACTCTATTATTGTAAAACATGGTGCTGGCAGAAAGTCTACAAAAAGTAACTATCGTGGGGCAATGCCACCTGGTGTATTATTTGCTGTATATGATAATCAAACAAAACAAGCAGAATATATACCTCCCGAACATTCAGATGTGCCACTATTAATGGAAGCACTGGTGAAATGGATTAACTCAGAAAAAGAAATTCCTGTTCCCATTAAAGCAGCTATTGCTACATATCAGCTACTTACTATTCACCCATTTGAAGATGGTAATGGTCGAACAGCGAGAGCCCTAGCATCATACATTTTGTCAATTGAGAATTACGATGTTAAAGGATTTCATTCAATGGAAGAATACTATGTGGAAGATTTAAAAGGGTATTATAAGCATTTACAAATGGGACTGCCTGCTCTTTATTATGAAGGGCGTGAAAATCCTGAAGATTTAGCCCCTTGGATTGAATATTTTTTAAGAATCATGGCTCTAGCATATGAAAAGGTTGCTAATCTTTCAATTAAATTTGCCACTACACCTTCAGACCCAAGAATCCTTTCTTTAGAGCCAAAAGAAAAAACATTGTTACGATTTCTTATAGAACGTAATAGACCCACTAAACCTAAGGAAATTGCAGAATTATTTAAAGTAAAGCCCATTACTGTTACTAAATGGGCAATAACTTGGCTAGATAGAGGTATTATCAAGGGAGCAAGTGGTAAGGAAAGAATTACTTCGTATCGAATTGGCGAAGCATACCAAGATTTAACTTTAAATGATTTAGGATATAGAGAAGACTAACGAGAAAAAAGTAAATGCAAGTATATTTCTAGTTATTCAAAAAAATCTACTTGCATTATACGTAAAAACTCATTTACTTTTGCAGGTACCCGTTAAGAAGGCTGACCATCTTAATTTAAGTAATCTTATACAGGTAATATGTTCTGCCTTTTAGAGGGACTAAGATTTCATCTTGGAAAAATCCGTACGAAACGAACGAGATATTATAGGAATAATGAACAGAGATAAATAGGACTCTGACAAACATACAATTTGTCGCGGATGCCTTTTCGTTGTGCTTTTGTTCTAATAAGTATAATTTATCTATAAACTATGCCTATTCTCCATAATTCTTTTGATACTTTATTTATACAAAAAAAGGCTGTCGACAAACCCGAATTATTTTGAATTTGTCGACAGTCTGAAACGAACAAAGTTAGTCGTTTTACAATAAGTTACTATAAAATATGATGTTTATGATGGGATTATTTTTAACCCTCTTTCAATTAATTCAAACAACTCTTGATCCAATGCTTTAAGCTTTTCCAGCTCATTTAATAAAACAAGTTGTTCTTCATGAAGAATGTTCTTCTGCTTTAAAAGTTCCAACACTTCAACTCTTAATAACCAGTCACTTGGATGATGTAGAGTTAATTTTGTCATCACTTCAGAAAGTTTGTTTTCAATGGTATTTTTGTTTGTACTGTCTTGACGGATTTCTCTTACAACTCCGTATAACTTTTCTAATTCAGTTAGTTCTCTCGGAACAAACTCTTTCTGGGTAACAGTTTCTAAATCAGCGAAAAATGCTTCAGAATCAGCTGCACCTGCAAATACAGAGGTTATTGTTGCTCCAACAGCCATATCGAACTCGTTAAACTGTTGTGTAAGATTCTGTCTAGTAACCAAACAGTCTTTAAAAGTAATTAAAATTACTTTTTGATTTTTCCTTATAATGCTGGTGACAGTGCCAATTATGCTTACTCCCTCTTCAAATAGTAGTTTAGTATGGACACCCACTTCTATTCCTTGAGAAGATAATTCCATATCTGTCCAATCTTCTAACGGTTTTTCATGATTTACAAGTTTTCCAATTGGTGAGCTAAATCCTTCTGTGTGTCTTTCTTTACCATGACCAACTAACTGTTGTTTTTCAAAGGCTAAAGCTGAAGGACCAGAGAACTGAATATAATTAGCTTCTCCGCTGGCATCTTTTGATATATTAGTCAACGTTCCCGTCACTTGAAGTCCAGAACTATATACAATCGTTGCAGTATGGTTTGACTTTAAAGCTTTTTCTAAACTTTCAGTCCCTCCAACTTTAAATGCCATTGTATTTGCAAATTCTTTTACAGCTTCTATTAGTTGTTCAAAACTATTACAGACGAACAATTGTGGTTGTGGTTTCGTAATATCAAATCCCGTTTGTGTCACTTTCTCTAAATCAAATTCCCATTTTTCAACATTGGATGTAATACTATTTCTTCCTTCCGATACAGAAGAAAGTAAACCTGCTCCATAAATCTTTGGATCGTCAACAGTTCCGATTAGTCCATACTCCACAGTCCACCAATACAATCTTGAGATTTGCTCTGCTTCTGAAAGTTCTGTGACAGCCATTTGCTTTTCTTCAAAGTTTTGTTTCGCTTTTTCAATTTGTTCATCTGTTCCAGTTCCATTTTCTAAAAGATTTGAGTATTGACGGATCGCTTCAAATAAATCATGCTCTTCTTTCGTAGCTATGGCGTTCGCACCTATTGAACCAAACAATTTTACGTACTCAGAAAATTTTTCGTCCAATAAAATGGGGGCGTGACCAGCTGCTTCATGAATAATATCGGGTGCAGGTGTATATTGGATATTTTCTAGTTTTCTAATATCTGATGCAATAGGCAATAATCCATGTGCCTGAAATTCAAAAAAGACAACCCCAGGAATAAACCCGTCAATATTTACAGCTCCCCATCCTACAGGTGCGAGAGACTCATTCATCTCATCTACATTTGGTATACTATTAATTTTTATTCCAGAAGCTTTTAATCCATCCACATATGCTTCATGAGATGTGTCTTTTAAAAAGTGATGGTTTTGTCTCATCACATAACGCCATACTGCATGATCAATCGGTGTATATTTATCATATTGTTGATCCACAACAAATTTCTGTAAGTGTTTTGGTATTTTCCTTGCTTTCATCTCAGTTAACATGTTAATTCCCCCTTATAAAATAAGCTCTGTTCATGTCCGCTGTTGATTTCCGTGCAAGACTGCGCTTTCCGCGGGGAGCAACTTGAGCCTCCTCGGCGTCCCGCCTGTGGGGTCTCAAGCTTTGCTCTATTCCCGCAGGAGTCTTCGTCTTGCACTACAATCAACAGCTAGGCTAGTTTAATATCAACAACAAGCTTTAACAAAGCCATAAAATAAAAAGAGTCACTTATCCCTAGAAAAGGGACGAAGTGACTCTCCGCGGTACCACCCTAATTGACAGGCAATTACCCATCCACTTAGAAAAACAAGCCCTATGTAACCGCAAGTGTAATTCACATTTCATAACACCTGGATTTTCACCAACCATCCAGTCTCTAATTACTGTCATTATGAATGCTACTAGTTTGCTAGGCTTAAAACATTATTTTCACTTATACACTTTAACGCACACACGCTTTTAATCGCTAAAGTAATTATGTAAAAAAATATACAATCAATTCTATTTATTGTCAACCTCTTTTTTAAAGTTTTCATAAAATTGATCAAAGACTCTAGCTAACTCAAAGTCTAAATCGGTTAGCCCTTTTGCTTGCCATGATGATAATTTTAAAGTAACAAGCTTATAGTCTATTGAAATAAAAGGATGATGATTAACCTCTTCAGACAATTCTCCAACCTTTTTGACAAACTCGATACCTGTTAAATAATGTTTAAATCGATATTTCTTTTCGATCCACACTTCATTTACTATCTTCCAGTTGTCGATTGTATGCAACAATTTTAGTACATGCTCTTCAGTAAGTTTTTCCATATATTATTCTTCCTTCCTAACTGTTTAACTAAGTTTTACCCCTTCTTCGTAAAAAGTCAACAAAAAATTAGGCAATAGCCTTTATATCAATACAGTCATTCACATATTTATATACTGCATTAACCATAAAGAAGTATGTTGGGGACAGTCCAAATAGCGATGCATCGCTTCAAAAATGTTATTTAAATTCAATTTAATGGTCATTTGCAAAAATAAAAAAAGCTCCTATTTTAGTAATAACGGGTTCTCTTTTGGGGGGCAAAAATAAAAAAAACAATAAAAATCGCAATAATTTCAGCATCAAAAAAGCATCGGTTTTAACGCCGATGCTTTTCGCTTTTGCTTACAAAGTAGCCAGATATTTAGTTATTCTAGATGTTGTTCTAAGATTGGTGCATCCGAATTATCTACCAAACCGAGTTTGCCATTAAGTTTGTCGAATACGATTGTTTGATTATCTTCAAACCAAACTTCATAATTAGTTAGTCGTTCTTTATTTCCTTCTTTCTCTAACCAAAATGAATAAGACTCTTTATCACTTGGTCTTTTTAGACTTTCTTTCCATTCTACTCTTTTCATTATGTCTTTGATGTTTGATATATCCTTCTTGTTAGTAATTTCTTTAAAATCATTAGTTGAGTCTGCCACTTTGATTAATTCACTTGTTTCTTCCTTGGTACATCCAGTAAACGTTGTTAAAAGTATCGCAGCCAGAAAAAGTATTAACATTTTTTTCATAAAACCAACCCCCGTCAAAAATACAACAATCAAAATGTTATAAAACATCTATACTACTCTAAGTCAAGAAGGCTGACATCTTAATTTCACTAACATTTTCATATATTAACGTACCGGGCGACTGGCCCCAGAATTTGGTCTTTTGCAATTCTGATATAATCATCAGTGAAAAGGCCTGATTAAAACGAAATTAAAAGGTATGAACCTGGCTTAATCTGAACTCATACCCATACCCTGTTAGCTGCTTAAATAAATGTGTCTAATTTTTCGAGTTTACTTCAAGATGTGATCCTCTTGCTACTATTCACTATTTAACAACTATCGTTTCTAGTTCTTCTTTTTCATTTCCATCTATAAATAGATTTCTAGCAATGTTCCCCACAATATTTGTTGTAACTCCATCAACTGTACCTCCTATTACTCCTCCAACCAGTGGTACCATCTTTCCTAAGTTAATGACGCCCGTTTGTCCAAACTTAGTAAGTAAGCGGAACCCTACTGCTTGATTGATCTTTGTAATGGTTGCACCAGATATTTTCTGAATGCCATTTATAGCAAGTTTCTTTCCTAACTGTACTCCAGTATTCTTTAGAATATCCTTTGCACCGTTACCAGCCAAGCTGGCATATACAAAAGATTTTACTTCATCATCCTTAAGGTTATATCCTCCCATATGAGCAATTGCTGCAACCATTCTCATTTGTATTAATATGACGCTAGTAATATTAGCGGGTATGGTAAACGGCATGGTAATTACCCCTCCTAAACCAGTTAAAAAGCCACTAGTCACACTTTTCGAATTCTGAAATCGAATGAGTCTGTTGACTTTTTGTTTCAGCGTGCCTTTCCTTTTTAAATAATTTTCCGCCAGTTCAATAGCAGTATCCACACCAGGGATACCTCCATTTACTGCTGTATCATATGACCAATCGAGAGCTTTTAACATATTTTCATGTGTAATTTCTTTAATTTTTTTCATGAATAGACTCCTTAATAATGGATGAATTTAAGTAATCTTTATACAGGTAATATGTTCTGCCTTTTAGTTATAAACCCTTCTTTTATGTCTGATCAACTTTTATTCTCTTTCTATTATAATGCTATAGGATTAAATAGTGGATTCTGGGGAGTAGCTAAAGTATTTGGTAAAAATCCAACACTTTTAACAATATTGATTGTTGTAATTCCAGTATTGGGAATTGCTGTAGTTAATACATGATGCAATAGACTTGATAGAGAAATAATAATCACGAGAGTAACAATTGGGGCTACATCGAGTTATTCTTGTAAATCACAATAATTAGTAGATAAAAGATTACTAGTCAATAATTGATGACTGTAATCTTTTTTTTCTTCTTATATAAAATGCTATTCTCTCAGTAGTAAAAAACACTAGTAGGCCACTTAGTAATAAATACAAAGAATTAATTTGAATATCTTTATTAACTAGAGTTAAAAAGCTATTAATTAATAAGAAGCCTGCCCAAAAGACAAAGATGCAGTAAAAAGCAATGTTAGTGCTAATCATATCGTGGTCTTTTTTTGATTTAAAAAACATATTACTCCTCCCCTTTCCTGTATATAATAGCATGTGTTTCTAAGTAAACCAATAATCCGTATTAGATTGGATTCTGGAGCCAAACTCCCTGTGCGTTAAAGTTTTATCGGAGGGGAACAGGCCCTTGTCCAGAGAACAATATAGAGAAAGGAAATCTATGAAATATTACGTGATTATGTTTTTAATATTTTTAATTGAGTCCGTTTCATAATGTAGGACTACTATACGAAAAACGAATAATAGCATCGCACTCTGTATTTAAACACCTTAATAAACGAACATATCATGTTGTATATCAACAAAGTATTCGTTTTTCATTAAACGAACCGTAATTATAAAATTGATTCAATTACTACTTCTTTACTTCTCTGGATATTTGACTACACAATTTTTCCAAACCAAAGCTTTACTGAAGTTTTAATATTTAATTTCATTCTAGTAGAAGTTAACATTTTAGTAGATTGTATAATTCCGATCAAATGAACACCGGGACAGGAACACTGTCCACTTCGACCCAAGATCAATGCCTAGAATACGATGAAATCATTAAGCTTTCGGATGAAGAAGCAAGGCAGTGACTTAGGGAGCTAGGTGCAGCCGACAGTTCAGAGTTGAAAAGGATGGATAGGCAAAAACGTAATCGCATACTAGTGATGTTCCTGTCCCGGTGTCCACTTGAATCCTATAGAGTATAATCTCTTTTTCATCTTTTCTTGTTCTGTAGGGGGAATTTTTAGTAGCGGTGCTAGTTCGAGTTTCTCCATTAGTAATTCTGCTTCAAAGGTTTGGGCTTGCTTGTTTAGTTGTGCTAAGTTTTGAGCTGCTTCACGCGTTTTCTCTTTTTGCAGTTTGTTTCTTTCCGTGAGTAGTATTCTTGTTATTGTCTCAAAGTAATATTTTTCGATGCGTGATTTTTCCTCCATTATTTTAGTAATCTTAACTAGTTCAACACTTGATTGGATAAGTAATTGTTGTAATTCTTTAAGGATATTACTAATTGCCTTTTTTCTTTCTTTTCTTAGTTGAATGATTTTGTTTTGCATAAACACCAATTCCCTTCCAATTCATGGGTTATTTTACCTAAATAAACGCTAGACTTTTAGGTTATTTTTTTGATTTTATGTTATCTTTACAAAATTCTGCTAGATTCTACATATCTTATTTAATACTCTTTAATTGTACCGAAATTTAAGGAGGTAAAACAAATGTTAAAAAGAAAAACGTTTTCCGTATTACTATCTATTTTTTTGTTAGTTTCAGTAATATTTCCAGCATATAGCTTTGAAGCTAATGCAAACGAGGGGCAGACCCTACTTATTACAGAAGTGTATTACGATACACACTTACCTTTTGAGCCAGAAGAATATGTGGCCATTACGAATACAGCATCAACGAGTATTGATTTGACTGGATGGCGTATTGGTGATGGGAATCACTTTGTTACGTTCCCGAATGGAACTATCATTCAAGCTGGTGAAACTTATTATATTGTTAGAGATGCTGATGCATTTATGGAACAAATGGTTGTGGATGTCATTCCTAATTTTGAGTATGGTGAAGATACAGTTTCTTCTATTCCACAAATGATTGGTACTGTTAGCCCACGATTTGCGAATAATGGAGATGAAGTTTTCTTATTTAATGGCGATGTATTAATCGATGTTGTTGTATATGGTAGTTCCTCCTACATAGGCGATGGGTGGAATAGTTCTCCTGTACCAGGTGTACGAGAAGGAGAAATACTTGTTAGAAATCAAGATGAAGTTACAGGTGAGTGGATAGACACGAACAGCGCTAGCGATTTTATTTCTTATAGAAGTTATAAAGCTGGGCAATCACGATTTGAAACACCAACATTTGAATTTGAAGGAAGCGTTACGCCATATACCTCCCCAGATTCTAGTTTTGAAGTTTTATCCGAACTCCTTGATACGGCACAATATACGATAGACTTGAATTTATACGAGTTTCATAGCCCTTATTTACTTGATAGAGTAATAGCTGCAATAGAGCGTGGAGTTCAAGTACGTGCTTTTTTTGAAGGTTCACCAGTAGGGGGACTTCAGGATGGATCTAAATATGTTTCCCAACAAATTGTACAAGCTGGTGGAGAAGTTCGGTATATTATTTTAGACCGAGATGACCAACGTTATAAGCGTTATCGTTGGAACCATGCAAAATACGCAGTAGTGGATCATAAAAAAATATTCGTCCAAAGTGAGAACTGGAAGAAGACAGGAGTCCCTGTAAATAACTCATTTGGAAACCGTGGATGGGGTATCATTATTGAAAACCCTGATGTTACGGCACATTTCTTAACGGCATTTAACACAGATTGGAATTATCTGTATCGTGATAGCTTCCCATATACTCCAGGCCATGAGCGATATGGAGAACCTTCACCAGGATTTGAACCAGATCTGGAAATCCCAACAGGTAATTATCCAGCATTGTTCCCAAGGAAAGAAATTACAGGTTCTTTTAAAGTTACACCAATATTAGCACCTGACTCCACTTTCTTAATGGAAACTTCTATTATTGGGATGATTCGTTCAGCAAAAGATGTTGTATATGTAGACCAAATGTACTCACACAAGTATTGGGGAGATATGTATGGTTCGCCTGAAACTGATCCTAATGTGTATTTAGAGGAAGTAATTGATGCAGCTAGAAGAGGAGTTACTGTTAGAGTGTCGTTAGGTTCTTCTTGGTTAGATCCTTCTAATCCACGTGATAACATTCATACAGTGGAGTATATTAACACTATTGCAGCTTCTGAAGGGTTAGATATGGAGGCGAAATTATTAGATACTACAAGAACTGGCCTTGATAAAACACATAACAAAGGTGTTATTGCTGATAACAAAGTATTAATCTCAAGTATTAACTGGTCAGCAAACAGCCCTATTAATAATCGAGAAGCTGGTATTATTATAGAAAATGTAGAGGTTGCGCAATTCTATAAAGATGTCTTCCTATGGGACTATGAAGGTTCACTTTCTGGCAATGAAGAAATTATGAAAGAAGATTTCGAGACAGGTAGTAAAACAGCTTATGCAAAGGGAAATGTTCAACTTGGAAGTGGTGTTTGGGAGTTTGACAATGCAATCTTAGGTTCATTAGCTAGTGATAAAAAAGAAGGTAATCGTGCAGCACGTATTCGTTCCGTAGGCTCTATTTCCATGCTATACGATATTATCGGCGCTAAGTCTGTTTCATTTTCACACGCAAACTTTGGAACTGACACTGGAGCAATATGGCAATTACAGAAATCTACAGATGTCGGTGTTACATGGGTAAATGTAGGCGAACAAATGGAAAGTACAGCTACACTAGAATCTTACTCTGTCATAGTTGACGAAAATAAACCTGTTCGCTTCCGCATTATCGCGAATGGAAAAACTGGCTCTCGAATCAATATTGATAGTTTTAAAGTAAACTATTAAGTTTTTATCCATACATTAACAATCTAAAACCCCACTACTATTTGCAATGGTAGTTTCTGGCGCCAGACCCCCGTTGCGGTAAGTTTTATCGGAGTGTGGGACAGGTCAACCAGTGGGAATATGGGGACGGGGTTACATTTCTCTTTTTTGGATGAGAAATGTAACCCCGTCCCTGTTTTTGCCTAAGTCATTAAAAAAAGTTGTCTCATCATCTTTTCCATCAACTCCTGATTTGTCCTTTATAGCAACCCATTATCTACTGAATCGGGAATATCTAAACGTAGGAAAGGGACAAGGAGTCAGGTTTGACCCGTTAAATGGTCCAAAGTCCTTGTTCTTTAAAAATTTTTTATTTTCCCTCTCAAATTCCGACACGATACCGTATAGATAATATAAGTTACATAAACAAGATAAAGGCAAAACTATTGAAAGATGGTGACGCAAAGCTATAGGGACTAATGGGCAGGAGTGCCCTATGTCAGCCAGCTACCGTACATATATTACAGGTAGCCGTAAAATAGGAAAAAAGGGAGAGTGGAAAGGATGAAGAAGATTTTTTCTTCTATTGTATTAGCAGGTGCGATGATTTTTGGGTCTACTGCTGTATTTGCGGAGGGGCAAGAAAGTAAGGCAGAGGCTGGGATAACACCAGATTCTATTTATTACATTTTTGATAGATTCGCAGAAGAATTAAAACTACGATTTACATGGGATAGCCAGATTAAATCAGATCTATTATTAATGATTGCAAAAGAGAGATTAGCAGAAACAGAGAAAATGATAGAAGAAGGACATGAAAAGTATTTAAATGAACTAATCGATGCCTATATTCAAAAATTAGGAGATGCACAAGAGCTTATCTCTGAAATTATTGTTGCACAAGATGTTGAAGAAAATGATAAAGAAGCTCTTGTTAAAAAATTAGAGTCCGTTATATCGACAAGTACTTCAGTGGAGAAAGATTTAGCGGAAGAAGTTAAAGAGAAAGTAAAGTCAGCTAATCAAGAAGCTTATTTAGTAGCCAATGTGGTAAAAGATTTAGATGCAGATAAGGTTGAACTTTTAAGAAAAGCAGATTTGGGATTTGGTCAAATTGCAAAAGTAATTTCGCTTGCAGAAGCTTCTGGTAAATCAGTGGAAGAAATCTTAGCGTTAGTTTTAGAGTCAGATAAAGGCTTTGGCGAGATAGCTAAAGACTTAGATCTGAATCTATCTGACATCGTTAAAAACGTGATAGAGCGAAAGCAAGATTCTTTGAAGGAAGCACTTGAAGAAGCAGAAAAGTCTGGGAATGTGGAAGCACTTGATAAGCTAACAAAAGCAATGGAAAATATTAAAGTGAAGAAAATAGAGTTTGAAATAATTGAAGAATATGTTGAATTAGATGAAGAGCTAAGAAAAGAACTATTAGAGCTTGAGAAAGAACTACAAAATGGTGAAATAACTCAAATAGAATTTGAAAAAGAATTAGCAGAGCTTTTAGAAGAAGCAGACGAAGACTTGGAAAAATTAAAAGAAGATTTTAAGAAAGAGAAACAAGAATTAAAAGAAGAATTAGCCGATAAGGAACGTGAAACAGAAGAAAAAGCGTCAAAGAAAGAGCGTGAAAGAAAAGAAGAATTAACAAAGAAAGAACGTGAAAGAAAAGAAGAAGTAGAAAAGAAAGAGCGTGAAAGAAAAGAAGAAGCAGAAAAGAAAGAGCGTGAAAGAAAAGAAGAAGCAGAAAAGAAAGAGCGTGAAAGAGAAGAAAAAGCGGCAAAGGAGGAACGTGAAAGAAAAGAAGAATTAGCAAAGAAAGAACGTGAAAGAAAAGAAGAATTAGCAAAGAAAGAACGTGAAATAAAAGAAGAAGCAGAAAAGAAAGAGAGTGAAAGAAAAGAAAAAGAGCTTAAAGATAGAGACCGTGATGACGAAGATGAAGACGAAGACGAAGATGAAGACGAAGGTGACGATTGATTTCTCCATTATTTGAAGGGTTGATATAATTGGATATAAATAGGGCCTAACTCTTTTTGGGGTTAGGCCCTAGTCTAGTATCTAGTATTAGAGATAGAAGTCTAATTTTTACCTATAGATTATTTTTCTCCTATCAATCAAAATCAAACTAGAAGAAACGGGATTAGGGGTGAAGAAGTTATGAACGGTACCAAGATTCCTAAACATCTAAAAGAAGCTTCTAACGGAGATGAACTTTCTAGAGAAAAGCTAATTCGCCATTATAAACCATACATACTTAGTACAGTTGGTAACCTTTGTAGACGTTATATTTCTTGGAATGATGAAGAATCAAGCATTGGGTTACTTGCTTTTAATCGTGCAATTGATACGTTTGATGAAAATGGTGGTCGGACGTTTCTTAATTTTGCTTATTTACTGATGAAGAGAGACTTAATTGATTTTTATCGTAAGGAGAAAAAAGAAACACATATAAGGTTAGAAACGAATAACGAGGAAGAAGTAATGGCTAATACGTTAGATTTTAAAAAATCTTTGGATAATTATCAGCATTCTTTACAAAGAACCGAACTTGTAGAAGAGATACTAGAATTAAGTGAAAAATTACAAGAGTTTCAAATAAACTTTGAAGAGCTTGAACAGTTTTCTCCTCGTCATAAACGTACAAAAAAAACAATATTTGAGATGGCAAATCATTTTTTCCAGTATCCTGATTTAGTAGAAATATTTAAGAGAAAGAAAAGGTTTCCTTCATCTGAATTTATTTCTAGAACTAATTATCATATAAAGACTGTTGAGAGACATCGGAAATACCTGATTAGCCTGATTATTTTAAAGCTTCATCCAGAGTGGAAGCAGATTACAGGTTTTATAGCCGATTTCAATGAGGGAGGTGAGCGTGGATGAAGCATGAATATCATGGTGTTGTTATGAAGGTTACACCTGAATATATAGTTTTACTATGTAAGAACGGGGAGTTTAAAAACGTACCACGATCTAAAGAAGATATGCCTACCATTGGAAGCAATTATGTTTATGAGGGAAAACGCGCAAAAGTTGCTATACCTTATATAGCATTTGCTGCTGCCATTGCAATTCTATTACTTGTGACATCTATAAACTCATTTCTCAAACAAGAGAATGCCTATGTACTAGTGTTAGATATTAACCCTAGTATCGAAATATATACGGATGAAACTTTAAAGATTACAAATTTAGCAGGACTAAATCAAGAAGGTGAGTACGTTGCCTCGGTCCTACAATGGAAACGTAAAGATATGCACTCTATTATACAGGATATTATTCAAATATCCGTCCAAGAACAATATTTAAGTAAAACGGAAAAAGGCCAAATTGCAGTGACTGTTGTAAATTTGAAAAATAAAGGAGTTGACTTGCAAAATGATGTTAAACATAACATAACCGTAGCTTTGGATAGGCACTCTATCGACGCAAATGTTGTCACAAGAACGATTGATAAATCAACTTTTGATCAATTTATCCAGTCAAATATTCCGATAAACACTTCATTATTCAAACAAGAAGTAACTCAAGAAAAAGAGACTTTAGAAAAAACAACTAAGTCAAAAAAAGAACCTAGTATAAAACAAGAGTCTTCGAATCAAACCGAGCAAATAGTAAGAGCTCTGCCAGACAGGGATCTTACAAAAGAACAACCACAAACGAAGGAAGAAAAGAATAAGCCTTCTCCTTCAATAAATAAGAAATTAGACAATAATCACCCTGAAAATTCGGAACGCCAACATAATAATAGTAACTATGGTCAAGACATGTCCAAAGACACCATTAAAGCTCAGGAAAACAATAAAGACTATAACAAGGATATTGCCCCTGAAGAAAAACAAGATAACAGTAAGAAGAATACGAATGATGGAAGAAGTGGTAAAGAAGAGGAAGAAGAAGAAGAAGAAGAAGAAGAGGAAGAAGAGGAAGAAGAGGAAGAGGAAGAAGAAGAAGAAGAAGAAGAAGAAGATGTAGCTGAAGATGAAGACGAAGAATGATTTTAGGGGAGCAGGAGGGTCTGTCCCCGCTGCTCACCCAAAATCACCTTTTTAAATCAAACCGATCTGTATTCATCCCTTTTACTCATGCTGCAATAAAGTCGTTCATAAACTTTTCTTTGTTGTCGTCTTGTGCGTACACTTCTACAAGTGCGCGTAGGACAGAGTGGGAAGAGGACTCATATGGATCGTCGTGATATAAATGAACTTTCTGAGTGATACCGGCAGCAAAACCGGTTTCATCAAACGAAATTAACGATCGCGGTTGCCATGTCTATCAACCTATTAATAGGGCTAAATCGATTTGCCAACGTAAGGACGAACTGTTTGCTCTTATTTGTGAAGATCTGTTTGTTTATTAATGTGGTAAACGGTTGATTCTGGTTCTGCGTTTATCATACTTTATCACCCGTCTCGAATTGTCCCTGCGGCCGTAATTTGCCCTATATATTTAATTTACAAGTTACATAACAGATAAAAAGTTGCATATTCCCTAGAGAAAACGTTACGTTTCCACCAGCTGGTCAGCCTAAAAGTCTACATTTACTCTTTTTGCATCCAAGCGCTACTTTTATAAAATAGTTTAAGTAAGCCAAGGTGCGAAATGGCCCATATCATTCAATCAATCGCAAATGCATACATAGATGTCCGAACGGTGACACGTCCTCGTAATAAGTCGAAATTATCTTGTGGGAGTAAATGCACACTGTCAGTGAACAGACAGGTTAATCTATTCATCATCCAGTTTTTTTTCAACAGAGATGACCACACATGATGACCAGGTAGTTGACGACCCTATAAAACTATAAAGAAACTATATTCACTCTGTGAGAATAAAACCTTTTTACGTAAGTGAGTTCAAAAAGTACAATGACTAAACGAAAAACGAATAGTAAACCTATCCTTTGATATAATTAACGTTTTATATCTAACGTTATTCATTTTTCACTAAACGAACAGTAAATATGAGAATAATTGGGGACGGGGTTACATTTCACATTCCAAGAATGAGAAATATAACCCCGTCCCCGTATTATCACTCTGGCCATTTAGACCTATTAATTATTCTTGAAAGAATAATTGTAGAAAATAGGTGTTTAGTCGTGATATTTTATGAATAGAAGAATTTCTAATTTTTGTAAGTAGTAACTTTTTTTGTAAGGTTTTACTTCTTCTTATTTTTTACGGACTAGTATAACAATTAATCATTATCTTCTTAATGGTAGTGTAGCTAGTGATAGGTAAATTTAATAGAAGAAATTTAGTTTAGCAGAGAATTATATATAGTGGTGCGGAGGATGCTTGATATGATAGGAAAGATTAGCATCTATTATACTAATTTTTGGAGGGAATTTTGTGCGCAAACTACTTTATGCAATCTTACTTATCATGATGATGATCCCACTAGCATGCTCAAATCCGAGCAGCGGAAAAATGGAGTTCTACTCCAATGCGGACAAAGTGTTCGTTTCTAGTGAAAGCGAAAGTGTACTATCTTTTGAAGTAACGTTGTTCACTAAGAGCAAAGTTACAAATTTGGAGTTTGGTGGGTTTGAAGGCACGAATGTTGAAAATAGCAGAGCAGAATTAATAAACAATACAGTAGACCAAATTAAAAATCATAAGCACAAAGGTTACTATATTTCTATCGTCATGGTGAACGTGATGCCAGAAGATGGCGAACATGATATAGAGATTAATAAAATGGTCCTTTTATTAGATGGAAAGCCAAACAAAGTTCATTTTACAACGCCTATTAAGCATACATTTGCAGGTGGAAACGTGTTTACAAATGATTTTGTTCCTTACATATTACCAAATGAATTTTCCACACAAGCAATAAATAATGAAAATGATACATTTATTTATCAATTCGAAGCGAAAGAAGCTATTGAATTACAAAGTATTTATACATTAGATCATATTAAACCAATCATTTCGGATATAAAAGTAGACGGACAACTAGTAGAGAAAGATGAACTTTTACCATTAAGCATTCCTGCTGATTCTGTCGTAGAAATCGCCTTAATGTTTGAAGGGAAAACAAATGAACTAGATATGTACCATTTTGTATCTACTAATCTTTATTTTGAATATATAAACGTGAAAACATCAGAAAAGCAAGCAAACGTGGTTGCTTTATTCTTTAATCCTATATATCCAATTGAAGACTCCATGGACCATATTAATCGTTTCATCGATCATGTGATTTACAAATAAACTACTTCCAATTTTGAATAAAAGGAGCTCGTCAAATGGCGGGCTCTTTGTTAATCCAAAAATCCATTATAAGGACTGAAGAAACTTGAAAGGAAAACTAATACTGTCTACTTTTATCTTAATCGTTCTTTCTAGATGTATTTACGGCTTGTTTTATTTTAGTAGTCAAAGCACTACTCAAACGGTAAAAGATGTAACGAACGAAACGGTGAACACGGTGCACCTACGAGCAGAAGTAAATTCAGGCACGATAGAAAATATTTATAGACAAGAGGGGAGAGTAGTTCTTCTCCCTGAAGAAACGTACATGGATCATGTCGAACTAAGTTGGAATCGATATGACACTTTTACATTACATGTTGACTTAGGTGATGAACTAAAAGTAGGAGACGAATTATATACGGTAAATAAAAAAACGTATTATTCCGAAAGTGATGTAAAAGTAATTCGGAATGAACCCCGTCCCCACTTTCCACTACCTGTGCTTCTCTTTAATACAACTTCCCCTGCCTATAAAGTACGGTCGACAGTTTCATAACCGACTGAATATAACAGTTTTGGCGTAATGGGAATGGATCTCCAAAGAAGGAAGGCAGGACATTGTCTAAGGTAGCCTGCATCTTTTCCGTTAGAAGCTTGAATACTTCCACTTGGCTGTAAAACTGTGTTTCGCGTCCTTGTAGCCATTCAAAGTAGGATACAATAACACCACCTGCGTTAGCTAAAATGTCAGGAATAATAATCGTTCCATTTTTATTTAAATATTCATCTGCCTCACTTGTAACTGGTGCATTTGCGCCTTCTACAATGACTTTTGCTTGAATTTTATCTACATTATCTTTATGAACTTGATCCTCTAATGCAGCTAAAAATAGGACGTCGACTCCCAAGTATAAAACATCTTCTCTTCCGCGAATCTCTGCTTTTACTCCAATTTTTTCTAGTTCTTCCTCACTTATTGGAAGGTCGCCTTTATTTTCTTGAGTGAAACGTACTAAGGCAGGAATGTCTAGTCCATCTTCGTTATATAGCGTTACGTTTCGGTCACTCACTGCTACTACTTTATTTTGTAAGTGCGTACAATGATACGCCTCAAGTGCAGCGACAGAACCAACGTTACCAAACCCTTGGACGGCAATAGTAAGTGCTTTGTTTTCAAGCTCTAAAGCTGTTTTCGCGAAGAGGTTTTCTGTTTTTGTAAGAAATTGCTTTTGTTCTTTTACGAAGTTATACAACATGTATCGGAAGGTAAAATATACACCTTTTCCAGTAGCCTCTCGTCTTCCTAGTGATCCGCCGTTAACGACGCTTTTCCCTGTAAAGCTACCAAGGTAAGGCTGACCAGGACGAATACTTTTATATTCCGCCATCATCCAATCCATTTCTCTTTCACTTGAGCCAACATCTGGTGCAGGGATATCTTTATCTGGACCGATAATATCACTAAAGTATTGAACATACTTTGTGCAAATTAAATGTAGCTCCTTAACGGAGTAGGATCTCGGATTAATAATCACGCCACCTTTTCCTCCACCGTACGGAACGTCATGAAGAGCGGTTTTCAACGTCATTAAGGAGGCTAAATTGATTACTTCGTCTTCATTCACCGATTCATGAAAACGGATCCCGCCTTTGTAAGGGCCAAGTGCGTTATTATGCTGAACACGAAATGCAGGTATTCGAACAACATTTCCATCCTCTAATGGAATTCTTAAAAATGCCTTATGCACATGATTTGGTGTAGAAAGAATAGCTCCTAGTGAAGTAAAAGCTTGCTCTCGCGCTTCCCCTTGTAAATCAGGCAAAAAGCGGTCTTCTTTTAATAATGCATCTAATGAATGTTGAACAATCATTCTAGTTTGACTAGCCATTGTAACCCTCCAATTATTGGATTTTCTTTAGTGTAACATATAAAGGATTATGGGACACGTGAGGGTATGGAGCAACTCCAACTTTTATTAAAAATTAGCTGTAGTTGAACTTTGTGGACACGGGGACAGGTTCCTTGTCTGTGGACACGGGGACAGGTTCCTTGTCCAAGCAAAAACTGGAAAATTGATTTTAATTTGGGAGAGGGACTGACTCGGAAAAGGCTCTTTCCTCAAACATATTGCGGGATAGTATTAGAGTCCACTAAGATTATTTCCTATAAATAAAACCCTCGAATTTGAGCTGATTTGCTCAAATTCGAGGGTTGATATTTTCATTAACTTCCTAGAGTTTGCTTCTGCTTTATAACTCTAATCTGTATAAAAATCTAAAATACCTTCGTCGATTTCGATAGTTTCAGAATCTAACTTAATATATTCTGTAAAAACTTCTTTATCATCGTTCTCCCAGGTTATTTTTACACGAATATCTCTTAATATATCTAAAAACACTTCTTTATTAAATTCTTTGTACTTATAAGGGTGATCATCAGGAATAATTTCAAAAGCTTTACCAATAGTTAATCCTAAATTATCACTTTCTTTTTTAATTTCAGGGGTAATAGTTGGTTTATCTCCCCAAATATTAGAATTATATGGTCGTGGTGTATGAAGATACGTAAGAATATTATCATTTAATGCAAATGTAGCACCTAGATTATTCATTGTTTCTACAGGTTTATTAATAATTACCTCGATAGTGATTAAATCTCTTTCCTCATATTCAGAAGGGAATATATTTCCTTTAATTTCAAAAAAGTCAGAATTAGTCCTAAAATCACTTGTTGATTTACTCATTATTTCATGTACTTCTTTTTCAATTAACTTTTCACTTTCTTCAATATCAATTGTTGTTGTACTTGGAGTATCCATTGTTAACTCATTGGAACAACCCGTTAATATAATGATAAATAATGTGAGATTAACAATTATTTTGTAGCCCAATTTTCTGCACCTTTCGGAAGATTATAGGTCCATCTTCTATAAGCTTCGTTAGCAATATAGGTATTGTTACTATAATTAGGAGAATATTCTCTTTTTACAGGAGAATGACCATTTCTCGTAGTATAGTCGTATACATATTGTCTTGCTTGGCCATTTCTATCTTGCCATATACCATAATAATGTTTCCAAGTGTATCTTGATCTAGCATCATATTTTGAAGTCCAAGTTTTATTTGAGTTATAAATTTGTCCTTCTTTACCAGGATAAGTTAATGAATAGGATATTGTAGATGTAACTGAAGATTTAGTATTAACATCAGTAGATATTATCCCAGCTAAATCCAATATAACATTACCAGCTGTTGTTACAAAAGTTTTTACACCACTTACTACGACATACATTGCTATATTTTTGATTGAATCGAAAATACCTTTTTCTTGTTGGGCGAAGTTAGTCCCCGATGCGCCTATTAGGTAACCATTTACCCTAACAGCACCTGGACCTGGATCCAAACTATTCATTGGAGTAAATTCAGAAGTAGAATGAATTTCTAAACTCCTAATCATATTAGGATCTGTAACTAATTCTAATTCACCACTTTTATTTGGCATATAATATTCAGTAAATGTTATCACTTTTTCTTCTTTAGGATTTAGCTCTAATGAACTAGAAGGCAAATTAGAATGTAGATTTAAAGCTTCAACTTCAGAATTACTTAAAGAATTTTTTGCATTAGCATAATTTGTAATTAAACCTATTTGTAAAAACATAATCAATGCAATAGAACTTATAATTATTTTCTTTATCATAATAATCTCCTTTTTGTATGTTTAGAGCGCTCTATAAATATAATACTATGCATCTAGTCTCGATGGAGTATTCTTATAGGAATATAGTACCTTTTTCTACTTGGGTCATTAAAAGCAACTACTAATATGACAGATTCACCGTTTTCCAAACCTTGTCTAGATTTGGATGGACACGGGGACAGGTTCCTTTATTCTGGAAATTACAATTAGAACTTTAACTAACCCTTTAAGTAGTTTGTAAGATTACAACCTACTTAAAGGTGCTAATATACCCCCATAACTTCTTAGCTATTAAAAATTGATCAACGATAAAATCTTCCTTACCTCCCATACAAAACAATTGACTATTACCACAAAATTAAATAAAATAAAAATAGAACAAACGTTCTATTTTGACGCTAACTACTTTCTAATGAAAACACCCCCCAGTAATCACACACCATATAAACGACAGAATTTTCCTATCAATTTACAAAAGGAGGACAAAGCATGGCAGTGAAAGTTACTACAATCGGATTAAAAGGAATGGAAGGATATCGTGTGACAGTGGAAATCCAACAAATAGAAGGTCCTGATTCTATCGTTATTGTTGGATTACCAGATGCATCTGTGAAAGAAGCGAAAGAAAGGATTACTGCTGCACTACACACATTTAAACACGGATTAGAAGAAAAAATTGTGATCAATCTCTCTCCAGCTGAACAAAGGAAAAACGGACCAATGTTTGATTTACCGATGGCAATCGGCTTGCTTTGCATAATGAATACGATACACAGTCCAATCGATGAACATACTGGATTCATCGGCTCGCTTTCTTTAGATGGAAGTATCCTACCTGTTGAAGGGATGTTACCAGCCATACTTGCAGCTAAAAAGCTAGGATTAAAACGTTTATATTTACCTTTTGATGAAAAACTCCCTCCAATCGAATTCTCTAATTTACAATTAATCTACGTTTCTACCATACAAGATGTAATCGACCATCTAGCCGGACAAAACATACTTACACTAAACAGCCAATCACCAAAAAAGTTAGAACCTAAAACACATACAGTCACGTTTGAACAAATAGTTGGTCACGAAGAAGCGAAGAGAGCACTTGAAATTGCTGCAGCAGGAGGACACCATTTATTTATGTCAGGTCCACCAGGTTGCGGAAAAAGTTTATTAGCAGAAAGTTTTGCATCTATTTTGCCATACTTATCAAGCGAGGAAATGTTGGAAGTGCTTAGTTTGTATCATTTAAGTGGCGTTTCACTCGAAAACCGAACAAGTCGTCCATACCGAAGTCCTCATCATTCAGCCTCTAGTGTATCTATTATAGGAGGTGGGCAATTTCCTAAACCAGGAGAAATCTCCCTTGCGCACAATGGCGTTCTTTTTTTAGATGAAATGGCTGAATTTAGTAAGAAGACATTAGATATGCTGAGACAACCTATTGAAACAGGAAATGTCACCATAAGTCGTGCGAATGCTACCGTTACCTATCCGGCACTTTTTAACATGATCGGGGCAATGAACCCTTGTCCTTGTGGATATTTAGGATCAAATAAACACTATTGTTCCTGTACGCCGAAGCAAATCACAGCATACCAAAATCGCCTATCAGGTCCAATACGAGACCGCTTTGATATTTTCCTTTCTCTCCAAGCGGTTAACTTCAACACGTACCATACACCAAGCGATACCTCCGCAACTGTTCAACAACGAGTAGAGAAGGCAAGGCTGATTCAATACGAACGCTACAGTCAAACAATCCTTAATAGCAGAGTTTCCTACGACACAATACTAAAGACCAGTCCTCTACAACCGTCGCAACAACAGCTGCTACGTCATCTAGCCGCAAAACAACAATTAAGCAGTCGCGCTCAAATAAAAATCATTCGCCTAGCCAGAACGATATCCGATCTAGCTGAATCCATCTCCATAACAGACCAAAGCATCTGGGAAGCGGTGAAACTAAACAGTCGCGAACAGAGCAATAAACTAGTGAAAGCAGTAACAACATAATATCTAGGTGATTTATATGCCAAGAAAAGCAAGAGAAAGAAGTAGAAGTGGAATCTATCACATTATGTTAAGAGGAATTAACCAACAAACTATTTTCGAGGACAAGGAAGACAAAAGAAGATTTATACAAACGTTAGCAAAATATAAAAAAGTAAGCCAATATGAATTATATGGCTACTGTATAATGGATAACCACGTACATCTACTATTGAAAGAAACAGAAGAAACAATTTCCTTAACGATTAAAAGAATCAGCTCCAGTTACGTCTACTGGTACAATGACAAATATGCCCGTTGCGGCCACCTTTTCCAAGAAAGATTTAAAAGTGAAAGAGTAGAGGACAGTAAATACTTCTTAATCGCTCTCCGGTATATCCATCAAAACCCAGTAAAAGCTGGACTAGCCAAAAATATCTTCGAATGTAAATGGACAAGTATAAAAGAATACACACATAAGCGGAAAATAATAAACACGAAAGAAGCACTAAAACGATTTAATACAAACGGAAAATCCTCTGAAAAAGACTTATTTCTGACATTCATGAACCAATCAAACAACGATCAATGCTTAGACCACACCACAGCAACAAAAATATCTGATGATGAAATAAGAATCTACCTAAAACAATTAGGAGTCGCTAACAGTTCAAAGCTACAAAGAATGGAAACCCAAAAAAGAAACGAAATTATTACGAAGCTCAAAAGACTAGAAGGCATTTCCCTAAGGCAGCTTTCAAGAGTAACTGGGATATCTAAGAGTTTGATACATTTAATAAAGGGTGAAGGTTAGTGTTAGATTAAAGAAAAGTAACTATTTTTAGAGAAATCAACTAGGAAACTATACTAATCTATAAAGCTTAAACACATAATGATTGAACGGGAGGAGTCGACTGCCCTTATTCTTTTTCGGATGTGGACAAGGAATGTCTCGTTGTTCACAAGTTTTTCCCATATCCTTCATTCCAACCTATTAGTTCGTTCAAGTTTATACGAATAATGAACAAAGATAATTAGGACTCAGACAAACATACAATTGTCGCGGAGTCCTTTTCTTTTTGAATGAAATAGAGGCTGTCCGTGCCAGATGAATCAAAACATGTTTGAAATACTTTATCCCTGGTCTAGAACCATCCCTACGACCAAAATTTATACTATATTTTTGATTTGCCTACTACATTAAAGGTAAAACGTTGCATATTCCCTAGAGAAAACGTTACGTTTCCATTAGCTGCTCACCCTCAAACTCTTCATTTACTCTTTTTTCATCCAAACGCTACTTTTATAAAATAGACTTGGTAAGCCAAGGCGAGAAATTTCTCATACCAACCAATTGCAAATGCATACATAGATGTCCGAACGGTGACACGTCCTCGAAACAAGTCGAAAGTATCTTTTGAAAGTAAATGCATCCTGTCAAAGAACAGACAGGTGAACCTAGTCAATAATCGTTTTTTTTTCACCAGAGATGACTACCCACGATGACAGGGTAGATGACCACCCTATTAAACTATAAAGAAACTATATTCACTCTGTGAGAATAAAACCTTATTACGAATAAAAGGAAGGATGGAATTATTCCCAATTTCACAGTGTTGTTTGTTTTATTAAGAGAGAAACGGGGACGGGGTTACATTTCTCCTTTTTCAAATGATAAATTTAACCCCGTTCCTGTTTATCATTTGAAAATATTACTCTAGCAAATGGAAAATATATCAATTCAAAAGGTATAATAGTCATATATACTTTTTTTTCTGTAGAGAGCTGGTGAAATGAATGGACTCGTCACACTTACATAGTTCTGTTTTTAATATTGACATGAAAAGAAAAGAGTTAGAGCGACAAGAGATGGTTCGTTTAGAGGTTATAGGTTGGTACTAGTAGACTTGTTTTAATAGAGATAGGAGAGTCAAGCATGAAATGTTATAAATGTAATGGTTCAGACAGTATGTTAAAAATAGTTTACTTAGATAAAAACAATAAAAAGCTAAGTGACAGGGAATTTTCTGCATATAGGATAATGCATCCTGAGTCAAAAGAGGGTTTTCAACAAGTTGCAATGTGTGGAATTTGTATGGACTCGGACGTGAATGGGAATCAAGTGCAATATAGTACCTTATCTAGTAAGCGAAATAAGAGCAAGAAAGTAAAAAATCATGCAAATTACTACGTATGTCCATTTTGTCATACGGCAAATGAACCGTTGAGAAATACGTGTAAGCAGTGTGACAGAATATTATTTAGTACCCAATATGAAACAAAGAGAATTAACGGTGTATCTGCTTTGAAAAGAAAGAAAGGTAGAAAACTGCGGTATGTTTTTTCTCTACTTTTTGTTGCTACTGTATTGTATTATTTTTTACCTATGGGCGCTGACAAGCCGATGTTTTTACAGACTGATTTCTCTGAGAAAGTTTCAAGCAATGTAACCAAATTGGCGGAAAGTAAATATACTTGGCCAGATGGATCAAAATATGTTGGAAAATCGTTAAATGGAAAGCCGCATGGTGAAGGAAAACTAGAGTGGGCAAACGGGGACGTTTATACAGGAGAGTTTTCATACGGAGAGATAACTGGTTATGGCACATACAAATCTGCAAATGGATCGATTCATGTAGGAAGCCGCCTAAATGGGAAGCCTCATGGAGAAGGGGAAATGAAATGGCCAAATGGAAATGAATATACCGGTGAGTTTACAAATGGTGACATTACTGGTTATGGCACGTTCCGTTACTCAAACGGTAACACATATATTGGTGCCCTTCATAAAGTTACACCACATGGAAACGGCATACTCTATCAAGCAGATGGAGCGACTTTTGAAGGACAATGGGTGGATGGGAGGTTACAATAGGGAGTGATCGGGGGCCAGATTCCCGGTTCGAATACATAGGAATAAAGTCATGGTTGTAGAATATATGAGAGTCTTCTTTTCTGTTGGTGAATGAAATTAATTTATCAGAGTTAACGTTAAATTTTACATGAAAGGATGATTAGTTTTGCATATTTTAACGGAAAGAGAGATGGAAGATGTACTAGCATTGCATCCAGAGTTAATAGAAAAAGGGCTAACATTAATTAGTCGGCAAGCACAATTAGAAACTAGAAGGACGGATTTAACGTTTTCCGATAAAGAAGGGAAGCTTTTGTTAATTGAATTGAAAAAAGGTGTTGTAAACAAGGACAATATTATTCAAATAAAAGACTATTTGAATCGTTTAACGTTGACCTTGGACAAAGATGTCAGAGGAATGCTGATAGGTCAGTATGTTCCTAGTGAGATAAAAGAATTATGTGAAAAGGAAACAATAGAGTGGAAGGAAGTAAATACGGAAGAAATATATAGTTTCTTGCAAAAAGAAAACAGAGGTTTATTTCAAGCGTTGTTTTTGGATGGGAAGTTATATAAACAAGCAGATTTAGTCCCAAAGTTAAGTTTTCAACAGTACTTAAATGAAACGTCCCCCTTTGGAGTGCCGTATACGTCCTACCAATTTTTTAAGCCTATAGATGCCAGTCCAGAGTTAAGTAATAACAAAGAAGATAATCAATTCGTTGCAGATTCCTTTATTCAACACATCAAGGACACACACGTCGATAGAGAATTATTTCATCGCAATATAACTATTGTTAGAGAAAAAGGCAAATCGCCGGAATGGAGAGTAAAGGGGAAAGGCAATGCGTGGCAAGGTTATGTCATAAGTTACCTACTTTCATATGAAAACATGAAAATTCCATGTGAAGTCTATTTAGGAACAATTGGGTATCGTGGTAACAGTAAGAGTACCTATGCAGACGAGCAATCTAGGTTTATCGAGGTTAGAGTTGGAACAGGAACAAAACAAGTGAAAACTCAATATGGTTTTCATAAATATTTAAGAACGAGCAAAAGGGGATTATATCCATTTTACGAGCTGAAATTTAACGCAGTTGGCACACCTAAAAAGCACTGGGAAGATATCTACCACACTCTCAATAAGTTTGGATATTACGTCCAGGATTCATTAGAAAAAAAGCCTTCTAAAATTTTATGGCTAGGAGAGATAAGCTTAAACGATAGTTTAATAGAGAAGAAAATAGGAGAACTTATTGAAGGTCTTTTCGCAGTAACAATTGTAAAAGCGCATTATAAAGGAGCGGAAAAGGGGATTGAGTTTAATTTCTTTGATTTGGAGTGTTAAATGAATTTTAGGTGCATTCAGCTTGTATCATGGAGTTAAACGGGGACGGGGTTCATTTCACATTTTGGAATGTGAAATGAACCCCGTCCCAATTTATCCCTAAATTCTTCAAATTTGAGACGGGAATAGTGGATTGTTTTTAGGATTGATACTAATTTGTATAGTCCTTATCTATTTATTGGATCAGATTCAATATAAGGAGATTAATAGAATGGACAAGGGGACAGCGTCCAAACATATTCGAGAAAATGCCAAAAACTTCAACTAATTCGCTTTAGTAGTTAATAATCTACATTCTTAAAAACCAATAATCTTTCAGAATAATGATTTTTAAGAAAACACAAATAATCCCATCTCAATATTTGAGATGGGATTATTCATAATTACATACTTTAGAAAGGTCTACTAAGTGATATTAAGCTATTTTTTTTCACAAGCAAAGTTATCTTTATCTCTATCCAATTTGGGCTGATAGGCTGGATGATCAGAAGATACCCCATTTGGATATTTTTTCTTAGTTCAGTACAATTAGCAAAGAACTCTTTTTCTCCACTTGAAGTTGCAGCTGCTTTAGCCTCCGCGTCAGCCTTAGCTTTAGCCTCCGCGTCAGCCTTAGCTTTAGCTTCCGCGTCAGCCTTAGCTTTAGCTTCTGCATCAGCCTTAGCTTTAGCTTCTGCATCAGCCTTAGCTTTAGCCTCCGCGTCAGCCTTCGCTTTAGCTTCTGCATCAGCCTTTGCTTTAGCCTCCGCGTCAGCCTTCGCTTTAGCTTCCGCGTCAGCCTTTGCTTTAGCTTCCGCATCGGCCTTTGCTTTAGCCTCAGCATCAACTTTTGCTTTGTCTTCCGCGTCAGTCTTCTCTTTAGCCTCGGAACTCTTTTCCTCAATCTTCTCCTCTGCTTTTGAGGTATTCGAACTTTCAGATGAACAAGCAACTAAACTAAAAATGAAAAATATAGCAAAAAAACCTACTATATACTTTTTCAATATAAAAACCCCCATTAAATTTTTCTATTATTTTATAACAATATAATATATTGTTAAATTTTTACTTATTTTAGAAAAATTTTTATATGGACACGGGGATAGGTTAAGTTTCAAAACATAAATAAGAAAATTCGAATGTATTAATAGTCGGCCCTATCATTAGATTGCCATGTCTATCAATCTAGTAATAGAGCAGTTTGAAAGCCACCGTAAAGACGAACTGTTTATTCTTATTTGTGAAATGTAAACTGTTGATTCTTCTAGTTCCATTCACTATCACTGATCTAGAACTGTCCCTACGACCAAAATTTATCCTATATTTTTGATTTGTATACTACATTACAGGGATGTGAAACAGGGACGGGGTTCACTTCACATATGTACGAAATGTGAAATGAACCCCGTCCCCGTTTTACATGCATCAACAAGAAAGATATTTTTCCTATTACATTCCACTTAATAGGAATTTATAGTAAAATTAAACTATTAATTTGTCTAATAGGGAAAACGGGGACGGGGTTCGCTTTACATTTGTGCGAAATGTGAAGTGAACCCCGTCCCTATTTATCGTGCGATGGAAAATAACCGTGCAGCGGGATGAAAATCTTTTGTGATCAAGTCTTTGATGATGGTTGCACCTAGCATGCTGTAGACTGTTCCGTTTCCGCCGAAGCCTAGGCAATAATATTCGCCAAGGCGGTTTGGGTGTTCCCCGATATATGGGAAGCCATCGTGTGATTCTCCGAATGTGGCGCACCAAGCATGCGAAAGTTTTGGCGAGAGTTCAGGAAAGTGCTCTTTGATTTTGTGAAGAATGCGCTCTCCTCTTTCCTCAATAATCCCCTCATTTAACGGTGCTTCAGCTTTATCTTCATCCAAGCCACCAGCCATGATTCTTCCGTCTTTTGTCGTTCTCATATAAAGATAAGGACGTCTTGTTTCCCAGATCATCCACTCTTTATACCACGTTTTTAAGGAAGGCAGCGGTTCAGTGACCATGGCATACGAACGGTTTAAGTCTGCTCCGAGCTGATGAGCGAGAAAGTCATTTTCATAACCGGTCGCAAAAATAATATAACGCGCTTCAATGGTGCCTTTTTCCGATTCGCATGTAAACCCATGAACGGTTTTGGTTTTATGGATAAGCGGGGTGTGTGCATATATTCTAACCCCTGCACTTGCCGCGTCTTTTAACAAAATCTGAACAAACTTATATGGATTCACATCTGCATCTCCACTTGTTACGAGAGCAGCTGGTTTGGAAAAAGGAAACCTTGAAGAGATATCGGATGCTTGTAGAAATTCAACAGGAAAATCATGCTTTTTTAATGCATCATATTCACGAACAAGTTTTGGGACGTCCCCACTTGAGCTGGCGTAGTACAGGCTTTCTTTAGGTCGGAATTCCGCATCTTCTGAAAGCCCAGATGCGATCTTGCTTAAATCTTTCATCGCTTGCTGACAAAGTTGATAAAAATAAACGGCATCTTGTGTTCCTTTTTCTTCAATCAGTTCGTGAAGCATTTTGTCACTGGAAAATTGCAAAAGCCCTGTGTTAGCGGAAGTACTGCCTGACCCAGGATGTCTTCTATCCATTAACACAACATCTAAATCTGTTTCTTTGCTCAATACGTGAGCACATAGTGCACCAGCCATGCCACCGCCAACAATCAATACATCACAAGAAATATTTCCTTCCAATTCTGGATACTGAGTAATATTTGTATAAGTTTCAGGCCAGTATAACTGCCCATTATGTAATTTCATCTTTACTCCTCCTCGTCTTCCATTCATTCCCCTGAAATTCGTGAAAAAAACGCGTGTAAGGAATTAATTTTGAAGATGAAGTTAGTTAGGTGAGTTGAGGGAACAGACACTTTGGTGCATTAGTGAGTCGTGGGGTCTGTCCCCTTTACTCATGGGGTCTAAATCCTAAAGTGAATAATCTCTTTTTCATTTTTTCTTGTTCTGCAGGGGGGATTTTTAGTAGTGGTGCTAGTTCGAGTTTCTCCATTAATATTTCTGCTTCAAAGGCTTGGGCTTGCTTGTTTAGTTGTGCTAAGTTTTGAACTGCTTCACGCGTATTTTCTTTTTGCAGGTTGTTTCTTTCAGTGAGTAGTATTCTTGTTATTGTCTCAAAGTAATATTTTTCAATGCGTGATTTTTCTTCCATTATTTTAGTGATTTTAACTTGTTCAACATTTGATTGGATAATTAATTGTTTAAATTCTCTAAGTATATTGCCAATCGCCATTTTTCTTTCTTTTCTTAGTTGGATGATTTTGTTCAGCATAAACACCAATTCCCTTCCAATTCATGTGTCATTTTACCTAAATGAACTCTAGACTTTTAGTTTATTTTTTTAAATTTACGTTATTTTTACAAAATTCTGCTAGATTCTACAATTCTTATTTAATACTCTTTAATTGTACCGAAATTAAAGGAGGTAAAACAAATGCTAAAAAGAAAAACGTTTTCCGTATTTTTATCTATTTTATTGCTAGTTTCTTTAATCTTTCCAGCATATAGCTTTGAAGCTAATGCAAACGAGGGGCAGACCCTACTTATTACAGAAGTGTATTACGATACACACTTACCTTTTGAGCCAGAAGAATATGTGGCCATTACGAATACAGCATCAACGAGTATTGATTTGACTGGATGGCGTATTGGTGATGGGAATCACTTTGTTACGTTCCCGAATGGAACTATCATTCAAGCTGGTGAAACTTATTATATTGTTAGAGATGCTGATGCATTTATGGAACAAATGGTTGTGGATGTCATTCCTAATTTTGAGTATGGTGAAGATACAGTTTCTTCTATTCCACAAATGATTGGTACTGTTAGCCCACGATTTGCGAATAATGGAGATGAAGTTTTCCTATTTAATGGCGATGTATTAATCGATGTTGTTGTATATGGTAGTTCCTCCTACATAGGCGATGGGTGGAATAGTTCTCCTGTACCAGGTGTACGAGAAGGTGAAATACTTGTTAGAAATCAAGATGAAGTTACAGGTAAGTGGATAGACACGAACAGCGCTAGCGATTTTATTTCTTATAGAAGTTATAAAGCTGGGCAATCACGATTTGAAACACCAACTTTTGAATTTGAAGGAAGCGTTACGCCATATACCTCCCCAGATTCTAGTTTTGAAGTTTTATCCGAACTTCTTGATACTGCGGAATATACGATAGATCTGAATTTATACGAGTTTCATAGCCCTTATTTACTTGATAGAATAATAGATGCGATAGAGCGTGGAGTTGAAGTACGTGCTTTTTTTGAAGGTTCACCAGTAGGCGGACTTCAGGATGGATCTAAATATGTTTCCCAACAAATTGTACAAGCTGGTGGAGAAGTTCGGTATATTATTTTAGACCGAGAAGACCAACGTTATAAGCGTTATCGTTGGAACCATGCAAAATACGCAGTAGTGGATCATAAAAAAATATTCGTTCAAAGTGAGAACTGGAAGAAGACAGGAGTCCCTGTAAATAATACATTTGGAAACCGTGGATGGGGTATCATTATTGAAAACCCTGATGTTACGGCACATTTCTTAACGGCATTTAACACAGATTGGAATTATCTGTATCGTGATAGCTTCCCATATACTCCAGGCCATGAGCGATATGGAGAACCTTCACCAGGATTTGAACCAGATCTGGAAATCCCAACAGGTAATTATCCAGCATTGTTCCCAAGGAAAAAAATTACAGGTTCTTTTAAAGTAACACCAATATTAGCACCTGACTCCACTTTCTTAATGGAAACTTCTATTATTGGGATGATTCGTTCAGCAAAAGATGTTGTATATGTAGACCAAATGTACTCACACAAGTATTGGGGAGATATGTATGGTTCGCCTGAAACAGATCCTAATGTGTATTTAGAGGAAGTAATTGATGCAGCTAGAAGAGGAGTTACTGTTAGAGTGTCGTTAGGTTCTTCTTGGTTAGATCCTTCTAATCCACGTGATAACATTCATACAGTGGAGTATATTAATTCTATTGCAGCTTCCGAAGGGTTAGATATGGAGGCAAAATTATTAGATACTACAAGAACTGGCCTTGATAAAACACATAACAAAGGTGTTATTGCTGATAATAAAGTATTAATTTCAAGTATTAACTGGTCAGGAAACAGCCCTATGAATAACCGGGAAGCTGGTATTATTATAGAAAATGTAGAAGTTGCGCAATTCTATAAAGATGTCTTCCTATGGGACTATGAAGGCTCACTTTCTGGAAATGAAGAAATTATGAAAGAAAATTTCGAGACAGGTAGTAAAACTGCTTATGCAAAGGGCAACGTTCAACTTGGAAGTGGTGTTTGGGAGTTTGATAATGCAATCTTAGGTTCGTTAGATAGTGATAAAAAAGAAGGTAATCGTGCAGCACGTATTCGTTCTGTAGGCTCCATTACTATGCTATACGATATTATCGGCGCTAAGTCTGTTTCCTTTTTACACGCAAACTTTGGATCAGACTCTGGAGCGGTATGGCAATTACAGAAATCTACAGATTTCGGTGATACATGGGTTAACGTTGGCGAACAAATGGAGAGTACAGCTACACTAGAATCTTACTCTGTCATAGTTGACGAAAATAAACCTGTTCGCTTCCGCATTACCGTGAATGGAAAAAGTGGCTCTCGAATCAATATTGATAATTTTAAAGTAAACTATTAAATTGTAATAAATGGGGACGGGGTTCATTTCTCATTTTTAGAATGCGTCGAGGGGCGTTGGATGCTTTTGCTTTGGGAGTTGTGGCTTGGAGCGGTAGGTTAGGTCTACAGGTTGGGCGCACGAGGGAGTATTGATTGTATTCGCACCTCTGGGAGACGGACATTTACGAAAAAGTGTACTTTGACAGGTAATAGGAGATAGTGGTTAGCGGATAAATAGTTGATACAATAACTAACCGCTAACCACTTTTTTTATTTAATTTGCCTTTTCGGCATCACATCTAAAGAATTGGGTACGGATTGTTGGTGTTGTAGGGTAAAGATTATTTTGTCCAGTTTTTGTTCCATTCTCATTAGTAGGTAGAATGTGACCGCAACAGGAAATCCAACATCACTTATCCACGTCAACCATGGATCCATTGTGAGTTCCTCCTTTCTAGAAGATTAAATGTACGTTTGAAAAAAAGGCCTACAAAGTTGTAGACCTTTTCCTTAAAACTTGATTAAGAGATTGCTATAGTTTGTACGTTTCTCTCGACGATTCGAGCACTATGCTTGTCCACGAAGTCTCCACCAGTAGAAGAAAATACTCCGGCTTGGACGATGGCATCCATGGCAGTGGATAGTTCACCAGCTGTCATGTTTTCTCTCGGCTCATCAATCGTTAAGCGCGCGAGTTTCCCATCCTCGTTAACAAAAAACAATTCTAATACTTTCATTTTACATCCTCCTTAGATTATAGATTAATAAGTTGACTTGAATCATTGCGGACTATTTTGTCTAGTGAGTGAACTTGTAAGCCAATAATTGCTTGTGCAGCTTCATAAAGGCCACTGTGCTCCGCTTCCAATTTAATATTGTTGTAGTTTTTTGTTTTGTACAGCGGGTTCCCGTCAAAATCTACTCCAGTAAAATACACGATACGTAATTGAGAGTTTTCTTTGAATGCTTGCGTCATCTTTATCACCTCCTTTCACCATTATTGTAAAAAGAAAGGCGGAAAAAGTAGCATGGAAGTGCAAATTTTTTAAAAGTGTGAAGTGGGGACGGGGTTGGTTTCTCATTTTGAAGAAGCTAGTATCACTGTTTTACCACTTTATCATTAACTTTTCCGCTTTCAGACGATGATTATGGAGGAAGAAGGTACGGACTATGCTTAATAGTGTCTGTAGGATGTGTTTTCGGAGGAGGTATTTTTCTTTTATCGGCGGAAATCGGGTTGTAATCGGCGAAAATCAGGGATTTACCGGCGAAAATGGAAGATTAATCAGCGCAAATTCGGTATCAATCGGCGACAGAAATTTTTTATCGGCGAAAATAGTAAGTTATCGGCGAAATAGTAAGTTTATCAGCGAAGCTAAAAAACACCGAGGGGAAAGACCCGCGGTTCATAGCGGCGAATTCATTTTACTAAAATCAACAACAACAAAGATACGAAATTTGGTAGGTATCGTGGTCCTTGCACCCCGCAACCCGCAATAGCCGAACGATTTTTATTAATTTTTTATTGAATGTTTGTAAAATTAGACAAAAAAGTACAAAATACTCAAAAATATGGTAAAATTATTAAGTATTTACGTAAAACACATTGACGTAAATTGATATTTACATATAAGGGAGGAAATGAAGTGTCTTTTTTTGAAGGATGTAAGAATAGGTTTATAGCAATTTTCTTATCTATTATTCTAGTATTTTCGCATTTTGGTACGATTGTTTCACCAATTTCGGTTTCTGCTGAGCAAACGGAATTAACAACGGTTGTTGAGTGGAATTTTAACCATGATCAGCCTATTGCAACAGGTGGAACGGAAAGCAATGCCACTCAAGAAATTACCTCGGCTGGTTCGACTATAACAGGATATGTTGTCGGCCATGGCAGTAATTCAAGAGCTATTAATTCTAATCGTTGGCATGTAGGAGAAGAAAAATACTGGATGATTAAGTTTAATACAGTTGGATATGAAAACTTAAGTCTTTCATCCAAGCAATATGGCTCCTCAACTGGACCAAGAGATTTTCAAGTTCAGTATAGTTTAGATGGTCAAGCATGGCAGAATTTATCTGGTGGAGACCTTGAAATTGTAGGGGTTAACACTTGGAACTCAATAGACAACCTTTCATTACCTCAAGAAGCTAATAATCAAGAAACAGTTTATGTTAGATGGCTAAATACAAGCAATGTCTCTATTGGTGGTAACACTGTAGGTTCGACTGGAACGAACCGTATGGACGATATTGTTGTGACAAGTAGTACAGCACCTATTGAAGTACCTGGTGATGATGAAGATACAGAACCTAAAGTCCTGTCTATTTCTGAAGCTCGTGGAATGGGTGGACAAGAAGTAACGGTTACAGGAGTAGCTAATATAAGCCAAGGCTTATTAAATTCTTCTCAATTCTCTTTATATATCCAAGATGGCGATGCGGGCATACAGCTATTCAACTTTAATGCTCAAAATTTCCCAACTGTTGAAGAGGGAGACTTCGTTCAAGTTACTGGAAAAGTTGGAGAATTTAATAATGTCACTCAGATAGAAGTTTCTACAATAGAAATTCTGGAAAGCAATCATGCTGTTGTAGCAAAAAACATTGATCTTTCTGTTTATGCAGATGCAGCGTTAGCAGAATCTTATGAAGGCCAATTAGTAACGTTTGAAGGGTACATCAGAAATATTAATGATTATTTTAATGGTGGCTCTAGTATTTCTATTATTAATAATGACTTTGAATCGGTGGATATCCGCGTTTGGGAAAGCACGGGCATCGATCTTTCTAAATTAGAGAAAAATGCTTGGTATGAAATTACTGCTATTTCTAGCCAGTATGGAAATACCTATCAAGTACTACCAAGAAGTAGTGCGGATATGGTGAAATTAGCGGAACAAAAAGACGCACCAACTACTGCATATAGAGAGTTTGTAGCAAAAGTAGCTGCGGTGGTAGATGGAGATACGATTCGATTAACTACTCCAATTTTAGGTGCAACGAATGTGCGCTTTTTAAATATGGATACTGCAGAAACATACCATGCTATTCGTAACGAACTAGACCAGCACCAAATGGATAATGGAAAAAGAGCTGGTGAACACTTAAGAACGATGATTCAAGATGGCGATACGGTGACATTACGACTTGGAAGTGAGCCATTAGATGGTTATGGTCGTTTACTTGCAGAGGTTATTACAGAGGACGGGCTAAATACGAATCTACAAATGGTTCGAGATGGATTTGCACCTACTTATTTTATTTATCCGTTTGAAAATGATACCGTGGCAGAATATGCAGCGGCGTTAAAGTATGCAAGAGAAAACGAACTTGGTATATGGAATCCAGAAGATCCACTTTTAGAAATGCCGTTCGTTTTCCGTGCGAGAGAACGTGGTAGTCAATTATCTCGTTTTGTTGGAAACTTTGAAACGAAAGAGTATGTAGCACCAGATCATTATGAGATTATTCCGCCTGAATATCGCGTGTTTTTTACGAAATCGCAAGCCAATAGTTTAGGCTATCAACCTCTTCAACTATCAGATGAAGAATCAATTGATATGGATAAAAATGCACTTGGTGTAGAATTCCAAGGAACAGATAACGCGGAGAATGTACTACAAGACGTAACCTTAATTACAACTGGTGCTTATGGATCTTCTATTTCATGGGAATCAAGTAATGTAGAAGTGATTTCTACTACAGGTATAGTCACGAACCCTAAATATGAGAGTGTAGAAGTTACCTTAACAGCTACCTTACAAAAAGGTGCTTTACAAGAGACGAAGAGCTTTACTGTTATTGTTAAACCAGCCATCTTTGAACTAGTAAGTTGGCATTTTAATGGTGAGAGCCCAGTAGCTACTGGTGGAATCGAAAGTAATGCTAGTCAAGAGATTCGTATAGTAGGTGCAACAGGAACTGGATATGTTGCAGGCCATGGAAGCTCATCAAGAGCAATCAACTCTAATGGTTGGCATAATACTGGTGAAGAGAAGTACTGGTTCATTGAATTTAGTACATTAGGGTATAAAAATGTAACACTTTCGTCCAAACAGTTTGGATCGAACACGGGTCCAAGAGATTTCGTCGTTCAATATAGCCTTGATGGGGCAAATTGGACAGAAGTTGCAAATACAAATGTTACGGTTGGGAACAATTGGACATCTGGAGTGTTAAATAATATTTCTTTACCACAAGAAGTAGAAAATCAAGAAAACGTTTATGTTAGATGGTTAAACACATCGAATGTATCAATCAATTCAGGCATAGTTGGTTCTGGCGGAACAAACAGGATGGAAGATGTTGTTATTAGTGGGAATGAAGGATTATTTAATGGTGAACCAGTCGATGGTGAGGATCCGGTAGATGAACCAGTCGATACGCCAGAAGATCCGATAGTTGATAATGGCACTATTACAGTTAACCCAAATGTTAGTGAATTCGAAAACGGTGCTACCGTTGAAGTAAAGCTTATCGATGGAGACATTACTTATGAGACTGTTAGAATAACAGGAAGTACAATTAGGCAGCTTATCGAAAAAAATGCTCAATTAAACCTTGTAACAAATCATGTGAATGTAACTATTCCATTAACTATTTTTACTTCTCATCTAGATGAAGATGTAGAAATTACTGTTGAAGAATCAGAGGTAGAAGTACCTAACAAAGAGAATGCATTAAGTAAGGTGTATAGCTTTACGATTATGCAAGGCGACCAACGAATTTCAGAATTCGAAGAAGCGATCACTCTTTCATTTATTGTTACAGACATCAACCAAGTAACGAACACTTCTAATTTAGAAGTATATTATCTTAATGGACAAGTTTGGGAGTCTATTGGTGGAGAGTATTTAGAAGATAATGGTGTGCATTATGTTATTGCGCAAACAAAACATTTTAGTACATTCGCTATTTTTGAAACAGATGAAGAACAACCGATCGATGGAAAAGAACCTCCTGTCGGTGGAGAAGGTCCAGTCGATGGAGAAGAACCACCAGTTGACGGAGAAGAACCTTCAGTCGGTGGAGAAGAACCTTCAGTTGATGGAGAAGAACCAACTGTCGGTGGAGAAGAATCTTCAGTCGATGGAGGGGAAGAGCCAAATACTGAAGAAAGTACTGTCAACGAACAAGATACCAATTCAACAAACACAAAAGATAAAAATCAAGGTGAAAAACTACCAAACACTGCAACTACTTTGTATAACTTCCTATTGCTAGGAGCTGTACTACTACTAGTTGGTGGAGCGATGTTTCTTATATCGGCCAACAGACGAATGAATAACTAAAGAGTGCGTCGAGGGGATGATCCTTCGACGCATTTTCTGCATTTCGTGGTCTGTTTCATCAACAATTGTCGCATATCATTATCGATTTCCGCTTTCAGTCGAAGATTATTGGTGCGGAAGGTACCTATTATGCGAAAAAGTGCTCGTTGGATGTGTTTAAGGGAGAAGTATTTTCTTTCTATCGGCGAAAATCGCCATTTAATCGGCGAAAATCCGGATTTTATCGGCGGAAATGGAGGGTTAATCGGCGAAAATGCGGATCCAATCAGCGGCAAAAGTTTTTTATCGGCGAAAATAGTAAGTTATCGGCGAAATAGTAAGTTTATCAGCGAAATGCGTCGAGGTGTTAGCCCCCTCGACTCATTCTTATTCTATCTCCAATATCCCTTTCCTTTTATAGTTTCTACTTTAATCTCTCTTCCATCAAGAACTGCAACTGTATCTTCTTTGTTATACATTTGATTTGTGCAAGCGATTAAAAAAACAATTTAGGTTCCTTTCCTATTACTATATTCGTAATGAAATATTCAACTGTTGACGGTTTTACGTTTTTAAGGAGCAAGCAAGGTCTGTCCCTGTTGCTACTTTGTTTAGGTAAAAAACAATTATTCTTAGTTGCAGTACATAGTATAGTAGAAATAAAGCTGTTAAAGTTACTACTTCCCAAGGAGGGATAACAACACTTGAAAATATTTTTACTGATATCTCAAATTATATATGCATTATGCTTATTTCCGTGGCTAATGGTATGGGGTATGTCTTTTATGGTATTTGATATGGGATTTCATTTCTGGAATTCGCTTTTCTTTTTGTTGATTAGTTTATTCCCAGTTTTCGTCGTCTTGTGCACCATCTTATCTTGGATCCTTCGCTCTAGCAGAAAAAGAACGGCCATCGCTATTAATTTGATTCCTTTCATTTGGATTTTGGGATTCATGACTTTTATGTTGGTTGTGTGAGCAGGAGGGTCTGTCCCTTTGACTCACCTTTGACTCACTCTCCAGTGCAAAAACAAGGATATTACAAGAAAACATCCAATATATATAATAATAGTTTTTCTGTAACACGGATTGCTCAAGACCCCTGCAATTCAGGCAGTATTGGAGGAGAGATAGTGATGGAGAAGAATGAGGTAAAGTTGGTAGGAAAGAAAGGCGAAGCAAAAGTTTTTACCCGGAATATGGATGAGGCAACGATGAACCAAATTTCAACTGTGCTGGATCAAGATTTTGCTGAAGGTGCAAATGTTCGAATTATGCCTGACTGTCACGCTGGGAAAGGTGCAGTAATTGGAACAACCATGAAGGTGAAGGATAAAGTCGTTCCGAACCTTGTAGGGGTAGATATAGGGTGCGGTATGCTATGCGTGGAAATGAAAGAAACCGAAATAGATTTTCATAAACTAGATCGCTCAATCCAAAACTTTGTACCTTCAGGAATCTATATGCGAGAAACGCCTCACGAATATACAAAGTTCTTAGACTTAGAGAATGTAATAGCGAATTTTTCACTAGACAAGGCGCTTCTGTCTCTTGGTTCGTTAGGTGGAGGCAATCATTTTATTGAAATTAATAAATCAGATGATGGCAAGTTGTATCTTGTCATTCATTCTGGCAGCCGTCATTTAGGGGTGAGAGTAGCAAACTATCATCAAAAGAAAGCCATTGAACAATTAAATAGTGGGAAAGACAAATTAAAAGAGCTCATTGATCGCCTAAAAGAACAAGGGAGACATCGAGAAATACAAGCGGTGATTCAAAACTTTAAGGCAGATGAACCTACTGTTCCAAATGAGTTGGCTTACGTAACGGGTGAAGCAATGGAGAACTACTTACATGACCTTAAGATTGCACAAGATTTTGCAAAATGGAACCGTGCAGCCATGGCTCAAGTTTTGATAGAAAAGATGGGGTTTGTAGAAGTGGGAAGAATTGATACCGTTCATAATTATATTGATTTAGAAAATATGATTCTTCGAAAAGGTGCAATTTCTGCACAAAAAGAGGAGCTAGTGCTAATTCCTATCAATATGCGTGATGGCTCTATTTTAGCAAAAGGAAAAGGAAATCCGGACTGGAACTATTCTGGGCCACACGGAGCAGGTAGAATATTATCGAGAACGAAGGCAAAACAAACATTATCTATACATGATTTTCACGATACGATGAAGGACGTCTACACTACTAGCGTGAGTGAAGACACGATTGACGAATCTCCGTTTGCTTACAAATCGATGGAGGAGATTATCGAAAATACGAAAGACACGATGGAGATTGTATCTATCCTTAAGCCTTTATATAACTTCAAAGCAGCGGAGTTTGTAGGGTGGAATAAGAAGTGATGCATCGAAGGGGAAGTCACCACCGATGCATAAGTGAATTGCGATGTCTATCCACGCGGTGCATGCGATAATATATTGTAGAAGACTAATAGTAGTTCTAGAATAGAAATAATAATAGATAAGCCTTAGTAATCTGAAGTGGGGACGGGGTTACATTTCTCATCATGAGGTGAGAATATAACCCTGTCCCTGTTTTTTCCCCTCGGTACACGCTCCCTCCATCATGCAAATGAGAAACAAACCCCGCCCCCACTTCACTCATTGATTTAGTTCTATGTTACTAGTAAAATGGAATTGTATGGCAAGTGGGTCGGTATTGTTTTCGTTAAACCGCATATGGAGGTGAAAGTATGCAAAAGAAATATATTAGTAGTTTAGGAAAGTTCTCAGGGAAAGTATTAGGGGGCACGCTTGGCGGTGGAATTAAACTTGCTGGTAAAGCGGTGAGAAGTAGTTACATAGAAGAAGTAGGAGATAGTGTTGGAAGGACGACGAATTTCACCTGTCGGACAGTGGGCGACTTAGGACAAGGTGCAGTGGATACAGTAAGTGGTGTAGTAAGGCGGGATAAGGAAGAGATAAATGAAGGTCTTTCCGAGATTGGTGCAACCACATGGGGAGCAACGAAAGCAGTTGGAAAAGGGCTCGCCTATACGGTGAATAGTTCCTTTGATGTTGCTGCAGGACTTGCTAGTAAAGATTCAGAACGAACAAAAGAAGGATTAAAGAACTTAGGAAAAGTGGCGGCTGTTAGTACGATAGCTATCGGTTTAGTGGACGTTGTAGATGGGACAGGAGAAGCAGCAGCAGAGCCAGTAGATATTCAAAGTATGAACACGATTAATGCAGAACTTGCTGGCAGCATTCATCCTGTCAGCGGAATACCGTACGAAGTGCAAACGGTAGAAACACCAGATGGGAACTATGTACAAGGAGTGTTCCCAATCTTTGACTCTATGTATGATGCTACCATTCCGCCCGAGCATTATGAATCTAGTGACTATACTCATGCTAGACTGGCAAACGATCAGCTCGCACAGGCTGTAGAAATGGACCCAAGTTTACAGTCACAGTTTTCTAGTATGCAATTAGAGCAAATTCAAGATGGGGAAACACCGGACGGCTATACATGGCACCATCATGAAGAAATGGGTAAAATACAATTAGTAGAAACAGAGCCACACGATCAATCTGGGCATACTGGTGGTCGTAGCATTTGGGGTGGCGGAAGTGAAAATAGGTAGGTGAATAGTGTGAGTAAATTAGAATGGCGTTACAGCAAAGGAGAAGTCAGTGAAGGAACTCTATCCGAAGTGGAAAGGGTTTTGAATATTACTTTTCCAAAATTCTATAGAAACGTGATTCGTTCGTTTAACGGCGCAAGACCAAAGCCGCCGCTTATGGTTCAGTTAGACAAGCAAGTGATTACGATTCGATCTTTTCTGGCTGTCGGGAAAGTGTACCCGGATAACATCATTTCTGTAAACAAACGATTAGAGGATCTTCTCCCTAATAAAGTGGTGGCCTTTGCCAACGATGACTTTGGGAATTACTTTTGCTTTGATTTCCGCAATAGAGGGGTAGGGCAAGTTGTTTTTTGGAATCACGAGAATGGGGATTTAGTTGATGTAGATGAGGCCTTTAGGGATTACATATTGCAATAAAGGTGAGTGAGTCGAGGGGACAGACACTTTGGTGCATTGCATGCATCGCGGTGTCTGTCCCCTCAGTGCATTTTTCACACTTCACTGTGTCTATAGTCCTATCTTTTATTCTTGAAAGAATAAGTATAGTAATCAGTTGTTTTGTCGTGGTATTTTATTCATAGAAGCGCTTCTAAAATTTGTAAGTAGTAACTTTTTTTGTAATTAACTCAACTTCTTATTAACTTTAACTGACTAGTAAAACATTTATTCATTTTCGTAATCTTATGGCAATGGGAGTGTAGCTAGGTGATAGATAAATTTAATGGAAGAAAGTAGTTCAGCAGAGAACTAAATAAATAGTGAAGCGGAGGATGTTTTATATGATAGGAAAGATTAAACTCGTCATTTCGATGGCAATTATTTTTTGCTTAACCTTAACATTGTTACCTACTTCTTCTGATGCATACTCAAGATATAATAGCTACACCTACACACACTGGTTTACTAAATATGAAGCAACTGTTTATAGAGATAGCAGTTGGTTTAGAGTATTCCATGGCTCGCCAAGTTTAAGTACTGGCTTTGAATATAAGAACAACACAAATGTTGTTTTAACTCAAACTAGTAGCTTCTCTGTTAGCCAACAAACGAAAAATACATTAAGTGCAGGAGTAGATTTTTCAGGATATGGTGTTCCTGTAAATGTAGGAGGATCTATTGAAACATCAAGTTCTGCAACTTGGGGAGTATCCAACACTACTTCAAGAACGATACCTGCTTCAGCACCTAAAGGATACTATAGTTACAACGTGCTTTTAAATACGTACAAAATAAAAATTAATAGAAAAAAAGTAAGTGATGGAAGTGCAGCAGGGTCTATCGAATTTTTCGCACCAAGAAGTCAACCATACCGATCCATTGTTTTCAATTCGAGAAACGCAAGTTATTCAGGTGTAAGTAGATACTAGTAGTTTACTTACATTAGCTCTATAGTTCCTTTACGTGGAAAAATATTGCACGATTAAGAAGATATGGTGAGATATTCTCTTAATAAAATCAATAAATCGCAAACTCAAAGTTCCACGTAAAGGAATTAACAACATTGTAACATCTTTTGTTCCGCATCACCTATTATATGAATATTTGGAGGAAATTTTGTGCGCAAACTACTTTATGCATTCTTACTTATCATATTGATTATCCCATTGGCATGCTCTAATCCGAGCAGCGGAAAAATGGAGTTCTACTCCAATGCGGACAAAGTGTTCGTTTCTAGTGAAAGCGAAAGTGTACTATCTTTTGAAGTAACGTTATTCACAAAATATAAAGTCACAAATATGGAATTTGATGGGTTCGAAGGAACGAATGTGGAGAATGTTAGTGCAGAATTAATAAACAATACAGTCGAACAAATTAAAAACTATAAACATAAAGATTACTTTACTTCAATCGTCATGGTGAATGTGATGCCAGAGGCGGGCCAACATGATATAGAAATAAGTAAAATGGTCCTTCTATTAAATGGAAAGCCAAACAAAATACATTTTACTAATCCTATTAAACATACATTTACAGGCGGAAACGTTTTTACAAATGATTTTGTTCCTAACATATTACCAAATGAATTTTCCACACAAGCAATAAATAATGAAAATGATACATTTATCTATCAATTCGAAGCGAAAGAAGATATTGAATTACAAAACATTTATACGTTAGACCATATTAAGCCAGTTATTTCTGAAATAAAAATAAATGGACAACTTGTAGAAAAGGATGAATTTTTACCGTTAAGCATTTCCGCAGACTCTGTGGTAGAAATCTACCTAACGTTTGAAGGGAAAACAAATGAATTAGATATGTATCATTTTGTTTCTACTAATCTTTATTTCGAATTTTTAAACGCGAAAACATTAGAAAAGCAAGCAAATGTGGTTGCTTTATTCTTTAATCCTATATATCCAATAGAAGACTCAATGGACCATATTAATCGTTACATCGATCATGTTATTTACAAATAATCCATAACGTTGCTATTCCTTACAATTGCACAGTTAATAAAAAGGAAGGGAGCTCGTCAGATGACGGGCTCTTCCTTATCAAATTCATTATAAGGACTGAAGAAAAATGAAAGGGAAACTAATATTATCTACTTTTATCTTAATCGTTCTATCTGGATGTATTTACGGCTTGTTCTACTTCAGTAGTCAAAGCACTTATCAAACGGTAAGGGATGTAACGACCGAAACAAAGAACACGGTGCACCTACGAGCAGAAGTATATTCAGGTACTTTAGAAAATGTTTTCCGACAAGATGGTAAGGTCGTTCTTCTCCCTGAAGAGATTTACATGGATCAAGTAGAAATTAGTTGGAATCGCAATGATAAAGTCACACTCCATGTAAACTTAGGCGATGACTTACAAGCAGGAGACGAACTTTATACCGTTAATAAAAAAACGTATTATGCCGAAAGCGATGTAAAAGTAGTAAATGTTTCAACAGATGAAAAAAATAGAATGACAGTTATTAACTTATTAAACTATGACAAGCTTTATATAGAAACTTCTTTTCCTTACGAAAGGATAGATTCCTTACATTATGAGACAGACGTAAAAGTAGCACTATTTAAAGAAAATGTAACAGATGCTGATTTTTTCAACGGTACTATTCATCGCATCGGCTATCAAGTGGAAGAGGGGAATACGTTAAACGTATTAGTGAAAACGGATAAAAAGCTACTTCCAGGCGTTAAAGTAATCATTAAAATGGAATTACCGAAAAAAGAGTATGCCTTGTACACGTTAAAGCAGATGGTAAAGAAAAATGGAGATGATTACTACGTAGAAGTCGAAACGCATAATGGTACGGTAGAAAAGCGTGTTGTGGAGATCGGCGAATTTTTCTCATTAGAAAACGAGACAGGTGTAATGGAATATGTAGAACTACTAAGTGGAGTTGTAGAGGGTGAAAAGCTTGTTACAGAAACAATTAACGACAACTAAATTTGTGCAAGAAGAAAAATCTATCCTTTCCTTACAAGATATTGTGAAAACATTTGATGGAAAAAGAAATGTTTTAGACAATATTCAGTTTTCTGTCCAACATGGAGAATTTGCCTTAATCGAAGGGAAATCAGGTTCTGGGAAAAGTACCTTTCTCAATATAGTTGGCCTTTTAGATACACCAACAAAAGGTGACTATTTTTTAGATGGAAAACGTTTAAACACAAAAAGAATCCATTCCTTTTCACGAATCCGGTCCGAACGAATTGGCTTTATTTTTCAATCATACCAACTTATTGAAAAGCTTAGTGTGAAAGATAATATTCTCCTTCCATACCTATATATGAAAAACAATATTGACTCTACTGTTCTTCAAAAAATGGATGAAATGTTATGTCGCTTTAACTTATTAGATATGAAAAATAAAGAAGTAGCTCTCCTTTCAGGTGGGGAAAAACAGCGGGTTGCTATTGCTAGAGCTATTATTAAGAAAGCAGACATTATTATTGCTGATGAACCTACTGGAAACCTTGATGCAGAAAACTCTAAAATTATCGTGGAAGAATTTAAAGTATTGAAGGAACAAAATAAAGCAGTAATAGTAGTAACACATAATCCATATTACTTCACGTGTGCAGACCGAAATTACACCCTAGACAAAGGGAGGTTATGTTAATGTTTTATAGAAGCAAATTTCTGTTTCTGCTTCGACATATCTTCCAGATGTCTGTAAAAAGTAACTCTAGGCTATTTTTATCCTTATTAGGTCTTATTATCGGCTTGTATATTTTTTCACTAAGTAATATTATGCTAGATTCTTATTACAAAGGAATGTTTGATCAAGTAGAAGAAATGAACGAAACGGCAATAGTAGCAGAGCTTTCCAATGAAAATGAAGAGCTCCTAAAAGATATTAGAGTAGTGCAAGATAATGTAAGTATGGAAGCAACTGCCTCCTCCTCTAGACCACTTATCTACTACGAAAAAATATCAGACAGTGCCTATCATTCTATTACTTCCACCTTCGTTGGTGTCTCTTCTGTACAAGATGTCATACCTGTATTTTATGAAAATAAATACCAAATTGCAGCGGATGTGACCCTTTTAAAAGGCAGGTTATTATCTGAAAATGACCATGCGCTAAAAAATAATGTCGCTATAATTGATCGGTTTACAGAAGAAATGCTATTTCCAGACGGAGATTCTATAGGCAAAACAGTTCGAATAAACATCGAGATACCAGGAATGGCCAACGTATCAACTAATCAAGAAAACGAAGCTACCAAGCCCCATGATCTAACAGTTGTTGGGGTGATAGAAAATATGTACAATTCCACTTACAGTGAACTTCAATATAAAAAAGGAATGAAACAAAAAGGGGATAACATGTTTACGAATGTGACAATCTACACTCCACTCTCTATATTGGAGGAAAAATTGGAAGTAGAGGATCATACACTTTTTGTTTGGAAATTTGAAACCATGGAACAACAAACATTTGCTTTTCACACATTAAAAAGCTATCAACATATTCACACCGGACAAATAGAAGTGTTTTCTATTGCTAGCTATGCTCTGTTAATAGAAAATCTTACGTCCACGCTAAAGCCAATCAAAACGTTTATTAACACACTTTTAATACTTTTTCTAACTATTTCAGGTGTGAGTGTGATGAGCATTATGTTCTTTTCCATTAAAGAACGTGTCCCAGAAATCGGGATCAAAAAAGCGTATGGCGCAAACAAATTGGATATCCTCATACAATTTATACTAGAAGGTATGCTCTTAGCTTTAATTGGTTCCGTAATAGCGATACTTCTAAGTATTGTGACATCACTAGTTATTCAGCAATATTTACAAGAGTCACTATTCATCTTATTCCAATTACACTTAACAATCGATAAAATTCTCGTTCCATTCTTCGTCTCAGGTATATTCGGCTTCCTCTTTTCGCTCATTCCAAGCTACTACGGCGCCAAAATACCAATCACCAACGCTATCCGATTCGAATGAGTGTGAAAAATGAACCGAGGGGACAGACACCTTGACGCATAAATGCGTCTTCGTGTGAATCTGGGGGACAGTCACTTTGGTGCATTGCATGCATCGCGATGTCTGACTCTCGGTGAATTTTAAGTTATATAGACGATTTTAAATATTATTTTTCATGGGCGCAGAATTAATTCTGCGTCCATTGCTTTTGTGTTTTGTGAATGCGTTTTTACATTTAGTTAAAATGACTTTAACATTGATGTGTTACGCTATATTTGTCTAGAGGTCTAGAGGTCTAGAGGTCTAGAGGTCTGGTAATCTGGATAAATATGTAGGATTGGGAGTGTTTAATGTGAGTAAAGGTCGTTGGAGGAAGGTATCGCTTGTAATACTTGTAATGACGTTAATTCTATCAATGCCTATTTTTGCGCAAACTGCTAACATTACAAAAGAAGAAGCTAATAGGTACAAGGCTTTTCATGACACGTATGACGAAAATGATCCAGATGAGTTGTTTCTAGAAGCGTTAGATAGGCAGTTTTATAATGTGGAGCTAGATATAATGGTGGATGCTGATCACACAACGTATAGTGGAAGTGAATATCCAGAATATTTACAGGGACACGTAAAGTTATATGTTAAGCATGATGCGGCAAATTGGCCAAACACTCGAAGTTTGCACCAATATTTTGAAGACCTTTTAGAAAGAATCGATAGAAACCTTGGCTCTGTACACGGTGATGGAAAAACAATTATTGTGAATATTGATATGAAAACGAATAATAGTCCTAATTATCTAGAAGTAGCGAAAACTCTACATGCTATATTTATGCAGAATCAAGAACATTTTAGTTTCGGTTATGTAGGAGATAATAACAGCTACACGGAAAGAGCTATTACAGTATGTTTATCTGGAGCAGATCTGTTAAAGGATGCATATTTTCATCTAGTTTCTAATGGAGAAGAAGGTAAGTTACTAGCATTCAAAGATGAAGTTTATGGTCAGTTTGACGGAAGGAAAAGTAATGTTGCAGATTATTTTCAACAAGAAGCAGATATATACCACCGTTTTTATGCTATACATTGGAAGCATATAGAAAGTGGCTTTGAACTTCTTTTACCTGGTAATTGGTCACAGTCTAATCAAGATAGGTTAAAAGAAATGAGTTCTATCGCGAATCAAAAAGGATACACAGTTAGATTTTATAGCTTAAACGGCGATGATGGTGCTTGGTATTATAAATTTCCAAACGGTACTGGTGAAGCTGCTCAAAGGTGGACGCAATTTGTATATGTAAACCATAAGTTAGGAACGAATCATTATATCTCTACAGATTCTTATAAAGATATGACCAGTTTATTTAACGATTTTCTTGTACCTTTACGTGACTATAATGGAAAAGTAGAAAAGTCAGGTGGATCTCAAAATGGAGCAGATCCTTCTATTTCCATTACAGATGATAATAGAGTAATAGAGGTCCATAAGACTGAAGGGTCATTTAACAATAATCTTTGGTATTCAGTAGGTAATATTGATGGTACTGGATACATTACATGGACAACAAACGAAAGGATTAATCCCGGCGGTAGCAATAAAAATGGCGTTCAACCACATAGTGCGATGAGTAAAATAAATGGTTCTTACGCTGTAGTGCAGGTAAATAAAACAGATGGATTCGGTTCTAGTTTATGGCTTAATTTTGGTATATTAAACAATGATAATACTATTAATTGGTTTACAAATGAGAGAATACAAGTAAATAGAAACAATATAAATGGAGAGTGGCCACATATAGCAATTGATGGTAACGATATAATATTAGTATATAGTTCAAGTGGTACTCTACATTATATAACTGGAGAAATTGCTCTAAACGAAAAGAGAGTTAACTGGACTAGAACTGGAACTATAGGAGTTAGTGGCACAAGTGCTGATGTAACAATGAAAAGTGGAGAAATAATTGTAGTTTACAGAAATAATGGTTTGCGAACTGTTACTGGTAAATTATCGACAGATGGAACTGTGAATTGGATTCAAGGTGGAACAATTGGAGGGCAAGATGGACTAGATCCTACGATTACTTTTTTAGATAATAATAAGGTGATCGAAATGCATACAAGTCCATCAACAGGATTATTATGGTATAACATTGGAACAGTAGATTTTCCTTCTATAGAATGGAAGCATAATCATATCTGGGATTCTGGTGCTAGCTCAAAACCAAGAGTGGCGTATAATTCTACAAACAATACCTTAGTTAATATTCACCGTTCTGGTGGAACATTCCAGATGTGGTATAACAGTGGAAAAATAAACTATCCAAATTAAACAAAAGCCTCCCACTTCATATAAATAGTAGTGGGAGGCTTCTGCTTATCCAGCGGGATGCATCGTAGGGAATGGAACCTCAAGCATCTTTGCACTGATGGTTCTGTCCCTAAAACGCGCATTGCAAATGTGAAACCAAACCAGACTCCATTTCACATCTGTCCCCTCAATTCACCCTTAACTCACAAACTTTGCAAATGTGAAACCAACCACGTCCCCGTTTCACAACATTCAATAGTAAATCGTACTCCTTCATGAATTTCTGCTTTTGAGTTGTATGCAGTGAATAGTAAAGTAGTTTCTGGAGCATGTTGATGCATAAAATCTGTTAATCCTTTACTTGGCAATTCATATGTGCCTTCATCATCTGCGCTTACGACAGCATATTTCATTCCAACTTTTTCTAGTAAGCTAGAAGACATATGCTTGATGTCCCCGTGGTGTGGAAGCAGGAAAATGGTAGAAGGTAAATACTCATCGTAGCGGTCCCAGTGACTCTCTTGAACCTCTGCTCCAAACAATAAAGAGATGTCTCCGATATTAACCTTACTAGGGATACTTATTCTATTCAACAAACGATCAATCTCATTTACTGCGCTTTCAGAAGTAGCAGCAGCTACTAATCTATTTAACAATAGCTGAACTGGTAAAACGCACTCCTCACAAGGAGGTAGTGCTGTTAACTCTAGTGTTTCGTAGCGGTACGATGTTTTGGAATAGATAAACTTTATCTTTTCCCTTTCCACTAAACCATATATAGTAGATAACGCCGTAAATGCACGGTTCATGTTATGATTCTCACTCAAAAGTGTAAAGTCGGATGGAATGGAGATATTTGTCCACACTTCGTCAACCGGTACAGATTTTAACACTTCTACTAAACCATTTATATGGTCAGGATGAGGATGTGTTATGAGTAACAAATCTATTTTAGGTAGTTCATTTTTTTCTACATAAGAAAGCAAGGATTTTCGCCCTGGCTTTTCATAGATTGGACGGTAATCATCTCCGCCATCAATTATAATGGTCTTTCGTTCTGATCCATAATAGTTGATAACCGTACAAGACCCAAAACCTACGTTTAAGAAATCAATTGTGGTACTCCACTTTTCACTCATCTTCATTCTCCTTGTTAATTATAACTTGTCGTTTTCAAAACACGCCTTAAATAAAAAATAGAAAAAAGTATGATAAGAAATACAAGAACAATGGTAGCTGCCGTTGCATACCCTGTTTCAAAATAACGGAAGCCATATCGATAAATGTAGAAAGTAATAGTCTCCGTAGAGTTACCAGGTCCTCCACCGGTTAAGACATACAATTTTTCAAACACTTGAAAAGTATCAATTGTGCGCAAAAGCAAAACTAGTAAAATTGCTGGTTTTAATAAAGGTAATGTTATGTACCATAAACATTGAACCGAATTCGCCCCGAACACTCTTGCTGCCTCGTACATATCTTCGGGAATTGCTTGCAAAGACGCTAAAATAATGAGAAAAACAAAAGGAGTCCATTGCCAAATATCTGTAATGATGATTGAGTAAAGTGCTATTTGATAGGAGCTTAACCATTCCACACGTTCAAAACCAGCGAGTCCAATTAAGTAGTTCAGTACACCAAAGTCATAGTCATACATCATTTTCCACGTTAATGCGACCGTAATAGGTGGTAACAACATCGGTAGTAAAATAATGGTTCGAAAAAATTTAACTCCTTTTATGTTCGCGTTAAAAAATAATGCCAGTGCAGTACCAAGTAGTACTTCAAAGAAAACGGCAACCCCGACAAAAATAAATGTGTTTTTAAGAGAAATCCAAAAAACATCATGGAGGAATAGTTTACGATAGTTTTCCAATCCTACAAAACTAGATTCGCCTCTTAAAAAATCTAAATGAAAAAAACTAGTAATGACAGCGTAAAATAGTGGATAAACCGTTAATACTAAAAACACGAGTGCTGCCGGTAATAAAAAGATGTATGTCATCAAATGACTTTTTCTCATCGTATTCTCCTTACGTGTTCATAGAGTGAAGGAGGTTGAAGCAAGTTCAACCTCCAGCCAATAATTATCTAGAAACAATTGCTTCAATCTCTTTATTCGCTCGATCTAAACCTTCTTGAATGTCCACTTGACCTGATAAAATCTGAGATAAATATAATCCCCAAGTATCTTCAATCTGGCTCCATCTTTCTGTACGAGGTCGTACAACAGAGTTTTCAAGTGCTTCTAATTGAGCAGGGAAATGACGATACACTTCTATTAATTCTGAATCATTATAAACACTTGTTCTAGTTGGTGCTCCACCACCTAGTAAAGCCATCTCTTTTTGTGTTTCTGCACTTGTTACCCAGTTTAAAAACTCTACTGCTTCCTCGATGTTTTTAGAAGTACGAGGAATACCAAGCAGCCAGTTTCCAATCATAGCAGCAGACTCATTTACTTGCATAGGTACAGGAGAAAATCCAATTTTCCCAGCTACTTTTGAGCTTTCTTCGTTATCTACTTGAGCTACCCAAGATGGCCAAGCAATGGTCATTGCTACTTGCCCTTGTGTTAACGCTGTTGCAATTTGGTCACTATCAAATGTTTCTACACCAGTTGGCCCTAAATCTTTCAGTTTCATATACGTTTCCATTGCTTTCACACCAGCTTCAGAATTTACTTGCGGCATATTATCTGAATCTAGTACTGTCCCACCGTATGCCCAAAATAATGGAAGGTAGTTTGATACAATTGGATTTCCACGTTGTCCACGTAAAGCATAGCCATATGTTTCTGGCTCTTCTTTTACAACCATTTCTGCGTACTCTATTACTTCGTCCCAATTAGATGGGGTTGTCATGTTATATTTTTCTAGTAAATCTTCACGATAGAAAAACATTTGTACATTTCCAATTAAAGGTAACGCATATAACGAACCAGTGTTGTAAGGTTCTTTTCCTAATGCGACTGATTTTGGGACAAAATCCGAATCAATTCCGTCTTTGTAATACTCATCTAAATTAGCTAACATACCAGCCCCAGCAAATTCGGGCATCCATGGGTCATCTATCATCACTAGATCGTGTGCACCGGAGTTATTTCTAACATCTAGAACGACCGTTTCCTTCAAGTTATCATAAGGTAATGCATTGATGTTAACTTTCACTCCAGTTTCTGTTTCATACTTTTCCACTACTGCTTCCAGTGCATCAGCCATTGCTCCAGCACGTGCGGCGACTGTTAGTTCCACTTTTTTCACTTCTTTACTCCCCGTAGAAGGTGTTGTGCTAGTCTTTTGAGTAGAGGTTTCTTGACCATTATTTTGTGAGCAACCAGTAAATACTAATAAAAACGCACAGACAATCGATAAAATCATGAATATTTTATTCTTCTTCATATCGTTTCCAGCTCCTTTTTATCCTTTTACAGACCCTAAAGTTAACCCTTTAATAAACGTATCTTGCATTAAGTAAACAAACAGTACGATTGGAATAACAGACAATATTCCCCCTGCACTCATTGGCCCCCATAAAACGAGGTACTCTGTAATGAGACCTGAAAGAGCAACGGGTACTGTCGTTAATCCAGGGGACTGAATGAAAATCATCGCGTATAAAAATTCGTTCCAAGCTGTAATAAATGTAAAAATCGCAGTTGCTCCAATGCCAGGAATAACGAGTGGTAAAACAACTTTTCGAAAGCTTTGGAATGGCGTTGCTCCATCAATCATTGCACTTTCTTCAATTTCTTTAGGTACTTCATTAAAAAAGCCTATCAATAACCAAATGGCAAAAGGTAAATTAAAGGCAATGTAAGCTAAGATTAGGGCAACTCTCGTATTTAATAGATCAAAACTTCCCATCATCGCATAAAGTGGGATAACAAAGGTGACTGGTGGAAAGATTCTCGTTAAAAGTATCCACACTAACATGCTATGGCGCCCGATAAATTGATAACGCGATAAACTATAAGCAGCCAACGCCCCTATGAAAACAGCAATAGTCGTTGAAACAGTTGCGACGATAAAACTATTCCACAGCACCTTGTGAAAGCCTAAATCAACAAACAAAGAGATGTAATTTTCAAACGTTATACTTTTTGGAAAAAAAGTTGGTGTAGCTGAAAACTGCTCTACTCTATTTTTAAAGGAATTATTGGCCATCCAATACACAGGGAAAATAGTCCAAATGACGATGAGCAAAGCAATTGCATAGCGAATCGTTAATTTTATTCGCTTTATATTTTTCAGTCGTTTTTGTTCTTTAACACTCATGTGTGGAACCTACTTTCATCTTTCCAGCTGTCTGAATCGTTTTGTTCAGCACCGAAACAACTGGAACGTGAATGTGCCCATTAGAAGCAATAATCCAATCAGAATGAAGGTTAATTTCCTTTCGTAAGTCGGAAAAATGTCCACCTGCTTCTTTTACAAGTAATAAACCAGCAGCAATATCCCATGGGGCAAGCCCGTAATGCCAAAAGCAATCAATTTCACCAGTTGCAACGGAGGCTAAATCAAGACAGGAAGAACCTGTAATTCGTAAACCTTGTGCATTTCCGATAAAAGATGAAACTGTATGTAAAATAGTAGAGTCTGGGACCCATTGCTTAGCGGAAAAGCCAAAGGCGATAAGGGACTGATTTAAATTTTGTAAAGCGGAAACTTGTAATTTCTCATCGTTTCGGTATGCACCATTACCAGCTTTCGCGTGGTACAATTGCCCATTCATTACATCTAAAACAAATCCAAGTACTACTTCATTTCCTTTACATAGAGCAATGGAAATAGAGAATCTTGGAAAGCCATGAATAAAGTTCATCGTTCCATCTAAAGGATCAATTACCCATACGAAACGATCTGTTTCTAACACCGTATTAGGATTCGTTTCTTCTGTTAAAAAGGAACAGTTAGGCGTTAAATAAGATAGTTGTTGGATTAAGAAAAGTTCTATTTCTCTATCCACTTCTGTTACTAAATCGACTTCATTAATTTTGTACTTGTATGAGTGAAGCTTGGATACTTTGTTTTTCGCTATATCACCTGCCTTATAAATTAATTTATTTACTTGTTGATAGATGTCATCTAGACCACCATCTTGTAAAACACTCAATAAGTTCACCTCATGACTTGGTTTTTATCAGTTGTTAGGAGTAGGTGAGTGGGCTTGGATTTGGTAAGAGGTATAGACCACTTCTACAAACTTATAGTAACAAGTTTATATTAAAGCTGGGTAAATATAGTATTAATATTCTGTAAAGTTGGAAAGTTTTTTTGAATGGGGGAGGATGTGTGAGGCATAAAAAAAGTAGAGGAATAGTATTTTCCTCTACCTGTTGAATGGTTATCTTAATCTTCTAATCATGAATGTAAAAACATCATTTCGGAAATAGTCATACGAATAAAGAATAGGAACATTATTGTTATCATAATGAAGTTGTTTCATTAATAATACAGTTGTTTCAGGGTGTATTAAAAGCTTCTGGCAGTTTCGGTCCGTATGTAATGGGACCACTAGTTCTGAATCTGCCTTAGTTATGACTAAGCCACAAGCGTGTTCAAGATACTGAAAAAGTGACCCAACGGATTCACTCTCTAATATCTCTTCTTTTACAAGGTCCTTCCGTAAAATATTTTGGGAGAATACAACAGGTTCGTCATTTGCGGTACGGATTCGTTTATGCACGATGACAGGTGTACCTTCTTCTAGCAGTAAAGCTTCGGCCCATTCCGCTTGACAAGGTTCTACACGTATCGATTCCCTCTGTTCTCCTTCTGTTAAACCAGCAGATTGTATCATCGTTGTCACACTACCTAATTTCTCTAAGCTGTTCGCTATTTTAGGTAAAGGTTTAACAACAAAAGTACCTGCTCCATGTTTAACGACTAACTTATCTTCTTGTTCTAACAATTTAACAGCACTACGAAACGTTTCCCGACTGACTTCAAATCTTTTCGCCATTTCTTTCTCAGAAGGAAGCCGCTCCCCGACTTTAAAGACTCCTTGCTGAATTAACGTATCTAACTGTTCCTTTATCTTCACATAGCTCGGTTTCATAATCAAAGAACTCCTCTAGACATCTAGTGATATATATATGGTACAAACTTTTAATGTAGAAGTCTAGTGTGAAATGGGGACGGGGTTAAAATTCTCATCATTAAATGAGAATTTTAACCCCGTCCCCGTTTTCCCTTCAGCGGATTTCAAGAATTTTGACTCTTTGCAAGGGAAAGTTGTACTGTCAAAGCCATCACGTACCTATGCCTTCTATTCTTCAGTTCATATTGAAGCTAATAAAAAGGGAGAAGTTGCGGCTATCGTCATACCACCTTCTAGTGTTGATGATTATGCTTCCTTATACTTTAGTCCTTTTTCCATTCTAGCCGTAACCACAGAACAGAAAAAGGAAATTTAGCAAAGTGGTACTTCCAACTTTTTTAACAACCGGTGCGATTGTGTCGACTTTGAGTGGAACTTTCGTTTCTGTGTGCTTTGTCATGTGGAATTTAATTATAAAAAAGGATTATAGACCCAAATTCTACCTGTAAACATGACATTTGTCATACTACTCCAATGACACTTATGTCTTATCATCTTGTTATATTTTTCATATGATAGGCTAAGACTCTAATTGGAGAATTTTTTTAAGGGTTGATAAACCACTTTGGAGGTAACGAATGATAAAAATAATGGCAGATTCAACTTGTGATTTATCCAATGAAATGTTGAAATTATATGATATAAGCTTGGCACCACTTACGATAACAATTGATGGAAAAACATATAAAGATAGAGTAGACATAGAACCAGATTATTTTTACAGTATTTTAAAATCCTTGTCGAAGTTCCCAACTACTGCGATGCCGAGTCCAGAAGAATATACGAAGATTTTTCATGACGCAATTCAATCGGGGCAAAATGAAATTCTATGTATTTCGATGTCGAGCGGGACAAGCGGGAGCTACCAATCAGCGGTTATCGCAAAAGATATGTTTTTGGAGGAAAATCCGAATTCCACAGTGAAAATTCATATCGTTGATTCCAAGTGCATGAGCCACGGAAGCGGTTGGTTAGTGATGAAAAGTGCACAAATGCGTGAACAAGGCGCAAGCTTTGAAGAGATTGTAGCCTTCAATGAAAAATATAAAACAAAAGTTAAACACTTTTTATCCGTAGATGATTTAAACCATCTAATCAAAAGTGGAAGACTTTCTAATGCATCTGCATTTATTGGTAAGGTATTAATGCTAAAGCCGATCATGTCGATGAAACAAGGTAAAGGGGCCATAGTTGGAAAAGAAAGAGGCCAGAAAAAAGTATTGAAACATTACGTCAACGAATTTATTGCAAGAAACGACGAGAAAATGACTGATTTTATTATTATTGGTTACACAAATAATAGTAAAATAGCGGAAGACTTAAGAGACAAGCTACTACAAGAAACAAATTTCTCAGGAGACATCCACCTAATGCAAATGGGTGTATCCGTAGGAACACACGTAGGATTAGGCGCGGTTTCGATGTTTTTTGTAGAGAAATAATGATGAAAAATAGGGACGGGGGTTGATTTCTCTTAGAATGAGAAATCAACCCCCGTCCCGGTTTCACATTAATGCACAATCGCTAAAGCAAATCGTTGCGGTCCAGATGGAACGTTGTATGCTTGCACTTCAACCGTGTACGTGCCGCTTTGTGGAGCATTGATGAACACGTTTTCTACGTTGTTTGTGCCGTCCCAGTTGTTGTCAAACGGGGAGGAGAAGTCGTTTCCAACGAACCTTTGACCATTTGGAGCTGTAATAACAAGATCCAAATCATTTACAAGCGTTTTCGATGCAGTCGTGCTTCCTGGTGCATCTGTCCAAACTAACGAAATTTTAAGCGGTTTTCCAGCTGTTGCTTGGAAAGAGTATGTTGCTTTTTGCCCTGTAGATAGCGCAGTTGTTTCGTTCACAAACGCAACATTCAACGACTTATCAAGTGTCACTCGGCCCCAACCTTGGTTGCCGTTCGGATACCCAAGCCCTACATCTGTCGCGCCGGCGATCAATGCAGCTTTTAATAAGGAAGGCTTTGGCGTGATGCCTCTATTTTTCATAAAATGCTCGCGCAACTGTGCCACGTTACCTGCTACAATCGGTGTTGCCATGGAAGTTCCGCCCATATACGCATACTTGCTGTCGTGGTTTGCCCAGAAAGAAGAGTCAGGAGCAAGTGACGACCTAGCAGATAAAATATACGTTCCTGGAGCCATTACGTCTGGCTTAATACGACCATCTTTTGTTGGCCCTCTAGAAGAAAACGATGCCACATGGTTAATGTTATCGGCCATCGAACCGAAGCTTGGGCGGTAATTTTCTGTAGCCCCAACAGTAATCGCATTTTTTGCTGTACCAGGTGCACTGATTGTGCCAGAATTAGGTCCTTCGTTACCAGCGGCAAAAAGAACCGTCATGTCATTGTTACGAACATATTCATCTACTTGTCTGGAGTTCGTTGTGTACGCTCCGTTTACTGGCGCACCCCAAGAATTCGTGTGGATTCTTGCCCCGTTATTGTAAGCCTGACTAAACAGTGTGTTCAAGTTGGAAGGCAATCCTCCAAGGCCGCCACTAGAGTCCATAATCGATTGAAAAACTAAATTCGCTTGGGGAGCCATCCCTTTATGGAGTGCGTTTCCTAAGACAGATCCTGCCACATGCGTACCATGGCCATTCGGGTCATTGGCGTTATTAGACCTTCCTAACGCGTGAATGGCTGTAATTTTTCCTCTAAAAGCATCATGCATGGAGCTATCGTTTCTTCCAGTGTCAAGCCCCGTATCCGCGACTGCAACAATCTGACCTTGGCCGTATAATCCAAAATTGTTTTGCGCCACATCGGCTTTCACAATGCCACGAGCAACGTCATTCATGAGCGTGAACTCCGGTTGTTCTGCTATGTACAACACATCGTTGCTCAAAGCGTATTGTACAAGTCCGTCCAATCCTTTTACTTCCACTTCTTTAGCGAGTTGTTTTTTCGTGTAAACGACTGCTTTCATTAGACTAGAAGGATTTTTGCTGTAAAGTTGTGGATCAATTTTATATTTTGGTAAAAAAGGAGAGACAGTCGAGATGGCATGTTGCGACTGTAACTCGGCAGCTTTGCCTTTAAAATCTACGACAAACGCATAATCCGGAATGTAGTCGATGATTTCTGCGCCGGATGCTTCTAGACTAGCTCTTTGGTCATCTGTGATCGGACCGGTGAACTGTACAACATATAGACTGTTATCAGAGGCAACTTTTTCGAGCTTCTTTTGGATTCCATAAGGCATTTTCATATTTTCAGAGTCTACGAGAAACTTAGCGGTGCCATTTGAACTAGTTTTAGACAGCTGAGCTTGATGAAGGGACTTGACCCCGTTGAAATGTAGTTCGAAATCTGTTGCGTCGGAAGGAGAGGGGGAGCTAAATGAAACAGATGCCAAGATTGCCGCTGAAGTCAGGATCGATACAACAACCCTCTTTGTTCGTTTTTTACCTTTCCACTTTACCATTCATACATCACTCCTTAATTAGGTTGAGATAACTATATCACCTAGAAAGGATTCTTTGTATTGGGAAAATTCAGACAAAAAAGCGTTATTATAGGTCTGTTTGGTTGGGGAGTTGGGAAAGTGGGGACGGGGTTAGTTTCACATTTTATAGGTCACGATTGAATGGAGGGGCGAACTGAGGGGACAGCCCATATGAAGTTTAATTTCGGTTAGTTTTTGTTGCCAGATGAACTTCATAGGGCTGATGAAGTTCAATGCCGATTGGACTTTGGGGCCAGATGAACTTCATGGGGTTGATGAAGTTCATCGCCTATGTAATTTTGTAGCCAGATGAACTTCATAGGGCTGATGAAGTTCAATGCCGATTGGATTTTGGGGCCAGATGAACTTCATAGGGCTGATGAAGTTCAATGCCGATGTAATTTTGTAGCTAGATGAACTTCATAGGGGCTGATAAAGTACAATGCCGATTTAATTTATGGGCCAGATGAACTTCATACGGAGAGAAACTTCTTGAAGGAGAGCAAGTCTTTAAAGACTTAAAGAGAAAGCATGGAGAGGATAATTATAACCAAGAGGACAGACGCCGCGACGCATACAACGCGGTATCTACCCCCTCCACTCATAAATGTGAAACAAACCCCGTCCCGATTTCACACATAGAACTTATCTATTATAATACATTTTAGCATACTCTTTACGTTCTTCTTTCGTAAGCAGGCGAAGTGCTTTTCCGACTTCGCCTTCTAGTAAAGTCCAGACAGCGTTATGGTCACGGACGGCTTTGCTGAAGTCGCCTGCTTGCCACCTTGTGAGAATTTCTTCATATAATTCAGCATTTTCGTATTTTTCATGGTTTTCTTTTACAACAATAAGCAGCCGATCAATTCTTTCTTGTGTAGCCTCTAAATGTCCTCGCTTCTGTGCAGCCCATATCCAACCATGACTCATATGGTGAATGGCGTCCTTTACCCTTCCTTCACTCATAGTAAAAGGAAACTCTATTTCTACCTGTGTTAATGCCTCTTCATCCACTTCTACCTCCGTTTCAACAGGTACCTCATCTACAGTTTTAGATTCCTCTGTTACTACTACCTCTTCTTCAGAAGCGTCCGCTTTAAAAAAATTACTATCACCCATGAAAAACACAAAAAAAACTAACATACCAATACAAATGGCCCCAATTACTACAAGTGCTTTTAACCGATTCAAATTTCCCCACTCCCCATCGTTTTTTGTGCCAAGGGGTCAGACACCGCGACGCATTCATGCATCAAGGTGTCTGACCCTTCAGTGCATTATTTTCTAAACTGTTCTTTCAAGTAATCCTCACCGTCTTTATTCAGCATATAAAACCTTAATTCCCCGCCATGCTCCGCTATCCATTCAGTGAGAAATACAGTTTCTATTTTCTCAACCTCTTTTACTTGATGTCTCATAGTCGTTGTTGTGTAATCTAGAAAAATTTCCTCAAATACAACACTTAAGACATGATATTGGTCTTCTACAACCTCATTCCTAAAACTGCCATCTAAACCGTATAATGTATTAGTTGTTAGCGTGGAGAAAACATATCCACCTATAGAAAAGGTATTCGAGTATGGATAAAATTCAGAGTTAATGGAAGGGAGTCTCCTTTCAAGAAGGCGCATGTCGTCAAAGGCAAAAGGAGCTTCCCCAACCTTATCTACAGCATCCATAAACTTCTCTAGTTCCATTTCATATATAAAATCAATCGGTCTATCCAACAGCTTTTCATATGTTCGCTGCAGCCCCTCCATTCGATTATCTTTCGTGTAAGCTTTATAAGCTTCTGTTATAAGAATTGGTTTACCATGTCGGTCGTAGACAGGGACGGAAAGGTTACCAGGGACTAAAGCAAGAGTTAGCGTACCAGATTGTTCCATATAAGAAAACAGAACGGTTAAAGGAGCATACGAAACTTCATTTTTTTCATGGATAGAAATGACTAACAGTCCCATTGTAGATTCATTTGGTTCATCTACCACTTGTTCAATCGGTTCAGTGGGGATGTTATCTTGATTATGTGAAAGATTAGTAGGAGGTAGGAAAGATAGTAATAACATAGCTGTCACGATTCCGAAAGTTGTTGTCCAGAAGAAATGTTTTAATAATGAAAAATATCGCGACGATTTCTGTTTCTTCGTTTGTTCGTTAATTTTCTCGTACACTTTTTCTCTATCTGCTGCATCAAAGTGTATAGAGTCAAATTCTTCAAATATGCTATCCTTTTCTTCATTGTTCATAAATTCCCCTCCTTTCTAACTTCTGCTTCAGCAACATTTTTCCTCTTCTTAATCTAGTTTTGATTGTGTTAATCGACAGTTCAGTCAATGACGAAATTTCTTCCATTGTCATTTCTTCAAAATAATAGAGAAAGATAATTTCCCTGTATTTCATTGGTAGGCGAAAAATAGAGTTTTGGATTTCTTTCCTCTCCGTCTTATCCATTACAATTTCCTCAGCAGACTGGCTTTTTTTCGTGTGGCTTTGGAAAATGTCTAAAACTTTCACTTTCTTGTAGTCCCAACTTTTTATGTAGTCTTTGCATTCATTTATCGTGATACGGTATAGCCATGTTTTAATTGTAGAGTTATGTTTGAATGTATCTATGTTCAAAAAGCATTTCACAAACGTATTTTGTACTAAGTCTTTAGCTATCTCTGTATCTTTTACATAGGAATAAGCTAATCTAGTCAACTGATCGCCGTAATCATTCATCAGCTGTTCTAGCATAAGCCTCTTGTCAACCGCCCCCACAAAATCCCCCCTTATGCCCATTAAACAGTAGTTTGACGACGCTGTGTGGAAAAATGTTTCATTTTTTTGGATGTGAAATGGGGACGGGGTTCATTTCACATTTCTAAAATGTGAAACAAACCCCGTCCCCACTTATCATCACCATTTAAACAATTTCTTAACAAATCTCTTAACTATAATTTACAATTGACAGTGTATAATGGTGTCGAAACTTGTATTTTATTGAGTTAGGAGTTTACATCATAATGTTTAATACAGATATAGATTATGAGGCAAAGAAAGTAGAGTTAGAACGGATATTAAATAATAATCTACTAGCAGTTCAATACCAGCCAATCGTTTCCTTGGTTACTGGTGAAAATTTCGCATATGAAGCATTAACTAGAGGCCCGAAAAATAGTTCGTTGTATTCTCCTTCCGAACTCTTTCCTTTTGCGCTAGGCGAAGGTAGTTTGTATACGCTAGAAAAGAATGCGAGAGAACTGGCTCTAACCCAAAGCGCTTTTTTAGAAAAAAAACAAAAGCTTTTTATTAATATAAGTGCAGATGTGATACATGATCCAAAATTCACCCCAGGACACACGATATCTGTGTTGAAAAATACGAATTTAGTTCCCGAAGATATTGTGTTTGAAATTACCGAAAGAAGTGCTATAAAAGATTTTGCAGCATTCCGGGAAGTGTTGAATCATTACCGAGAACAAGGCTTTTTAATAGCCATTGACGACGCAGGAGCAGGTTACTCTTCCTTACAAGCTATCTCCGAACTTCAACCAGACTTTATTAAAGTGGACCGTTCATTAGTAAGTGGAATTCACCAGAATGAAATAAAAAGGAACATTCTAGAAGCATTTATGACTTTTGCTCAAAAAATGAAAAGCAAGATTATTGCAGAAGGAATTGAAGAGAAAGAGGAGCTAGAAACGGCTATGGAGTTAGATATACAATACGCACAAGGCTATTTCCTTGGTACACCAGCCAATCCAGTTCAACCAATAACAGCCGATGCAAAACATTGTATGAAGCATTACAAAATTTCAAAAGAAGTTAATAAGAAGAGCATCATCGTTTCTGTAGAAGACGAAATTATCGTAGTCAAAGGCACCAGAATAGTAAAACGAATGGATGTAAAAGAGGTATTGTGAGAAGTGGGGACGGGGTTTGTTTCACATTTTAGAAAAATGAGAAACAAACCCCGTCCCCGTTTATCTTGCATAGCAATTCTGCTAGTATAAAGGATAGAATGTTAGGTTATGGAGGCTGAGTAGCAGATGCTTTTGCAGTGTACGAAGAAGATGTTAGATGAGTTGAAAATAAAGCCAGATATCACACCGGTAGAAGTGAATCAGGTGCATGCGTGGCATGTGAATGTGTTGAAAGAAGGACGACGGAAGATTGTGGTATTTGTCCATGACATTTCCCGTTATGCAATTGTTTTGGACAACCTGAAGGCAAAAGAACTTAAAAATCTAGGTGCTTTGTTTCAGCAAGCCATTCGTGAAACGCTTCGAGCGGAGTACATAAAGGAAGATGTTATTGAGGATTATTTAGCTAAGGCGCCAGACATTATTTCTTCTAAAACAAAAGATCGAACTTGTGTAGCGAGGCTAAATAAGGCTTGTGAGAATGTATATGCTTTTCAAAGTTTTCTAAAACCAGATGCGGTTATTCAAGTGGACATTAGTAAGAGGATTAGTAAGCTATTAGCGGGAAACGGAAACGGGCAGTACATCACTCCGAATATTGAATTGTACAAAGCATTAGAGGCGTTCGCAGGTAAGCCTATCTTTGAGACTCGTGCATTAGAACTTTACGTTAGGCTAGCTTTGAAGAACTACGATGTATCGAGAACTTTAATGGTGCCGAAACAGATTACTTTTGATGAACTTCATGAAGTAATGCAGGCAGCTTTTGGTTGGCAAGATTATCATTTACATGAGTTTAACATTTATCCACCGGATACTGTTTTTCCGGAGGAAGCCTTTTTCTATAGTTTGAAGCCGATAGTGTCGTTGATATGTGATGAAGAAATGTTTGCTTATGAAGATAACATTTCAAAAAAGATGGAGACCGGAGAAAGACTAGCCGATTATCTTCCTGCAAAAATTGTCTACCGTTATGACTTTGGAGATGACTGGAATCATATTATTGAAGTGGTGAGAGAAGTAGACAATTATGAGCATAATTATCCAACTTGTATAGGGGGAAGGGGAAACACACCTCCTGAAGATGTTGGAGGCGAGAGAGGATATGAAGAATTCCTGCATATCATATCAACTCCTAACCACCCAGATCTTGAACATATGAAGACTTGGGGAAAATCAAACGGCTATAGAGATTTTGACTTAAAAGATATTAATTGGAAATTGAAAGAGATTTGAGTGTGAAGTGGGGACGGGGGTGAATTTCTCATTTAGGGCAAAAATTAATGAGAAAACAAACCCCGTCCCCGCTTCTCAAAGGTGGTTATCATGTGCAAGGTACAACCTTACTTAAAGGATTGACGATAGTCGAAGAAGAAACGACCATTTCCAACGGATATATTGTGCTAAAGGATGGGAAAATTTTTGAGACAGGAACGGGTACGTTTTCTACCATTGATGAAGATTTGATAACCTATGATTTTTCCTCTCACAGTGACTATAAGGCTATCCCAGGTTTTATTGACATACATATACACGGAGTGAACGGGGCAGACATGATGGACGCGACAGAGGAAGCTCTTCGCACAATGTGTACGTCTTTACCTTACGAAGGAACTACAGCCTTTTTGCCAACAACCATCACGCAGAAACCTGAAAAAATTATTAAAGCTTTAAAAAAGGTTGCACAGTATCAAGAAGAGCAATCGCAAAACGGTGGTCAAGCAGAGATAATTGGTATTCATCTAGAAGGTCCTTTTATTTCCCCATCGAAAGCGGGAGCACAACCAATCGAACATATTGTGGAACCTTCTATTGAAGCTTTTCAACTTTTTAACGAAGCAGCTGGTGGTTGGTTGATAGTGATAACGGTAGCTCCTGAATTACCGAATGGAATCAATCTTGTTCGTGTAGCCTCTTCGCAAGGAATAATCGTTTCGATCGGACATACAGAAGCCAGTTTTGAAAAAGTAGAAGAAGCTGTTGAAGCTGGAGCGAAGCATGTCACGCATTTATTTAATCAAATGAGTGGGCTTCATCACCGCGATCCTGGTGTTGTGGGAGCGGCACTTTCTATGGAACAGTTAAAAGTCGAAATAATTTGCGATGGAATTCATGTCCACCCGCTAGTCGTAAAAGCAACAATAGCTGCTAAAGGAGTAGAAAATGTCCTACTAATCACAGACTCGATGCGAGCAAAAGGCCAGCCGGAAGGTGTTTTTGACCTAGGAGGACAAGCGGTAACGGTAAAAGAAGGTACCGCCCTATTAGCTGATGGAACACTAGCTGGTAGTTTGCTGAGAATGGATGAGGCGGTAAGGAATGTCAAGAAATGGACGGGATGTTCGCTTCGAGAGTCAGTGAAAATGGCATCAGAAAACCCAGCAAAACAAATCGGAATATTTGATCGCAAAGGAAGCATAAAAGTAGGCAAAGACGCAGACATCGTCATATTAAATGAAAATAATCAAGTAGTGATGACTATTTGCAAAGGTGAGAGAGCGGAGACGGGGTTGGATTAACGCGATTAGGTCATTTTTTTGTGAAAATACCTTCGAAATTTTGTTTAATCAGCGAAAATGAAATGTTTATCGGCGAAAATCAAGCTTCAATCGGCGAAAATGAACAACTAATCGGCGAGAGCTAGAGCCCAATCAGCGAAAACGATAAGATATCGGCGATTTAACAATTTTATCAGCGAAATTACATTTAGTATACAGAGGGGCAGCCCAAAATGGCACTCTTATGCACCAAGGTGTCAGACCCCACGATTCACTGCTCATAAAAAAACAGTGCAGCCAGTTCATCCAAGAACTAGCTACACCGTCTTTTCAATCTTTCGTACGGGATTGGGGAATGTGAAATCAAACCCCGTCCCCAGTTCACATTAGCACTTAGGAAAGCTGCATCCTACGATGATTAATAGAATAAACAATACTACGATTAATAAGAAGCTGTTACCGAAACCAGAATGTGTTTGACCACCGTATCCATATCCATAAGCAGGTGCAAAAGGCATATCAGAAACTCCAGCTACCATTGGGGGCATATTCACACCAGCAACCATAGGCGCTGCATTTACGTTTGCATACATATTTCATACTTCCTTTCGGGTTAGGTTATTTACACTACACATTATACTCACCTAGTCGAAAGTTGAACCTGTCTATATGAAAAATGGGTGTATGTCTCGGTTTTAAACTATTACTACACTTTTAATCCTTTTTACTACAATAATGTTGATGCTCAATGATACAAATCGAGCACCTATTATGATGCACAAGTGGTCTCGGCGATTTCCTAAGCGCCATAGCATTCGCCGGTAAATTCGCCAACCGTTGAATCGTACCTGAAGAGATCTTTGTAACTAAACTCGTCAAATATGCAGGTCGAGTGCTTCCAGGAAACCGTTGCGTATTAAGAAAATCAATCATTTCTCTCCCAGTCATAATCCCAAATCCATGCCCAAAAAACATCCCTTCCGTCATCACAACCGCATTTTCCCCTCGATACCAAGACGTATTCGGATGAAAGTCAGGGTTGTTAAAATACACCACATCCCCAGGAAAAAAATAATCCGCATACGTTGTATATAAATCAAGGTCAGGATCTGTATGCCAGCTATATAAATAAAGATTTTGAAAAAGCATATCAAACGAATGCTTGCCAATACTCTTCAACACACCATAATAAAAAATAATCACCACAGCAGTAGCACATTCAAACGCATACTGAGAGCTGTTTCGAAAAATATCTGTAATCGCATCAGCTGGGCTAACACCACGCCTTAACTGAAACCCTCCAGTATGGGTTAAACTCCAGTAAGCTGGATTGGCCCGGTGATACTCAAACGTCGTAAACGCCGCTTCGCCTTCACTCATTTCCCTTGCAGCATCCATGATATTAATGCGAGTTTTTAACTCAAACATTAACTCCCTCATAGAAGGATACGTGAGCCTGTCGGGAGCGGCAATCATTAATTGTACAATGTCTCTTTCCACCCGACCTAAGTTCGCCAAATTATCCTGTTGCAATTGCCTTCCCGCTACTAGTAACATCCCATTCCCCTTTTCCTTATTTTATGACTAATATATGTGAGGAAGGTATGTAAAATGCGGAACGGGGTTTGTTTCTCATTTTAAAAGAATGAGAGACAAACCCCGTCCCCGCTTCACACAAAATTTTTTTAATGCAAATTGAACCATTTTTGCAAATGTTTCGTCGAATATATGGTTAGTATTCTATTTTAATAGAATACATGTACGAAATCTCAGATTCGACGGAGTGGATTGTATGAAGATAAAAAAGAAAATCCCCTATTTATTATTATTGCTTGTCATGCCTATATTAGGTGTTATTTATACAATATTGAACGAACACCCAAGAACAGCAACACAAATACCGTTGCCAATTGATCAAGAAATCCCGTTTATTACAGCCTTTATTATTCCTTATATCATTTGGTATGCTTTTATTTTCGGCTACTTAGTGTATTTTTGTTTTAAAGACACCGATGTATATGTGAAAACGCTCATTACAATTGTTGTTGGGGAACTAATTTGCTTTGTCATATACTTCTTCTTTCAAACAACAGTACCAAGGCCGACCATCCAAGGAAATGGCTTTTTCGAAATGTTAGTAAAATACATTTACGCACATGACCGTCCGGTAAACTGTTTTCCAAGTATTCACGTGTTAACAACTTACGCTATTATGCTAGCTTCTTTCCATATTAAAAATAAACATAAGTGGAATACTTACTTTATCCATGTGATGGGTAGTCTAATCATATTATCAACCCTCTTTATAAAACAACATGTCATTCTAGACATGGTAGCATCTATGTTTCTAGTAGCATTTATTTACGGGACAGTATTTGAAATATATAGAGTACGAGTTGCAGCTCGAGTGTGAAGCGGGGACGGGGTTTATTTCTCATTAAAAAAATGAGAACCAAACCCCGTCCCCACTTCACAACATGGTATAATGAGCCTAAATACAGCTTTACACATGGGGGCAAATATGTTGAGTACTAGCGAAATGGTCTTTGTGGAAGATGTAACAATGCAACTTAGCGATCTTACAAACAGCTCGTCAATAAACCGAGGAGCTCATATTTTATATATGTTTGATGAGCCTGATAAGTATTTTCAAAATGCCGTCGCGTTTATTCGGGAAGGGATTGCGAAAGGACATGCGATTCTATTAGGCGAGTGTAAAGAATTCTATCAAAATATGTTACAAGAGTTGACCGATTTCACGCCTGAGCAAATGCGTTTGCTTATTTTTGTTGACCATGATGAATTTTATTCTAGCGATGGATTTGATGCTGTCAAAGGAACGGAAAACGTAAAGAAATTATTTCAAGATATATTACCAACATACCCAACCATCAGAACGTGGGGGCATGTAATCGTTTATGAAAAATCCATTAGAGATTTAGTGGATTATGAATGTAATTGTGATCAGTTTTTTGAAGGGAAAAGCGTCATCTCCGTGTGCTGCTATAATACCTTAACGACGACTTCTTTTCTACAAAACGAACTGTTGAAGTTCCACAACTACTTTATGTTAGATGAAAAAATCACGCCATCACCTCTTTATAACCATAAACATTTAACGAACATGACCATGGCCACAGAAGAAACCATTCGATTAACAAAAATTGTCGCCGAATTTGAATCGTTGAAAAAAAAGAACGAAGAGTTATTAATAGAAAATAAATACCACAAAGAAGAAGAGGAATACTTAAGACTAGCGAAACAAAACGCCGAAAATGCCAATCAAATGAAAACTATTTTCTTATCGCAAATAAGCCATGACTTACGAACACCGCTAAATACTATATTAGGATATACGCAAATATTGTTGGAGCTGCATAACAAAAGTTCGAAACAGTATAATATGTTGAATCATATCCACGACTCCTCCTACCATTTGCTAGATTTAATAGAAGAACTGCTAGATTATTCAGCTATAGGTGGAGGAAATATTAAAATAAATATGAAGCCGATACACGTCGAGTCTTTCCTTCACGAATGTATCCATACCATTTCTAAAATAGATAATCCAAATGTCCAAATTACAGTAGAAAACGCAGATCATGACTTGTTTTTAGAAGCGGATGAAATGAGGCTGAAGCAAATCATCCAAAACCTACTAGTGAACGCTATCAAATATAATCGTCCGGACGGATTGATAAAAATTTCTGTGAAAAAAGAGAACGCCACTGGCTCTATTAAAATTTCTGTCAGCGACACGGGGATTGGCTTGCCTGATCACGAAATGGACCGATTGTTTGAACCTTTTTACCGAAGTGAGCGAAACATGCTCAAATGGAAAGGAACAGGCCTTGGACTTGCGATTGTAGCGAATCTATCGCAAAAAATGAATGGCGAGTTTGGCGCCTTTAATAATGAAGCGGAAGGTGCTACATTCTGGGTGTCCTTCAAACAATGCGAATCAACCCTTTTGTCTGAGAAAAAGAAAGACCCTAGCCAGTCGGCCCAAAAGGTAGTTTTATATATTGAAGATCAGCCGGAAAACATTACGTTAATGAGGGAAATGTTAGGAACATTAGATTTTATTTCTCTATTCTTTGAAACGTCAGGAAAGTCGGGACTCCAAAAGGCGATCGAGCAAAAACCAGATTTAATTTTGCTAGATTTAGGTTTGCCAGATACAAATGGCAAAGACGTGCTGCTAGAGTTAAAAAGATTAGAAGCAACTAAAACGATACCTGTATTAATAATAAGTGCAGAATCAAACGAACTAACAAAAGAAGACCTACTAAATCACGGCTGCACCGACTATCTAACCAAACCAATCAACCTAAAAGAACTACGAAACACCATCACCAAGCTATTAATGTGAAATAGGGACGGGGTTCGGTTTCTCATTCCACTTTGTGGAAATGAGAAACGAACCCCGTCCCTTCCTCGCATTTATAGGTAAAATATGCTAGTATATAAATTATTAAATAATTTTGACAATTAAGAGTAAGGGGTGGGAAAATTGAACAAAGTTTGGATTGGACTCTTCTCAATAGTGGCAATTGTTATTGTAGGCATCCTCCTTGTTAGTGAGAAAAAAGAACCGGATCAAGTGAGTCAACCTGTTGAAACGAGTAATAAATCAGTAGGATCAAAAGAAACTTCATCCAACAAAGGTGAGGACTCCAGGCAACCTAACACACCTACCAATACTAGCACAGGATTAAAAGATGGTGGCCATACACCGGAACCGGATAAAACTGAAGAGCCTAAAGATGAAAAAACCCCAGAATCCAACAAAGAAGAGGTGAAAGAGGAAGTGAATAAAAAAGAATTCGTTTTTAAAAAGCTAGAACCTATTCCCCTAAAAAAAGAAAGAAATATTGAAAAGTTAAACCTAATATCCTCTTTAACAATAAAGAATAAATCCGTACAATTTCAAGTGGAAAATAAGGAAGATAGAGTAGTAACGTTACAATTCATGACAAGTCAGTATTATGACTATGAAATTTATAGTAAATCAGGTGAATTTATCTATCGGTATTCAGATGGAAAATCTTTTCTACAAGTATTAAAGGACGTACCACTAGCACCGAATGAAAGCGTTTCTTATGATATTAGTCTCCCAGAACTAGAAAAAGGAGAATATACATTAGTTGTAAGGTTAACGGCACGAGATATGCAATATCTTCAAGTAGAAAAAGAATTTACAGCTGAATAAAGCAGGCAAATCCAATGTGGGTTTGTCTTTTTTTTGCGATATTTGTTGAATGTGTAGGTATATTTTACGAAAAATGCAAAATGTTGCGTATAAATGCAAATATTTTATTGTAAAAAATCGCACAATTATGCAAAAAACACGAAAATTCTCCTAAAAAGTATGCATTTTTTGCAAAAAAGTTGTTTGACTATTGGGAATATTAGTACTAAACTAAAGTGGTAAAATGTACACTTGCAGGTAAAAAGTAGGTACTTTTACATAAGGTTTTTAGTCTACTACTATTGTAGATTGGTAACTAGTTTTATAGTTTTTTATTTTGTATCGGGGGAGGAAAAGGTAAAAGTGAAAAAAACAGTTGCATTATTATTAGCATTTTTATTAGTATTTTCAAACACTGCTTTAGCGGCTGCTGGACCATTATCAGAGCCAAGCAGAGACAAAAAGTCTAATGTGAATCTTTCACTTAGCGAAGAGGATAGTAATTATGCCTCTAATGAAAAAGTTCGTGTCATTGTTGAGGTAAAAGGTGCTCCAGCAATTGAGTACGCAACAATGTCAGGTATTAAATTCAACGAGCTTTCTGAACCTAAGAAAGAAGAGTTACATAACAAAGTTCTTGCAGAGCAAAACGTTGTTAAAAAAGAGATTAATAGAAAAAAACTTAAATTTGATGAAAAAGAAAGCTTTACTACAGCGTTTAACGGATTCAGTGGGATGGTCGAATATGGCCAAATCGCACAGATCGAGAAACTTAGTGGTGTTAAGAAAGTAACAATCGCAACTGAGTACGAGCGCCCAGAAGTAAAGCCAGAAATGAAATATAGTAAAGAGCTTGTAGAAGCTCAGCGTGTTTGGGACGAGTACGGTTACGCTGGTGAAGGGATGATCGTTGGTGTTATTGACACCGGTATTGACCCTGCTCATAGAGATATGGTCCTAACAGACAATGAGACAGCGGCACTTTCCAAGGAACAGGTGGATGCGTTGGTTTCAGAGCACGACCTTGTTGGTAAATACTTTACGGCAAAAGTTCCTTATGGTTACAACTACATGGATGGAAACGATGAAGTGAGAGACTTAGGCCCTGGTGCTTCCATGCATGGTCAACACGTTTCTGGTACTGTAGGTGCAAATGGTGATGAAAGCAATGGAGGACTTAAAGGTGTTGCTCCTGAAGCTCAAATCTTAGCGCTTAAAGTATTTGGTAATGATCCTAACATGGGTTCCACATGGGGAGATATTTACATTAAAGCAATCGATGATGCAATTATTTTAGGGGCAGATGTTATCAACATGAGCTTAGGCTCTACAGCTGCATTTGTTGATGCAACAAACCCTGAACAAGAAGCAATTGCAAGAGCTGTTGAAAATGGTGTGTTAATGGCAATTTCTGCTGGAAACTCAGCTCATTTAGGTAACGGTTTCTACAATCCGTACGCATCTAACCCAGATATCGGTGTTGTTGGTGCACCTGGTTTATCTTATGATTCTTTACAAGTAGCATCTTTAGAAAATAGTTTCTTAGATTTAGATGCAGTTTTAGTTTCATATGACGGTCAAGAAGATAAACTTCGTCCGTTCTTATCAGCTAGTAGTGTACATCCAAACAGCCTAGGTGATACTCCTTACAATCTGACTCATGTTGGTGGTTCAGGTATTGGTGTAAAAGCTGATTGGGAAAATGGCGACTATGAAGGTAAATTCGTTTTAGTAAGACGTGGAAATACATTTACAGATACAGCATTTAATGCTCAAGATGCAGGAGCAGCTGGTGTTATTGTATATAACCATTCTGACGGATATGTAAACATGCAATCTGATCCTGGAATTAAAATTCCACAGCTATTTATGTTGAAAGTTGATGGAGATGCATTAAAAGCAAAGTTAGATGCTGGTGTACAGGTGACTTTTAGCTTTACTGGATTAAAAACAACTGCTCCTAACCCGATGGCAGGTCAAATGTCTGACTTCACATCTTGGGGAGTTACGCCAAACTTAGACTTCAAACCGGAGATTACAGCTCCAGGTGGTAATATTTTATCTACACTTAATGATAATAAATACGGTGTAATGAGTGGTACTTCCATGGCTGCTCCACATGTAGCAGGTGGGTCTGCAATTGTGTTGCAACGTGTGAAAGAAGAGTTTTCTCAATTAGAAGGAAAAGCAAGAGTTGAAATGGCGAAAAACTTATTAATGAATACAGCAAAACCAGTTCTAGATAAAGGTGCGGCGAATGCAGCTTGGGGACTAGGAAACTATTATTCTCCTCGTCGTCAAGGAGCAGGATTAATGCAATTACATGCTGCGTTAAGTACTCCAGTTGTTGTAACAGAGCTTCAAACGGGTGAAGCGAAAGTGGCATTAAAAGAAGTGGGAGATCAGTTCACTTTTACTTTAAAAGCTACTAACTATAGTGATGAGGCAGTAACTTATGATGTTGCTTCCAATGTTCAAACGGACCTTTCATTTTTTGGTTTATTAGGAAACCGAGCGTTAACTGGCCAAATTAGTCAGTTAGAAGCACAAGAGCTTGTAGATGCTGTTGTGACTGTAAATGGTGGGGATGCCACTGTTGTAGTTCCAGCTAACAGTTCGGCTAATTTACATGTAACGGTTGATTTATCTAACGCGAAAGTATTTACACAGAATGCAGGTGGATTAACATCACCAGAAAATATTTTTCCTAACGGATACTTTGTTGAAGGTTTCGTAACCTTAACAAATGAAGCACTTCCAGAGCTTTCTGTACCTTATGTTGGATTCAAAGGTGATTGGAATGCTCCGCCAGTTTTAGACGACTTAGCATACGAAGGAAATGATTCATTCTACGAAGAATCTTACATGTTGTCTAACGACGAGTATGAACTAGGTTTAGATCCTTTCTCTGATGGTTATTACGGACGTTATCTAGATCGTATTGCTATCTCACCAAATGGAGATGGAAAACAAGATATTATTTACCCTCGTTTATCTTTCTTACGTAATGCGAAAAGGGTAGAATTCAATATTCTTGACCGAAACAAAAATAAGCTACGTACAATTAGAACAGAACAAAATGTTCGTAAAAACTATTTTGACCGTGGTTTAGCTCCAATGTATTATACGAATACTGCAAATGCATGGGATGGAAAAGTAAACAATAAATTAGTTGCAGATGGATTATATTACTATGAAATTAAATCAAACATTGACTATGCTGGTAAACCTGCACAAACGTTACATGTTCCAGTATTAGTGGACACTGTTGCTCCGACAGTGGAAGCTAGCATCAATGGCAAAACTGTAACATTCACTGGTGAAGACGAGCTTTCTGGTTTATCACACTTTGAGATTTTAGTAGATGGCAAATCTTTAGGAGTAGTTCCACCTACGACTAATGAGTTTACGCTTGGTAACTATCCTTACGGTGAAGTATTTGCTGTTACTGTAGTAGCAGTAGACATTGCTGGTAATAAATCAGAAGCAGAAGTAGTGTATGATGAAACACTACCAGTTATTAATGTTACTACTCCACGAACTTTCTCTACTCACAATGTTAGTGATATTGAAGTTGCAGGTACAGTAACAGATCATTCTGAAATTGTTAGCTTTACAATTCAGGGAGAAGAAGTAGAACTTGTATGGGATGAAGAAAAAGGAAATTACAAATTCTCAACGATTGTTACTTTTGAAGACGGTGCAAACCCAATTCATATTGAAGCAATTGATGCTGCGGGTAATAAGGCATCGTTATTAAATAGCCGTACAATTTTTGTTGATACAACTGCACCAGTAATTTCTGTAGATGCACCAACTGTTGTGGATACAGATAAGGTAGATGTCACATTTACACTTTCAGATAATGCAGAGGAACTTCGTTTCTTAATTAATGCAGATGAAGTGTTTTTCCAAGAATTACCAGGTTATACGATGAAGCCGTATACGAAAGAATTAACTGTAACACTTGATCTTGAATTAGGTGAAAATAAGTTTGTATTAGAGCTAATCGACTTAGGTGGAAACAAAACGACTGAAGTGTTAACGATTACTCGTACAGAAGGTTCTGGAGAAGAACCTGGAGATGGTGAAGAACCAGGTGAGCCAGGAGACGGTGAAGAACCGGGAGATGGTGAGCAGCCAGTTGATGGTGATGGACAAAAAGAAGATGTAGTAGAAACAACTCCAGTTGTTGACAATGGTCAAGCTACTATTTCTGACGATTCTATCGTAGTATTGGCGGATAATGGTAAATTAATCGTTAACTTAAATGAAGTAGAAGCGGCAAGTGTAAACTTAACAGCTAATCAATTAGGTGATTTAAAAGCAAAACAAGCTACATTCGTTGTGAAAAACAACAAAGTGGAAGTACAACTTCCATTAAGTAACCTTTCTGATGGTAAAAATGTTTCTGTAGAATTAAAAAAATTAGAAGCGGTTGAAAGAGCAGTAAGTGATGTATATGACTTCACAATCTATTCTGACGGTGAAAAGGTTTCTACATTCGAAGAGAATGTAACTCTTGTATTCAACGTAGATTCTTCTAATATTACTGATACAGATGCATTAAACGTATACTATTTAAATGAAGAAACAAATGTATGGGAACTAGTACCAGGCGCAGTTTATGCAAATGGAAGAGTTTCAGTTGAAACTAGCCACTTCAGTATTTTCGCAGTATTTGAAGATACAGAAGAAGACGGAGACCAAGGTGGAGACCAAGGTGGAGACCAAGGTGGAGACCAAGGTGGAGACCAAGGTGGAGACCAAGGTGGAGACCAAGGTGGAGACCAAGGTGGAGACCAAGGTGGAGACCAAGGTGGAGACCAAGGTGGAGACCAAGGTGGAGACCAAGGTGGAGACCAAGGTGGAGACCAAGGTGGAGACCAAGGTGGAGACCAAGGTGGAGACCAAGACGGCAACCAAGATGATGACCAAGGCGGCAACCAAGATGGCAACCAAGATGGCGACCAAGATGGCGACCAAGACGGCAACCAAGATGGTGACCAAGACGGCAACCAAGATGGCGACCAAGACGGCAACAAAGATGGAAACCAAGACGGCAACCAAGATGGTGACCAACACGGCGATCAAGACGGTAACGAAGATGATGAAAATACTGAAGAAACAGGCACAAACAAAGAAAGTAAAGGTGATGGTAAGAAATTACCAAGCACAGCAACGTCTGTTTACAACAACATTATTATCGGTTTAGTAATCTTAATGGTTGGAAGTCTAGCACTGTTCGTTCAAGCTAGAAGAAGAAAATTAGTATAATATGATTAAATCGGATGGGGCCAGTTTAATAACTGTCCCTGTTCTTGTTTCTGGGAGTATAAGAGGGACAGGATTCAGTTTCGCTTTACACTTCTTTGGAATTATGAAACGAACACCGTCCCTCTTTAACACTTAACAAGTGCTCGGAGACATTTTATTGCCGAGCGTCGCCACGCCTTTACGGAGGCTACAGTTGTTCCGTACTCCTTTGCAATCTCTTCTAATTTTTTTCCGTTCACAATGTATTCGATTAGCCAAATTTTTTGCTTCTCCGTTAGGTTGACAGCATAACACTCTATTTCTTGTAGCTGTTCATCAATAGTTTTATTAGATTCATCTGAAATTAATTCTTCCATTTCAGCTTTCCATGCACAATGTTTATCATGATAGCGTCGATCCTTCTTAATTAAGTTAAGTAGCATTCCACGAATTGTCCAATATGCATAAGTTGTAAAGCTAGCCTTACTGTCCTCATAGCCTTTCCACGCATACCATAGAGCAATGAGCCCTTCTTGATAAAACTGATCTATGTCTTTTTGAATGTGAAGAGAATGTATAATTTTATAGATCATTGAAGAATATTCTTCCACTATTTCACTAAACTCGCTTTCCTTTATTTCCATCTTCTTTTCCTTCTGACAGTGCACATATCGAGTATTCCGCGGTAATTACAAGATATATGAAGATGAAGCTTACAGTCATTTGAGTAAATGAGGCAATTTAGGTGGAAAAGCGAAAGAGAATTGGTTGTTTGTCTTTAAGAAAATGGAGCATATTGGAATCGTAAATAGTCGAATATAAATAGTTTAGGTAAAAATAATAAATGCTAGATTTAAATACAGGATTGTCTTCGGTATGTCTCTAATTATTTGTCATTCCTATAAGAATAAATTCTTATAGGAATATATGTTGAAAAGGGACTTAGAAAAGTAATAAGATTCAAGTGTAGCTTGCATACTTCATAATAAAATACAACATGCATTAACTTGAGAATATAGGTCTTTTACACATTGAAAGAATGTCGATTGTTGTCGATAATGAAAATAGAAAAATCGTACGAACGGGCAAAGCCATTGAAAAATGGTGACGCAAAACTATAGGGGCTAACGTTACATTCACTAAAAATCATGCCAGCCAGTTGCCGAATACAACCTCCGTACGATACAAAAAATAGGAGGCAATTTCCATGAAAATCATACACAAATTCTTTTCTACGTACTATTCCATCTTAATTAACGACTGTTTAGATGATCACTTAAAAGAGCAACTAAAAAAGAAGCGTACATACCACAATATGAGGCTATTTTAAAAAATAGGGGCGGGGTTAATTCTTATAAAGAGAAATTAACTCCGTCCCCATTTATTTTCCCCCGAAAAGATGAACTTTTGGTTTTTAAAAATCCAGGTGTGTAGCGAACTATGTATTTATTATGTTTATGGATCAGTATTTTGGTTCAATCGGCGAAAAAAGCGTTTCTATCGGCGAAAAACTGGAATTTATCAGCGGAAATTACAACTTTATCGGCGATAATAAGTAATCAATCGGCGAGTACTAGAGCGTTATCGGTGAACTAGCAGTAATATCGGCGAAAATCATGCGAAATCAGCGGAAACGAAACCAAAAAAGAGCGCAACTTCTAAAGTAACACCCTACTAATTATAGATGTGAAACGGGGACGTGATTCACTTCTCAAAATGAGGAAAATAGGGACGGGGTTTGATTTCACATTCAGCGGAATGTGAAGCCAAATCCCGTCCCCATTTTAGATCACATAAACTGCATAACCAAATTAACAACTACTGGGCCCAGTAAGACGATAAATAGAGTAGGGAAGATGAATAGTACCATAGGAATGAGCATTTTTACGGGTGCTTTCATCGCTTGTTCTTTCGCGGTGAAACGTTGCTTTTCACGAATTCTTACCGTTTGTGTTCTCAGCACTTTGCTTAATCCAATCCCCATTTGATCTGCTTGAATAATCGATCCCATCACACTTCGTAAAAAGTCGGACGGAACTCTGTCTCGTAATTCTACAAACGCTTGCCGACGAGATTTTCCTAGCTTCATATCTTCTAAAGCGTACAAGAACTCATCAGACAAAGGTGTTTTCATTTGGCTGCACACTTTTTTCAAGGCGCTATCAAGCCCCATGCCCGCCTCGATGGAAATGTTCAGCATATCAAAAAAATCAGGCATTGCTTTGTCAATCAACTTTGTACGATGTTTGCTTTTTGCCACTAAATAATAGTTAATATAAAAATAGACAAAAAATCCGCCAATCCCACCTAAAAAAACAACTTTTAGTTTCTCATCAGAAGTAGGTAAAAATAACAATAAAAATAAGGAGAAAACAAGTAAAGGTAATAGTGTTCGTGCTAATACAAAGTCACTTACGGACATGCCGAACGGATACCCTGCTGCTTGTAGTTTTTTCTCTAATTCCATCCTTTTTTGCTTTGGCAACTTACCAGCAGCCATTTGTCTAAGGTTAACAAATGCAGGTTTCACAACCCGATGAAACAACGAGCGATTCTTGCCATCTAGTTCTTGTACATTCCCCACTATAGAAGTCTTTCCGCTAGATAAATGGGAACTTAAATAAGGCTGTACTCTGCGATATACCGTCCATTTGTTTTTATTTATGCGAAATAAGAGAAGAAACCCAACGCTTGAGAAAAAAAGAAAAGAAAAGAGCCATAGTAAAAAATTAATCATCTCATCACACCTCGATTGTTACGACCTTTTGGATAAAAATCCATCCTAATGTAGCGGAAAATATGCCACCGCCTAACAGTGCCCAGCCTAAAGGATGGGTAAGCATTGGGGAAAAGTAATCGGCACTCATTACGTTTAAAATCAAACCTAGCGCAACAGGCAATAGCGATATGACGGTTGCGGACATTCGACCTTGTGCAGTAAGTGCTTTTAATTCTTCTTTCATCCGCACACGTTCGGTAATTGTTTCTTGTATTGTTTCTAGAATTAATGCTAAATTACCACCTGTTGAACGCTGAATTAATACAGCGGTTAAAACCATTTCTAAGTCTTGATTTGGCAACCTTAATAATAAATTTTCAAAAGCCTTTTCCACTGACACTCCTAAGTTAATTTCTCGGATAGTCTTTTGAAACTCCATCCCGATTGGGTCCGGCATTTCTTTTGATACAAGTTGCAACGCCTGCATAAAACTAAACCCTGATTTCATGGCAGTTGCCATTATTTCCAACACTTGTGGAAGTTGTGATCCGCTTGCTGCTACCCGAACTTTCTTTTTTCTCCGAATGTACATAGTAGGAATGTTCCAACATAAAAAACCTAGAATTAACGTAAATAAAAAATGGACCCCAAACAGTAAAGGAATAAGAAATGCAACAGCAAAACAAAAGATTCGTATCACTAAAAATTCTTCTACTTTTAAAGGTAACCCAGCGCTTTCGATTTCCGCTTCTAATCTATTTCGCTTCACTTCATTCGTTTTGATGTTTTTAGATAATAGGCCCACTAAATCTTTAAGTGAAGAACGTTTCGCTCTTCTTCTTTTTTGTTGCTTTGTATCAACTGCTTCTAGCCGCTCCTTCGGGATAAATTGTTGAATTCTTCGTTTTACCTTTAATTTTTTTTCGGCAAAAGCGGTCAGTAAAAAACCGAATGTAAGAGTGGATAATATAAAAATAATTACAACCATTGTCGTCACTCTCCATTGAACCAATGTCCAGGTAGATCATAGCCGTATTTCGCTAGTTTTTCTGCATAATAAGGGCGAATGCCAGTTGCAACATGTTTACCAACCACTTTGCCCGTCTCCGTAGTAGCAGCTTGTTTATACGTGAAAATATCTTGTAATGTAATCGTTTCGCCTTCCATTCCGATTACTTCGGTTACACTGACTACTTTACGACTACCATCTTTCAATCTAGACTGCTGAATAATTAAATCTACCGCACCTGCAATTTGCTCGCGAATCGCTCGAATTGGTAAGTCCATTCCGGCCATTAATACCATCGTTTCTAAACGGGACAACATTTCACGAGGGGAGTTCGAGTGTCCAGTGGCAAGAGAGCCATCGTGCCCTGTGTTCATTGCTTGTAACATATCCAATGCCTCGCCACCACGAACCTCTCCGATCACAACGCGGTCTGGTCGCATCCGTAACGAGTTTTTTACTAAATCACGAATCGTCACAGCACCTTTTCCTTCAATGTTAGGAGGGCGAGTTTCTAAAGAAACAACATGGTCTTGCAGCATTTGAAGCTCAGCGGCATCTTCTATGGTAACGATTCGTTCATCGTGCGGGATAAAAGAAGATAGAACGTTTAGCAAACTTGTCTTCCCACTACCAGTTCCTCCACTGATAAAAATGTTCAACCGAGCTTTTACACACGCATCTAAAAATTGAGCCATTTCATCCGTAAGAGAACCGAACCGTACTAAATCCTCAATTTGTAGGCGGTTCGTTGGAAACTTACGAATCGTAATCGTTGGGCCAACTAGTGATAACGGAGGAATAATCGCATTTACACGCGAGCCATCCGGTAATCGTGCGTCCACCATTGGACTGCTTTCGTCTATACGGCGTCCGAGTGGAGACACTATTTTCTCAATCACCTGTAAAACATGGTCGTCATCGCGGAAGTAGTAATCGGAAAGGGTTAGCTTTCCTTTCTTCTCAACGTATATTTGATAAGGACCGTTTACCATTATTTCTGATACATCCGGGTCATTTAGAAGGGCAGAAATAGGACCGTAGCCAATCAGGTCGTTCGCCACCGTGTCAGCCAGCTGCATTTTAGATTCGAACGATAAGCGGTCGCCGGTTTCGTTTAAATATTTCATCGACTCTGTTTCAATTAATGTACTTTGTTCTTCGTCGCTTAAGCTTGTTTGTTTTTTTAACTCAGTTATGAGATGAGCTTGTAGTGCAATTTTTAAGTCGGAATCAGCGGGCTTTGCACTTTCTTTTTTAGAAGCAGAACGGTCTTGCGTGTTTGGGTTTGCTGTTGAAGAGAGAGTTTTTTCGTTTATGCGTTTTAATAGTGACATGTTTGTCTCCCCCTATTTTTCTCTTTCTTTTTCTTAACTTTTACTCTAGATACCGCTGTTGATTGGAGCGCAAGTTTCCACTTTCCGCGGGCGGAGCGTGAGCCTCCTCAGCGCATCCGCGCCTGCGGGTTCTCACGGCTCCCGCTTGTCCCGCAGGAGTCTCCAACTTGCGCACCAATCCACAGCTTGTTAGGTATAATACAAAAATTCTTGTTAGAAAATCCTTCTTGAAAAGAACGATAACTTTTTCTTCTTTTTGTTAATTTTTTCTTTCGGAAATGAGTCGATTACTTGTTCACATATTTTTAAGACGGCTTTTGCGACAGGTGTGCGAGAAGCTTTTAGCACAAACGGTTCGCCATTATTTATAGAAGAGATAACCGTGCGATAGTCGCTTGGAATTCGACCGCTAATAGGTAGTCCAAGTACGTCTTCAATCACTTCTTTTGTCATGCCTTCAAATTCAGAATCTCGGTTTAAAATGACTTTAATCTTTTCTTTTAATCCAAGTACGCCGAGCGTTTCCACTGCAAGCTTCCCATTTTTTAAAGCAGGTAAATCTAGAGAAGCAACGAGTAAAATGGTGTCGGAGTTTTCTAACGCTACTAAGCTTGTTTCAACGAAGGCAGGTGGTGTATCAATGACGATGTAATCATAATCTTGCTTTAATACATCTAACAAATAGGAGATATGTTCGCCTGTAATGAGCTCGGCAAACTCAGGCAAGTCTGGTGCTGCTAAAATATCTACTCCAGCCTTCGTTCTCATCATAAATTTGCTGTAGGACTTGTCTCCATTTTCGTATGACAGCTTTACCCAATCATAAATGGAATGGTCAATTGACTGGTCTAACAACAAAGCAACATCACCAAATTGTAAATCTAAATCAACTAGTGCTACTCTCACATTATGTTTGCTTAATGAGGCAGCTAAGTTGACAGAAATCGTTGTTTTACCAACCCCGCCTTTTGTACTACAAACAGTAATGATTTTTGCTTCTTTTTTATTTTTACTGCTTTCATCTAGCTCCACTTTTTGTTGTACGACTTTTTCTGCTCTCTGAATCGAATCAATGACTTCCGATTCCTCACATTCAATATCTAATACGTCGACAGCTCCTACGAACATTGCTTTTTTAAAATCTATCTCTTTTTGTTGGAGCAAAAGAATTACTGCTGTTAACGGATAGGTGCGTGATAAGTCTTGACATAGCTCGTAAGGATCTTGCGCAGTGTGTGGTCCGATAATAATAACTGTTCCATTAGTAGGCGTGGCAAGATCTGCTCGCAAATCTGCCATCACATCGTAAATGGTGCTTGGCTTTTTTATTTCATCTAACATCATCTTAATGGCGTCGGAGTACATTCTTTTTTCGGATAAAATAAAATAGTTTATTCTCATTGTAAGGAACTTCCTTCTATCATTTGATCCGTTGAAATTCGTACATTGTGTATGGACTCATCACCGTCGCCTCTAAGCATTAATGTGTATACTCCGAGTTCTCTTGCAAAGGTTAAAGAAGCTCCTTCTTTAGGTGTTACTTCTAACGTTACTAAATAGTAAGGTTCTTCATTTGTCTCAATTTCGTTCCCGTTTTCGTCTACTTCAACTTTTTCGTCAATTGTATTGCCAACAGCCAAAACTTTTTTGTTTTGTAATAATAAATGAGCGGTGGTAGCATCTCCAATAGGCATTGGCAGGACTACAACTACATCAACATAAGAACCAGGACGAACGAAGCTAGATACGCTTTGTGCTTCATTCACAGGAATGGATATAGCACGCATTCCTTCTTGAATTTCCATTTGAGGTTTTTCTTCTGTTGTTTCTAACGGCTCATCGGCTTCTTCGTTTTCCGCTTCGTCCGTTTTCTCCTCTTCTATTGGAGGAGTAGTAGTTGGTGAAGCTTGATTAGGACCTGTTTTGCCTGAAATAGCTATGATAAAAACAATGGATGTGAGTAATCCGAAAATGAGCGCTAGTATCCATATTTTTTTCGTATTCATGATGACATCACCTTTATTAGTTGGTTAGTTGGTTAGTGATTAGTGGTTAGGTAAAAGCTAGCAGCTAGCAGCTAACGGCTAACCACTAACTACTGTCCACTATTCAGATAGTTTCATTCCGTACGTGCCGTAGTTAGGCTGAACCGATGATGTTCCGCCTTCTTTTGTGAATTGGATAAATCGGCCGCTTACTTCTGCGCCGTCACTTGTAGAGGAAACGGCTTCTAGGAAAAATGTAGCAAAGCCGATCACTTTTACTTGTTTAATTTGATTCGAACTAATTTCTACTGGCTCAATGACAGGAATAAGTACTACTCTCGCGCAATCGGGTAAATAATTCTCATACGTTGCTTGTGGACATTTATTAATGCGTGATTCCACGGCTCTAACAGTAGGATTCGCCATTCTACCAGTTTCCGTATTCAATACGTCATTTACATTTAATTCGTGTTGATACCCATAGGTTAAATCTGTTTCGTACAACCTTGCTCCTGTACCAGTTAAAGCAAGAGCTCCGAAGTTCCCGCTTGCCGACTCACTTACTTTTAACACTTGATGTGTTCCGAAACTTAAGTTTTGGTCTTTAGAAATCCCTAAAGGAATCGCACCTTTTCCTGATGTTAACGCATGTAATGTCACTTTTGCAGAAGCAACAATGTCTGGGCCAGTAACGCCAAATAAAGTGGCGAAGTAAAAAGTCCCTACAGTAGAACCAGTAACCTCTAGCACCGTATTTAACTCGTTCGTGCTAGTGTGGAAGTTAGATGGATCTCCTCCATTCAACGTAATTGTTTTGGCGACGGCCGTTCTAGCCCTATCAAAGCTATCAGGCAACTCTTGCGCACCAGCTAGTACCGCGGCATCAACCATTTTTTGCAAACGGTTTTTTTCCAAATAAATAGAACCCATATCTACTACTAATCCGACACAGCCGAGTAGAATCGTCATAAAGAGAGCGACTAATACGATAACGGCGCCATCTTCTTGCTTCCAAATTTTCTTCATAATCATTCCACCCTCATGACGGTTTTGGAGCGAACGTAGAGAGGATCACCTAGAGTTGCTTTGAAAGCAGGGAATAGAAAGGACACAGGATAAGTTGCTTCGACGGTTACATATGTCCCGCGCGTTCGTTGTTGTGCTTGCGTTGGAGAAATAGTGATGGAGATGTTATTCGATTGTAAGGAAGGAGCGGAATCTTTAAATCGTATTTGAATCTGCTCATTCGTTCCCCCAACACTAGCCATCCGAGCGGCTTCCCTTCCAGCATGTTCCATTGTCAAGTAAGCATGAAAAATACGTCCAAAGTCTACAATACCGAATAATAATATTAGTAAGACGGTTAAGGAGATGGCGAGTTCGACCGTTGCTTGTCCTTTTTCATTCTTGATCATAAGTAGCTCACTCCCGCATAGCAAACGGTCCCGAGAAAAATGGCCACACCATACGGAAACGCCTTGTGAAACTCGTCCTTGCTCACCCCGTCAAGCGTTCCTAATTTTGCAAAGAAAAAAATACGCTTTAATGTACTGCCTAATTCTTTTTTTCTCATTAGGAGGAAAAAGGCGATTAGACCGCCTAACAGTGCTATATATAGAAAGGAATAAAAAGTAAATATTGCGCCTTGAAGCGCCCCGACCGCCATTAGGAGTTTCACATCTCCTGCAGCCATCCCGCCTAATGCGTAAGGAATGACGAGAAGCGCAAATCCAGTTAGAATGCCTAGAATACTAAATGTAAAACCGTCGAGACCATTTGTAATGGTGTTCAGTACAAGTCCTAAAAGCATTGCCGGAAATGTCACGATGTTTAATATTTTTCGGTTTTTTACATCTGTATATAGAGAAATCGTCAAGGCGATTAGTAAGATGATCATTGTCATGTCGTTCACCTCAAATTAGAAAAACCCCCACTTTCATGTGAAAAATGGCTGAAAGTAAGGGGTTTGGTTTTCTGAATAAAAACATATTATCTTGCTATATTAAGATGCTGGTGTGCTTGGGAATTTGCCCTTAATAGTTTCAAAGAATGCTTTAAGTTCATCACCTAAAAATACTAATGCCCCTACAGCAGCTAATGCTACAAGTCCTAAAATTAACCCGTACTCTGTCATACCTTGACCTTCTTCTTCTTTGAAGAAACGTTTGATTTGGTTCGTCATCATAAATCCATCCTCTCTAAAATTGTTATAATTTGGAAGTTATTGCTATAAAAAAATACTACTCCCGAAGAATAGTATGTAAAGTTCCTACTATTTTCGGCAACTGGCTGGCATCTCGACTTTCGTCGTATTAGCCCCTTTAGCTTTGCGTCCTAGCGTTTCCACTAGTTTGCCTTTTTCAATTTTTGTCACACATAACGTTTACTTGTTTAGTAGACTTAAAATGTTATTATGTGTAATTTCATAGTACTATGAGCTTGTCTGAACTACTATAGGCGCATGTGTCGAATTTTGTCGTGGATATTTTGGACTATAAAACGATTCTCTAGAGTTATTTGTTTTATGGGGGTCAATTTGCTAGGTTTTTACTACTATCTTCAATAGTCATATAGTATGTAATAGTAGAATTAACAGGAATGATAGATTAAAATGAATGATAAAATCTACTAAAAAGGTTGATGGAACATGTTTAAAATAAAAGATTTAGATGGAGTGGAAAGAGAAATTCCAATTACAATACTTCCTTATAATACTTTTCTAAAAAGATTAAAAGGGTTGATGTTTAGATTAAAGCCTATACGTGAAGAAGGTATTTTACTGAAGCCATGTAATTCTATTCACATGTTCTTTATGTTTTTTGCGATAGATGTTGTATTTGTAAATGAAGAGAACGAGATTGTCTATCTGAAAGAGCACGTTAAACCGTGGACAGTAGTTTGGCCCGTTAAAGGTGCTGTCGCAGCAATCGAACTACCAAATGGCACCATCTCTAACTACTCCATAAAAACAGGCGCAACGATAAAAATGTGAAATCGGGACGGGGTTCAATTCTCATGTTGAATGAAAAGTGAACCCCGTCCCGATTGTCCTCTAGTTGGAGAAAAATAATCGAACCGAATTGTTAGTTTGCCCCGAAAAGACTTACTTTTGGGGAATTTTTTTATGGAGGTGTTCTGCAAATTTAGTTCTTTTTTAGGTTTATGGATGAAGTATTTCGGTTCTATCGGCGAAAATGAGCAGTTAATCGGCGAAAATCAGGAATCTATCGGCGAAAATGGAGGATTAATCGGCGAAAACTAGAATCCAATCGGCGACAAGAATTTTATATCGGCGAAAATCGTAGGTTATCGGCGAAATGCAAAGTGTATCAGCGGTAATAAGCCCCAGGACCATTAAATTAATGTATCGAGTAAATACTTTCTATTCTTGTAATGGCCATCTTGCTTTAAGTTCATAGATCCTAATAATCTTTTAGTTACATCAGCCGACTCTATTAAAAGTAACTCGCGAGCTTCCCTATTCGTTATCTTATTTCCAAATAAATAGTAATAGTCTTTTAATGCCTCACTATGAGCCATTTTATCCGTCACCTTACATTTAGGACAAAACCATCCTTTTTGCTTTTTGATCATAGGCAAATGCGAGCAACAAGGACAAAACACTCCCATCGTTAAATCATTCTTCGTCATATTATAATTTTCTAAAATGGATTTTCTTAAAGGTGTGTGTTTTTTCAAAAGGAATTTATTTAAGGATTTAGCACTTTTATAGGAAAGGATATCCTCTTGGTACATGGAGAGTAGTTTTGATAGCTTTGTTGGAAGATAATGCGCGTGAATGACTTTCTCATAGAAACTTCGGTGAGTGTCGTTGGTTTCAATTTTAGTAGAAGAGTTAGCTACTACCACTAACGGAATGATTGGAATATCAGGAAGTTTGTTTTCGATTAACCATTTCCTTAGGCGGTATGCTTGCAGATCCACTTGAATGATGGGACACTGGTATGTTACTTCTGTATCATTATAAGTTTGAATGAGCTGATGTCCTTTTGTATCCAAAAACAACTTGCCTTTCATCGTTTTGACTTCTAAAATAGCGAGAAATTTTAAAGTTAGTAGAAGTAGGTCAACCTGGAAATAAAACTTGTTTTCTCGTAATCGAAGGTAGTGGTAAATGTAGAAAGTGTTCTCAGGTAGCATTTGAAAGTAGTAATCAAGTGAATGTTCTCCCTTGTATCCTTTCGAATATGTTACTAAGTCTTTCTGGATAAAGGGTAGTTTAGGATATGCTGGGTTTGTTCTTCTCTCCAGTGAGGTGAGTTGGTGTACATTATAGGGAATTTCGTACGGTTTTCCTAACATAGTTTCACTCCTTTTCGTAATTTCAAAAAAAATATATAACAAACAGAGAGGAAAATCTACTAATTTAAGAGAATTTTCCGAAAAAAATTAGACGGTAGTGGAAGGATTAGGTTTAATCGGCGGAAAAAGACGGAATCTACTATGGAAACGGACACTAAAATGCATTAAATGCGTAAAAATAATGACATATTAGAAAGGGGGGCATTACTTATCGAGTGAGTCTAGTGAACCTAGTCCCTTTGTTTTTGAAAAAATGGAGCCAATCGGCGAAAAATGGCATTCTATCGGCGAAAATGAGCAGTTAATCGGCGAAAATGGAGGATTTATCGGCGAAAATAAGCAATCAATCGGCGGGCACTAAAACATTATCAGCGAACTAGTGGTTTTATCGGCGATAGCCATGCGGAATCGGCTAAAACGAAAACAAAAAAAGAGCGCCACTTCCACTTCTAAAGCAACGCCCTCATATTTTAAATATACTGCTTTAACTCTTCTAAAACTTCCTCCGAAAATAAACTTTCCAACGCGCCAACAGCGCTGTGTAGTAAATACTTCCTAGGTTTCTTCGTGTCAACGAGCTCGTCGTATATGAAATCTAGTAATTCTTCACACTCTGCGCGAACGTTTGAATCTACTTTTTTCTTTAAACCTTGGATTAGTTCATAGATTTCCATTTGTTGTGAGTTTTCTTGTTGTAAACGAGAAAGAAGTAAAGAAGGGTTAAATAAAGTCTCTTCTGTTTTTTCTAGTTCCGGCAACTGGTGTGTGACGCGTTTTAGGCAATAGGATACGATTTTGTGTAAGTCCTCCGGATAGCCACCCGAAAATCTTCTCTCATATTTCATCGTTTGTTGCAGTAACGCTGTAAACATGATCGAGCAATCTAGTAAATACTTCTTCTTTTCTACTCCGAACAGGTCAGTGAATCGTTCGAAAATCCACCCTAACATCTTCAGTTGAAAATCTAAAATAAATTGTTTTAAGTCCTCGTCTTTCGACATCACAAGCTCTTCAAAAAGTGGTACAAGATGGTTGACTCGATTTGTTTTTAACTGTAGCACCATTTGTTGAATGAAAATTTGTTGATCCGAGCGTTTATGGCCAATCAAAAGTTCGTTTCGTTCTTTTTCGAAATCGTCATATACAAGTTGGAAAATAGAAATAATCAGTTCGTTTTTAGAGGAAAAGTAATTATAAAAAGTACCTTTGGAAATGCCACTATCATCTAGAATGTCTTGAATGGATGTGGAGTGAAAACCTTTCTTAACGAACAGTTTATGCGCTTTCTTTAACACTTGCTTTTTACGTTCATGCATGAAATCACCTAACTTTTTGGACTCATAGTATAAAGTCAATAGTACAGGAAAAGTGCATATATAGCAACGTTCTCATAAACAAAATTACTTTTTCTTGAAAATAATGTACTATCGGTATAAAATAGTATAATCAGAGTATAAAATATTAAACGAGTGGTATAAATTAGGGGGAATAATATGGCTGCCATGATAGGGACGATTCCGAAGACAGATGCAAAGCGTCCGCCATATGGGATTATTACGGTTTTAATGATTGGTGCGTTTATCGCATTTTTAAATAATACATTATTAAACATTGCGCTGCCGTCCATTATGAGTGATTTAAGTGTGAATGCTGCTACTGTTCAGTGGTTAACAACAGGATTTATGTTAGTGAACGGTGTATTAATGCCGATGTCGGCTTTTTTAATCCAAAAATATTCCGTTAGGCGACTGTTTTTGGTGGCGATGGGAATTTTTGCGTTCGGTACGATTGTGGCCGGGATGGCTCAAATTTTTCCATTATTATTAACGGGAAGAATGTTGCAAGCGGGTGGAACGGCGATTATGATGCCGCTACTAATGAATGTGTTGCTTGTGAGTTTCCCGATTGAAAAGCGCGGAACGGTAATGGGGATGTTCGGAATGATTATGATGGCCGCGCCAGCCATTGGACCGACGTTGTCTGGTTGGATTGTGGAGCATTACGAATGGCGAATGTTGTTTCATTTCGTTTGGCCAATTGCGCTTACGATATTTTTGCTTGGATTTTTCTTATTGAAAGATAAAAAAGAGAAAGTGAACTTGAAGTTAGATCTCGTTTCGTTGACGTTGTCTACGATCGGGTTCGGTGGGGTTTTGTTCGGGTTCAGTTCCGCAGGGAATGCTGGGTTTGAAAGTCCACGAGTGTATTTGCCGATTGTAATTGGTGTTATTTCCTTGGTGACGTTTATTAGAAGGCAAAACGGGCAGGAGCGTCCGATGTTAAATTTCGGTGTGTATCGATATCCGATGTTTGCCCTGTCATCGGCGATTTCGATGGTGTTGAATATGGCGATGTTTTCGGGGATGTTGTTGCTTCCTATATATGTGCAAACGATCCGCGGTATTTCTCCAATGGATGCGGGGTTAATGTTGTTGCCGGGGGCGCTTGTGATGGCGTTTATGTCGCCAGTGACTGGTAGGCTATTTGATAAGTTTGGCGGGCGTATGTTGTCAATTATCGGGTTGACCATTATGGTTGTGACAACTTTTCAGTTTACTAAATTAACGACGGAAACTCCGTATTTTTATTTGATGACACTGCATGCGGTGCGGATGTTTGGGATTACGATGGTGATGATGCCAGTTTCGACGAATGGACTAAATCAATTGCCACGTAAGTTTTATCCGCACGGAACGGCGATGAACAATACGTTGAATCAGTTGTCAGGAGCGATTGGAACGGCGTTGCTTGTAGCGATTATGTCGATTCAGACGGAGAGATATACAGCGAGCATGGGTCAGGATACGACTAGTGGAAATGGAATAAATTTGCTCGCGATGCTTGAAGGTATTAACGACGCATTTTTCGTCGCAACATGCTTTGCACTCGTCTCGTTAGGGTTATCGTTCTTCATTAAGAGGGCGAGACCTGCGGATGAAGAGGAGAAAGAGAAAGCAGCATAGGTGTAAAACGGGGACGGGGTTTGATTTCTCAAAATGAGAAACCAAACCCCGTCCCTGTTTTACCTCAAAATGAGAAATAAACCCGTCCCACTTTTTCCCTATATGTAAAACAAATAAAAGATGATATATTAAAATTTAGGAAGTAATGGAATTTTTAATCAATTCATACATTAAATGTAGAAATATTTTGTGACGACTGGTGTCGTTGAAGTGAGGGAAAATAGGAATGGTTGGTAAGGTTGGGGTATTATTCCGTTTGTTGCTTGTTTTTGGGTTGGTTTTTTCGAGTTTTCCGCCTTTTATTTATGGGGAAAAGCAAGAAGGAACAATGGTGAGTGGTGAGTTGAAGGAAGATACTGTTTGGACGAAAGAGGGTTCACCTTATAAGTTAATAGGCAATGTTACCATTCCACCCGGTGTCACGTTAACGGTGGAACCTGGGGCGGAAGTTGTAGGATATATTGGTGCTTGGATTAATGCAAATGGTAAATTCATTGCGATAGGTACAAAAGAACAGCGAATTAGTTTGGATACTGCCTATGTTAAGGGTCTTAATGCTTCGGGGTCAATTGTTCATATAGAAAATGCGGACGTTAGACGTGGAGGCAATGGCGGCTATTTAGCATCTGGAGCCAATTTATACTTAAAAAACAACACATTTATAAACGGTTCTGTCCTTACATTAGCTCCAAATACGACTGAGCCAGTTATTATGAACAACGTCTTTCTAGAAAGAGCGACGGTCAATCTTTCGTTAGGTTCCGTTGATACAATTATTGAAAATAATACATTTTTAAACTTACAATCTAGTAGTTCTACTGACATTAGTATTAGTTGTAGTACTGCTTGTACAGGTCCCAACTTAGTGCTAAAAGGGAATAACTTTTTCGGATTGAATCATGCCTATATTAATCTACAAAGTAATAAGGTACTTCAGTTCGAAGGAACTAATAATTACTGGGGAACAACAGAATTGGCAAAAATAAATCAATTTATTATCGATGCTAATGATAATAGTAATTATCGTGGGTATTTAGTGGTGGAGCCATTTGCATTTAAGCCGTTTGACCATGAACATCCAATTGGGGAGCTTGCTGCACCACTTGTACATTCAGTCGGAGATAATCAACAAATTGTTACTGGTCTTACAGATGCGGATAGTGAAGTTGAAGTATGGAACAGTGACGAACTCATTGGTACTAGTCAATCGTTAGCTGATGGAACGTTCTCCGTGAGTGTTCCGGTCCAAGTGGCTGGTACTATGCTAACTATAATTGCGAATGATAGTTTTAATAGACAAAGTGTTGCTGCTGTTACGACTGTGGCCGATGTGACTCCGCCAGATGTTCCTATTGTGCACGTGGTGACGGATGCGTTGGAATACGTAACTGGAGAGGCAGAACCATACTCTATTGTTACCGTTTTTAAAGATGGGGCATTTTTTAAAGAAGAAAGTGCAAATGAGCAAGGTGAATTTCGCATTTTTATCGGAAAGCAGCGAGCGGAGACGATTTTAGGTTTGCAGGCGAAGGATTTGGCGGGTAATAAAAGTGAAATGGTTACGGTTACGGTATTGGATGTGACGCCACCGCCACAACCAACTTTGAATGAGGATGTTACAGAGTCATCCGATTTTATTAGTGGTAGGGCTGAGCCGGCTGCGATGGTTTTTGTAAAAGCAAACGGTGTGGAGCTTTTCCGACAACGAGCAGACATGTTTGGGCAGTTTGGTACGTTTATTGCAAAGCAAAAAGCAGGAACAACGATTGAGATTATGGCTGAGGACGCTGCTGGTAATAAAAGTGAGCCTTTGATCGTTCAAGTGAAAGATAATACACCGCCAAATTTGTTTGTCTATCGTATAGGTGATAATACAGATAAATTATACGGTGTAACAGAAATTGGTGCAGAAGTTAGTGTGAAAAAAGATGGAAAAGTCATTGGTCAAACAGTGGTTTCAGGAAATACGGAATTTAGTGTAAATATTGGTCGTCAGACGGCGGGGACTAAATTGGTCGTTACTTCTAAAGACAAAGCGGGCAATGTTACTACTTTAGAAGTGGAAGTGGTTGATTTAACACCTCCAAGCAAGCCAAAGGTAGATGAAGTGACTGATCAAAGTAAAAGTGTCAATGGGAAAGCGGAAGCAGGTTCTACAGTGGAAGTTTTCAGAGGGTCCACGAGAGTTGGATCTGCTCGTACTTCGGATAGTGGAACTTTCTCGGTTACAATAGCCATACAAAAGGCTGGGACCGTTTTGACTGTAAAAGCAAAAGATACTGCTGGGAATGAGAGTAGTCATGCTTCAGTGACCGTGAAAGATGTGACGCCACCAGCTGTGCCCCAAGTGAATACAGTGACAAATAAAGCAACTGTAGTTAGTGGGAAAACGGAGAACGGCGCTATCGTAACGGTGAAAATCGGGACGAAAAGTTATTCGGCAAAAGCGGATTCGTCTGGAAATTATAAAGTGACTGTTCCGGTTCAAAACGCTGGGGTAGAAGTTGTTGTTTCTGCGAAAGATGCATCAGGTAATGTGAGTGGAGTACGTAAGGTGAAAGTATCAAGAGTAGCCCCTAATGTACCGGTCGTAAAAGGTGTCAGCAACAAAGCATCTACCGTAAGTGGAAGCGCGGAGAAAAAAGCTACTGTAAGAGTTAAAATAGGTACTAAGACCTATTCGAGTAAAGTGGATGTAAATGGTAATTATAAAGTTACCATTCCAATTCAAGATGCGGGAGCATCTCTAGTTGTTACGGCAAGAGATAGTGCGGGGAATACGAGTGTTGGACGGACGATTACCGTTTCTCGTGTGGCTCCGAACATGCCGTCCGTAAACTCGGTTTATACGTATTCAACGAAAGTAACTGGCAAAACAGAAAAGTACGCAGTTGTGACGGTGAAGATTGGTACTCGAACGTATAATGCAAAAGCGAATGCGAAAGGAAATTACTCGGTTACGATTCCTAAGCAGAAAAAGGGTACTGGGATTTCGGTTACTGCGAAAGACAGCAAAGGGAATGTAAGTGCAGCCCGAACGATAAAAGTAGGGTGAATAAGGGACGGGGATGATTTTCTCACTTGAAATGAGAAAATCATCCCCATCCCCATTTTTCTTTCAGATGAGAAGTTACCTCCGTCCCTTTGTAGGAGGGGTATATTTTGGCCAGCCGCACAGTATTCAGGGTAAGGCGCACAAAAACTGCCTCCAGGTGCACGGAAACTAGCTTTACGTGCACGAAAATTGCGGGAGGCGCACGATCTTTAGCTCTTGGCGCACAGGTTAAGCGGTTTAGAGTAGTATTTACATATACGCGCATATGTATAAAACCAACTTCCGGACAAGTTTTATCTAGATGCTTACAAAAAAAGGTCACATCCTGAACAAAACTGCTAAGATACGGACAAACTATGCCAAGATACGGACAAAAATCGTAAACATCCGGACAAAAACAAACTAAATTACAGGAGGGGTATACGAAAATACACTCTTATAACATTATCCCCTATATAATTACCATCCAAAAGCTCTTCTACCAACAAAATAAAACACAAACTTACACTTTTCGCTAAACGGTGTCAACTCTTGTCTGGTACTTTTGTACTATTTTGAAAATTGTGATTGATATGTTGATATTTTCATAGTACGTTTAATATAAGTGTAATGATAGCGTTTGCACAACTGTAAACTTATTTACAACAAAAGGGAATTCCTCTTTTTTGTGCAACTTTGTGCAAACGGTTTCACGCCACACAGAACACACAGCAAGCAGCAAGCAACACACAAGACACAACAAAACAATCACCATAGCTAGCGCAAAACAATCCAACGCAACACACCAAGCATTAATCACCAAGCATCATGCAACCAGCAATACGCAACACCACACTTCTCATCGAGACAAAAGCTGAAAGTAACAAATCTAGCTCAAGCAAACACCACATCAACGCAATCAAACAATTTAGAAAGGGGCACAGCATTCATGAAAAGAAAGTCGTTTCAAAAAGGAATGGCAATACTATTATCTATTTTATTAGTGATTTCCATGTTTCCAGGCTACATAACAACCGCGACAGCTGAAACAACTACAACTGAGTCAGTCGAAAGGCAGATTCGTTTTTCGTATGAACGAGCAGATCAAAATTACGGAGATTGGGACCTATGGGTTTGGGGAACCGGGGTTAAAGATGGCGACATTAAATTTACCGAGTTTAAAGATGGTAAAGCGTATGCGACCATTCTAGTTTCCGAAAATGCAGACAGTGTAGGGTTTATTGTACGCAAACCTGATTGGTCGGAAAAAGACATTGACGCCGACCGCAATATCACTCTTCACAAAACAGAACCAATAACAAAAGTCCACGTAAAAAGTGGAGAATACGACTTCCATACAGTACCTGAAGTAGCAGGTCCAGTAATATCAGATGGTAATGCTCATTTCTATTACCGTAACCCAGCATTATACACAACAAATGAAATGCACAAAGTAGAAAAAGTCGAGCTAGAAATTTTAGGCCAGCGCTACGAGTTAGAGGCTCAGCCGAAAAATGAGCGTTTCGCGTTCACGCTAGAAAACGTGCCAAACGGCAAGCATGAGTACACCTATTTTGTCACAATAGACGGAACAACTACTCAAGTGACAGACCCGTATAACACCGCTCTAGGCAAATCAACGATCGAACTTGTCCAATCATCGGTAGAAGTGAACGCTTCCGTATATCCGGCTGCGGTGAACTACAACGAAAACGCAGTAGTCACAGTCGACTATACAACAGAATCAGATGCAGTAATTCGTGAAGTATCTATTAATCTATCGGCAATCGGAGGAAAAGAAAAAGTAGCCATCGATCCAGAACTTAACGAAATTACCGTTGCAGTAGACCAAAAGATTACAGCAGGTGTAAAAGAATTACCAATCGTTGCGATTGACCAATTTGGCAATCGCCACCAAGGAAAAGCTATCCTAGAAGTAAAAGCACGCACATTTACTGGCGAAGAGGCAGACTTTGATTGGGATGAAGCGATCATCTACTTCATGCTTACTGACCGATTCTTCGACGGAGATGCTTCCAACAACGACCCATACGGAATCGGGTATGACAAAACAAAGCCAGGTACGTATCAAGGTGGAGACTTCAAAGGTATCACGCAAAAATTAGACTACCTGAACGAACTAGGAATTAACACGATTTGGATTAACCCGATCGTAGAAAATATCAAATACGACGTAAGACATGCAGAGCCAGGTACGCCATACTACGGTTACCACGGCTACTGGGCGAGCAATTTCGGTGAGCTAAACCCTCACTTCGGAACAATGGCGGATTTTCACGAGCTAATAGATGAGGCACACAATCGTGGAATGAAAATTATGATTGATGTGGTATTAAACCATACAGGCTACGGCTTAAAAGCAGACGACGCAAAATACAGCCATATCCCACACTTCCCAACAGACGAAGACCGTGCCCGCTTCGACGGAATGCTTCGTGCAGGTGGAACGGACACAATCCGCGGGGAGCTAGCTGGATTACCGGACTTCATTACAGAAGACCCAGCAGTGCGCGCTCAAATTATCGAGTGGCAAGTCGACTGGATTGAAAAATCAAGAACAGAAAGCGGAAACACAATCGATTATTTCCGTGTGGATACAGTAAAACATGTAGAAAACACAACATGGATGGCGTTTAAAAATGCCCTAACAAAAGAAATGCCGGAATTCAAAATGATCGGCGAGTCGTGGGGCGCAAATGCGAACGATGACCACGGTTACTTACACAACGGTATGATGGACTCGTTACTAGACTTTGAGTTTAAAAATATTGCTAGAGACTTTGCAAATGGGCAAATCCTTTCGGCGCAATCTCGTTTAGAAAACAGAAACAACAAACTATCCAACGGAGCAACAGTAGGAAACTTTTTAGGAAGTCACGATGAAGATAGATTCCTAGAGATGGTTGGTCGTGACTTAGGGCAATACCAAGTAGCAGCTTCTCTACAACTAACGGCTAAAGGCCAGCCAGTTATTTATTATGGAGAAGAACTTGGCCTTGGTGGCAAAGCTAACTATCCTTATTATGACAACAGACAAAACATGCCTTGGCAGGAGATTGATGGGAACCGTACTTTAGCGCACTACAAAAAAGTGTTAGCATTCCGAAACGAACATGCGACAGTTTTTGCAAAAGGCGCTCGTGAAAAGGTAGCGGGCTCAGACCAAGACCAATATTTACTATTCTCGCGCAGCTACAACGGTGATGCCGTATACGTTGGCTTAAACACAGCTAAAGCTACAAAAGAAATAACAGTAAATGCCGGTTCTGAACATGCGGTCGTAACAAACCATTACAAGAACACAACCCATGCTGCTGATAAAAATGGCCATGTAACGTTATCTCTTCCTTCGATGGAAGATGGTGGGACGGCCTTGTTCACAGTGGAAAACGGCTCTTTAAGCGAACTTCCAAAGGGTGATGTGGGTGAAATTCCTGCAGATACGATTCGAATTCATTATCAACGAACAGATAATAGTTACGAAAACCTTGGCTTATGGTTATGGGGCGATGTAGCATCACCTTCGGAAAACTGGCCATCTGGCGGGACGAAATTCCAAGCGGATCAAGTGACGAGCTACGGTGCATACGTTGACGTACCAATGAAAAAAGGTGCCGAGAATATCGGATTCCTTGTGTTGAACGTAACGAATGGTGATAAAGATGGCGAAGACAAATGGGTAGAGCTATTCTCGCCAGACATTAATGAGCTTTGGATTAAGCAAGGTTCAGACCAAGTGTCCTTATATGAACCAGTTGATTTGCCAGCAAACACAGTGCGTATTCATTATGATCGAAATAATAATGATTATGACGGTTGGGGTTTATGGAACTGGCATGATGTACAGTCCCCTTCTGACGGTTGGCCAAATGGTGCGGCAGATGCGGCTGGTGTTGGGAAACATGGGGCGTATTATGATATAAAACTAATAGACAACGCAGAAAAAATTGGCTTCCTTTTTGTAAATAAAAACAATGGCCAACAGACTGGAGATATGACGTTCGAAATGTTAAAAGATCATAACATGTTGTTTGTAAAAGAAGGAGAGGACAGTGTGTACACAGATCCATATGGTGCGGTACCAATTGCGCTATTGTCTGGGGAAGTTCTTTCTGATAAGAAAATTACCCTTCTTTTCACAACAACAGAAGGATTGCATGTAGAAGATTTAATGGAGCAATTAGAAGTGAAGGATGTTGATGGGAACACGGTAGTTGTCACAAGCATTACGATTGAAGATAGTAAGCGAGTGACGCTTCATGGTGAGTTTGACTTAGAGAAAGTTCCGTTTACTGTAACGCTTGGGGATCGTACGATTTTGGCGAAAACTGGCTGGCGCTTAATCGATGAAATGTACGGTTATGACGGAAAGCTTGGGGCAGAGTTGCACCATGACGGTACAGCGACGTTGAAAGTGTGGTCGCCGAAAGCGGAAGATGTAAAGGTTGTTTTATATGATAAAGACGACCAAAACGTGATTGTTCGTGAAATGGACATGGTAAAAGGAGACCGCGGTGTGTGGAGCGTGGAACTATCCATGTTTAATACGGGATTGGATTCTTTAAGAGGCTACTACTATCACTACGCGATTACACATAATGGTGAAACGAAGTTAGCGTTAGACCCTTACGCGAAGTCGATGGCAGCGTGGAGTCATACTAGTGGTGACCCTGTAGGGAAAGCGGCAATCGTGGATATTGGCAGCATCGGTCCAGATTTAGATTACGCAAACATCCCTGGCTATGAAAAGCGTGAAGATGCGATTATTTATGAAGTGCACGTTCGTGACTTTACGTCAGACCCGAATATTGCGGAAAGTTTAAAAGCGCAGTTCGGTACGTTTGCTTCTTTTGTGGAAAAATTAGATTATATTCAAGAACTAGGTGTGACGCACGTTCAGCTATTACCTGTTATGAGCTATTTCTTTGGGGATGAGCTGAAAAATGGCGAGAGAATGCTAGAGTATGCGTCAACGCAAACGAACTACAACTGGGGTTATGACCCGCACAGTTATTTCTCTTTATCTGGTATGTATTCTGAAAATCCGAATGATCCGGAGTTGAGAATTGCAGAATTTAAGAATTTAATTAATGAGATTCATAAGCGTGATATGGGTGTTATTCTAGATGTTGTTTACAACCATACGGCGAGAGTTGGGATTTTTGAAGACCTAGTGCCGAATTATTATCACTTTATGGATGCAGATGGCACGCCACGCACAAGTTTTGGTGGTGGACGTTTAGGTACCACACATAAAATGGCACGTCGTGTGTTAGTTGATTCGATTCTTCATTGGGTAAGTGAGTACAAAGTAGATGGTTTCCGTTTTGATATGATGGGTGACCATGATGCAGAAAGTATTCAAATGGCGTTTGATAAGGCCCGAGAACTAAATCCGAATATTGTGATGATCGGGGAAGGCTGGCGCACTTTTGCAGGAGATGAAGGAGACCCGGTGCAAGCGGCTGACCAAGATTGGATGCAGTATACAGAGGCAGTTGGAAGTTTTTCTGATGAATTCCGTAATGAGTTGAAGTCAGGTTTCGGTAGCGAAGGGGAGCCTCGTTTCATTACAGGTGGAGCTCGTAATGTGAGTCAGATTTTTGATAACATAAAAGCGCAGCCACATAACTTCGTGGCGGATCAACCTGGTGATGTTGTTCCTTATATTGAAGCACATGATAATTTAACGTTGTACGATGTTATTGCACAGTCGATTAAGAAAGACCCTGATATTGCAGAAAATAATTTGGAGATTCATAAGCGTATCCGAATTGGTAATGCGATGGTACTAACGTCGCAAGGTACGGCATTTATCCATGCTGGCCAAGAGTTTGGGCGTACAAAGCAGTGGAGAGCAGAGGCTGCGGAGGCACCTTATAAGTCAACATATATGACGGATAAAGATGGCAATCCGTTCTTGTTCCCTTACTTTATCCACGATTCTTATGATTCGTCGGATATTATTAACCGATTTGATTGGGAAAAGGCGACAAATGCAGAGTTGTTCCCGATTAATAACGTGACGCGTGAGTACACGGCTGGTCTAATTGCGTTACGTCGTTCCACAGATGCATTCCGTTTAGGTACGAAGGAATTAGTGGATGCGAATGTGACGATGGTAGAGGCGCCGGAAGTGAAGGAGCGCGATGTAGTTGTTGCTTATCGCAGCGAAGCAACAAACGGTGATGTGTATTACGTGTTCGTGAACGCGGATATGCAGGCAAGAACGTTTACACTTGGAGAAGATTTAACTTCTGGAATCGTTGTTGTGGACGGAGATGAAGCTGGTGTTGTGGAAGTGTCAGAGCGTACTGGTTTTGAATGGACTTCCGAGAGCATTACGTTGGAGCCATTAACGACTGTAGTTGTTAAGGTGAGCACAGAAGAAGGAACTGAGCCAGGAGATGGTGAGGAACCGGGTGATGGAACGGAACCAGGAGATGGGGAAGAGCCGGGTGAAGGCACGACACCGGGAGCTGGAAAAGATAAAGACAAAGATAAAGAGAAAGAGAAAGATAAAGATAAAGAGAAAAAAGATAAGTCAGATAAAAAATCTGCAGGAGACAAAGCAGGTAATAAACTGCCAAACACAGCATCCAACACGTACAACTGGATGCTACTAGGAATCCTATTCCTAATGCTAGGCGGCGGCTACTTAGCAAGAAGATCATAATGTGAAACGGGGACGGGGTTCATTTTTCATCGTAATTATTACGATGAGAAATCGAACCCCGTCCCCACTTTTCATTTATTCCACCTTCGTCAACACAATCGGCTGCACGTCGCCTTCGCCTTTAAGTTCTAGTTTGTCGCCGTTGAAGTTATAAGCAAACTTAAGTGTTTGATCGTTAAAATTTAACGTTAAATTTTTACCATCCACTTCATAAGTTCCTTCATTACCGCCATACCCGCTATCTAGCGTGTACGCTCCATCTTCCTTAAATTCAAAAGTCATTACCCCAAACTGATCTACCCATTCTCCAACTACTTTACTAGAATCAGAAGAACATCCAGCCAATAAAACTAGCGTGAAAATAGATGCCAAAAGAAGTTTGTGAAAACGCATAAAAATCCCACCCCTATTCATATGTATTCTTTCACTATAAGTTCAAGCGTTGATTGTGTAAAGAGAAAAATGAGAAATGGGGACGGGGTTCGTTTCACATCCTCTAAATGTGAAACGAACCCCGTCCCCACTTTTCATTCGACTGTCGAAATATTTTCATTGATTTTCCACTCTAATCCTCATAAACTATATTAATTGAGTGAGTTTCATAATGTACAATTACTAAGTGAAAAACGAATATTAAACCTATTCTTTCATATAATTTACGTTTTCTTATCGAACGTTATTTTATAATATACGGAACATTCGTTTTTCACTAAACGAACAGTAATTGTGAAATTGATTCAATTAAAACATCTTTCTTCGAAGAGGAGGCATCCACCTATGAAACTCACATCTACAAACGAACATTCAACTGGCATCCTTTTTGCCGCGTTTTCCTATATACTTTGGGGCTTCCTTCCACTATATTGGAAAGTACTCCAACACGTCCCAGCCTGGGAGTTACTCGCTCATCGCATCCTATGGTCACTCGTCTTCATGCTCGTTATCCTACTAGCGATGAAAAAATTCTCGACCATCCCATTAGAACTAAAAACCCTATTTGCCAACAAAAAACGAGCAATCGGCCTAACGCTAGCTTCCATCTGCATTACCCTCAACTGGGGCCTTTACATATGGGCGGTCAACACAAACAACATCGTAGAAGCGAGCCTTGGCTACTACATCAACCCGCTCGTCAGCATCTTGCTCGGTATCATCGTGTTAAAAGAAAAACTATCACGCTGGCAAATGATCTCGATCATCATCGCAAGCGTTGGCGTACTCATCCTAACCGTCAACTTCGGCTCTTTCCCATGGATCGCCATCACCCTAGCCTTCAGCTTCGGCTTTTATGGCTTATTGAAAAAAATGGTCCAACTAGGCGCAGTGATGGGATTAACCATTGAAACATTGTTGCTCGCTCCATGTGCGTTACTGTTTTTGAGCGTCTTGCAAACTGGAGGTAGTGCTTCGTTTGGTATGGACGTCATGACAACTGTATTTTTAATTGGAGCCGGTGTCGCAACCGCGATACCTTTGCTTTTGTTCGCAAGTGGAGCCAAAAGAATACCTCTATCCATGGTCGGGCTCCTACAATACTTAGCACCAACCATCTCATTACTATTAGGCGTATTTCTCTACAACGAACCATTCACCAAAATACACCTAATCGCCTTCATGTGCATCTGGACGGCCCTAACCATCTACACCCTAACCGTCACAAAAGGCCTCAGAATGAAAAGTCGGGACGGGGTTCGTTTCACATCATGAAAAATTCCAGGTGCCAGGCACCACCCGAATTTTGTCGAATGAAAAGCAGGGACGGGGTCGTTTCCCATCATCTTGATGTGAAATAAACCCGTCCCCATTTTTCACATGTTTAAAGCTAGTCTCGAATAATAATAGAAGAGATAAGTCTGTGAGACGAATAGAGGAGGTCATTATATGAACAACGGAATTTATATAAACGGTAAATATGTGGAGTCTAAAAAAACGTACCCACTCCACAACCCACACACAGAACAAATCATCGCCCACATCGCCGATAGCACAGAAGAAGAAATGCAACTTGCCATCGAAGCAGCACATACAGCATTCCAAAAAACGAAAACTCTCACTTCACTAGAAAGAGCGGAAATTTTGTTCCAAGCAGCAGACATCCTAGAAGCCGAAAAAGAAGAAGTGGCAAACCTCATCACAACAGAAGCGAGCAAGCCAATTTCCGCCTCACGCCTAGAAGTGGAGCGCTCTATCCAAACACTACGTTTCTCGGCAGAAGAAGCAAAGCGCATCACAGGTGAATACATCCCATTAGATGCAGCAAAAGGTGGAGCCGGCCGCGATGCCTTCACCATTCACGAACCAATCGGTGTTGTCGGAGCCATCACACCATTCAACTTCCCGCTGAACCTCACCGTACACAAAGTCGGTCCAGCTATCGCAGCCGGCAACACGATCGTTATCAAACCATCCGAGCAAACGCCGCTATCAAGCTTCAAGTTAGCAGAAATCATCACGAGAGCAGGAGCACCTACTGGAACAATTAACGTCGTACCAGGAGACGGCCCAAAATTAGGAAAGGTTTTACTAGACGACGCTAGAGTCGAAAAAATCTCATTCACAGGTAGCCCTACGGTTGGAAAACTAATCAAACAACAAGCCGACCTGAAAAAAGTAACACTCGAACTTGGCAGCAACTCCGCGTTGTACGTCGACGAAACAGTAGCAGAAGACCTACCATCCATTGTGCAAAAAGCCGTTATTGGAGCTTTTGCATACAACGGGCAAGTTTGCATCAGTACGCAACGCATATACGTTCACCAAGCGCTTGCCCCACAATTTATCCAAATGTTTGTGGAAGTAACAAAAAAACTACCATATGGCGAGCCAACTGACCCGAGTACAGTAGTAACAAGCCTAATAAATAAAAAGTCACAAGCTAGAATACTAGAATGGATCGAGGAAGCGATACAAAATGGTGCCACCCTTCTAACTGGCGGTGAAGCAAAAGATAACGGCATTCTACCAACCGTTTTAACAAATGTAGCAACAGCAGCAAAAGTATCCTGCAACGAAGTTTTCGGCCCAGTCGTCTTCATCAATGTTGTCGAAAACGCAGAAGAAGCAGTAAGCGAAATGAACAATAGCGACTACGGCCTAAACGCCGGTATCTTCACAAACAACCTAAAACAAGCACTACAACTTGGCCACCAACTCGAAGTAGGGCAAGTCTTCATCAACGACGTACCAACAACCCGCTTCGACCACATGCCATACGGCGGCTACAAATCATCCGGCTATGGCTACGAAGGCGTCAAATACGCCATCAAAGAAATGACCAAAATGAAAATGATCAGCCTTAACTACCAATAAACCCCATGTGCCTGGCACTTTTGCACAAATGCAAAAGTGCCAGGCACCACCCGAAGTTTGTCGAACGATTTTTCAGTAGTAGCTACTGTTCTCAATAACGTTCGACAGACTCCCCAAATCTACTTCTCTATAATAGAATGGTAACTAGTTTAATAGAGGAGGAAAAAGATTTGAATTACATTTTTCGTACCATTATTTTATTAATAGTAGCCAGTTTAGTTTTAGCTACGCCCGCCTTTGCAAAAAACGACAACGCTAAAACAACGCTAAAAAGTCGTTAGTAGCGCTTGGAGACTCTATTCCGTTCGGATACAACTTAGGAGAAGACAACTTCGAGCCTTCTAAATTCGCCTTTCCGTATCTTATGGGAGATGCAGCAGACCTAAGGGTAAGAAACTTAGCAATCCCTGGTTGGAGAACAGACCACCTATTACCAACCATCCAACACGACGAAAAATACCGTCAAGCGATTCGGCATGCTGATTATATTACACTAAATATTGGTAGTAATGATTTATTGCAAGTGTTAGGGGCAGCACAAGCGTGTGGTCCGTTTATTGGACTATGTATAAATGAAGGTCTCCAAAACAGTCTGATGTTAAGTAATTTAAACTCTATTTTAGTTGAAATACGAAGCCTTACAGATGCACCTGTGGTCGTATACGATGTTTACAATCCTTTTCAAGATAATGCCCCGTTACATGCGTTAGCGGTAGGGATACTACCTCTAGTTAATGGTGGAATTTATGCTACTGCATTCCAACATGAAAACATAAAAATAGCTTATGCTAACGCGGCCTACGGTTCTAACCAAGCAGAATTCGTTCGCCTCAACGACATCCACCCAACTATTGCTGGCCAACAAAAATTAGCCGAAATTGGCCTACAAGCACTTGGGCTCTCACATTCAACAAAAAAACAAAAAAAATAAAAAACTAGACCAGATTTCACAGTGGCATTGAACACACACCACTAGAAATCTGGTCTTACATTTTTTTCTAGGTGCCTGGCACTTTTGCACAAATGCAAAAGTGCCAGGCACCACCCGAAATTTGTCGAATAATTTTATTGCAACTTTTTCTTCCTTTATTCGTATTACTTTACATACAATTGTAACGGAGAGTTAAAAGGGGGAATGTGGCGTGAAGGTTCGCAGAATTAGCATCATTTTTACTAGTTTACTTGTATTATTTTTATTTTTACCTATAAATGCTTCTGCCGAAGTGGTAGTGGACGATAATGGAGGCTTCTTTTCGCAAGCAGAAATAAGTGAACTTCAATCCACTTTCGCCAATTCCGAGTTCCGCTATTACGTCAGAACGATAGATAGCTTGAACGGAAAACCCATTGCATCAGAAGCAGACAGACTTTTCGATGAAATGAAATCGAGCGGCTATGATGCGACCGTCCTTATTTCTGTTGGCGACGGCGAAATATACATGAACGTAGACAAACTAACGAAGATCGATAGAGCGATCCAACTAATGGGCGGGTCCGAAGCAATCGGTAGATTAATAGACGAAACGTTCATGGTCTCAGCAGGCGAAGGCCGGTTTGGTGAGGGAATGATCAACCTTTTCGGCAAAGTCGAACAGCTTTCAAAAGAAGTTGGGACAGGTGGAAGAGTTCCTCCTACAGAACCTAACCAACCAGCGACCCCAACGCCTGCACCAACCCAAAACAGCGGCAGCTCATCTATTGCCCTGTTAGTTATACTTATTGTCATCACGGCAATCTCCATCATCGGCCGTTTTATCTATTTAATCAATAAGCGAAAGCAAATAACGAACCTTGTTCAAACTTTGCACGCAAAACAAAAAGCTCTGCTTGGAAATATACTCGATCCATTTAATCAAGCAAGCGATAAGCAAAAACTGAGCAGAGGCACAACACAAGCGGAATTTCGCCAACTCTACGACCGACTGGCTCAATTTTTAACAGAAGCAAAAGAAAGCGAAGTCACACTAGAACGCCTCCTTTCCAACGCGCAAAACGAAAAATTATTCAAACATTTTTTCGGGTTCGCACAAGTGGAGTCGAAGTGGAAAAAAGAAATTGCCGCTTTAGAAGACAATTACAACAACCAAGAAGCAAACTTTCAGCAGGTAAATGAGCAAGTGCAACGCTTAACGGCAAAAGAAATGCACACGAACCGAAAATTAAAAGAATTCACCGAAACGCTCGCACAATGTTCGCGTACGGTGGAAAAATTCAGATTAGAGCACCGACACTCGTTCACTGCTCTTTTGGAAAAAATGGAAGGCGCAAATAGTAGATTGAAGCGAGCGGTAGCGTTAGACGACGCGTTCGATTTTTCAGCGGCCCATGCCATACTGCCGGAAGTTAGCGAAAGTGTCGAGGACTTGCGCTCAGACGTGAAGCTGCTCGGGGAGTTACTAGAAGAAGGAGAAACGCTCGAGCCGATGATTTTGGAAACGGAACGAGAGCTGAAAACTTTGGTGTCCCAACAAAACTTACTGTTAGTCGACGAAGATTATGCTTCTTTGATCTTGAAGGCTCGTGACGTGTTAAAAGCATTTTTGGCGGAGTTACAAGTTGGAAATGTGAAGCGTGCCGACCAAAGTCGAGTGGCGATTGTTGAGTTGTTAGCGGATGCGAAGAGAAGAGTGGGTGCGCTAATTCAATACCGCGATGAATCCCGGAAGCGTGTTTTGGCGGTGTCAGAGGAACTGCCAGCTTATAAAGGGTTAGATGGTAAGTTTGGGGCAGAGCGAACGAGGCTTAATAGTGGCTATGCGGAAGTGTTGTGGAGCCATTTGGAAGCGGATTTTGTTACGATGAAAGATTTCGTGGAAGAAATAGATAAGAAGATTGTAGTAGTAACAGAGGCGTTGAAGCCCGATGTACAGCAATACAAGAAGGCAAATGAAGTAACAGTGGCCATGTTGGCAGAACTTGCGAAAGTGCTCGAATTGCATGATGCGTGCTTTACCGCATTTAATCAGTTGGAGAAAAGACGTGGTTCTGTTACAGAATCGGTGGAATCTGCTTTGAAGCGGGTTGGCGATTTAGATAAGAAAGTTTCACAGCATAAACTGCCAGTCGATTTATTTGTAATTAGTAGGTTACTGGAAGATTTGAAGTTTTTACGGGAAGAAGTGGATCGTAAGCCAGTTCATCTACAATTAGTTACGGATAAGGCTGTGCTTGCGGAGAAGCAGTTAGCTCAGTTGGAAGTGCATGCAGATAGTTTATTAGAAGAAAAACGAAAAGTCGAGCGCGAGTGGCAAGATTTGCAACACTCGTACCGAAACATTGATAGGAGACTTGGCTTAAGGTTGTTAATGTCCAACTATAAATCTCGTTTTGGGACGTGTGAAGCGCAAATTGCTCGTTTAATTGATGAAGGTAAATATGCTGATGCGCGTGCAGAAATTGCGATAGGCAGGAGGATTGTCGATGAAATGGTCGCAGAAGAGCGTCGGATTCGCGCCGAAGAACAAAGACGTGCTGCAGCAGCCGCGGCCGCAGCAGCTGCCCGAAACCGTAATAACGGTGGAGGCGGTTTTGGTGGAGGTTCTGGCGGTGGATTTGGAGGCGGCTTCGGCGGAGGCGGTGGTTCACGCGGAGGTGGCGGAAGTTTCGGCGGTGGATCTCGAGGCGGCGGAGGAAGCTTCGGTGGCGGTTCACGCGGAGGCGGACGGAAGTTTTAGGCTAGTTTGAATGATTGTGAAGCACTTCTCTATCTATGAAATTTGTAGATAGGGGAGTGTTTTTTGCTTTGTAGGGGATGTTTTCATTCTGGATTTGTCCGATTAGGTGAATTTCGGTGAGAAAGGTTAATTGGCTGGGTGTGAATTTTTGGTGGGGAGGAGGTTTATCGGCGAAAATTGACAGTTTATCGGCGAAAATGCGGGTTCAATCGGCGAAAACCGGCAATTTATCGGCGAAAATGAGGAAACAATCGGCGACCATAATAGCCAATCGGCGAAAACAGACTTCAATCAGCGAAACTATTAAATTATCAGCGAAAGCGTGCTTCAATCAGCGAACGAGCGAGAGGACAAATAATCCAACACTAAACGCAATCTAACAACGAGCAAAAACAACCTCAAAAAAAGCAATAAACAAGGGCAGATCACCGCCCACGTTTATTGCTCCAATCAAATCTATTATTTCTTTTCTAACTTCGCCTTCAACGCCGCTAACTCATCATCCACCGAACTCGTGCGGTCTAACAGGGCTAACTCGTCATCTAACGATTTGTTCGCACTACGTAACTCTTCCGAAGCCTCCGCTTGTGCTTCATGATGCATTACCTTTTCTTCCATGCGCTCAAATCCAGCTTTTGCGCCAGTTCCGATTCCAGACATCGTACGGTTTACTTTGGCACGCGCCTTCGCACTTTCCGAACGAGCTTTCAACGAATCTTTCTTCATCTTCATGTCACGTAACTCGTCTTTCATTTCACGCAACTTTTCTTTTAATTCTTCCGATAGCTTTGTAGCTTCTTCTACTAGTAGATCCAAAGACTGAGCTTGTGCTTGCTGCTTGTTTTTATCCTCTAACACACGGCGAGCTAAATCTTCATCACCAGATTGCAACGCTTTAATCGCTTGCTCTTCGCGTTTAGCAACAAGGTCTGCAGCCTCTGCGTATTGCTTAGACAAAATTTTCTCGTTTGCAATTTGCTTTGCTACAGCTGCTTCGACATCTGCAATATCCTTTTCCATATCTAAAATAAACTGATCCAACATTTTCCCTGGATCCTCAGCCTTATTTAATAATGCATTCAACTCAGAAGAAACAACAGTACGAACACGATTGAAAAAACGAAACATCCCAATCCCTCCTATAATAAAAGAAATGTAATTATTCCCATCATAACACAACACTATAATGCAATGGTCTAATCAATATTACGTACCAAAAACAAAAAAGTTTCAAAAGATTTACAGGTGCCAAAGATTTACAGGTGCCAGGCACCACCCGAAATTTGTCGAATGAATTTTCTAAATTGTGTTGACATTTTGCCTTTACCGAATTAAAGTAGTAAATATGAAATTCAACTTAATACTTGATCTCTTATCAAGAGAGGCGGAGGGACTGGCCCTATGATGCCCGGCAACCGTTCCATTTTTACTTGGAATTGGTGCTAAATCCTGCAAAGCGACTTTACTAGTCGTTTTGGAAGATGAGAGAGGAAGTTCGGATATTGTCTGCCGTATGAACCTCTCTTTTTAGAGAGGTTTTTTCTTTGTTCAAAAAACCTCTCAAATTTCGTGGTGGGATTGGAGGAAACATTCTAAAACAACTGAGTCAGTATTAAGACAGTAAACTACTTAATTAGGAGGAAACAAACATGAAAAAATCAATATGGAAAGCCGCAATAACAACAACCCTAGCTTTTTCTTTATTGTTAACAGGATGTAATTCAAGCAAAAGCTCATCAAACCAATCGAATAACGTATCTTTTGAGAATGTCCCAGAACGCTTTGCTACAGGGGATGGAGCAAAGATCAAGGTAATAAGAAAAATTGGAGGGGATGACCATACCGCTCAATTTCTTGCAGGAGCGAAAGAAGAGGGCGAATCGCTAGGCTTTGAGGTGGAAGTTTTCACAGCGAACGGTGATACAGCAAAATTTCACGATGCAATTGAACAAGCATTAAATCAAGATTTTGATGGCTTTATTATTTCTCACGGTGACGACGCTGCAACAGTCGATGCGGTGAAAAAGTTAGTTGATAACGGAAAGAGCGTCGTGACGTTTGATTCAAACCTAGACTTGGCTTCTATAGAAGGTGTCACATTAACATCTCAAGATGATGAAGCTCTGGCAAGTCTTGCGCTCAATCAGTTAGTAGCGGACTTCAATGGAGAGGCGAACATCGTGTACTTATGGGTAGACGGATTCCCTCCAATGGTAAGACGTAATAATGTGTATACACAAGTCCTAGCGGAAAATTCAGGATTGAAGGAAGTGGAGCGCTTCGGTGTAGCGGCAGCCGATACATCCGTTCAAACGCAAAATGCAGTAGCCGCGATGTTAAACAAACATCCGAAAGGCTCCATTGATGCAATCTTTGCAACGTGGGATGCATTTGCAATTGGGGCAGCTCGTGCGATTCGCGAAGCAGGCCGCGATGAGATAAAAATATACGGAATTGATGTTTCCAATGCAGATTTACAAGAAATCCAGTCAGAAGGAAGCTCGTGGAAATATACTGCGGCTGTTGATCCAAAAACAATTGGCGCAGTTAACTTAAGAATTTTAGCAAAAAAATTAGCTGGAGAAGAAACGCCACAGCATTTTGATCTAGATGCAGCATTAATTTCTCAAGATGAGCTTCGTGAAGCAAGCGAGCCAGTCAACATGGTGAATTTGAACAACATTGTGGAAGGATGGGGGACGTCCACAGTGTTTGAAGAAGATTGGATGAAAGTTTTGAAGGAACATTACAAGAAAAAGTAGATGGAAGATAGTGAGATTACTAGTTTAATGTGAAATTGTAGAAGCGATTGACGATGATTTGTGGTCAATCGGCGAAAAATGGGATTTTACCGGCGAAAATGAGGAGTTAATCGGCGAAAATTAACCTTCAATCGGCGAAAATGGGCCATCAATCAGCGAGTGCATTGCTCCAATCGGCGAAACACCCATGATATCAGCGAAATACCTTTGTTATCAGCGGAAGTAAAATAATCCCAGGTGCCTGGCACTGTTGGAACAACGCAAAAAAGTTGAGCCAATAAAACAGTGCCTGGCACCTGTAACAATTCTGTAAAGGAGGGGAAACAAAGTGGCAATACAAAACTCGGTTCTACATATGAAAGAGATTACTGTAGAGTTCCCTGGAGTACGAGCGCTAGATAGTGTTAGCTTCACGGCCACACCAGGCAGCGTGCACGCATTAATCGGGGCAAACGGCGCTGGCAAATCAACACTCATGAAAGTTCTCGCTGGCGCTTATTCCAACTACGCCGGAACGATCACATACAACAACACGCCGTTATCAATCAAGTCTCCAAAAGACGCACAGCAACACGGCATTCAAATCGTCTATCAAGAAGTGGACACTGCACTCATCCAGACCTTAACCGTTGCAGAAAACATATTACTATCAACACTTGTCCACGACATGAAAGGTCGCCAGCTTATCAACTGGTCCCAATTACATAAAACAGCAACCGAGATCTTGAACCATTTAAAAATAAACGTTTCAAGCAAAAAACTCGTCAGTGAACTAACACTTGCTCAAAAACAAATGGTTCTAATCGCTCGTGCCATTTCTACCGATTGTAAAATCCTAATTCTTGACGAGCCAACCGCACCATTAAGTCATACCGAGACAACCGAACTTTTCCGGATCATTCAAAGCCTAAAAAAGAACAACATCGCCATTATCTTTATTTCCCACCGACTTCCGGAAATCTTTAACATATGCGATGAAATCACCGTCTTACGAAACGGAAAATTTGTAACAAATCAACAAATCAACAACACAGCACCAGGCGAAGTCATCGAGCACATGCTAGGCAAAAAGCTAGCCGACCAGTTTCCAGCAAAAACGCACAAGCCATCCGAAACTATATATGAAGTAAAAGGCATCACCGACAAATCCCAAAACGTGCGGAACATCTCCATAAACGCCAAAGCAGGAGAAATCGTTGGAGTGGCTGGCCTTGTTGGTGCAGGCAAAACCGAACTGTGCAAAACATTATTCGGTTGTTTTCCTATCGAGGCTGGAGACATTTTTTTAAGAGGAAAAAAGCTATCGCCCAACAGTCCATATGAGGTAGTGAAGCAAGGAGTCGCGCTCGTGCCCGAAGAAAGGAGAAAAGAGGGGATACTCGTCTCCGAATCAGTGAAGGTCAACTTAACAGCTGCGCATCTTCAAAAATTTACAAATCCGTTCGCCTTCGTTAAGAAAAAAGAAGAGCACAAACAAGCAACAGAACTAATTGAAATGCTCGGGATAAAAACGCCATCCGTGCTCACGACTGTAGAGCATTTATCTGGAGGAAATCAACAAAAAGTTGCAATTGGCAAATGGCTCATTACAGATGCGGATGTGTATATTTTTGATGAACCGACAAAAGGAGTGGACGTCGGAGCGAAGCGGGACATTTTTGAATTAATCGTAAAGTTAGCCGGAAAAGGGAAATCAGTCATTTATGCGTCAGCCGAATTACAAGAAATTTTAGGCATTACTGATCGGACATATGTCATGTATGACGGGGAAGTTGTGAAAGAACTAACAACTAAAAATACGAGCGAAGAAGAAATTTTGTATTTTGCAGCAGGAGGGAAGTAGCATGAGTGCCAAAGTGGAAACAGAAAAACAAGTACAATCAAAAGCGAGGTTGGACTTTTTTGCATTCTTTTATAAATATGGAACATTATTGACCATTGTTGTGCTTGTCTTAGTGTTTGCGTGGGCGAATCCAGCATTTATTCAAACGAACAATATTATAAGTATTTTGCGGTCCATTTCGATTGTCACGATTATTGCGATAGGAATCACGATTTCTTTAGCAGTGAATGGATTTGACTTATCAGTCGGTTCTGTGGCATCGCTGTCTAATGCAGTTGTTATCTCGATGTTTGTTTGGTTTTCTCAAAATACACTAGTGGCAATCGGTGCGGCGATTTTGGCTGCATTAATTGTTGGTGCGTTGAATTCGTTTTTGATTGTAAAAGGGAAAATTCCAGACATGTTGTTAACGCTAGCAATGATGTTTATTATACAAGGAATTGCCTTAACGTATACGAGAGGTGCCACGATATCGCAGAACATGATTATGCCAGATGGCACATTTGCTGAAGGCGCAATCCGTTCATCTTTTGCAAAAATTGGCCAAGTGCCATGGATTATCATTATTATGCTAGTTGTCGTTGTGGCTGTACATTTGTTTTTAAACTATACGAAACACGGTCGATACATGTATATCATCGGAGGAAATATAGAGGCGGCTCGTTTATCAGGCATACCAGTCAATCGGTACAAAACGGTTGCTTACCTTTTGTCAGCGTTATTTGCTTCCATCGGTGGAATCGTGCTGGCGTCAAGAGTGATGACAGCAGAAATCAATGCTGGTTCCCCATACTTAATGGACGCCGTTGCAGCAGCTTTCATTGGCTTTGCGGTACTTGGAGCAGGAAAACCGAACGCATTCGGTACCTTCGTCGGGGCAGTATTAATCGGAGTACTATCTAATGGCTTAGTCATGATGTCTGTTCCATACTACGCTATGGACATCGTCAAAGGATCCGTCCTCGCCTTCGCACTCCTACTAACCTACTACAAAAAATAATTCGACAAAATTCGGGTGGTGCCTGGCACCTGTCAATAATCAATAAAAAACAAAGCAGTCGATTCGTTATCGACTGCTTTGTTTTAACTTACTCTTCATACCCGTTCGGATTATTCTTTTGCCATATCCATGAATCGCGGCACATTTCTTCTAACCCTTTTTCCGCAACCCAGCCAAGCTCTTCTTGAGACTTATTTGGGTCTGCATAACATTCGGCGATGTCACCTGGGCGGCGAGCAACAATGCGATAAGGAACATCGCAACCGGATGCTTCTTCAAACGCTTTAACCATTTCAAGTACACTATACCCTTTTCCTGTACCTAAGTTATAAGCTGCAACGCCAGTAGTCCCTGTCACTTTTTCTAATGCCTTTAGATGGCCCTTCGCTAAATCAACAACATGGATATAGTCACGAACTCCTGTACCATCAACAGTAGCGTAGTCGTCACCAAACACTTGTAGCTGAGGAAGTTTTCCAACTGCCACTTGTGTAATAAATGGCATTAAGTTATTCGGAATGCCGTTCGGGTCTTCCCCAATACGTCCACTTTCATGTGCACCAATTGGATTAAAGTAACGTAGTAGCGAAATGCTCCACTCATTATCAGACACGTAAAGGTCACGCAAAATTTCTTCAATCATTAATTTTGAACGTCCATATGGATTCGTTGCACTTAAAGGGAGATCTTCAGAAATTGGTACCGTATCTGGCATACCATAAACAGTTGCGGAAGAACTAAAAACAATGTTTTTCACTCCGTACTTAGCCATTACTTCACAAAGATTCACCGTTCCCGTCACATTATTATGGTAATAATAAAGCGGTTTTTCCACCGATTCTCCAACTGCTTTTAATCCTGCAAAATGGATGACTGATTCAACAGAATGCTCTTTAAAAGCTCGTTCCAAAGCACCCTTATCAAGAATATCGCCTTCTACAAACGAAAAGTCTTTCCCTGTTATTTCTTTCACACGCTTCAAAGATTCTGTCTTACTATTTGAAAGGTTATCAAACACAACAATATCATAACCTGCTTCTAACAATTCCACACATGTGTGACTTCCAATATACCCAGCCCCACCAGTAACTAAAATAGCCAAACAAACGGCCCCCTATCTACTTTCATTCTGATATTCTACCTCTTCCATTTTAATACATAAGATAATATAAGTAAAAGAGTACCACTGAATTATATTATGAAACTATTTTACTACTTCGAGTCCAAAAAAATTTCTAAAAATGATATACTTGATATCTACAAGTGGCAAGACCTTGCAGAAAATGTGTAATAAAAGAAGGATGTTTTTAAATGAAAATTCATATAAAATGGCTACGAGCTTTTTCCTGGTTACTAGTGGTAGCTTGGATGTTTTTAATCTTCTTTTTGTCTGCACAACCAGCAGAGCAATCAAGCCAACTAAGCGGTGGAATTACGGATGCAGTGATAGAAACAGTAGAGAAAGTCTTGCCAAATGTATCGATAAATAGGGATACGGTAAGTCATTTAATTCGAAAGAATGCTCATTTTCTTGCTTATTTGATCTTAGGTGTTCTTGTTACAAATGCGCTCTATCAATCTAGTAAATTACGAGGAAAACAACAAATAGTGTTAGCTTTTATCATTTGTGTACTATATGCTATTTCAGACGAAGTGCATCAGCTATTTGTTCCGGGTAGAAGTGGTGAGATAAGAGACGTAATCATAGACAGTGCTGGTGCTGCAGTGGGTATTTTTACATTTCACTTATTAATATTATTAGGCAGAAAACCATTAAGAAAAAGCAAAACAAATACACAATAATAGTAAAAAAGTCTATCTCAACAGATAGACTTTTTATAACTAACCGAGATTAAAAATAACCATTATTCAAATAATTCCCTGTACACAACAGCTTTTAAAGCGGTTATTTCTTCTTCACTTAAACGGAGTTCTAACATATCTAACACATCTAACACCTTTTCTTCTGTTAGTTCATCTTGAGTTAATGAAGTGATTTCTTGAATTTCAGAGAATTTCAGATTCCGCATTACTACAATGGCGGCTTCTTCTTTTGTTTGAAAAGCGAGATTTTCGGTCTCTACAACGGCACCTTCTGATATATATGCTTTTAGTGTTGGACTCTTAGATACAAATTCCTTTGCCAGAGCTAAATCTCCACTCGTTACTAAATCACTTCCAACATAATCTGTTACTTTATTTTCTATATACAGATGTCCTAACTTATAAGCACCAAAGCCAAACCCAATTAAAATAAGAATGGTAATAAAGAAACCTTTCATAAGCTACTACATTCCTTTCGACTTTTTTAATAAGTGAATCAATTTCATAATTACGGTTCGTTTAATGAAAAACATTTTAGTGTAATACATAATAATATTTTCGTTTATTAAGGTTATAAATACGAAATTTTATGCTATCATTCGTTTTTCGTATAGTAGTCATACATTATGAAGCGGACTCAAGTATAATACATTAAACTAATTTCCATCAAAAAAACCCCTCGATAAGGGGCATACATAACTTATTTATTCCTTTTCTTATAAATAAAATACCCAACCTGAACGACTAAAGCGATCAATACGGTTGTCGGGAACAACACGATAAAGCTTGCAATTGAGGTTAAATCGCCCCAATTTGGATCAGAAAAATAAACATAAACAGAATAAAGTAGAGAAACGACGAATCCAATTAAAATACCATAGAGCGTAATTTTGAATTTCTCCAACATCACATAGGCCTCCTATGCCCGACATCTAACATTTCCATGTATTTATATTATGCGATAGAAGACTTTAGAGGATAGTATATAAAAAATTATTTAGCTATCAAAAACCCATTACTTCCTTCTTTTTTTACTTTGTACAGCAATTCGTCTGCTTGTAATAATAACTCTTTCGCAGACTTACCGTGTTGTGGATATAATGAAATTCCTATGCTCAACGTGACATGGAGAGTATGGTTGATTAAAACGTACGGCTCGCGCAATGCTGCCATTAATCGGTTAGCAACAAGCTCAATATGCTCCTTGCTTTGAATGTTCCGCAATAGAACAACAAACTCGTCTCCACCTAACCGAGCAGCCATATCATTTTCGCGAATTTCTGTTTTTAAGCGCTTTCCTATTTCTATTAGCAACTCATCGCCAACGTCGTGCCCATACGCATCATTTATTTGCTTAAACTTATCACAATCTAAAAATAATATCGCCATTATGTCATCGTCACTAGCATGCTCTAACGATTCATTAAATACATTTTCTAGCATTCTACGATTCGGCAAACCTGTCAAACTATCATGATTCGCATTGTGCCACAATTTGTCTTCAAACTGTTTTCTTTCCGTAATCACTCGGCCAGTGGAAATGAAAGAAACAATCTTCTCCTCTTGTACAATTGGCGTAACTTTTACTTCCACCCATACTGGCTCCCCTAGGTTATTCGAATAGCGGAATTCCATGGAAGTTGGCTCACGTGTTGCCAATAATTTCTTATGACACTCGTCAAGAATATGAATGTCTTCTTCCCAGACCCCAAATAACATACTTTCTCCGACCATATTTTCATGCGGAATTCCTAATACGTGAGTAAAAGAAGGAGAAGCATACGTTACTTTTTTGTTTGTGTTTACAACTTTTATTAAATCCTGAGAGTTTTCTGTAATGAGTCGATATTGCTTCTCACTTTGCATTAACGCCTCACTAATTTGCTTCTTCGCAGTAATATCAAAACGTATCGCCACATATTGAGTGATTGAGCCATCTACATCAAACAGTGGTACAATGGTCGTATCGCCCCAATAATATGTTCCATCTTTTCTCACATTGCGAATTTCACCTTTCCAAACATTCCCTGATGAGATGGTTTCCCAAATATCTTCAAAAAAAGACTTCGAATGATAATTAGAATTGACAATACGATGAGTACGACCGATAATTTCGTCAGGAGCGTAACCAGACATTTCAGAAAACTTATCATTTACATACGTGATAATACCTTTCGTGTCAGTAATCGTTACATTTGCTGATGCATCTAGTGCCGCTTTCATATTTTGTAAATCTTGTAACGACTTTTGAAGCATTTCTTCTGCACGCAACTTCTTGGTCACGTCTTCTGCTATAACATAAGTTCCTCTATATTGTTGGTCTATAATAATGGGAACCGTTTTACATTCTAAATGAACAATATGTCCAAGTTTATGTTCTATTTTTAATTGAAAATCTGTAATCGTTCTATTCTTAATAATGTCATGGTCTTTTGCTTTGGATAAAACGTGTTGAAAGTTAAATCCAAGGGATTCTCCTTCTGAATAACCAGAAATCTTTTCACAAGCAGGGTTCATTTTTTCAATGACACCTTCCGGATTTAACATGAAAACACCTAGACTATTATTTTCAAATAATGACTTGTAATGCTCATTACTCCATTCTAATTGTGTTTCTAATGAAATAATGTTTGTCATGTCACGATAGATCATCGAATAAGCAACAAGCTCCCTTTTTTCGTTTGTTAAGGGAGAGTAGCTAATAGAAACTGAAACTTCCTTCTTTGACTTCGTTAATCGTTTTGTTTCGATTACTGGAATATTAATAAACTTACGTAAAGAGTGTTTAATTTGACTAACGCCTTTTTTTTCTTCATCTGGAATTAAATCAATTTCATTCCAATGTTTTCCGTATAATTCTTCGTTAGTCCATTCAAACATTTCTGTAAATGCTTGATTAGCTCTAACAACTTTATTATCTGTACCGATAATTAATATAGCATCAGAGGTAGAATCTAAGAAAGATTTCATAAATAAATAGTCTTCTTGTTGTTCTCTAAGGCTTTCAATGTTCTTTGTTATGCCGATTGCTTCCGAACACGTACCGTCTTTTTTTATAATCGGCGTTATAATGGTCTCTGAAGAAGGTTTATTTAACAGAAACGGGTTTAAACCGGTAAAAACAACACGTTCCTTTCTCCTAATACAATCGAGGTAATATTCGCTAAATCGTTGATAAGAGGATGCAGATAATACATCCTCGAACTTTTTACCTATAAATCCTTCACCAAACAAGTTTTTCGCGGCATTATTTAAATTGGCGTACAAAAGTTTGCCATCCTTATATTCTATTAAAAAGACCATTTCATCCATTTGGTCAAAATAGTTGGAAAAGAATGTGTTATCACCCAATTCGTACACCCCGCTTCGTAATAAAATCGACAAATTTTTCAGTAGTCATATTATTATTATAGAGAATATTTTGCAATTTTCCTATTATTTTTTGAACTTTGTAAAATATTAGTATATGATGAAATTACAATAAGAAAATAATCTTTAAGTAGTAAAAAAGAACTATTAAATCTGAATTGATTTATAGTATATTGATATAACAATCTTGCTGTAAAGTGGTGAAAACATTGAAAAAGATCGTGTCGAAGATTTTTAATAAACTAGATGAAAAAAAGAACTATGAATTGGAAGGGGACGTATTCCAATCATTTTTTATTCACCACCCAAACGCTGTATTAATGATAGATGTCCAAGGAAATATAAAACAAGCAAATCTGGCTACTACGAATTTATTTGGTTATCCAAATAAAGAGTTGGTAGGATCTTATACAAATTTTTTAGTGAAAAATACAGATGAAGTGACAAAGCGATTTCAAGACACCATGGACGGAACCCCGCAAAAATTCAATTCACAAGTGAGACATAAAGGTGGATCTATTGTAGAAGTAAATATTGTGACCATTCCACTTACAACAGAAGGGCAAACGGTTGGGGTATGCTCTATCGTTCGTAATATTACAGAAGAAAAGAAATTGCAAAATAAATTTGAAACCATTAAATACTCGTTAAAACAAACGCAAACAGCCGCAAAAGTTGGAAGTTGGGAATACGATTTACAAACAAAAGAATCATACTGGTCACAAGTAGTTTACGAGATTTTTGGAATTGATATTCCAAGTGGAAACAAACCACAAATTTCGATAATGAAAATAATTCATCCTGATGACCGAGAAGTATATGAGAAACAATTACTCGAAACAAAAGCAACAGGACAAAGTTACAGTATTGAATATCGAATTATGAAGCCAAACGGCCAAGTGGCAATTGTGAATGAACAAGCGGACGTTTTATTTAATGAAGCGGGCAATAAAAGCAGGCTAATTGGTACCATATATGATGTAACAGAACAAAGAAATGCAGAACAAGAACTAGCACAAAAAGAAAAAGACACAAAACTAGTATACGAAAGTTTAGATTTAGGAATATGGTCGTATGATGTGGCTACCAACGCTATCGTCTATTGTTCTACAGGTGTAGAAACGATTTTAGACATACCAATAGAAGAATTTTTGTCCGGAAACATTAGGTGGCGAGACTTAGTACATGAATCAGACTTGCCTTCCTTTGATGCAACACAAGAAAGAATTCATTTCGGTAAATCGGTCGAACATGAATATCGGGTTGTGTTACCAAATGGGGAAACGAAATGGTTGTTAGACCAAACTACACCTGCGTTGGACGATGTCGGAGAAGTGTTACGAATAAATGGCGTTATAACCGACATTACGGCTCTAAAAGAACTGCTACATAAAGTAGAAATGATAGCGAAGGAAGACTTCTTAACTGGCCTACCTAACAGGCGTGCTTTAGAAGAAGAATTAGAAACGCTTATTATCGATGCTCGTAGCACTTCAGAAAAGTTTGCTGTCGTATTTTTAGATATGGATCGCTTTAAATATATTAACGATACACTTGGACACACAATTGGAGACAAAGTTGTACAAGAAATAGCAGATCGACTAAATGAATATAAAGAAGCGGGTCATTTCGTATCAAGAGTAGGCGGAGACGAGTTTATCTTAATATTCCGTCACATACAAGAACGGGACGAGCTTCATGATATTGCTCAACATTTATTGGAAAAAGTAAGACACCAATTTGTTGTAGACGAGTTTGAGCTTGTATTATCTTGTTGTATTGGCGTGACAGTATTCCCGGTGGATGGGGAAGACAAGGCGACATTAATGAAAAACGCCGATGTTGCCATGTACCGAGCAAAAGAATTAGGAAAGAACGATTATCAAATTTTCACACAAAACATGAACGTAAAAGTATACCAACAATATACGTTAGAAAGAGATATGCGAAAAGCACTCACAAACGGTGAACTGACGGTTTTTTATCAAGCGAAAGTTAAACCGCGCAATAACTTACTAGTTGGAGCGGAGGCGCTTATTCGTTGGGAACATCCGACGTGGGGCATGGTTTCACCAGGTGAATTTATCCCGATTGCTGAAGAAACAGGGTTAATTCATGAAATGGGTGACTTCGTTATTGAAATGGTATGCAAGCAAATACGTGAATGGCTGGATGATGACGTTCCGGTAGTACCAGTTTCTGTTAATATTTCTCCTTTCCGTTTTTTACGGAAAGGATTAGTGTCAACGGTAAAAAAACTGTTAAAAACGTACGATATTCCTGGTGATTTACTGGAATTTGAAATAACGGAAAGTTCTTTGTTTCATAACGAAGAACTTGTGCTAAGAAGTATAAAGGAGTTACGTGAATTAGGCATCAAAATAGCGCTAGATGATTTCGGAACAGGCTACTCTTCTATGACAAGGCTAAAGGGGTTAGACTTAGACGTATTAAAGATTGATCGAAGTTTTATAAAAGATGTGGAAGAGTGTAAAAAAAGTGCCATCATTCTAGATTCGCTCCTTTTAATTGGAAAAGGGCTAAACATTGACGTTGTAGTAGAGGGAGTAGAAACACAACAACAACTACAATTATTAAAACAAAAAGGTTGCGAAATTATTCAAGGGTACATTTTCAGTAAACCGATACCAGCAAGCGATTTTACACCGATGCTTGTGAAGAAAAAAATCACTCCGAATGATGACAGGAAAGAAGTTGTTAATAGTGAACGCCGAAAATTTCTCCGTATTGATTTAGATCCTCATTTAGAATCGGATATGACGGTTGTAGAAATTAACGGTAAACGTGTCGATCTTGGAAAGATGCTTGTTGCGATGGAAAATATCGGGCTCGGTGGCTCATGCTTTCTTTCTCATATTCAATTGCCAGTTCGACCGGACTTAATATTAAGAATTGGTACAGAGATTAACGGCGAAAAAATAGAGTATCCTGGTAAAATTGTTTGGAAACAAGAAGCTGCAGACAATTATTACTACTATGGTGTTGAGTTTTTAATAGATGAAAACGAAAGAGAAAAACTATCGAAACTATTGAATCGAGTTATGCTTCAATTAAAACAAACACTTGTGATACCAAATTCCAGAACCATTGACGAGAGCGTTTGGACGTTTTTAAAGAAAGTGAAAGAAAGTTAGCTTTAGAAGCTAGAGGTTGGGACAGAAGTATATGAAGAGTAGGAAAATCCGAACAATATTCCTAATTTAAAGGAATAATTCGGATTTTTTTACTTTCTTAGCAGATGATTGGAGTGCAAGCTAAAGACACCTACGGGAAAGCGTGGTGGCCACTGAAAAAGTGGACACTATTTGTCTACTCAGATTGTATTGTTTTTTTATCGATGTCAGTTATCGCCGATAAAATATAGTTATCGCTGATATAATATAGCTTTCGCCGATAAACCAGAAGCCCTCGCCGATAGATTTGCGTTTTTCGCCGATAAAGCTCTTACTTTCGCCGATAAACTACCAAATTTCGCCGATAAAATCCGTATTATCGCCGATAAAACTTTCTTTCTACTACTCTTTTGCATAATTTTACACTCTATACCTATTAATCTTGACTTACTTTCTAAAGAAATATATATAAATGGGGCAATTCTTTGCAAATACACGGTAAAAATGTTACTTAAATCACCATTTTGATAATTAGGGGGGACTTGAAGCAAAGACAGGCTCAAATTCTTTGAAAATCCAATATGCAAATTTAACTTGTGAAAAAACAGTACAAAACGGGGTGGCAGGGAACTTATTTAGTTATGTTCCAGCCTCAAGTTTTTTTATGGATTTAGATTTAAATAGATTGGGTATATATTTTGTAAGAGATTTGCTATTTTTGTAGATTCGTGTAAAAAATAGATTGCATATACAAATAGGAATATAGTATTATATTAAGTATATTTTGTAAATTATTAGGTGGTGTAATGATTGAGAGCGGATACTAAGTTAGAATCTACTAATGATATATTAGAAGTGTTATTATATGCTTACCAACAAGGCACAGAAGATCATAATATTTCTGCGAAAGAATTAGTAGATGAGATTGGAAAAAAACTAAAAGAAATATATAAGTGAAATAGCTAAAAAGGGTCCATAGACTTAGGAAAACTTCCTAGTTCTATGAACCCTTTTTATTTTATTTAACAACATAAATTTTCATAAATAGAAAATAATAACAATATGACAAATGCAGGAGGAATCTTTATGAAACGTATTGTTATTATTTTGTTTGCAACCTTTTGTTTATTACTACAGCTACCATTACAGACATTTGCAGCACCTTCAGATCAAGAAGTAGAAACATATCTCGATGAAATTGGGTGGACAGAATACGACTTACAGCAGTACTTAGATTTTTATCATGTAAAGTTAGCTGATTTTCGAGATATTGAACAGTTAAAATCAGAACTTGGAACACCAATTACAAAAGAGAACCTACATGATTTGCTTCAATCATACGACATTACGGAAGAGGAATTAGAAATTATGCTTGCTCGTTTTGGTGAAAAAATTCAAGACTATACTTTTTTAGAAGATTTAGATATCGCGGTAGATTTTTATTTAACACATGAGGAAGAGGTAGCCAGAGCAGAAGACTTTTTCGTTTCGATGGGTTTTGAACAAGAAGAAGCACACAAAATCTTTCAACATTTGTTGCGATTGAATAACTCGCATTTAACTGCAAAGCTCTCTGAGATAAAAGAAAGTCCGAATTGGTCCAACCTTTTACACACATTTCAAGTGAATGTAGAGTTTTATACACAGGATGAAACAAATGGATTAAATAGAATTAGTAGAGATGAAATTACAGAAGCGAGTAACGTGATTGCTAGGTTTTATAATGAAGAGCAGGAGTTAATTGCGACTGCGACATTGCCAGAGAATGTGCTTTCAGAGAATTTTCTTTCTAATGCAAGTGAGGAGTTGGTGCATGTAGCACAAGTGGCGATGGAATTAAGTTCTGAGTTGTTTGGAAGTCGTATGCCGGATACAGCTACTACTTATCCACAGAATTTATTAACAGGATTCGCGTTTTTACTGGCTTCTTTTTTCTTTTTGAAAAAGTAACAAACAGGTTACACACAACTTATCCACATTATTAACAAAAAAAGTTGGACAGTTTATTATTTAGACTGTCCAACTTTTTTTATCTATATAATTATTTCCCTTGTGTTTGCAATGTCGGTTTTTCTTGTACTTTTTCTCTAAATTGAACGACTAATTCTTCACCAGTTAAACCTTCGTCTAACAAAGATTTTAACACTTTCTCGTGGAAATTGTTCGTGCGACGGAAAAGTTGTGCATCGAAAAGTACGCTAATGTGATCATTCATTTCGGAAATAGACTTAACAGTTACTTGGAAATTAGCTGGATCATTTGTTGGCTTTGAAATCGTTGCTTGCAAGTGAACTAATTCATTTGTGCCTTCATACTCACGAAACAGTTCTGTTGTTTCTGATGGCAAATAAGCCTCGATTAACCATTTTTCACCACCGAACTCTTTATTTATAATAAGTCCGTCTTCTAAAGGTAGTTTCTCAATCTCTTCCCCATCTACAAAACTTAAAGCAACTAGCTTAAATGTCTTCATCTTATCCCTCCTAAATGATCGGTAATCGGTGGTTAAAGCACCCGCGTTGCGAGAACTTTTTTCCACTACCGAATGAGCCTACAGCTCGGCCAATTGTTAGTTTGATTATAACATAATAGAACTGTAAATCATCTATGTAACTTTGTCGAAATATTATAAAAATTAGCAGGAATTGATTGTTTGTCTCTACATTTTTTTCTAAAAGTGCTATTTTTAATCAGAAAAATAGAAAACTGCCAGTAGGATTAAAATAATAGCGTATTTTACGGAATAGTCCAATGGTCATATGATAAAAGAGCAGTTTCATTTAAACAGAAAGGAGGATGACGATTGATAAATAATGTGATCCTTGTTGGAAGATTAACAAAAGATCCAGAGCTCAAGTATTTGAGTGATGGAACTGCCGTAACGTTGTTTAGTTTAGCAGTAAACAGAGGTTTTAGAAACCAATCTGGAGGTGTGGAGGCTGATTTTATTTCCATAAGATTATGGAATAAAGTAGCTGAAAATACAGCGAACCATTGTAGAAAAGGTTCGCTGGTGGGAGTAACTGGTAAAATTCAAACGAGGCGGTATGAAGATTCAAAAGGCGCAACAGTCTATGTAACCGAAGTGATTGGAGACTCTGTGCGGTTTTTAGAAAGAAAGCGGCGATCAGAAGAAAAGCGTGAAGAATCGAAGCGAGTAGAAGAAACAAAGCAACATATACATGTGTAAAAATACGGTTTAGGTCCACTAACTTGTATGTAACTTATTTGCTTACTGACAAAGAAGAGAAGATCACTTGCCTACCAATTCTATCTTCTCTTCGTATGTCATTATGAATTTCCTTTTCCAAAATAGTCAATTCCTCAAAAGATGAAAAGGATCCTCACCCCCCCACTTGTTTAAGGATGGTCTAGTCAAAGTACATCCAAATGCATAAGGACCATCCGTCTTTTACCATTCAAGTAGCGTAATTGTAAAAAAATTCAGAAAAAATAGTGCAAAATATTCAGCTTGTATGGTATATTTTACATATTATTAGAGTGAAAAAGGTAAAAACTTGTCGTATTATGGATCATTCTATTCTTCTTTGTTTTATCAAATACTGATTAATAGAAGCTATTGTATGAGGAGAGTGGCGTTGTTGCAGTATTATTTATCTTCTGTAAATTTTCATCATGAGGATGTAGTGAGGAAAAGTAATAGAAATGAAGTGTGTGTATTTGTTATTGAACTACAAGATACGCAGATAGAGCGGGGCAGCCAAATTGCGGAAGCCTTTTATCAGGCAACCTATTTGACGAAATGGATAAAAGACGGAGAAGAGGCAAAAGAAGGGGAGAGCAACTTATCGAAATTTTGCTCCTACTATGCAAGTGCAGTAGAACTACAATTTCGTGCTACTGACCTATCTGGCCATATAATCCAATTAAATATTGACTTAGACTCGTTAAAAGTTAAGGTTTCTTCTTATTTCTGGCGAAAAAATAAGCGATCCTATATCAAATGTGAAAGCGAAGAAAAAGTAAAGCCAGCTACCATACTAGACTTGTTGAATAGGATATACATAAAAAAAGAAAACAAAATCCTTCACTTAACACAAGGAAACTTCCCAATTCTTAACCCGAAATAAACATCAAGGATCTTATGAAGTTCAATCATAAGAAATTATTAAGTCAAGATGAACTTCATAAGCCGTATGAAGTTCACCAACAACAAATCTCAAAGCCAAAATGAACTTCATAAACCTTATGAAGTTCAATCACACCAAATTTCAAAGCCAAAATGAACTTCATAGCCCTTATGAAGTTCAATCACACCAAATTTCAAAGCCAAAATGAACTTCATAAGCCATATGAAGTTCAAAGACAACAAATTTCAAAGCCAAAATGAACTCCCAAGGCTTTTTTGTCCCAGCCTCAACCATCAACGTTACCTTAACACTAACAACTCAGCCAACTCTTCATTGGAAAGCTCCGTAATCCAATTCTCACTCGTAATAATTTGGTCATTCAACGACTGCTTACTATCAATCATCGCATCAATTTTCTCTTCTAACGTACCTGTTGTAATAAACTTATGCACATGTACAAAACGCTTCTGTCCAATTCGATACGCTCTATCTGTAGCTTGATTTTCCACCGCAGGATTCCACCAACGATCATAATGAATAACATGATTTGCTGCAGTTAAGTTAAGCCCAGTTCCACCAGCCTTTAACGACAAAACGAGCACTTTAAACTCGCCAGCTTGGAATCGTTCAATTAACTTGTCGCGGTTACCCTTTACAACACTTCCGTGTAAAAACTCCACCTTCTCACCAAGCAACTCACTTAACGTATCGACAATCATATTACCCATCGAAATATACTGGGTGAAAATGAGACAACTTTCCTCACGCTCATCAATGTTTTGCACTAACTCTACAAGCTTTTCCATCTTATTAGAACGAGAAACCAAATCACGCCACTCAGTCTCTTTCAAATACAAACTAGGATGATTGCACACTTGCTTTAACTGCCCAAGCATCTTCAACACTAGCCCGCGACGCTGAATTCCCGCTAACTTATTCACTTGATCTAACGTCTCTTTCACTAACTGCTCATAAATCGATGCCTGCTCCACCGTTAATGGACAATACTCTTTTTGCTCTTGTTTGTCAGGCAAATTAAGCGCCACTTGCTCATCCTTTTTCGTTCGACGCAATAAAAATGGCTGAATTAACTTTTGTAACTGACCTACTTTTTCTTTATTTTGCTCCCGCTCAATCGGCACAACAAACTGACGATGAAACGCACCTAAAGAACCGAGATACGTTGGATTAATAAAATCAAAAATCGCCCACAGTTCCGCCAATCTATTTTCCATCGGCGTACCTGTTAACGCAATATGATGTTCGCCCCGCAACTTTCGGGCAGCTTGCGACTGTTTCGTATCACTATTTTTAATGTTTTGTGCCTCATCCAAACAAACCGTCGACCAACGAACACGTGTTAACTCTTCGACATCTAAATAAGAAATTGCATACGACGTTAACACAACGTCCGCACCTTGAATGGACTCAACAAAACGGTCACCTTTCGCACGATTCCCGCCGTAATGCAACATAACATTCAACGATGGCGCAAACTTTTCCAGTTCCTTCTGCCAGTTACCAAGCACAGAAGTTGGCGCAACAATAAGGACAGGCTCATCCACACCTTCTTCCTTACACGTTAAAAAGTACGCTATCAACTGTATCGTCTTCCCAAGTCCCATATCATCGGCCAAACAAGCCCCAAACCCATACTTTCGCAAAAACATGAGCCATCCAGCCCCGTGCTGCTGGTACGGCCTTAACTCACCTTGAAACCCTGCTGGTGTAACAAATGATTGCACTTCTTTTCCTTCATACAACTTCTTGAAAAGCTTTTGCACTTCACCCGTCATTTCGATCGTCATATCCGAAACTGCGTTGTCATCCAAACCGTCCGCACCCACGCCAGACTGCGCACTATTTTTAATCAAATCCTCAAACGAAATCCCGTTTTGCTCCGCTTCCTCCATCATTTTGCGAATTTGCTGAATAAACGAAGGATCAAGCGCGACCCATTCTCCTCCAATTCGTACAAGACGACGGTTCTGTTCGACAAGCGCCAAAAACTCTTCTTCAGACAACTCTTTATTTTTAGTAGAAAAACGCCACTCAAAGTTCACGAGCGACTGCAAACCGACAAATGACTTTCCACTTACTTTCGGCGTCGTTACCCGCGCCTTCACCTTCAAGCGCGACTCCCTTACAGCCTGCCACCACGAAGGCAACAAAATAAACGCTCCAACTTGCATTAACTTCTCACTATCTTCTATGAGAAAATGCCACGCCGAATCTTCCGCTAACGAACCTTTTATGTCGCCTGCCGTAAATAGGGTTGGTGTCACATGCGCCCATTTATTGTACGTTCGCACAACACTATCCAACGCGCCTTTATATTTAGCTGGCAATCGGTCAACACCGTAAACATATAACGTTTCTGACTTTTTATCTTTTAATAGTGTTTCTAACTTCCAATCCACTTCATCTTCTTCTGGCTCCACAATCCGTAAGCCGACAGTAAACGGAGTCGTATCTTTATACCAGCCAATGTCCCATAGCCAATCTTCTTTCTCTTGATACAACTCTCTTAACTTTTCGTCTTCTAATAATGCGAGGGAGAACTTTTCCACACTCGGCCAAAATGGTCGTAAAAACTCAACCTTTTCTTCCTTTAATAACTCAAACATAACAGAAGTAAGCCACTCTTCTAAAAAAGATAAACGAGGGGACAATAGATTATTTTTTTCTATGTAAGCATGTGCATCTTCGGTGAGTGTAAACTGAAACGCTCCGTGCTTCCATGAACGAAAATCAGGCTCTATCATCTTTTCTTCTAAAAATTGAGTCATCGTCGGAGCGAGTAGTCTAAAAAGTTCTGACTGATCACACCACTCCACATGGAAAAAGGAATTTTCTTTCATATCCGTAAAAAGTTCCAATGCTTCGTAAGGAGAGATAAAGATACCGTTTACCCCATCAAAGCTTTCTATTTTTACGTTCGTTCCATAGAAAGAACTTTCATGCCACGTAAATAAAAAGGAAACGTACTGTTCCGGAGCAACAACACGTCCGTTATCTTCGGCAAACAAGAAAAACTGGTTCGTATCTTCTATGTAATTTGTTTGGATTAATAAATTGTTTATCATGTAAGAATCTTTCCTTTAACCATTTCTTCTTGGAGAGAACGAAGGCGTTTCGTTCGTTGTTGGAATTGCTCAAAATATGTTTCCCATACGTGTAGCTTTTTTTCTTTTTTATATATTTGCTGTAGCTTTTTCAAATATCTCACAGCTAACTTATAGCTTTTACGATTCCGTTCAGCCACGGTTTTCTCCACACATTGATGATAGAGCGGAAGTAAGGCAGCAGGACGTGTTTTCATAATTTCTTTTAGTTTATAGGAATCAATCGAACTAATATCAAAACCTAACCATAACTGCAAATCTGTCCAATGATAAAACTGTTCCGTTTCAAACAGATGCCATTCAAACTCTCTGTAGCTATATGGCATTAGTTTTTCTAATGCGTGTATGTAAAAAGCGTCGTTCTCTGTTTCGTTTGTCGCTTCATTTATATAATTTAACAACTTCCCAGCTAGCCTGCGTTTTTCGTAATAGCCAGGCTCGTTATGAATATAGGCAAACAACATTTTATCTGTCTGTTCAAGCCAATCCATCATTTGTTTCCAAGCGTTTTTCTCTGCTAATTTTGCAAGCCAATAAAAAACAAAAGGGGCTGCTTCGTCGTTTAACTCATTCAGTAGGGAGATGGCTTCTTTGTCTTTTTTTAATAGAAAATTCATATGTATTTTCGCTAATGTAACAGGTAAACTTACACCTGTTAATTCAGCTAGTTCAGCTGACGTCCAATTACGGCGTGAATAAACATCGCTCCAAAGTTGCTCGAACATCATAAACTTTTGTTTTAGGAACGCTTCGTCTTCAGATAGGTAAAATTCACGTGCAATACTTCTACTTTCTTTTAATAAGTCATCAAGCCCAAAGGACATCGCGTGATGAAGTAAAGCACGCGTTTCGTTCTCTGCAAGCTCAACAAAATGATTTAATACACTTTCGATGTAAGCACGAGGATGATGTTCTTCTTCCTTTATCACTTGTTCCATGCAAAAAATCGCAGCATGCACTTTGAAGAGCGGACTAATTTCCGCAACTTTTGGCGCTTTTTTAAGGATTTGGTGATAAAAAACGTGGACGATGCCAGTTAAATATGTGTTATTTTGCGGCATCGATCGTTTAAATTGTTCATGTTCTGCGTTGACGAAGGTTAGCCAACTTTTTAAGGAGTCTTCCTTATATGTAGAAACTAAATTTTGTATCGTGTTATTGTAGCCGGCTTGTTTCCATTGTTCGATTAATTGGGATACTGGTTTTGTTTCGGCCCAAATGGACACGAAAACCGCTATTTGGTGTTGGCAAATGGTGTTTGCTCCACAGGAACAGCGGCTAAGTTCCAATAAGTCACTGTCCATTAAAACGTGACGAACTTGCGAGCGATCGCGAACTTTTCCGAAAATGTTCGTTCCTTCTTCGTATGCATTTATGACCGAATTTTCCCGGAATAATTGGAGCCCGTTTTTTAACAGTTCACGATTATGGGTGTTTGTTAGCGGATATTCTTCCATTAATAATGTAGCAAACTGATCCATTTTACTTTTCACCCCTTGTGGTTCGTCCTTTTTCTATAGTCTGCGTTGAAGACCGCTGTTGATTTCCGTGCAAGGCTTCGCTTTCCGCGGGCGGGTCGGGAGCCTCCTCGGCGCGCAAACGCCTGTGGGGTCTCCCGCACCCCGCTTCTCCCGCAGGAGTCTCAGCCTCGCACGGAAATCAACAGCTAGTTATGGGTTTGAAAAAACACTAAAACACCCAAATATTAAATTTGATTTTTTATATTTCCAAAGGAAAAGGCCTACATGTTAGGTAGACCTTGTTTGTGGGACGGAGCCCTTCTTTTTATTATAGGTTTTTTGAGAGAGTTAAACAACCGTGCAGCGTGTAATTAATCGATCGCGATGTTGAAGTCTGTTGTAGCTTCTGTATGTTTATCCGCTGTGAATATAAATGTAATGGTGTACGAACCGTTCGGTAAGTCATCTGTCACTTCTTCCATTGGAACTTCATACGTTAGCGAATCGCCTTCGGCTAATAATGTTTCTCTAATAGCTTGCGTATACATCATATCGTCCGAAAGTTGTTTCACTTTTGCACCATTACTATCAAACACAATGTAATCAATCTCTTGACCAGAAGAAAAGACAATATCAACATCTCCGCCAGTTTCGTTCGTTATTGTAAAAATAAATGTTTCTCCTTTAAACTCAGCTGTACTTTGTAATTCCTCTGACACTTCTCTTGGATCTTCTACTTCTTTGCGCTTTTCTTCTCCGCTACCAGTTGTAGGGGGTTGTTCCGTTGGTGAAGTGGAACCTGTCCCACATGCAGAAAGAATTAGTAAAAATATTATGGATAAAAACGCCCATTTTTTCATGTTTAGCCCTCCAGTTTCATTCTTTTTTATAAAGCATATGTTCCATATGGCTAGTAGATAAGATGGAAAACACTTTGTTTGTCCCTTTGAAAACTTAGACGTGATTTAGTATAAAAGGTTACAAGGTTACAACTTAGTTTTTCCCTTTCAGCATTGGGCATAAACCCAATTATGAAACCAGTTCAGGTGAATGGGAATAGACTGTAGTAAAAATAGATGATGAAGAGGTGAAAGCGTGTGAAAATTGTATTAGATGCAGGTCATGGTTATCAAACGGCAGGTAAACGAACGCCAGATGGTATGCGGGAATATGAATTTAATCGTGCTGTTGCCATTTACGCTCGAGAGGAACTACAGCGGTATGAAAACGTGCAAGTGTTGTTCACACATTCAGATGAACGAGATGTTCAACTTCAAGAAAGAACGAACCGAGCTAACAGCTGGGGAGCAAATGTATTCGTCTCAATTCACGCAAATGCTTTTGGTAATGGAGGCTGGAATACAGCTCAAGGAATAGAAACGTATGTGCACAATGTGACAAGCTCAAGGTCGATTGGAGTGGCAAGAACGGTTCACCGTTCATTAATTCAAGCGACAGGACGAAAAGACCGAGGTGTGAAAGAAGCGAACTTCCATGTTTTAAGAGAAACGAACATGCCAGCTATCCTTTGTGAATGTGGTTTCATGACCTATTATCCCGAAGCACAATTATTAAAAACGGAAAGTTATCGTCGCACATGTGCAAAAGCAATTGTTGACGGTTTAGTAGCTTACTATAATCTAAGACTAAGGCCGCAAGTTGGCGGAGTCACTAGACCTCCAGGCAGTGGTCTATACAAAGTGCAAGTTGGCGCATTCCGAGCAAAAGAAAATGCAACCGATCTAGAGCGCCGTTTACAAAGCAGAGGCTACAGCACGTTCGTCTTTTTAGATCAAGGACTGTACAAAGTGCAAGTAGGTGCTTTCTCAGAAAAACGAAACGCCGAAAACCTAGCCACACGACTAAGGACAGACGGCTTTGACACATTCATTGCATTCGAAAGAAGATAGAAAAGAGGCTGAATAGGGGCAGCCTCTTTTTCTATTGGGAATAGTTAATGAATGATGCGAATGTATATAATAATCTAGCTGTTGATTTCCGTGCAAGGCTGAGACTCCTCGAAAATGCTACCGCATTTTCTTCGTGCGATGAATCGCTGCCGTAGCCTTCCTTGTCCTGCGGGAGTAGCGGGAAACGGGAGACCCCGCAGGCGCGAATGCGTCGAGGAGTAGGTTTTTTCACGACAGTGAAAATAACCTTCCTTTTTCCCGCCCGCGGAAAGCGAAGCCTTGCACGGAAATCAACTGCGGTCTTTAAGATAGCATATAAAAAAGAAAACCATTGTCATTCACCCAAATAATTTATATGATAAAAGTAATATAAATTTAGAATATTTCGTACATAAAGCACTACTGGAAGGATGAACAATCAATGAGACGTATATTTACATTAGAAAATGTCAAAAAAGTATTTAATGGCCTTTGCTTTATTTTGTCTTTATTATTACTACTTTATAACGTTAGTATCGTTGGATATTTCTATCTCATTATCAGATTTGGAAACGAACTAGGATCACAATATTATACATACATTAGCTTAATCGGTTTAGCTCTCATCTTAATCCCATTGTTACTAAAAATACCACGACAAAAGTTTTATCATGTTGCGCTAATTGTTTGTCATTTACTTGCTGCCAGTCTCCCATTTTTAATGATGAAATTTGCAGACGTACTTTCTACATTCTAATCAATGCTTTATACTAAATGAAAGAAAAGAATCGGAGGGTAGTTAAATGAAAAAGAGCATGGCAGTTGCCATTATTTTTATCATTGCTGGGCTTTCTTTTGTTGGATACGGATTATTTGAAAAAATAAAAATGGACAAAAAGACAGAGCAAGCGATGGAAGTTGCGTTAGATATAATCTCCAATAGAGCTAGTGCCAATGGAGACGATTTATTAACAAAACCGGATGACTGGAATCCAGGGTTCGGAGATGTTGTTGGATTATTACAAATTGAAAGAATTAACGCCAAACTACCGATCGTTGCGGGTACAGATCCAGATGACCTTGAAAAAGGGGTAGGCCATTACACAGGTTCATCGTACCCTGGAGAAATTGGGCAAATTGTATTGTCTGGTCATCGTGATACTGTTTTTAGAAGACTAGGTGAACTGCAAATGGGCGACGAATTTGTTGTCGCAATGCCGTATGGTGATTTCGTTTACGAAATTTATGATTATAAAATAGTGGATGCGGATGATCTATCTATTATTACATTACAAAAAGAAAAAGAAGATTTACTATTAACGACATGCTATCCATTTAGTTTTGTCGGAAATGCACCAGACCGATATATTCTATATGCTAAACCGAAAAAACCTTAAGAAAAGCATGTGCATTTATACTGTACATGCTTTTTCTTTTAGGCCAACAAGTGATAGGGTCTAGACTATATTAGAATAATGTTATAAACTCCCACAACAGTTCGACAAAACTAGACATAAGATGCTAATGAAATAATTATTTCACTATGTTACTATTAAGATAGTAAAAAAGACTAGGTCGAGGAGTAGGTCATATGATAGATATTCATTGCCATATACTACCTTCTTTAGATGATGGAGCTAGCCATATGACAGAAAGTGTGGAAATGGCGCGAGAGGCTGTTAAACAAGGGATAACAACGATTGTTGCTACTCCGCATCATTTAAATGGTAGTTTTGAAAACGATAAAATGACAATATTAAATAAAGTAATAGAATTAAACGAACGTTTAGCAAAGGAAGGAATAGATCTCACCATTTTACCTGGACAAGAGTGCCGGATTATTGGTGAATTAGTTGCGGAATATAATAAGGGGTCCATTCTAACAGCTAATGATAATGGAAAGTACATCTTCATCGAATTACCTTCCAATTCTGTACCACTTTATACAGAAAAGTTGTTGTTTGACTTACAACTAAACGGTTTAATTCCAGTCATCGTTCACCCAGAGCGCAACGCCGAATTCATTTCTAATCCAGATAAACTTTACCAATTAGTGAAAAAAGGGGCATGCACACAAATCACCGCTTCTAGTCTAGTAGGGAAGTTTGGGAAGAACATAAAAAAATTCACGCATAACTTAATCGAAGCAAATTTAACGCATTTCATTGCATCGGATGCTCATAACATTAAAACGAGATCCTTTTTCTTAGCCGAAGCGTATGAAGAAATTGAAGCTAAGTACGGAAAGAGCATAAGATACATGTTCATGGAAAATGCCGAACTTTTAGTTGAAGGCGAAACAATCTACAAAGAAGCACCAGAGCGAGTGAAAAAGAAGAAGTTGTTTGGAGTTTTTAACATTTAAGTGTAGCAATCATTTAAGAGTCTCGGCCTTCTCGTAGGCGTAGGCTCTTTTTTTCTACTAAAAAAACCCTTACAAGTGCAGCACACTCATAAGGGGACATTCTTAATCTAGTTCTAAATGTTCACGTAGTGTATTAGAAATTTCTAAACGGTTTTCCTCCGGTACTACTAAATACCAAATTTTATCGATTGTTTGTCCAGTTCCTTTAATCTCGTGCTGAACTAAGTCATGGCGAGATTCTTTGTAGTTTGCTTGAACTTCTACCATTTCGTCAAATGTTAAGTTTGTTTTAATGTTATTTCCTAAAGCATCTAAAATATCACCAAATCTAGTAATAGAAGAAAAACTTGCTCCTTTATCAATAACACCTTTTAAGACTAAACGTTGACGCTCTTGACGACCGAAGTCACCACGCGGGTCTTGCTTACGCATTTGAACAAAATTTAATGCGCCTTTTCCATCTAGCTCGATCGGTCCTTTATTGTATCTTTGCCCACCTTGTGTAAACTCTAACGGGTTATTAACAGTAATTCCGCCAACTGCATCCACGATATCTTTGAAGCTATCCATATTAACTTTGAAATAATAGTCAATCGGGATATTTAAAAAGTTCTCGACTGTATCTACGGACATTTCTACACCGCCAAATGCATAAGCATGGTTGATTTTATCTAAATAACCACGACCAATAATTTCTGTACGTGTGTCGCGTGGAATACTAAGCATTTGTACAGATTGTTTATTTGGGTTAACCGTCAATACAATCATCGTATCCGAACGACCACGGTCTCCAGGGCGCTCGTCCACACCTAACACTAAGAAAGATAGAGGTTCTTTTTTCTTGAAATCAACACGTTGTGGCACATCACGATTTAATGGTTCGTGCATGCTAGCTACTGTTTGTTCTAATGATTTATATATTGTAAATGCGTATATTCCGACAGCGATAGTTGCTACACTAAAAATTCCGACAATCGTCCAAAGTACTTTTCTCTTCTTGAATGCTTCTAACATAATCAGCTTCCTTTAACTGTAATTTTACAATTCATTATGATTATATTCAGTTCTACATCATAACACAATATATATAACGGATTTCCAGTGAAAAAGTTCCGTATTTTTATATATTTTGTATTATTTTGTAGAAAAAGTACTACTTTTTTTAGTATATTAGGGTAGAGGTGGTAAAATGAGGAACATATTTGTGATAATAGTTGCATTCGTTTGTTTAGGTGCATTAGTTTTCGGACAAATACAATGGAACAATAAGCTGAAAAGTGCAGCAACAGCAACACAAGCAACTATAAATAAGGAAAATACAACATCTGTAGAGCCAGTGGAAAAGGAAAAACCGATACAAACGGAAGAAATAACGCCATTAGACTATGCAAGAAAGTTAGACTCTCCTTTACGAGAATTGCTTGTAAATCGAATTGCTAATGATAAGAAAGTAGAACTAGTGATTATCGGCTCTAAAGGTTTGAGCTCTATCGAATATACTGTCTGGCATGAAATAGTAGAAAAAGAGCTAGATGAGGTGTACGGTAACACTTTTACTGTTTCCGTAGTTGAACTCGAAGGTAAGAGGAGTAACGAAGTACTACATGAAAACTTACATATTAATACTATTACAAACACACCAGATATAATTCTATTAGAACCTTTTACCATTAATGATAACGGATTTATTGCAGTACCAAGAAGACTTAGTAACTTAGAAACAATGATACAAGACTTTCAACAATTAAATGAAAATGTACTTGTTCTTTTACAACCATCCATCCCAATACATAATGCTAGATTTTACCCCGGGGAAGAAGAAACATTAAGAGAATATGCATTAGAACAAGGTTATATATATTTAAATCATTGGGAAAATTGGCCAGAATATACAGATGAGGAAGTATTAAATTACTTAAATTCAGACCGCTCTAACCCGAATCAAATCGGCCATGACGCATGGGCGCAATATATTATGGACTATTTTCTCAAAAAGGAAGAGTAAAGGAAAAGGGATTGGGACAAAACTATTTATATATAAAGACAAATGATAATATGTAAGGAAGTAATAATGTAACGGAACTTTTCTAATGCCGCAGATGATTGGAGCGCAAGCCTTCGCTTTCCGCGGGCGGTCTCGTGAGCCTCCTCGGCGCAAGCGCCTGTGGGGTCTCACTTAACACGCTTTCCCGCAGGAGTCTTCGGCTTGCGCTCCAATCACCTGCTGGAAAGTTAAGAATGTAAAATTCCATTTTGAAAAAATAAAAAGATCCGAAATACCCTTGATTTATTAGTGTTAATGTTCGTATTTTACTTATATTAATTTAGTTTTTACCCAGCCTCTTTTTCGTTTACCAAAACTTACCTAAAACAACAATCCATATAATATAAGTAATAAAAAACAGTCCGCTCGCTGAATACGCTAAAATCTGTCCTTGCTTCGTTCGGTTAGAAATATGCAAGATGAACAAGCAAGGTATAAGTATCCAAGGAACTAATAAAATAAAAGAAAGTAAATACATACTAATAGAACCATGATCTCTGGCCAACAAAAAGGTTAGTGAAGGGATAGCAATAAAAATAGGACATAACCCAATAAGGATTATCGACCTAATCCAAAAAGAATGGAAAAACTCACTAATAGCACCCCAATCGACCTCATGAACTTTTATCTTCCTTATATATGGTAAAATTCTCTCTGTAATTGCAGCCAACGCTCTCTCCCTCTTTCTAAACAAGTTTATTAGTATATACTATGTAATCTAGCGAAAGAAAATACCAAACTCTATTAACAAGCACGCCAAGCTACTGTAAAGAATTTATAAATTTCCGAAGTAGTTTTTCATTCTAGCATTTTCCTTACGATAATCTATTACCCTGTTATATGGTAAATTATTCTTCTTTAATTCATTTTCCCATTCATCAAATAATTCTTCATACGCCATTTTTTCCTCTTCTACTAATTCCGTCCATTCATTATAAGTAGTGGCAATCTGTTTAGAAGAAGTAACAGTTAATGCTGCTGTCTGATATTCACGTAATTTTTCTTTTATTTTTACTAACTCTACAGCATACGTTAATTCTATCTTCTCTAGCTTACTACTAAAGTTGCGATCGATTTCTTGAACTATTTCACGTTGATGAGCAGTTACTTCTACCACTTTTTCTTCGTGCAAAAAGCTTTCTGTAGGTACTGTTTTTATTAAGTAAGACGTTTCATTTCGTTTTTCCATTGGCTTTGCTATGAAACTTGAACTTGTTTGTGTTGAAATAATTAATGCAATAAACAGTAAAACTAGTAATAAATACATTCTCATTTCGAGTCCCTCCTTTACTAAAATTATTGGCAAAAAAGAAACTTTTTAATCAATCAATTCATTTCATTATTACGGTTCGTTTAATGAAAAACGAATATTTCAGTGAAATACGAAATAATATGTTCGTTTATTAAAATATGTAAATACAGAATTCGATGCTATCATTCGTTTTTCGTATAGTAGTCATACAATATGAAACGGACTCCAATAAAAAAATAGTTTAATGGATTTCACCATTTCGATTTGATAATATTCATAGGTTATGAAACGCGCTCTGTTACTACTAACATACCTTTTTAGAAAATAAAATATTTTTCGACAAATTCTTCCTATTTCCAAAAAATGATATTGGGAATATAATCCTATTGGTAGGTGTTTTCTAATAGACTAGGAGGAGAATGAGATGAGAAAGTTGTTTTCCGTAAATGTGATCATCGCGTTTACATTAGTTTTTTCCTTATTAAGTCCAGCTTTATCACTGGCAGAAAAAGTAGAAGAATCAGTAGGTATTTTGCTAGATTCTGCTGAAGTGACAGAAGATGGAGTTAATTTAGTTTGGAAGACGGTCGATGCTGATACAGAAACGACTGAAGTAGAGCGATTTAACGTGTTAGCAAATGGTGTAGTAGAAGAAGTAGCGCCTGTGTTAGTAGAACAAGCGAAAAAAGAAAATGTAGTATTTTCTACATATAAATATGTTTCACCAGCTGTACAAGAATTTACTGTTTATCAAGTTGTGTGGAACAAAGGTGAGCAAACATTACTTAGTAATGAGCTAACTATCAACGAAGTGGAAGAGATGAACGAAGAAGTACCAAATAAAGAACAGGTGGAGACCGAAAAAGAAAAAGAAAATGAAAATGAACCGATTAAACCTGATCTTGATAATGAGGCAACAACACTTACAACGGTAGTAAACGAGCTAGTAAGCGATGTTCAAGATGAAGAATTTAAAGCTAGCTTGTTACAACTTCTAGAAGATGATTTTAATGAAGAAGAGGAAGTTTTCCTCCTTGACACTGGCTTCGTGAATGAAAATAGCTTCCAATTATATTGGTTTGCTTATGTACCGGACAAGAGAATTTCAACATATGACTTATACTTAAATAATGAATTTGTTAAAACGTATAAGGCTAGGGATTACGAACATACTTTTACGAACCTGACAGCGGATACTTCTTATGAAGTAACGGTAAAGGCGTATGATCGGAACAAGAATTTATTAATAGAAGAGTCGCTAACTGTTGCGACATTCCCTGACCCAACAGGTGAAGTTGTGACGTTTGCTGACGTAAATCTACAAAATGCAATTAAGGCACAACTTGGTGTTACAAGAGAGTTACGAGAAAGTGATTTAGATAAAATAAATCAATTAGTTGCGTATGACGCCTCTATTGAAAATTTAGAGGGGATTGAAAGATTAGTTAACTTACGATTCTTATTATTATCAGAAAACAATATCTCATCGGTTGCTCCATTAAGTGCGTTGACGAATTTAGAAGTATTAATTTTAGATGACAACAAAATTGTCGATGTTAGTCCGTTAAAGACATTAACAAACTTAAATGTACTGGTTCTTAGCTATAATCCTGTGCTAGATATTAGTCAGCTAGGTACATTGACGAATTTAGAAGTATTATTAATAAACGACACCATGATCAGCGATATTGCGGTCATCGAACAGTTTATTCATTTAAGTTACCTAATGCTTGAAGGATCTGCAGTAGATTACTCTGAAGGTACAGAAGCATATGCGCTTTTACTTCGATTACAAGAAGCTGGTGTATACATCGATGTTTTAGATGAATATTTGGAGGATGATTTCGAAGTATGGGTGGATGCTATTACAGAAAACAGTGCACGCATTTTATGGTGGTACTACGATGAACAAGGAAAAGATGTAACGTTCCATGTACAGTTAAACTGGCAAAATTATGCAGTGACGAAAGATGGGCAGTTGGAATTAAGAGGGTTAACACCGAATACAACATATGAGTTGTATATAGAAGTAATGGACGAAAATGGGGAAGTCATTGATTTTGGTTATGTTATGTTTGAAACATTATCCGAACCATCAGGTGAAATCGTAACAATTACAGACAATCAGTTACGAGATGTAATAAAAGAAATTCTATTTCTGGAAAGAGATATTTACGTATCTGATATGGAGCGACTATATTGGTTAGACGCTGAATACCGTGGTATTAAGAGTTTAGAAGGATTACAGTATGCGAAAAACTTATACTCTCTATATGCTATGGGGAATGAAATTACAGATCTGTCACCTCTTGCAAACCTTGAAGAATTAATGTTCGTAAATTTAAGCGAAAACTTAATTACAAACATAGATGCATTAAACGGATTATATATATTTGAGTTAGACTTATCATTCAATCCGATTAGTGACATTTCTGTACTAAACACGTTAGAAGATTTATCTTATCTTTTCTTACACAACACAAACATTACAGACATTTCTGTACTCCTTGATTTAGAATACTTAGAGTTTGTGACGTTATTCAACATTCCAGGACTAACTTTCGAAGAAGGAACGCCTGAATTTGAAGTGTTACAACTTTTATTAGCAAAAGGCGTAACGGTTATCACAAGTGAAGACGACTATCATTTCTATTCTGATATTGAATTTGACTTACTTTACGTGTCAGATGAAGAAATAGAACTAGAGTGGTATTACTACGGTGAAGAAAATATAGCTGGATATTACGTTTTACTAGATGGCGAATGGGTGGATGATGTAGAATACGGTTACTATTATTTCGAAGACCTATCACCAGACACACTGTATACAATTGAAGTTCTTGCTTATGATGAAGAAGGCCGGATTGTCGACAGTAACTACATGGAAGTTTTCACTGATTCTAATGGTGATTATGATGAGGAAGAAGAATTACCAGAAACAGACATTGAGGACGAAGATGAAGTGGTAACGCCAGTAAAAGAGAAAAAAGAAGAGAAAGTTAATAAGGAAGACAAGAAAGTAGAGGCTGAAAACAAGTTACCGAATACGGCTACGAACACAATGAACTTTATCCTATTCGGAATAATTTTATTACTTGTTGGCGGACTTGGTTTATTCACTAGTTCACGAAAAAGATTAGCATAATTTTAAAGAGGCTGGGACAAAACCCAGTGAATTAAAAGAAGAGGCCTGTAAGGACATTTTTTTGTTCTTTCGGGCCTCTACTTTTTGAACTTCATCAGCATTATGAAGTTCAACTACAACTAATTTTTTATGCCAGATGAACTTCATTAGCCTTATGAAGTTCAACCACAACAAATTTTTAATGCCAGTTGAACTTTATTGGCCTTTTTGTCCCAAGCCCTTTGTTGTTGTTGGAAGACACAAGTCAAACGTTTTTTTCTAATGGTGTAATTGAAGGTTTCGTTAGAAAAGTTACATTTAGATTACAAATAATTCATATTGACAAAAGTTGTAAAGAAACAATAAGAAATAGTTTATTAAAACTGTATTTTTTGATATGATGGTTAACGACAATTTAAGCCTATTCTTGCTAAATATCTACTTTATTTCAAATACTATAGGCAAAAACGAGAAAGGCTGTTTTCAATGAAAAAAGTAAAAGTACTATTCTTTATATATCAAATGGGTGGCGGTGGAGCTGCACGTACGCTACTGAATATCATTAACAACCTTGACAGATCGAAGTTTTCACCAATGTTAGTGACGTTAAATTTTAATGGTTCCTACGAAAAAGAGTTAAAAGACGATGTTGTCTTCATGAAATTAGATACAACAAGATTAAGTCGTTCTATATTTAAACTGGCAAAAATTATTCGTGAACAAGACATTGACCTTGTTTTCAGCACGATTCCAAGAGTAAACACGATTGCAATCCTTGCAACGAAACTATCTAGAACAAAAGCAAAGTGTGTTGTAAGGGAAGCGGACAACTTAGGTGGTACATTTAAAGCGGACATGCAACTTCTAGGATTCGGCCTAGCATATAAACTAGCTGATCAAGTAGTGTCCTTATCAGAAGGTGTAAAAGAAAACCTAGTCAAAAAATATAAGGTTAAAGCAAACGATATTGAAGTAATCTATAATCCGGTTGATATTAGTAATATCAACCAACAATTAGAAAATAATGATATGCCCCTGGAACATAAACAAATTTATAATACGAATGATAAAGTTATTGTTACAGCAGGAAGGTTAGTGGAGCAGAAAGACCAAAAAACTTTGCTTAATGCTTTTGCAAAAGTGAATGATAAGATTAAGAGCAAACTCATTATCCTGGGGGAGGGTCCGCTTAAAGGACAATTAGTAAATCAAGCAATGAAGCTTAATATTGAACAAAGAGTTCATTTTATAGGGTTTCAAAAAAATCCTTATATTTACTTTCAACAAGCTGATCTTTTTGTTTTATCCTCCAAACACGAAGGATTTAGTCACGTTGTTGCGGAAGCGCTTGCTACTGGTGTACCTGTTGTGTCTACTGATTGTAAATCGGGACCTAAAGAAGTGTTATCAAATGGTGCATATGGTCAGCTGTGTGAAGTTGGAAACTCTGATGAACTGGCGGATAAAATGCTGATGGTTCTTTGTTTGGAAAATGAGTCCGTTCAAGAAATAATCTCGAATGGTTATAAGCGTGCAAACGACTTTGATGCACGAAAAATCTCCAAAGAGTATGAAAAAGTATTTTTAAATACATTAGAATAATTACAAATCTATTAAAAAATAATGAGGTGTTTCTTTTGAAAGGTATTATTTTAGCAGGTGGTAGTGGAACTCGATTATACCCATTAACTATGGTAACAAGTAAGCAGCTTTTACCGATTTATGATAAGCCGATGATTTATTATCCATTAAGTACATTAATGTTAGCTGGAATACGCGATATTCTAATTATTTCTACACCGGAAGATACACCGCGATTTGAAGCGCTTTTAGGTGATGGGTCACAATTTGGCATAACACTTAGTTATAAAGTACAGCCTAGTCCAGATGGGTTAGCACAAGCATTTATAATTGGGGAAGATTTTATAGGAGATGACTCAGTAGCGATGGTTCTGGGTGATAATATTTACTATGGTAGTGGTCTTAGAAAGATGTTACAAAGGGCCGCATCCAAAGAAAATGGTGCAACTGTTTTCGGCTATCACGTACAAGACCCTGAACGTTTCGGTGTAGTAGAATTCGACGAAAACGGGAAGGTATTGAGTGTGGAAGAAAAACCAGCACAACCTAAATCTAACTATGCAATTACAGGTTTGTATTTCTATGATAATAATGTAGTAGAAATTGCAAAAAATGTGAAGCCATCTAGCAGAGGTGAACTTGAAATTACATCTGTAAATGAAGCTTATTTAAAGCAAGGGGATCTAAACGTAGAATTACTTGGTAGAGGATATACATGGCTAGATACTGGTACGCACCAAAGTTTAGTTTCTGCTACTAACTTCGTACAAACGGTTGAAGAACATCAGGGTATCAAAATAGCAGCTCCTGAAGAAATTGGATATATTAATGGTTGGATTCCAAAAGAAGTATTGGTAAATTCTGCTGAAAAATTAAGTAAAACAGGTTATGGTCAGTATTTAATGAAAGTCGCTAATGGAGATATTAAATACTAACCTAAAAGGAGGAGCTTGTATTATGAACATAATACCTACTAATTTAGAGGGTGTTGTAGTAATAGAGCCGAGAGTATTTGGCGATCATCGTGGATGGTTCATGGAATCATATAATGAAGCTAGCTTTAAGGAAGCAGCTTTACGTTTTAACTTTATTCAAGACAATCAATCGTTTTCTGCTACAAAAGGTACATTAAGAGGACTACATTATCAGTTGAGTCCAAAAGCACAGACAAAATTAATTAGATGTACAAAAGGTGCAATTTATGATGTGGCGGTTGACATTCGTAGAGGAAGTCCTACTTTCGGAAAATGGTATGGCATTGAATTAAACGAAGAAAATAAAAAACAATTATTAGTTCCGAAAGGGTTCGCACACGGTTTTATTACGTTAACGGAAAATGTTGAAGTTCAATACAAAGTGGATGAATTATATGCACCAGAGTTTGACAGAGGAATAATTTGGAATGATCCTACAATCGATATTAAGTGGCCGTTAGATGTGTCACCGATTTTATCAGAGAAGGATAAAATAGCTCCGCAATTAGAAGTGGCAGAAAATAATTTTATTTTCGGAGAGAAAATATGAAGATTTTAGTAACGGGATATACTGGTCAACTTGGGTATGATGTTGTAGAGATAGGAAAAACTCAAGGTCATGATATGATTGGAGTAGGTTCCAGAGACTTAGATATTACAAATGAATCAAGTGTTATGGCATTTGTGGAAGACATTAAACCAGAAGCAATTATTCACTGTGCAGCTTATACTGCGGTTGATAAAGCAGAAGATGATAAAGAGAATGCTTGGGCAGTTAATGTTTTAGGTACGAAATACCTTGCTGCTGCAGCTAAAAGTGCAGACGCAAAGTTCATTTATATTAGTACAGACTATGTGTTTGATGGATCAGGAAACACTCCATTCAAAGAAACTGACCAACCTAATCCTATAGGCTACTATGGACAAACTAAGTACGAAGGAGAACAACTTGTTCAACAAATAGTAGATAAATGGTTTGTTGTCCGAATATCTTGGGTTTTTGGTAGGAACGGGAATAACTTTGTAAAAACTATGCTACGACTTGCCGAAACACGTCAAGAGTTAAATGTAGTAGGTGACCAATATGGATCCCCAACATATACATACGATCTAGCAAAGGTATTACTAGAGATGGTTCAAACTGATAAGTACGGTATATATCATGTGTCAAATGAAGGGTATTGCAATTGGGCTCAATTCGCTGAAGAAATATTTGCACAGTCTAACTTGGATGTTCGGGTAAACCATATTACGACAGAAGAATATCCTACAAGGGCGAAGAGACCTAAAAATTCTAGAATGTCAAAGGAAAAACTTGTAGAGAAGGGGTTTCATCCTATGCCTAGATGGCAAGAGTCACTATCTCATTATCTACAAGAATTAAAATTTGAGGTGGAAAAATGAACAAGAAAAAGATACTTGTAACAGGTGGAGCTGGATTTATAGGAGGCAATTTCGTTCAATACATGGTGGACAAGTACCCTAATTACGATATTTTTAATCTAGATTTATTAACGTATGCTGGTGACCTAACGAAACACAAAGAAATTGAGAATAAAGAGAATTACCATTTTGTAAAGGCAGATATTGCAAATCGATCAGAAATTGTTCCTCTATTTAAACAAGAAGAATTCGATTTTGTTGTTCATTTTGCAGCGGAAAGCCATGTTGACAGATCTATTACGGAGCCGGAGATTTTCGTAAAAACAAATGTACTCGGCACTCAAGTGTTATTAGATGCATCAAAGGAGATAGACGTCCAGAAATTCGTCCATGTTTCAACAGATGAAGTATATGGAGAATTAGATTTTGACCCTTCTACATTCTTTACAGAAGAAACTCCTTTGCAGCCAAATAGTCCGTATAGTGCGAGTAAAGCTTCCTCTGACATGTTAGTTAGGGCATATCATGAAACATTTGGATTACCAATGAATATTACACGTTGTTCAAATAACTATGGACCATATCATTTTCCGGAAAAATTAATACCACTAACAATATCAAGAGTATTAAACGATCAAAAAGTTCCAGTGTACGGGGATGGCAAAAATATTCGCGACTGGTTACATGTATTAGATCACTGTTCAGCTATTGATTTAGTTTTACACGAAGGTGAAAATGGTGAAGCGTATAATGTAGGTGGTCATAATGAGCGTACAAATTTAGAAGTTGTAAAAACAATTATTCAAACGCTTGGTAAAAGTGAAGATCTAATTGAATTTGTAACAGATAGATTAGGGCATGATAAGAGGTACGCGATAGATCCTACAAAGTTAGAAAAGCTAGGATGGAAACCAAAATATAATTTCGAAACAGGTATTGCTCAAACTATCCAATGGTATGTGGATAATGAGGAATGGTGGAAAAATATAATCAGTGGTGATTATAAAAATTACTTTACAAAGCAATATAACATTTAATAAAGGTTAAATACCTCGGCTATTGTTCGAGGTATTTTTTTGTTGTTCTGACTAGTAGCCCCTATTTTATAAAACTGTTTAGAAATCATATTCAATATACGAAGAAAATGGTAAAATTGTAACGGATTATATACATAATTATTATATATAGGCTGTGTTAAAGGTTATTGTAGATTTTTAAAATCTTTCTAGCTGTAGATCTCCGAGCATATCGGAGACTCCTCGAAAATGCTACCGTATTTCCTTTGTGCGATGAATCGCTGTCGTAGCCTTCCTTGTCCTGCGGGAGAAGCGGGGAACGAGAGACCCGCAGGCGAAGCAGAGGCTCACGGGTTCGCCCGCGGTAAGCGAAGATATGCTCGGAAATCAACAGCGGTCTTTAACAGAGCCAATAAATAAGAGGGGAAGATTATATGAGGAAAATTGCCGTAGTCTTAGTTTTTGTACTAATGTTTAACTTGTTTTTCTCTGTAACAAACACAAGTGCTCAAGAGTATAGTAAATTCGAAGAAATTCATGTTGGTGAAGTGACTGAAAACGAGGTCACTCTAGCAGAAGTTGATAGTACTATTGAAGAAGAGATAATGGAAAGTAATACTTCAACTTTCGAAGAAGTTAATCTAGAAGAAGAGGTAGATTATACTTTAACGCATGAAGAAAGTAGTTTAGAAGAAGAAGTAGATCATACTTCAATTATTGAAGAAAGTAGTTTAGGAGAAGTAGATCATACTTCGCAGAATGAAGAAACTAGATTAGAAGAAAATAATGAAAAAGTAATAGAGGGAGAAAATAACTTATCAAATGCAGATGCACCTACTGAAGAAGACTCTCCACTTGTAAATGAAGAAGTTGCTGAGAGTCCTGAGGAGTGGCTTGCTAAGATAAATGAAGAGACAGATCACATAAAAAAACTAGAATTATCTATAGAAGCAAACCTTCTATTTCCAACTGATCAACGGTTTATAGATGAAATAAACAAGCATGCAGATTCATTATTTAATGCTGCTTCTAAAGAGCAAAGCAATGGTAAGTATGATGTAGCTCGTACGTATTATGAAATTATTTTAAATGCACCTCAGGTGAACAGTAGTTTAGGAGAAATAGTTTCTTATCATAATTATTATGCTAATGTAAATAAACGTACACCTGAACAATATTACGAATATGCAATTAACCAGAGACATTACTTTGATCGTATTAATCTATTTAATGAAGGATTTAATTTATACACTAATACGGAACAAGAGATTGGCAATTTTGTACAAGGCTTAAACGTAAGTGCTCAAATTTTATTAAATTGGTCTATAAGTAAGTACGAAGGAAATGAACTTGATTTAGGTTTACGTGGGCTAGAGCTAATACTCGAAACAACAAGCATTAACAGTCATTTTAAACAAACGGCTGAAAGTCATCACCAAATCGCGTTGCATCAATATGCTATGAACCATATTCACTATACGGAAAGGCTTGCTTTATCTATTAAAGGCTATAGTCTATATCCTACCAATTCACACTTTGTTCACGCTATTAATACAAGCGCTAATGTTTTGTTAAGCTGGACAAAAGGAAGACATAGTGCGGAAGATTTTGAAATAGCGCTTGATAGATATAATCTTATCCTTAATGCTCCACGGTTAGATACAAATATTATTAAACAAGTAGAATATCTACAAGGGTATGCAAATCAAAATAGATTAACTCCTGAACTATACTATAATTGCTCAATAAGTGAGCTTCATTATATTGATAGATTAAATAAGTTTAATGAAGGATTTCAACTATTTTCACCTGCAGAACAAAGAATTGGTAATTTTGAACAAGGTTTAAATATAAGTGCACAGACATTTTTGAATTGGTCCATTCAGAAATATAGAGAAAAAGATTATGAATCTGCAAAGTATGGAATGGAAAGCGTTATTGCTTCACCGAGAGTGAATTCGACGATAAAACAAAGTGCAACAGACCATCTAAAAACAGTATTATTTGACTATGCAAGGACGCATCCTCACTTTACAAAAAGACTGGATATCTCTATTCAAGCATATTTCAACTATCCGTCTGATATACGATTCACCGATGCAATAAATAGTAGTGCAACTTCTTTAATGCAATGGGCAATAGAACGTCAAAATAATGGCGAATTTGAAATTGCTGTAGAGAGGTTTGACCGTATTTTAGCTGCACCAGTATTAGATTACAAGATTAAGAGTAATGTAGATTATCATAGAAGTTTTGCTATTCAGAATAAAAAAACACCGGAGCAGTTCTACAATTACGCAATTAGTCAAGTGCACTATACAGACAGACTTGATTTATCTGTAGAAGGTTATCGATTATATAACGGTCATTCCCTTTTTAGAACTGCCATACACAATAGTGCAACAACATTATTTAATTGGACGAAAGCAAAGCACTTAGAAGAAGAGTATAGCCTGGCGATCGATAGATACAATAGAATAGTAGTCGTTCCTACATTGAATTCTGTTTTAAAGAGAGATGTAGAATATCATTTAAGTTATGCGTTACAAGAGAAAAGAACACCTGAACAATTTTATAAGATTGCCATTAATCAAGTGCATTATACAGAAAGGCTTCGTTTATCCATTTTAGGTTATGAAATGTATTCAGGTAACAAATTGTTTGTTGATGGAATTAATTCTAGTGCTGAACTTCTTTTTGCTTGGGCGAAAGGGAAGCACTATGAAAGAGATTTTGAAACTGCCCTTAACAGGTATAACTTAATTCTTGCTTCTCCTGCATTAAATGATAAAAATAAATCAGAAGCAGAGTATCACAGAACATATGCTCAACAACAAAAACTAACACCAGAACAATACTTTGATTATGCAATTGGCCAATTTCACTTCAGAGATAGAATAACTAAGTTCAACGAAGGATTTAACTTATATAACCAATCAGAGCAAAATCGAGCTAGTTTTCAAACAGGGTTGGACTCTAGTGCGAGATCATTATTAAACTGGACAAAAGGACAACATCAAAATAGTCAGTTTGAAGTTGCAAGGAATAACTATTCATTTATTATTAACGCTCCAAGAATAGCGTCTAGTATAAAAGAAGAAGCTAGAGGCTACCTTACACTTGCGGAAAAGAATATTCCGCTAACGCCTTATAAAAAAATTGTAAATGCTAGCGTACAAAATTACACATATGCTCAAATGGTGAAAGATATTGAACTATTAGAGCAGATGTACGGTGGTCTTCTTAAAAAAGAAATAATAGGTAAATCACTTGACGGTAGAAATATATATGCGATTAAACTGGGTACCGGGAAAAATGAAGTTGTTTTTAGCGGATCTTCCCACGCGAGAGAACATATGACTACAAATGTATTAATGAAAATGATCGATGAATATGCATATGCATACATGACTAATGGCAAGTTTGATGGATTTGACGTTAGAACGGTTTTAAACAACACAAGTATATGGTTTATTCCTATGATGAATCCGGACGGAGTGACTTTAGTTCAATTAGGTCCAGATGCGCTAGGAAGTAACTTAGCTAAACAAGCTATTCACTTTAATGGAGGAAGTAGAAACTTCACAAGTTGGAAAGCAAATGCTAGAGGAGTGGATTTAAATAGACAGTTCCCTGCAATGTGGGATACTATTGCAAATAATCCTGGTAAACCTAGCGAAAGTCATTATAAGGGTCCTAGACCTTTGAGTGAACCAGAGGCATTAGCCGTATATGATTTTATTCGAAATAAAAACTTTACACTCTCAGTTGCATATCACTCATCAGGTAATATTATTTATGCTAGGAATCCAGGGCCAGTCGTAAATAAAGTTTCTCAAAAAACAGGTTATAATATTGTTAATCTAACAAATAGCAGATCTGGCGGAGGATTAAATGACTGGTTTGTAACGACTTACAAAAGAGAAGGATTTACACCAGAAATATCACCGTATGTAGGAAATAGGCCAGTACCATTATCAAATTGGAATGATATTTGGAGCCGTAATCAATCAGTAGGCCTTATTGTTGCAGACGAAGCTCATAAGTTTAACAGATAAAATATTAAATAGAAGAAGGTAGTTTCAGTATTGCTGGAAACTACCTTCTTCTTTTGATTTTGGTTGTATTTCCAAAATCAACTTCTTTTAAAAGTCTAAATTTTTTATTATAGGCTAAAGTAATAATAGTTAATGAACATATGTAAGGAAAAAACTTGATAAATGTTTCATAGACCGTTATTCTAAATTATGTTGTATTGAATTAGAAAACAGAACAATAGAAAAAAAGCTTCCTCTTCACAAAAAGGGGTGAATTTGGTTGAATTCTTTAGAGAAAAATAGTGAAAAGCCATTAGTTTCTGTCATAACGCCTTCTTTTAATTCAGAAAGATTTATAAAAGACACAATCGCTTCTGTTATATCTCAAACTTTCAATAATTGGGAAATGATAATTGTAGATGATGGATCTAGTGACAATACGATTAAATTTGTTAAAGAAGTAATAAAACATGACCCACGCATTAAGTTAATACAACTTCATCAAAATAGTGGGCCTGCAATAGCTAGAAATGTTGCATTAGAGCATGCAAAAGGTAGGTATGTGGCATTTTTAGATAGTGATGATCAATGGCTTCCAGAAAAATTAGAAAAGCAATTGAACTTTATGCAAAAGGAAAATGTCGCTTTTTCTTTTACGGGTTACAAAATGATTAAAGAAGATGGAAGTGAAATTGGGGATATTATTGACATACCTAAATCCGTTTCTTATGATGACCTGCTTAAACAGAATATGATAGGATGTTTAACAGTAATGATAGATAGGGATATTATAGGTGATGTGAAGATGGTTAATATTAGAACAAGGCAAGATTATGTGTTGTGGCTTAATATTAGTAAAAACGGCTTTAAAGCATATGGCTTAAATAGTGTTTTAGCAAAGTATAGAATAGTTAATAATTCGATATCGAGAAAGAAATGGAAGATGGCAATTCAAAATTGGAAAGTCTATCGTGAAATTGAAAGAATGAGTATATGGAAAAGTTCCTGGTATTTTATTTTTTACCTTTACTATAAAGGTAAAAAATATATGAATAAGTCCATTTAAGTTATTTTTTGGAAGTTATTCCAAGAAAAAAAGGTATTATTTATTGTTTTATATAGTTAATATAGAGAGAAAAATTGTTAAACATCAGTTAGGCGGTGCAGTGAGTAGAATGCTTCAGTACTTAAAAGATATTTATAGTAGAAAAGATTTATTAATCTATTTAGTGAAATCAGGTTTAAAAGCAGATACAAGAAACAGTTATTTAGGGTACTTTTGGTGGTTGTTAGATCCGTTACTTAATATACTAGTATATTACTTCTTAGTTAGTGTGGTTCTTGGTAGAGGCGGAGAAAATTTTGCCGTATATCTTGTAATAGGTTTAATATGTTGGAGATGGATTAACACTTCGATAAATTCATCAGCAAAATCCATCATTAAATACTCCTCAATAATAAATCAAGTGTACTTACCAAAAACAATATTTCCGTTAGCTACATCTGCTACACAATTATTTAATTTTGCATTTGGGCTAATAGTTATTAGTTTATTTCTTGTTTTTTTTGGAGTAGTACCTGGTTGGCAAGTTATATACTTACCAATATTAATTTTAGTTCTACTTTTATTCTTATTAGCAATTAGCTTAGTTGTTGCATACTTATGTGTGTTTATTCGTGACATTGATATGATTCTATCTCATATATTACGAATCTTATTCTATACATCCCCTATTATATGGGGAAGGGAAATCTTACCAGAACAGTACAGATGGATTGTGGAGATTAATCCCATCGCCATTATCATAGATTCTTTCAGAGCGATTCTAATGTGGCAAACAAGTCCTAACGTGTTAGGTTTAGTAATTATTGGTGCTCTTTCACTTTTAACGATTGTTTTAACTTTACTTTATTACAGCCGTAATGAGCATAAAATTATAAAGGCACTTTAAATGAGGTTTTATTATGTCTATAAATGATGTGAATGAAAATAAAGAGATTGTTATTGAAGCCAATAATTTAGGAGTTTCTTTTGTAGAAGGATTTAAAAAAGATGACTTTAAGTCACATATTATTAACTTAGTAAGAAATAAAAAGAAAAAGAAAGTAAAGTCGGTAGCATGGCCTTTAAAAGACATCAATTTCAAAGCTTATAAAGGTGAAGTAGTAGGTATTATTGGTTCAAATGGTGCTGGTAAAACTACTCTTTGTAAACTAATTACCGGTATTTTACAACCAAATAAAGGTTCAATAACAGTTAAAGGTAAGGTCTCTGCCCTTTTTGCTTTAGGTATGGGATTTAACAAAGAACTTACTGGAAGAGACAATGTCTATTTGAACGGTATGATGCTTGGAATTTCAAAAGAAAAAATTAATGAATATATTGATGAGATTCATGAGTTTTCAGGTATAGGAAGATTCTTAGATGAGCCGATGAAAAACTATTCTAGTGGGATGAAGGCTAGATTAGGTTTTAGTGTAGCTGCATTTTTGGAGCCTGAAATTTTAATATTAGATGAAGCACTTAATACAGGTGACAGGGAATTTAGCCAGAAGGCAGCAATTAAGATTAAAGAATTAATTAGTATGGCCAAAATGGTCATTATTGTTACTCATAGCCTAAATTATGCTCAAGAGAATTGTGATAGAATCATTTGGTTAGATAAAGGTATGGTTCGGGACATAGGAGAGTCAAAATCCATTATTGAAAAATATAAAGAAACTATTCCAGAGAGAAAACCTAAAAAGAAGCCAAAGCTTGAACTAGTAAAAACCAATACTGAAATTAAAGACAGTCTAATAGTAAAGGCTGAAAATGTCAGTGTTTCTTTTAAAGTAAGAAAAGAACGATTTTGGGCTTTAAAGAAAGTTAGTTTTGAAGTTAAAGAAGGAGAAGTTATAGGTATAATTGGACATAACGGCGCTGGAAAAAGCACTTTATGTAAGCTATTAACTAAAATTCTAACTCCGGAAGAGGGGAAATTAACTTTAAAAGGTAAAACATCTGCACTATTAGGTTACGGCACAGGTTTCAATGCTCAACTTTCTGGAATAGATAACATCTATTTGAATGGAATGTTATTAGGCATACCTAAAGAACGAGTGGAAAGGGATTTATCAAAAATTATAGAATTTTCAGAGTTAGGAAACGCAATTAATAAACCTGTAAAACAATATTCAAGTGGTATGCGCTCAAGACTCGGGTTTAGTATAGCTGCTACTCTACAACCTGATATCTTTATTATTGATGAAGCTTTATCCACTGGAGATGTTGCTTTTCAAAATAAAGCCAGTGTTAAAATTCAAGAAATGATGGAAAAAGCAAAAGCGGTTATTATTGTTACTCATAGTATGAGTTTTGTTGAAAAAGTTTGTACGAGAGCAATTTGGATGGAAAAAGGGGAAAAAAAGTTCGATGGCGATCCTTTAATAGCTGTTGAGATGTATAAAGAACATATTGATACAAAAAATAAGAAATAATGAGAGAACGTTAAAACGGGGGGAATAATAATGAACATGTTTTGGGATTTGCTAGTCAAACCTATACTTTCTGAATTGAAACTTGAAAAAGTAGTAGAAGTTGGCGCCCAAACTGGAATTAACACGAATAAAATATTGCAATATTGTCGAGAACAAAAAGGAAAGTTGCATACGATAGATCCCGCTCCGATGTTTGATTATAAGAAATTAAAAGAAGAAAATGAAGAATATTTTGATTTCTATAAGGAATTAAGTCTGAGTGCTCTTCCTCTGCTAAAGGATTACGAAGCTATATTATTAGATGGTGACCATAACTGGTACACTGTTTACCATGAATTAAATTGTATTAACGATAGTTTTAAAGGTAAGGAGAAATACCCTTTAATTTTTTTACATGACATAGGATGGCCTTATGGAAGAAGAGATTTATATTATAACCCAGAGAATATTCCGGATGTGCACAGACAACCATACAAGATGCTAGGTATTCTCCCTGATAGCTCCACTTTGACAGAAGAGGGGATAAATGGGCATCTATATAATTCTATTTATGAGAATAATCCTAAAAATGGTGTATTAACTGCAGTTGAAGATTTTATTAAGGAAAATGAAAAAGATCTAAGTCTTATAATGGTAAATGCTTTTTATGGCTTAGGGATAATTTGTTCCAATTCCGTAAAACCAAAAGTTCTAGAAATATTATCAAAGTCAAACTATAAAGAAAAATTAGTAGAACAACTTGAAACTAACAGAATTGAACTAGAAGTTAAACTGGAGAAATTCAAGAAAAGTTTAGTGCAAAAGCAGGAAGTTGTTAAAAGACTGGAAAGTGAAAATAAATCTCTTTTAGAAAAATCTAAAAAAGACGAAAGTAAGATAGCTAGCTTAGTTGCAAACGAAGAAAAGCTAAAGACTCTTGATAGTGAAGTCAATCTCCTAACAAATCAGCTCAAATCCTTATCGTCTGAAAATGCTATATTGCAGGCAAGCCTTGATGCCTGTCAAAGTGAGCTTATTCAAGTAAGAGCAACAGGTGATTCTTACTCGACTGACAATAAAAGTTTAACACAATGTGTAACGGAAAAAGATAAGTTGATTTGTCAACTTAAATCTGATGTAACTAGGTTAGAAAATGAAAATAAAGTATTAAATGATAAAATTAAAAAACTGAACGATATGGTTGGAAAAATAAAGCGACAGTTGAAGAAATTACAAAAGTCTTCGAGATACGAACTTGGAGATATGCTTTATGCTGCAGCGAAGCCGTCAAAAAATACGTTGAAATTGCCAGTGAGATTAGCACGTCTCATAGCAAGAGGCTTTAGAAACAGATGGAATAAGCGCTACAATAAAGGAACGAATAGTAACAAGAATATTGCTTCAAATGGAAATGTGAATTTTTTAAATGATAAGCATGTATTTCCAGAAAAAGTGGATATTATAATACCTGTATACAACGCATTGGACGAACTTAAACAATGTGTAAGTAGTTTAGTGAAATATACGAAGTTTCCAAATAGAATAATATTAATAAATGATAAATCTCCAGATCCAAATGTCAAAAAATATTTACAAGAAATTAAAGATATGGAAAACTTAGTTATCCTTGAAAACGAAAAAAATCTTGGTTTTATTGGAACAGTTAATAGAGGATTTGAGTATTCAGATAGAGATGTAGTCATTTTAAATAGTGATACTCGAGTAACGGAAGACTGGTTAAGAAGCTTGGTAGTATGTGCTTATTCTAAAGTTAACATAGGTACGGTTACTCCAGTTAGTAATGCCGCTGGTCCTTTTTCCGTTCCACACTTTAACCAAAATTTAGATTTACAGGAAGGTTACACAGAACACGATTATGCTCGTTTAGTTGCTAAGTTCTCTGAAAGAAGCTATCCAGAAGTTCCGACGGGAAATGGCTTCTGTATGTATATTAAACGTGTTGCCCTTGATAAAGTAGGAGGATTTGACCCGATTTTTGGCAAAGGGTATTGTGAAGAGAATGACTTCTGTATGAGAGCTAGTAAAATAGGAATGGTAAATGTCATAGACGATAGTACTTTTGTATATCATCAAAGAAATGTGTCATTCGGAAATGAAGATAAACAAAGACTTATCGAGAAAAACAGAAAAGTCCTTGACGAAAAACACCCTGACTATACAAGAAAAGTTAGGGAGTTCATTGCTAGTAATCCATTATCACAATTGCAAGAAGCAATGCAGAAAGAAATGAGTTCAGAGGTAATAGAAACCAAGAAAAATGTGTTATATGTTTTACACAAAGGTAAAGGTGGTACTCCTCTAACAAATTTGGACTTACTACGTAATGTAAAAGAATATTACCAACCATATGTGTTAACTAGTGATAGAAAGGAACTTGAACTATCCAAGTTAGAACAAGACGGAAGTTTAAGGTTTTTATTTAAAGTGTCACTAACTAAGCCAATTGAGGTAACGGATTTCAAACGCGCTGACTACAAGCACATTTTAACAAATTTAATAAAGAAGTTTGATTTTAAAATGATTCATGTACGTCATTTATTAGGACATACATTTGATGTTCCGGATATTGCAAAAGAACTAAATATTCCGATACTATTATCTTTCCATGATTTCTATTTTATTTGTCCAACTATCCAATTACTGGACAATAATAATGTCTATTGCGGCGGCCATTGTACAGCTGGTAAAGGGACATGTCATTATCCTAAGGGTTGGTTCCCTAACATGCCTGATTTAAAGCATAATTGGGTTAATCATTGGAAAGAAAAGGTTAACGAGATGATTGTGAAAGTCGATGGTTTTATCACAACTTCAGAATACACAAGAGATAGATATTATGATATTTATCCAATTTTAAAAGAAAAACAATTCACTGTAATCGAACATGGTCGAGACTTTAGTGATATTATGGATGTAAGTGTCGCTCCACAAAAGGGAGAGACAATAAAAATAGTTAGTTTCGGTGGAATAAACCTCCAAAAAGGTGCTAATTTATTATTAGATTTAATGGAATATGATAAGAAAATGTACAATAGGATTGAACTACACTTATTAGGAAGTGTATCTAATAAAAAGTTAAAAGAGAATTCTATTTTCCATGGCGAATATAAGAGAGAAGAGTTACCTCTTATGTTACAGGAAATTAAACCGAATTTTTCTGCTATATTCTCCATATGGCCAGAAACATATTGCCATACGTTAACAGAATCTTGGGCTTTAGGTGTTCCTGCCCTAGTTACTGACATTGGTACATTAAGAGAAAGAGTATTAAAGAACGGTGCTGGCTGGCTAGTCGATTTGTATGACGTTGAGTCATTGTACAAAACGATTATTGAAGCCGCAGACTCACCTGACGAATATCAAATAATAAAAGATAAAGTAGTCCAATTAAAGTTCCCTACAACATCTGATATGTCGGAAAAATATTTGGAAATATATAGAAAATTACTCGTAGATTAATCGAATTATATACTTTTTTTGTAGATAAGAGAAAAAATACCTTATTTGGGATAATTTTCTCTTATCTTTTTTTGTCTTTTCATGTATTATTTTATGTAGATAAATGGAGGGAGGTCGAAAGTTGTTTGCTGTATAAGATAATAAAAATTAAATTCATATTGTTGATGATGTTTTCGATACTTGGCAACCAACCATTTGTAGCACATGCAAATGCTACAAATACTAATGCAGATGAGTGGCTAGCTAATGCAAATGGACAATTTCACTTCACAGATAGACTCAAGCTATCTATTGAAGGTAGAGAGAAGTTTCCGAACGATGAAAGGTTTATTGACGCGATAAACAATCACGGGAGGACACTTTTACATTGGTCGATGGCGAAACAATTAGAAGGTGAGTACAACATAGCAAGGACAAGCTATGAACTTATACTTACCGCGCCTGCCTTAAATAGTAGTTTAAGAGAAACAACTGCTTATCATTTTGGTTATGCGTCCCAAAGTAAGCGAACACCAGAACAGTATTACAATTTTGCTATAAGTCAGAGACATTTCGTTAAACGCGTGGCTTTGTTTAGAGAAGGTTTTGGTCTATATAATGCTATTGAACGACAAATTGCTAAATTTGATCAAGGGCTTAATTTAAGTGCCCAAACTCTTTTACAATGGTCTATCAATAAGTACAATGAGAAAGACTATGCTCTATCTCTTATGGGGCTTGAAGAAATATTAAAAACACCTCAAATTAGTAATAACCTTAAACAATCTGCAGAAAGCCATCATCAGGATACTTTATATGATTATAGCTTAAGACATGTACATTTTACTGATAGATTGGCACTGGCTATTCAAGGGAACAGATTGTACCCAAACAATAGTAGATTTGTACAAGCAATAAATACAAACGCACGAACTTTGTTAAACTGGACAAAACCAAGACATATGTCTGGAGAATTCGATATAGCAATAGACAGATATGACCGAATTCTTGCAGCACCACGTTTAGCAAGCGATATTGTCGAAGAAACAGGATATCTCAATAGTTATGTGAAAAAACAATTGAGAACGCCAGAGCAATATTATGAATATGCAATTAGGCAGACGCATTACGCTGATCGATTGTTAAAGTTTACCGAAGGTTTCCAATTATACAATGAATCTGAGCAGAATCGTGGAAAGCTTGAGAATGGCTTAAATGCAAGTGCACAAACTTTCTTAAATTGGTCCATCCAAAAACATAATCAAAAAGATTATGCGTCAGCGAAGTTTGGATTGGAAAATATTATTGCAACATCAAAGGTAAGCTCAACTATTAAAGAAAACGCAACAAACGTTTATAAGACAGTCCTTTATGATTATGCAATGACCCATCCGCACTTTACGGAGAGGTTAGCTTTATCTATTGAAGGTTACAATAAGTATCCGACTGATATTCGTTTTACGAATGCGATAAATAGTAGTATTAATTCCTTGTTGCACTGGTCAATTGCTCGTCAAACTAATGGAGCATTTAAAGTCGCAGTAGATAGCTATGATCGTATTCTAGCATCACCAGTGTTAGATAGTAAGATTAAGAGTGATGTAGAGTACTATAGAAGTTTTGCTATTCAAGGGAAAAGAACACCTGAACAACATTATGAAATTTTTACAAGCCAAGTTCATTTTACAGATAGACTACAACTTGCCATTGATGGGTATCACTTATACCCTGGAGATTCCCGTTTTGTAGAAGCTATAAACACGACTGCAAGCTTATTACTAAGTTGGACTGTGTTACGTCAAACAGAAGGCGAATATGATTTATCAATAGATAGATATAATCACATCTTAGCAGCGCCAGTATTAGATAATCAAATTAAACTTAATGTGGAATATGCAAGAAACTATGCTTTGCAAGGAAAACGTACGCCAGAACAATATTATGATTTTGCAATAAAGCAAACGCATTTCACAGATAGAGTTCGATTATTTACAGAAGCATTCAATATTTATAATCAACAAGAACGAGAAGTTGGTCGAATTCAACAAGGGCTAAATGCTAGTGCAAATTCATTATTAAACTGGACCGTTCAACGCCATAATTTAGCGCAATTTGACATAGCTATCGCAAACTATAATCTAATTATAGGAAACCAATTAATAAGTCTAGCAATCCGTGATACTGCTAGTGAGAACTTAGCATGGGCAGAAAAAGGATTAACACTTGAGACAGAATTAATTGAATACACTTCTTATAATATAACTCTTAGTAGCTATTTAGATGTGCAAATGGCACTGAGAAATCCAGCACCTCAAACCGATCAATATCGCAATGCTAACGTATTTATTCATAGTTCTCTTTTAGCTATACAAGAAGAAGGAGTAATTACTGGAACTACTGTTAACTTGCGTTCGGAACCTAATCTAACTAGCGTAGCTAGATCTGTACCACAAGGTACAGTGGTAACAATTGAGGAAGAAGTCATAGGAGAAATGTGGAATAATAGTGATAAGTGGTATAGAATTACTTATGAAGGAAACACATACTTCGTTCATAGTAATCTAGCACAATCTAGAAGAGTGGCAACAGTGAATGGTACTGGAGTTCATATTCGACAGAGTGCTAGTACTTCCGCACACTCATTTGGTACGATAGCTAATAACACGATATTGCCTGTAGTAAGAAATGTATCAGGTACTGTAGTTAGTGGTTCAGATGTATGGTACGAACTTTCTTTAAGTCGTGATTGGCGAAATGCACCAAGGCAAGATGTTGAACAGTTTTTAAACCCTAACAATAATAATAGATTGCAACATCTAGTAATTTCTAGAAATTTAGGAGTACCTGCTGAAACTCTTAACATAGCTTTAGTAGGAAAGAGAATTCTGGAAAATAGAGGAGATGCCTTTAGTGAAGGTGCTAGACTTTATTCTGTCAATGAGTTTTATCTAATATCTCATGCTATTTTAGAAACAGGTCATGGATCTTCTACGTTAGCTCAAGGGATCTATGTAGACACAAATGGAAACCCTTATAGAGACAATAGTGGAAGGTTAATAACAGATCCTTCTAAATTACCTAGTACTGCAACAAAAGTATACAATATGTATGGAATAGCTGCTGTAGATAGTAATCCAATTAATGGCGGAGCTAGATATGCATATCAACAAGGTTGGGTTACACCTGACAAAGCCATTATTGGTGGTGCAAAGTGGATTTCCGATAATTACGTTAATCATCCGACAAGACGTCAAGATACAATTTATAAGATGAGATGGAATCCGGCTAATCCAGGTTCAAATCAATATGCATCAGATATAAGATGGACAGTAAAACAAGCGTCAACGATTGAACAATTATATGCTCAAACTAATCAACGCGCATTACACTTTAATATTCCTAGATTAAGATAATCAGAAAAGACTCAAGGTATTTAAACCTTGAGTCTTTTTTTATATCCGTATTTTGTTAATTTTATCAATAATTTCTTTTGCCCTTATTTCGAAAGTATGTTTTTCTCTTATTGTTTCTACTAGCTTATTTACTCTGTCCACAATTTGTGGATACATAAAGATTATTTGTTTTAATACAGATTCTAACTCTTCTTTGTTTCTGTAGTATAAAATTTCATTAGGGAAGAGGTTGTACAATTCTTCATGATAGTCTGAGATTACTGGGAGTCCACACGCAAGAGCGTCGAAAACTCTGTTGTTGATAAATCCATATTTTTTCATATCTTCATAATGATCATTTAAGATTGCCTTTGATTTAGAATATAATTTCCCTAACTCTTCATTTTTAATGTAATGTCCCATTAAGAGTTCGCTTTGAACAAGTGTTTCCCATCCTCTACCCCAAACTTTAAGGGGTAACCCTATCTCAATAGACCAAACAACCCCAGGTCTATTAACTCCTTTTTTATTTCCTACAAAAATAAAGTCAGACCGATCATTGTTGGAGACATCATGATTAATAGTAAACTCTTCGATATCTGTACATTGTAATAAAGGATAAACAGGTTTACTCAATTTAGTTTTCAAGAATTCTGCATGGTTATTCGAGGCTACAAAAATTAAATCATATTCTTCATATTCTTCTAGAGTAACATCTTCTGGGTGACTAATGTTCCACATTACATTAAAGTGATTTTTCTTTGGTTTATACGGGTACTTTCCCCTTAGGACTAAAACGACATCTGCCTCTTTTTTGTTATTCCAGTTTGGATAGTAATCCGTCTCCACTTCCACTTTATTTCTGACTAAATACTTTGAAAGTGAGCGACCAAAATGAAAATCTCCCCACATTTCTTGCCTCCAGTCTGTTGGAGCTGGGTTTTTTATTATCATTTTCATTTTTTACCCTCCTCACTTAATTTCATATATAAATTAGAAAAAAATTCAACGAAACTATAGGATGTCTTATAAATTGTAGTAGTAGGGTTATTTGTTATTTCATCTAATGAACTAAGTGTTTCTTCCGTTGTATATTCATTGACATAACTAGTAAGTGAGTTATACCAAAATAATGAACAATAATTTAATTCATCTTTAGAATTACTTCGGGGAAAATACTCTATTTTTGAATGATTAAAATCGGTTATTGATTGTTGTGAAAAGATAATTTGTTTTCCAAAATGGTAATTTGTTAACAAGCTAATTGCCATCGAAACAACGTTGATTTCTTGACAATATACATAGCTTCCTCTAACGTGAAACAACCCTTCCATAATCGATGTAAAAAGAGAGGGGAAGTTTGTTAATTTAACGACTCTAATCTTAATAGGTACATCACTGAAAAGCCTATATAATTGCATTAACGAGTTAGCATCTTGACAAAAAAATACACAACTTATGTTGTACTCTTTTGAAGCTTCTTGCATGTATTCTAATTGACTTAACCATGTCTCTTTGTTTAAGTCCGTTAAAATAAAGGTAACACCAATCTTATTATCAATAGTGGTATTAATTGATTGTGGTTTTTGCCCTTTATTACTTGCACGTATCATGGAGAGAACTTTAATAGGTAAAAAAATCGTACGTAACGATGGTTTTTTTAATGAATCTACTATTAATTCTCCTAATTTGTATTTGTTAGATGACCTTACAATGTCTTGCTGTTTAGCATTGAGATCTTTTAACTTTCTAATCATATTTATATTAGAATAGTTATCATTAATTATTTTGATAAGTGTGTCTAAGTCTTTTTCGTTAAAATTTTTCATTAATATACTCCTGAATAATAATCTTAAGAATTTTAGTAGTATCACTTTCGTTTGAATCAATATTTTATTCAGTATATAATACCATAGATGACAAAGCTATTAACTATAATATCCAAGGATATGACGTTTTTTAGAAGGAGATTAACGTAAATGAATGTAAAAAAATTGGCTAACATCAAATCTTGGTTAGTTAATTCCTTTATAAAACCTAAACTTTTAAACATTATTAATAATACTTTAAGTAAAGAAAAAAAGGCACGTATAAAGAAATTTTTAAATAAATATGGACCTTTTGCAGATAAAGCTTATATAGAGAACATTAAATATTATTTATACGAATGCGGAGCGATAGAAAAGAGTTACGACGAATTAGTGAATATATATGTACATTCAAAAAATCAAAACTTAAAAAAATTGGCTACATGGGAATTAGTGCTTTGGCATGCAAGACAACAGTCTCAACACGATGCGAGAAAAGCATTATCTTACCTAGAAACGATATCTTATAATGACAAAAATAGAGAAATGATACAAAGGGTTGCAGTCATCAAATCGGAGATGTTGAATTTATTAAATAAAAAAGCGGATGCAATTGTAGAAGTGGAAAAAATATTATCTTTAAACGAAAATCCAAATGTGTTATTAGCCAGAGCTAACTTAGAAGAAAATATTCTACAAAAGCTAAGAATAATTAATAGAGTCTTTAACTATTACAATCTAAACCAGTTTGAAAAAATAGAAGAAGATAATTTTAATGGTTATAACGATTTGTATAAGTTGTTTTCAGGAACAGCTGTTGCTACAGAGGATAAAAAACAACCGAAAGTCTCTATAATCGTACCAACTTTTAACGATGAGAAAAATATAAAAAACACGCTAGATTCTTTATTATTACAACAATGGAGTAATTTAGAAATTATCGCAGTAGATGATTGTAGCACCGATAAGACAAAAGATATTATTACTACTTATGCCGAAAATGATAAAAGAGTAAGGCTTCTCCAAACGGAAACTAACAGTGGAGCTTATGTTGCTAGAAATTTAGCCCTCAGAGAAGCTAGCGGAGATTTTGTTACCATTAATGATGGGGACGATTGGTCACACCCTCTTAAGATTAAAAGACAAGTCGAACATTTATTAATGAACCCAAAAGTAATCGGTAATACTTCAGAACAAGCACGATTAACGGAAAAAATAGAATTTTACCGAAGGGGGAAGCCGGGTTTTTATATTTTCACTAATATCTCTTCTTTTATGTTTAGGAGGGAACCGATTTTAGAGAAAATCGGGTATTGGGACTGTGTAAGGTTTGGTGCAGATACCGAGTTCATGAAAAGAATAAGAAAAGTTTTTGGAGAAAAGTCTATTATAGAATTAAGGACTGGACCATTATCTTTTCAACAGCAATCTTCTTCCTCCTTAACAGGAAACAGTGCATTTGGCTATGATGGTTTTTTCATGGGGGCTAGAAAAGAATATCGGGATAGCCAAGAGTTCTATCATAACCGAGAAAATAATTTGTATTATCATTTCTCTCAAAAAAGACCGTTTCCAGTTCCAGAACCAATGTTACCGACTAGGAATAATAGGAGTGCTGTTAGAAATTTCGAAAAAATTATCGTAACAGATTTTAGGTGTGATAGTAAAAATTTGGAATGGGTATCGAATGAAATAGCAAAAACACTATCTATAGGTAAGACAATAGGCTTAATACAACTAGCAGAGTATAACCTAAATCAAAAGAAGAGAATAAATGAAAATATTAGATCTCTAATTGACGGTGAAAAAGTACAGATGATTGTTTTTGGAGAGAGTGTTTTTGCGGAACATATCATTGTTTTTGGTTTCGAAGTCCTGAAATATAAACAAAAATACGTACCAAACGTTACAGTGGAAAAAGTGGATATTGTAGTAAATAAAGATGTAAATATAAATGACAAGGAATTGTGCGAGAAAAACCTATTGCATTATTTCAAACAAAGAGGTAATTGGATATTTATTAACAATTGGAAAAATTAAATATTCATAAATCTCTTTTGATTAAATGGATTTTTTTGATAAACTAAATTATTGGCACTTAAAAGATAAAGGGAATAAAGAGAAGTAGATAAATATGACTTTACGTATTATAATGTATGGTGGTTAGTATAGAAAAGGAAAAACAAGGTAGAGAGGGGAAGAAAATATGCAAGTAAAAAAAGCAATCATTCCAGCAGCTGGTCTTGGAACAAGATTTCTTCCAGCAACTAAAGCACAACCGAAAGAAATGTTACCAATAGTGGATAAGCCAACTATTCAATATATTGTAGAAGAAGCAGTACAATCAGGTATTGAAGATATTATCATTGTAAGTGGTCGTGGAAAGAGAGCAATTGAAGATCATTTTGATAAATCATATGAATTAGAGGAAACATTAGCTAAGAAAAATAAATTTGAAGCTTTGCAAGAAGTACAAGAAATTGCAAAGTTAGCAAATATTCATTATATACGTCAAGGTGAACCGTTAGGGTTAGGGCATGCTATATGGTGTGCACGTAAATTTATTGGTAACGAACCATTTGCAGTAATGCTTGGTGATGATATTGTAAACTCTGTAGATAAACCATGCTTAAGACAGATGATTGAAGTATATAACAGATATCACTCTTCAGTTGTAGGGGTTCAAGGAGTAGCAGATGAGGATGTTTCTAAATATGGTATTATTAATCCAAAAGGAAACGAAATTGAACCTAGTGTAATTAATGTTGACTCTTTAGTAGAGAAGCCTAAGCTGGAAGACGCACCTTCTAATTTTGCTATAATGGGTCGTTATATTCTTCGTCCAGAAATATTCGATATCTTAGAGAACTTACCACCTGGTGCTGGTGGAGAAATTCAATTAACAGATGCGATTAACGTTTTAAATAAAGAGCAAGCCGTTTTAGCTTATCAATTTGAGGGTACTCGTTACGATGTAGGAGATAAGTTCGGATTCATTAAAGCACAAGTAGACTATGCTCTTCAAAGAGAAGATTTAAGAGAACAAATGATGGAGTATTTAAGTGAGATTAATAAAAGAAATCTTGCTACGAAAGGATAATACAACATGAAAAAATTAGCTGTTATCGGAACAGGTTACGTTGGACTTGTTTCTGGAACTTGTTTTGCAGAAATAGGGAACAAAGTAACTTGTTGCGATATCGATGAAACAAAAATTAGCAAATTAAGTAATGGAGAAATACCTATATATGAGCCAGGCTTAGAGGAGTTAGTAAAGAAAAACTCACGAAACGGCAACTTAACATTTACAACGGATATTGCTTCCGCAATGCAAGATGCTGAAGTAATTTATATTGCGGTTGGTACTCCAATGTCCGAATCTGGAGAAGCGGACTTAAGGTTTGTGAAGGCAGTTGCTAAAACAATTGGCGAAAATTTAAATGCTTACAAAGTTGTTGTGAACAAAAGTACTGTTCCAGTTGGCACTGGAGAACTTGTATATAATATTGTTCAAGAAAATGCAACAGACAAGACAGTAGAGTTTGATGTAGTTTCTAACCCAGAGTTTTTACGAGAAGGCTCTGCTATCCATGACACAATGAACATGGAACGAGCTGTTATTGGAGCAACAAGTGAGAAGGCTGCGGCAATTATTGAAGAATTGCACAAACCATTTAACACGACAATCGTTAAAACAAACGTTGAAACGGCAGAGATGATCAAATATGCAGCAAACGCATTCCTAGCTACTAAAATTTCCTTTATCAACGACATTGCTAACGTGTGTGAACGCGTAGGTGCTGATGTGACGAAAGTTGCAGAAGGAATGGGATTAGACTCTCGAATCGGTTCTAAGTTTTTACAAGCTGGTATTGGTTATGGTGGTTCTTGTTTCCCTAAAGATACACAAGCTCTAGTTCATATCGCAAGCGAAGTTGGATATGATTTAAAGTTAGTGAGATCTGTTATTGAAACAAATGAAAGTCAAAAAATTAAAATTGTAGAGAAAATGCAAGAAGTATTTGGAGAACTAAAGGGTAAGAAAGTAGCTATTCTTGGTCTTGCATTTAAACCGAATACGGATGATATGCGTTATGCTCCATCCTTATACGTAATTCCAGCACTGAAAGAATTAGGTGCGGAAATAACTGCGTATGATCCAGTTGCAATAGAAGAAGCGAAGAAATGGATAGAAACAGAAATTACTTATTCCGAAGATTTATATGGCACTATTGAAGGTGCAGACGCATGTGTAATACTAACGGAATGGCCTGAAGTAATGGATTTAGACTTAATAAGAGTAAAGCAATTGTTAGAATCACCATTTATCTTTGATGGACGTAACTGTTTCAAGTTAGAAGTAATGAAAGATAAAGGTATTAATTATTACTCAATCGGTAGACCATCCATTCAACTTACTGAATCAAAGCATACAACAACAAATTAATTTATAAAAGGTTGATAGCTATGTATATACTATCAACCTTTTTGATTTTTATATTTTAGATATCTGGAGTTTTTTGGAAAGAAACATAATTTATTCTTTGTGGTACAATATTAATAATTTCTAATATGATTTTAATGTCTTTTATAAAGGAAAAAAGCTATACTTATTTTTATAGTTCTTTGTATAAGTTGAAATGGGGTTTAAATTATGATTAATTTTTTAGATGAAAAAGGAAAAAGGATAGCGTTTATTGTTGCGGATATAGCAATTATTACCCTCGCTTACCTTTTAGCTTTTTATATACGTAGTGAAACTTATGTTTACCGTAACTGGGAATCTTTTTTAGTATTACTACCTTGGATTATGTTAATAAGTGCCTTTTTCTTTGCGATATATGAAGTGAATCCATCGAGAAGAAAAAGAGTATTCGATTATTTCGGAAGTATATTTATTAGTACTTCATCTATAATGATAACAACGATGGCAGCTTCCTTCTTCTTTCGAGCTTTTAGTATGCCTCGTTCTGTCATTTTACTTTCTTTCATATTTTCACTTGTACTTCTAACATTGTGGAAGGTAATTGTAATATCTATAAAAAAATCTTCCCATCCTGAAAAAGTTTTAATAATTTGCGAACCTCAAGAAAGAAGTAAACTAATCTTTCAAGTAAAGGATACCTTTACATCAGACGTGAAAATCGAGTTTGTGGATTTTCATTCTCCGATAAATAAGATTTACGAAGCTATTAAACGTTCAGAATCGGTTATCCTCGGAGCTAAGGATAACGATGAAAAAAAGACTAAATTAATTTATTTTGCATTCCAGAATACTAAAAATCTTTATTTAGTGCCGTCATTTTATGATTTACTTCTTTCTAAATCAGATATTACTCCATTTGATGATACGATGTCATTGTCGATTAAGCCATTCGGCCTCACTATCGACCAACAAATAATGAAACGAACTTTTGACTTAATATTCTCAATCCTTATCTTGCCGTTCTTAATTCCATTTTTTATTCTAGGTACAATTCTAATTAAAATACAAGAGCCAAGAGGATCTGTATTTTACACACAAGCTAGATTAGGAAAAGATAACAAGGAGTTCCACATTATCAAACTTAGAACGATGGTCGAGAATGCAGAGGGTAAGACTGGTCCTACATTAGCTTCGGAAGACGATCCAAGAATAACAAAAATAGGTAAATTCTTAAGAGCAACAAGAATAGATGAATTACCTCAAATTTTTAATGTTTTAAAAGGGGATATGTCTATCGTTGGACCAAGGCCCGAAAGAAGCTTTTTCATTGAAAAATTTGAAAAAGATATAAGCTCTTATCAATATCGTAATACTGTTAAGCCAGGTATTACAGGTTATGCACAAATCATGGGTAAATACACAACGAGTGTTGTTGATAAACTTCGATTTGACCTTCATTATATTAGGAACTATTCAATAATGTTTGATATTATAATTATCATGAGAACTTTACTAGTAATCGTGGATAAGAGTAAATCGGAAGGCGTTAAAGAACAAAAGCAGAGAAAAAAGCAACTCACATAAAATAATAAACAGATCTTCTCACCATGAGTAGGTCTGTTTTTTTCATAAATAAAATAATTGTTTGATATTTTTTTGAACAGTGAATACTATTAAAAATGAGTATTTTTTAAGGAGAACCTATATTATGATGATAAAAAAAGTAATCATACCAGCAGCAGGGCTTGGTACTAGATTTTTGCCAGCAACAAAAGCGCAACCGAAAGAAATGCTGCCAATTGTAGATAAACCAACTATACAATATATAATTGAAGAAGCGGTTGAATCAGGTATTGAAGATATCATTATTGTAAGTGGACGTGGGAAAAGAGCAATAGAAGACCATTTTGATAAATCATATGAATTAGAAGAAACGTTATTGAAAAAAGAGAAATATGAGATTTTAGAGGAAATACAGTCTATTGCAAAGTTAGCTAACATTCACTATATACGGCAAAGAGAACCATTGGGTTTAGGGCATGCCATATGGTGCGCAAGAAAATTTATCGGTAATGATGCGTTTGGCGTAATGTTAGGGGATGACATTGTAAAGTCTGATACTCCTTGTTTAAAACAGTTAATTGATGTATATGATCAACATGGCAAAGCGGTTGTAGGGGTTCAAAACGTTCCTGAAAAGGATGTTTCTAAGTATGGGATTATTGCTCCTAAAGGGGAATGCGTAGCACCTAATGTAGAGTGTATTGAGAACCTTGTCGAAAAACCATCGATTCAAGAAGCGCCATCTCAACTAGCTATAATGGGTAGATATGTGCTAACACCTGAAATCTTTGACATTATTGAAAAAACACCACAAGGGTCTGGTGGGGAAATTCAATTAACTGATGCTATTAACACACTTAACAAACAACAACAAGTACTAGCATACCAGTTTGAAGGAATTCGTTATGACGTCGGAGATAAATTCGGATTTGTAAAAGCAACAATAGACTTTAGCTTAGACAGAGAAGACTTAAGAGATGATGTATTAAAATATATACAGAAATTAAAAAACTCACAATATAATCCAATATAGGGTAAAATAGAAAGAGTGTACAAATGTACACTTTTTTTCTTACTCATATTCATAAAGATAGGTGAATGCCATGAACAAAAACATACACGTCATCGTCGCCACAGGCGAGTGGCATTTAGATAATTTACGGTATAGAAGACATCGATTAGCTGAGTTCTTATTAAAGCACCCCGATACGGAAGAAGTTATATGGGTTTGTCCTACACCAGAGAAAAAAACTGGACATTGGGATAAGTTAGAGAATGGTATCATACAGTATGCTATTGGTGACCTCCACCCACACAAATTGGCTAGGTTTGGAAGATACCATGACCTTTTTAATAAAAATAAGTTGCAAAGCTTAAGAAAATATTTGGAACAAAAGCAAGATACACTTAAAAGTCTATGGTTCACATTTCCAGGGTTTCCAGCGATGATGGATATCACAAAATGGGATAAATCAATTTACGATTGTAGCGACCTTTGGGCAACTTCGATGACTGGGAAAAACAGCTTCGTTTTTCAACTACGTGCAGCAAGTATTACGCAAGCAGAGAGTAGAATCGTTCATGCCGTTGACAGTATAATGTGTACATCAGATTTTTTGAAAGAAAATATTGTGCAAAAGTATTGCCCATTAAAGGAAGTATATGTATACGAAAATGGAGTAGAGTTTGGCCTGTTCTCGGTTTCTACCGCAAAACAAAATGGTGTTTTGAACAATCATGAGCCAGTTCTTGGGTTCATTGGAGGAATTAAACCGAAATTGGACTTTCCGCTTTTGATTGAACTGATGAAACAAAAGCAAGACTGGACCTTATTGTTAGTTGGTCCTGATGGAACGAATGGAAATAGGGATTTTCAACAACTTCTATCATTACCTAATGTACAATACATAGGAAAAGTTCCGCCGGACGAAGTGCCTCTTTATATGAACAAAATTGACATAGGCTTACTTCCATATAAAGCTTCTGAATATAACCGAGCTGTGTTTCCGCTAAAATTGTTTGAATTTCTAGCGGCTGGAAAGCCAGTTGTTGGCGCTAATTTACCTTCCACAAAAAAATATGAACAAAACGGTGTGTATGAATATATAGATGGAGAGTTGCTTGAAGGCTTCGTTACGTCAATAAACGCTCTTTTAGAAGAAAAAGATAACACAGAATTAACTGATAAAAGAAAAGCGATTGCTCTAAAGCATGATTGGAACGAAATTTTCCAAACCATTTATCAGGATTTACTTAATATATAATAAAAGCAATGAAGGTGGAAAATCACACACTTCATTGCTTTTATTTTTAAGGTGAATTAGTTTGTGTATCAGCTTCTGTTGTTGAACCATCTAATGAATTACTAGTACTAGTTGTTAAAGATTTCATCCCTAAGTGACTCTGTAGTAAACTTTGCACTTCAGCAATGCCTTCTTCTGTTGGAATAAAGTAAGAAATACCACCAATATACTGATCGGATCCTTTTATGGATATACTCTCGATATTATTAGAATCAAAATCATTGTATACTCTTGTCAGTCCTAACCCGTCTGTAACACGGATGTTTGTTTCAATGTTTTGACCTAACTCGCGTGAAATGCGGTCAATCTTTAATAAATTTTGTGGAGAAATTAATTGGTCGACAGCTGCCATCATAATTTGTCTTTGACGTGCACTACGTCCGTGATCCCCACGCGGGTCTTGTTTTCTCATTCTCGCGTATGCTAACGCTTCTTCACCATCTAAATTCATATCACCTTCCGTAAAGTAAATAATCTTTTTACTTTCATCAGATTTCTCAGAAAAATTAAATGGAACCTCAACAGACACTCCACCGATAATATCAATTATATTTTTAAAACCTTCAAAATTGACCGAAACCACATAATCAATCGGAATACCTAACAATTCCTCTACGCGGTCAATTGTCATATCTTTTCCGCCATACGCATTTGCGTGGTTAATTTTCGAATAACGATCTAATGTTGGATAGTACACTCTAGTATCACGTGGAATACTCAATAATTTCATGGATTGTGTATCTGGATTTAGAGTTGCCACCATCATAGAATCTGTACGGCCATTTGAGCCACCGGATGAATAATCTTCAATACCTAAAATAAGAACAGAAAACGGATCTTTCCCCATTGTGATTTCATATTCTCTTAATTTTGATTTGTTTCCTCTATCCATCTCCGTATAAGCCTCATTCGCAGCCCTTACTGTTTCATATATAAAATAAGCTGCAACTCCGCCTACTACTAAGAAAAACGTCGTAATAAACATTATAATATTTCGTTTAAATCGTTTCTTTTTATTTGTTTTCATATGAACCCTTGAATTGTTCTTCATTTGGTCTCTCCTCTTCCAATTGAGTGAGTTTCATCAGTACTTTTTTTATTGTGTTATATAACTGTAAGCTCTTCTAAATATATTTCTTCCCCTTCAACAGTATTACTTTTCCCGTTGGTAAGTTCTATCATCCACTCTACGTACTGTTGCTTTTGTCCTTCTGCAACAAATACTTCCATTTCAACATCCGCTAAATAATGAATGTCTTTTAGCGTATACGTAGTGGAATTTCGGAGTTCATTTTCTGCTTTCCCTAAAAGTGTGTAATCAAAAGTGGTATGCATCACTCTCATTAGCTTTCTTTCCACTATACCGGTTGCTAATAAACCTTCGGACGTAGATTTTCCGTATGCGCGGATTAAGCCACCTGCGCCAAGTTTAATTCCCCCGTAATAGCGGGTAATAACTACTACTGTATCTTTTAATCCTTTTTTCTTTAGGACTTCGAGAATAGGAACACCGGCTGTGCCGCTTGGCTCACCGTCATCGTTTGCTTTTTGAATATGATCTGCTTCTCCTATTAGGTAGGCAGAACAGTTGTGAGTGGCATTCCAATGTTTCTTTTTTATTTCTTGAATGAAGCTTTGTGCTTCTTCTTCTGTTGTTGCTCTATTCACATGTGCAATAAATCTCGATTTCTGAATGACAATTTCGTGCTCGCCATAACCTTTGACGGTATAGTATTGAGCTAACAAGTTCAACTCTCCTTAAAACCAATTGTATGGTATGTGGAAAAACCATACTCTACCTATTATAAAGTTATGGGTGTCTTACTTCAATTATTAAATTGTGCCAAACAGACTAAATTCGACAGTTTTTGAAATATTTAATGTAATTGTAATGTGTGTTTACTCTTTATTTTCGTCAAAAAAGTTGATTTTAATTGGAATTAACACATAAGGCTTGCGTTCCAACCAACACGTTTCAGCAAGCAAAACATTCTTATTATTTCTAACTATATAAGTGAAATATGTTGCCGATAAAACAATTGAAGAACAAATTTCGACAAGACCGACGGAAAACTTTGTCGGCCGTGGAATAGTATAGGGAGTACGTTATTGTGTTATAGTAGGTACTATGAACCACTGTTTAAAGAAGACTTTTAAATATTCTTCTAAGAATACAGGGTCTTTTGGAGGATGACCTATGTCGCGTAAAGTTATAAACTCAAAACAATTAGATGTAATCATTGAAAAGATGGTGAATGCCGTTGAAACGAGTAAAACGGACATTTTTGAAATCGGTGAAACTTCTCGTCAAGAATTTGAGGGGTTGGAAGCAGAATTACAACATATTAAGTTGGAAATTGCGCAACTTATCCATGCTCAAGACAAACTAGAAACAAAAGTAAGGTTTGCTCGTAGTCGACTATCTGAAGTAAGTCGTCAATTTAAAACATACTCAGAAGAACAAATAAGACAAGCTTATGATCAAGCTCACGAGTTACAACTAGAATTAAACACATTGGCGCAAAAAGAACAGCAACTTAGATCGAGAAGAGATGACATCGAAAGACGTCTCATTAAATTACATGAAACAATCGAGCGCGCCGACCATTTAGTGAGCCAAATATCTGTTATTTTAAATTATGTTCAAAGTGACTTACAACAGGTTGGCGAACTCGTTGCCGACGTTGCTGAGAGAAGAGAGTTCGGCTTTAAAATAATGGAAGCACAAGAGGAAGAAAGAAGACGACTTTCTCGAGAAATTCACGATGGCCCAGCCCAAATGCTTGCCAACGTTATGATGCGCTCCGATTTAATTGAGAGAACATATCGCGAACGCGGCCCAGAGCAAGCATTAAAAGAGATTCGCGATTTAAAAACGATGGTGCGTTCTGCTCTATATGAGGTTCGTCGCATCATTTATGACCTACGACCTATGGCATTAGACGATTTAGGATTAATTCCTACATTGAAAAAATATATCGTAACAATTGAAGAATACCACGGTGGCAAGCCAAAGATTGAATTTTCGTTAATAGGGGAAGAGAAAAGATGTGAATCTAATCTAGAAGTAGCACTTTTCCGTCTCGTACAAGAGTCAGTCCAAAATGCGATCAAGCATGCGAAAGCCAAAATAATTCAAGTGAAATGTGAAATGAGAAAAGACTCTATCACGGTCTTAATTAAAGACGACGGTGTAGGATTCGACACAAACATAAAAAAAGACCAATCATTCGGTCTAATTGGGATGAAAGAGAGAATGGAATTAATAGAAGGCGAATTAAGCATCCAATCCAAAATTGGCAATGGAACACTCGTCATCATCCGCGTTCCAGTTAGATAAGCTCGCCAACGTCATTCGGCGAAAAAACACGCATACATAATAATACATAGGGAGGAAGAACAATGGAAACGACTAAGATTGTAATCATTGATGACCACCAACTTTTCCGCGAAGGTGTAAAACGCATATTAGATTTTGAAACAAACTTTAACGTAATAGCAGAAGGCGACGACGGCATCGAAGCATTAGACTTAATGGAAAAACACATGCCAGATGTAGTCATCATGGACATAAACATGCCACAAATGAACGGTGTCGAAGCAACCCAAAAGCTTGTAGAAGCATACCCAGAGGCAAAAGTCATTGTTCTATCTATCCACGATGATGAAAACTACGTAACGCACGTCCTAAAAACAGGTGCGCGCGGTTACCTTTTAAAAGACATGGATGCGGATGCACTAGTAGATGCAGTGAAAATTGTTGCAGAAGGCGGCTCTTACTTGCACCCGAAAGTAACACATAACTTAGTAAAAGAATACCGTCGTTTATCCGAAGGTATTGCTTCTGGTGGTGGTGTTGGACTAGCTTACAAACAAGTAGAAATTCGCCGACCACTACACTTATTAACTCGCCGCGAATGCGAAGTACTTCAATTACTAGCAGACGGCCAAAGCAATAAAACGATCGGTGAAACACTATACATTAGTGAAAAAACAGTTAAAAACCACGTAAGTAACATCTTACAAAAAATGAACGTAAACGACCGTACACAAGCGGTAATTGTAGCAATAAAAAATGGTTGGGTGGAAGTAAAATAACACCAACTAACATATAAGTTTTCTATGATTTAAAGTTAGCCCTGGCAAGTAATGCTGGGGTTTTTTTGTTTGTGTTGTGAGTCTTTGATAAGTTCCGAGCGATTGATTGTCTGATTGAACTCGGACGCAAACACATAACATGATGACAATCAGGCACGGCACAGGGGGTATATTTTAGCTTGACGCACGATTTTTTGGTCTAGACGCACAACTTTCGCCCTCAGGTGCACAGAAATCGTGTCTAGGCGAACAGCTTTAGCTGTTAGACGCACACAAACGGCCGTTAGCCGCACACAAAACAGTGATTTATACCATTTAATAGGTATACAAGTATATGTTATTAGATGGTTATTAGCTAAAAATAAACAAATTTTGTTCTATTTTTAGAAAAAACATCTAATTTATCTACAAATTTAATTAAATGAATAGTTTTTCTTAAAGGTAGGAGGGATAGGCCACGAATTGCCGCCAGAAAAACCATGGATCTTGCATCCTGTCCACTCATACCGTGCACTAAATCCCACACACCAATTTTTTCAAACTACTAATGAAACTTGTGTCCAATTCGTGTACAATCTATAGTAGAAGAAAGAAGACATTTACGTACAAGGAAGGATAACCAATCATGAAAACCGCGATAGTAACTGACAGTACGGCTTACATCCCAGAAGCGTTACGAAAACAGCATAACATATATATGATTCCACTAAATGTCATCTTCGGTGAAGAATCCTACCAAGAAGAAGTGGAACTTAAAGTAGAAGACTTTTATACAGAAGTAAAAAACAAACCAAACTTGCCATCTACATCCCAACCGGCAATCGGCCAATTTGTACAACTATACGAAAACCTAGGCAAAGAATACGATGCAGTCATCAGCATCCACTTATCTAGCGGCATCTCTGGAACATACCAAGGCGCAGTAGCAGCAGCCGAAATGGTCGACAACATCAAAGTGTACCCATTCGACTCGGAAATCAGCGCGATGATCCAAGGCTTCTTCGTACTTGAAGCAGCTGAAATGGCCAAAGAAGGCAAATCACCGGAAGAAATCATGGCCCGCATGGAAGAAATCAAGCTAACAAAACGTGCCTACTTCATGGTGGACGACCTATCACACCTACAACGCGGCGGTCGCCTAAGCAGTGCTCAAGCAATCGTTGGAAGCCTTCTACAAGTGAAACCACTACTTCACTTCGTAGACAAAAAAATCGTGCCATTCGAAAAAATACGCACACGCAAAAAAGCAATCAAACGAGTTTTTGAACTGTTCGAAGAAGACGCAGACAAACAAAAACCAATGCGAGCTGTAATCATCCACGCCAACCGCGAAGAAGAAGTACAAGCATACAAAACAGAACTAGAAGCAAAATACCCACACGTAGAATTTTTCATCAGCTACTTCGGCCCCGTAATCGGCACTCACCTAGGTGAAGGCGCAATCGGCCTTGGCTGGTACACAAAATAACATCCGAGATGCTAGCCACCATACTAGCATCTCTTCTTTAAAAAGGAGGAATCATTTTTGCGTGAAACATGGCAATTTTTCCACAAACACATAAACGTTTCAACACCACCACTCAACCCAAACTTCACCTACTCCCAAGACCTAAAACATTTTCTCTTGAGAAAACGCCTACCCGTAGAGGAACTGAATTTCCCAACGGAGCTCCTACGCGCTCATTACCGAAATGGCCACCTCTCACTGCACCAACCTATCATTAAGAAGCAGAATAAGCCATACTGCCCACGTTGTAGTAACAACGACCTACACCTATTCGGCTCCTATCATTGCGCACGATGCAACAAACTTTGCACCTATTGTCGAAACTGCATCATGATGGGGCGAGTTAGTGAATGCTCACCACTCGTTTCGTGGAACGGACCCGACGATACAAAACAACCAACTTCCGACAAACTTCTTCACTGGACTGGCACACTTTCTTCCTTCCAACAACGTGCCGCAACCGAAGTTATTCGAACGGTCGAACAGCAAGACGAGCTTCTAGTTTGGGCAGTTTGTGGCGCTGGCAAAACAGAAGTACTTTTTCCTGGCATCGAAAGAGCCCTTCAGCTTGGCCACAAAGTGTGTATCGCGACTCCACGAACAGACGTCGTACTCGAACTCTCACCACGAATCAAGCAAGCATTCCCAACGATTGAAGTTGCCACTTTATACGGCGGAAGCGAAGACCGAAAGAAAATTTCGTGCGACATTACCATTTCTACGACACACCAACTACTTAGGTACTACAACGCATTCGACACCATCATAATCGACGAGGTCGACGCCTTTCCTTACTCATATGACAAAAGTTTGCAACACGCTGTTCAAGAAGCACGAAAAGATAAAAGTGCGATCATCTATTTATCAGCGACTCCTTCCAAATCGATGCAAAAACTAGTCCACACGAAAAAACTAAACGCAATCAAAATTCCACAACGCTACCACGGCCACCCTTTACCAGTCCCGCGTTTCGAGTGGTGTGGCAACTGGAGTAAGAAGTTAGAAAAAGGAAAGTTACCTAAACCAATTTTGAAATGGATACAAGCTCAACAAACACAAACTTTTATTTTTGTTCCGAGGATCGAGCATATTGAAAAGGTTTTGGCGATTTTAGAGGATTCCAACGTAGCTGGAGTTCATGCAGAGGACCCTGAAAGAAAAGGAAAAGTAGCGAAGTTTCGAAAAGGAGAAGTACAGATGTTAGTGACAACGACGATTCTTGAACGTGGAGTGACTGTACCGAACGTCCGAGTGGCTGTGCTCGGTGCGGATGACCACATTTTTACAGAAAGTGCGTTAGTACAAATAGCTGGGCGGGTAGGGAGAAGTGCTTCGTACCCAATTGGAGATGTTACATTTTTTCATTATGGAAAAACAAAAGAGATGGTGGCAGCACGACATCATATTGTGAAAATGAATGAAGAGGCAAGGAGGTTGGCGGAACGTGAGTCGATGTCTCATATGTGATCAAGCGACGGATGCGAAGTTCGGGTGGACAGCACTTTTTCAGTTAGAAAAGGAAAAACGGGTATGTGATAAGTGTGAGGAGCGGTTTGAAAAAATTACTGGTCAAACATGCAGAGTTTGTTTTAGACCAGGAAGTGGTTTGTGTGAGGATTGTGTGAGGTGGGAGGAGCACAAGTTGCAAGCGACGTTGACACGAAATGTTTCGTTATATCGGTACAATGACTTTATGAAAGAAGTGTTAGCTCGGTATAAGTTCCGTGGCGATGTAGTATTGGCGGAAGTTTTCCAACAGGAAATGAAGAGGCTGTTTCATCATTATTATGAAAAGCAGAATCCCCTAATTGTTCCTATACCACTAAGTGAGGAGCGGTTGTTTGAGAGAGGTTTTAATCAGGCAGAATTACTTTTTGGTGGTAAGGTCGCTTATGCACTTAAACGAAATGCATCGGAAAAACAGTCGAAAAAATCGAGACAGGAGCGTTTACAGTCAGCGAATGTTTTTCAGTTAAATGGGGATGTGAAAGGGGAATCGATTGTGCTTATTGATGACATATACACAACCGGGATGACGCTACGGATGGCGGCGAAAGTTTTGAAAAACGGTGGAGCAAAGGAAGTAAACAGCCTTACATTGATTCGGAGTTAAACATTGTTTGCCCTATGCCGATATTAATAGTAGATATTTACGTGAGAGGGGTATCATCATGAGCAATGTTGAAAATTGCCCGAATTGTGGAGCTATATTTGTAAAAAATGCATTTCGTGAAGTTTGTACAGAGTGTGCAAAAGCGGAAGAAAAGATTTTTGATGAAGTGTATAAATTTATTCGCAAGCGTGCCAATCGGACGGCGACGATGGAGCAAGTGGTCGAGGCGACTGGCGCTACGGAGAGTCTTCTAGTAAAATTTATTAAAAAGGGTCGAATTTCTCTGGCGCAATTTCCAAACCTCGGGTATCCTTGTGACCGATGCGGCGAGTTTACACGTACCGGTAGATTGTGCGTAAACTGTAGCAGTGTAATTCAAACAGACCTTGCACAAGCAGAGCGTGAAGATGATCGAAAGAAAGAAGCGTTGAGAGCTTCCAAAACGTACTACGCAGTCGACCGCGCAAAAGGAAATTGGGAGAAATAATAAACATTTTTATAAAACTACCGATAAACGATATAGATATGTTGAATCGAAAAGAGGGATCTTATGAAAATAAATAATATCGGACAGATGGGAGTTAACCCATACCGAAAACAAATGGAAAAGCCTGTCCAACAATCAAACACAGGGCCAAAAAGTGACAAAGTAGAAATCTCATCCGAAGCGAAAGGACTACAAGAAACGTCACAATTCCAAGAAGCCCGCACTGAAAAAGTAGCCCAACTAAAAATCGCAGTCCAAAACGGCACATATCAAGTGGATGTAAAACAAGTAGCAGCTAAAATGACTGATTACTATTTCGGTAAATAATTTTTAAGAGTTAGGGATGTTGTGGTGCGTTTTAGTAACACATTTTAATTACTAACCAATATTAAGTTGATTTTCACTGCAGGTGCGAGACTCCTCGAAAATGCTACCGCATTTTCTTCGTGCGATGCATCGCTCCGGAGCCTTCCTTGTCCTGCGGGAGAAGCGGGGAGCGGGAGACCCCACAGGCGCTTGCGCCGAGGAGGCTCCCGGCCCGCCCGCGGAAAGCGAGTATCTGCAGCGCAAATCAACCATTTAAAACCGTATCTATATAAATTTTCAACTGATGAAAGTGAGGTTAATCATGTCTATACAAAACATCACCATACTACTAGAAAAAATACTCACGCTTCATCAACGATTGCTCGAACAAGCAGTTACCAAAGCAGAACTAATCAAATCTGGCAACCCAGACGAACTACAATCACTGCTCAAAGAAGAACAAAAGCTTGTACAAGCCATTGGTCAACTAGAAACAGAACGCCTAAAACTTATGCCAAACGCAGACGGCACCATCACTACTTTAATAGAGAGCACAAGCGGCTCTAATACAAATAAATTAGCACAACTAAAAGACGAACTAACTTCAATCGTCCTACAACTAAAAGAACAAAACGAACTAAACCAACAACTTTTACAGCAATCTCTCCAGTTCATTAATGTAACGATGAACGCACTGCAAGGTCCAGAAACACAAGTAACGTACGACAAGCCAACAGCTAAAAAAGCACCAACCACATCATCGCGTTCAATTTTTGATTCAAAAGCTTAGGAGGAAACAATATGAGTTCAACGTTTCACGGTTTGGAAGTAGCCAGAAGAGGACTAACAACACAACAGACGGCCTTAAAAGTAACAGGCCATAATATCGCCAATGCTAACACACCAGGGTTCTCGCGCCAACGTGTAAACTTTGTGCAAACAGAACCATATCCTCCAGCTTCGATGAACCGCCCGCAAATTCCAGGGCAACTTGGAACTGGTGTACAAGCTGGTAGCATTCAACGTGTGCGTGAAAGTTTCCTAGATATTCAATTTCGTGGGGAAAATAACAAAGTAGGATATTGGAACGCGCGTGCAGATGCATTAGGAAAAATGGAAGAGATTATGAATGAGCCATCGAGTACTGGTCTAGCGGCTACACTTGATCAATTTTGGGCGGCATTTCAAGATTTAGCTGTAAACCCGACAAACACTGGAGCACGTTCGGTTGTGCGTCAGCGCGGAATTGCAGTGGCAGAAACATTTAACTACTTATCCACATCCATTTCAGCTGTTCAACAAGATTTGAAAAATGAAATGGACGTAACATTAAAACAAGTAAATTCGATTACACAACAAATTAATCGTATCAATAAACAAATTGGGGAAACAGAAGTTCATGGCTATTTACCGAACGATCTGTATGACGAACGTGATCGCTTAATCGATGATCTTTCTAAGATTGTTAATATAAAAGTTACGCTTGTTGGTAGCGGCGGTAATTCGATGAGTATGGCAGAAGGTAAATTTTCTATTGACCTAGTTGATGAGACTGGTAGAAAAATAGGAAACTTAGTAGATGCAAACCGTCTTGTGAGTAACCAATTAAAATTAGATTATGACCAGCAAACTGGTTTAGTGAGTGACTTTATCATTGGTGACATGAAAAATGATATTCGTGCGTTACACTCTTCTGGTAAGTTAAAAGGATTAGTGGAAGCATATGGATATATGGAAGGTTCTGTGGCGAAAGGAATTTATCCAGAAATGTTAAGCCACTTGGACACGTTGGCATATGATTTTGCGATGGAATTAAATCGTGTACATGAATCTGGATGGAGCACATCTAGTATTCAAAATGGTACTCATACAGCCTTTTCCTTTTTTGAATTTACAAACTTGAATGTTTCGGCTGACAATAAACAAAACGCAGCGAAGTTTTTAACGATTAGCGGAGATATTCGCAACTCTTTAGATAATATCGCAGCTTCTTCTTATAACGGCGGAGCGATTGTACAAGGGGATTTTCAAGGTTATAACGGAGTATCAAACTTAACGATATCCTTACAATCAACAAATGAAGGTTCTTATATATACAAGCTTTATGATACGAGTACAGCTCCAAGGCAAGAGGTGCAAGCTTCTGGTGAGTTTGCTAGTTTACAAGAATTAGCGACTGCTTTAGAAGATGAATTTGGAGGAACGGTTTCCTTCAATTTAGATAGAGTGTTATCGTCTGAAGTGACAATCGGAAGGTCTATCAACATCCATTTTGAACAAGTAGGAAATGTTGGTGGCCGATTAGGGGACGGTACAAACGCTGTGGCGTTAGCGGATGTAAAAACTCGTTCTTTAGCTATTAACGGTGTTACAACAACGTTCCAAGATTATTACGAAAGTGTAATTGGTGGAATGGCAGTTGATGCACAAGAAGCGAATCGACTTTCTTACAATAGTGAAACGTTGAAGCTAGCTGTTGACCAACGACGCCAGTCCGTAAGTGCGGTATCGTTAGATGAAGAAATGACCAATATGATTCAGTTCCAACATGCGTACAATGCTTCGGCTCGTATGATTACGTTAACGGATGAATTGTTAGATAGAATAATAAATGGCATGGGCTTAGCCGGAAGGTAGGTGTAAACAATGCGCGTAACACAAAGTATGTTAGCACAAAACTCATTACGACATTTAAACAATAACTATAACAAGATGGGCAAAATTCAAGACCAGCTTGCCACTGGTAAAAAAATTACGAAGCCATCTGACGACCCAGTTGTCGCAATGAAAGGGATGTACTACCGTACAAACCTGAATGAGATTCAACAGTATAAGCGAAACTTGAGTGAAGTGTATGCTTGGATGGAGAACTCGGAAGCGGCGATTGAGCATGTCGGTTCTGCGATGCACAGGGCGCGTGAGTTGATGGTGCAAGGGATGAATGACACGATGACACCAGAGGATCGCAAGTCGATTGCACTGGAGATTGGTCAAATAAAAGAAGACTTTGCGCAAGTAGCCAATACGCAAGTAGCTGGGAGATATATTTTCAATGGAACTAGAATAGATCAACCTCGTGTTGGCGATGCATCAGATCCTTCTTCTGTTAGCACAGAAAATAGTCCATTTGTTGTAGAGGTATCACGTGGGATTAAACTCCAGTCAAATATTAATGTAGAAAATGTATTTAGCCAAGAGATGTTCCAATTATGGAATGATATTGAGAATGCACTGAAAGAAAATGACGGTGCAAAGGTTGGTGAACTTTTAGGTGCGTTCGATAAAAAAGCCGAGGTTGTTCAAGCAGAACGTTCTGAATTAGGTGCTCGGTACAATCGTTTAGAAATGATTGATAACCGTATTAATCACCAAGAAGTTGTAGCTACTCGAATTCTTTCTGATAACGAAGATGTAGACATTGAACGTGTAATCACAGATTTAAAAACAGAAGAAAGTGTGTTACGTGCATCACTAGCGGCGAGTGCGCGGATTATACAGCCTTCTTTAATGGATTTCTTGAGATAGATGGTTAGGCGTTAGGTGTTAGGTGTTAGATGTTAGGAAAACCTTGGTGTACTAGTTATATGGGGTTTTCCTTTTTTTCTTTTAGGAGTTAGGCGTTAGCTATTAGGTGTTAGGAAAGCCAGGTGAAGCCAAGATATGTGATTCCTTTCTCTTAATAAACAGCTATAAACTAATAAAACTAACACCAATAACCCCCCCCCCTAACCAACTAACACCTAACGCCTAACCAACCAAAAGAGGTGATTATCTTGAACATACCGCAACTGCGAATAAATCAAACAAATGTACAGATAGGATTGAATATCCGTCAGCCTGTGCAGGAGATTAAACAGCCGCAAGCAGAAATGACAATTAGACAACCTGAAGCGGATATGAACTTTAATAAGCGACCACCACGCTTAACGATTAACCAGACGAAAGCATTAGCGGATGTTGGGATAAAGTCTGCTGGTATGGTAGTGAGGGAAGCAGCACAAAAAGGATATGGCACATGGTCACAAGGCATGTCGCGTGTAGCTCGAGATGGGGATGAACTGATGCGAATTGAGCATGGAGGAAATCGTATGCCTTCCCAGGCGAAGCGTAACGGTGAGCCTGCTGCCAAGGAGTTTAATGTAGGTTGGATTCCATCTCACTTCAGTGTGGGTATTGATTATGATCCAGGTGATTTAGATATACAGGTAAAGGTGAATAAGCCGATTATTGATGTGAGGCCTAATAAGCCAATTCATAACTATACACCAGGTTCTACGGATGTTTTTATCGCACAGGAGCCTACGATTGATATTAGATTTATAGATGTTAGGGGTTAGCTACTAGTTGTTAGTCATTAGGAAGAAAAAATAAAAAGGTGTGATCCTATGAAAATAAATACGAAATACCACGGAGAACTTGAAATAATGGAGCAAGATTTAGTGGAGTTTCCGAAAGGAATTCCTGGTTTTCTTGAAGAGAAAAAATTTGTTTTAGTACCTTTTTCGGAAGATGGAATGTTTCAAATATTGCAATCGGTGAAGACGGAGGTTCTTGCGTTTGTTGTGACGAATCCGTTTTTGTTTATACAAGATTATGATTTTAAGTTGGAACAGTCTACGGTTGAGTTGTTAGAGATTGAGAATCGAGAAGACGTACTAACGTATGTCATCTTGACGGTGCACGAACAGTTCCAAGAAACGACTGCTAACTTACAAGGACCAATCGTTATAAATGTAAACAAGAGAATTGGCAAGCAAGTTATTTTAACTGGTACAAGTTATGAAACGAAACATAAACTATTCGCGCAACTACAACCTACGGAATAGAGAGGAGGCGCAGCAATGTTAGTGTTAAGTCGGAAAATAAACGAAGCCATCCAAATCGGCGACGATATCGAAATAAAAGTCATAAGCATAAGCGGTGATCAAGTTAAATTAGGAATTGAAGCGCCAAACAATATAGACATTCATCGTAAAGAGATTTACCTCTCTATCCAACATGAAAACAATGCAGCGGCACAATCAAAAGTAGATATACTTAAGAGCCTGTCCTCATTACTAAAGAAATAATCCCTCTAAGCTATTAGGTGTTAGTAGTTATCTACTAGCACTTCGACAAAATCTACACCTAATAGCTAACCAACTGAGTCCTTTTCATAAAGTATGATTACTATACGAAAAACGAGTTAAAAGGCTCTATCTACTGTGAAAACACACACAAAACGAACGCCCTATATTTTTTAGAGAATATAATTCGTTTTTCACTAAACGAACCGTAATTATGAAATTGATTCTACTAGCCCCTTAAAACAAAATAAACGATAAATTTACAAATTATTTTCTAAACCTACTAAACCTTCTCAACCAAATACCGATATAAAAAGTGTAAAACAAGCAAATTCCAAAGGCGGCCGACTTTCGAACTACTTGTCAAATCAAAAACCGATTACACAAGGACGTGAAATCGGCAAATTTCAAGGAGGAAAATCAAATGATTATCAACAACAATATCCCTGCGTTAAACACTTATCGTCAGATGGGTACTAACCAAAAAGCAGGACAAAATGCAATGGAGAAATTAGCTTCAGGTCTTCGTATTAACAAAGCTGGAGATGATGCAGCAGGTCTAGCAATCTCTGAAAAAATGCGTGGGCAAATTCGTGGTTTAGACCAAGCTTCTCGTAATGCGCAAGATGGTATTTCAATGATTCAGACTGCTGAGGGTGCTTTAAATGAAACACATTCGATTCTTCAACGTATGCGTGAACTTTCTGTTCAAGCAGCGAATGATACTTTAGAGCCAGAAGATAGAGATGCAATTGCAACAGAGATTGGACAGTTAGCTGATGAAATTGATAGAATTTCTGATACAACTCAATTTAACAGTAAGCAGCTACTTGGTGGAAACTTAGGGGTTAGTCGTTCAGGAGGTTCACTAGATTCAACAGTAGTAGGTTTATCATCATTAAGTGATATTTCTGTAGCAGGTGCTAAAGCAAATACTACTTACACTATCACTGAGGCAGCGGGTGATATTACTTTAGCAGATGGTGCTGGTAATACACAGACTATTAGCAAGACAGGCTTTAATGCGGGAGATACATTCAACTTTGATTCTATGGGAGTTTCTATTAAAACAGATTCTGCATATGCTGCTGGCGGAACTGCGTTTACTGGTTTGACTGTACAAACAGGTGCAGCAACAGGAGCTACATTCCAAATCGGTGCAAACGAAAACCAAAATCTTTCAATTACAATCAGTGATATGAGTGCAAGTGGTTTAGGTGTAGATGGTCTGCAAGTAGATTCTCACGCAAATGCAAAACAAGCTATTACAACTATTGACGCTGCTATTAAGGATGTGTCTGAACAAAGATCTAATCTTGGGGCTTGGCAAAATCGTTTAGATCATACTATTAATAACTTGAACACGTCTGCTGAGAACTTACAAGCAGCTGAATCACGTATCCGTGACGTAGACATGGCTCGTGAAGTAATGGAAATGACGAAGAACAACATTCTTTCTCAAGCTTCTCAAGCAATGCTTGCACAAGCTAACCAAGCTCCACAAGCTGTACTTCAGTTATTAGGATAAGATTAGTTGGTTAGTAGATAGTTGGTTTGTTGGTTAGGAAAACCACAAAAACATAAAACAGAGAGGCTCTAGTTATGCTAGGGTCTCTTTTTGATATAATTAAAAGTTGAGTAAAAGCGTTAACTTAAACGAATTCTAGTGCCAGTCACCCGGTAAGTTAATAGATAAAAGTGCCTAAGAATTTTGATCATTTGTTGTGGTTTATTTAATAATTGATTATTTCAAATGTCCCTTAACTTTGATATCCTATAATTGAATTAATTTCATAATTAAGGTTCGTTTAGTGAAAAACGATTTTTTAGTTCATTATTATTAGATACGTTCGTTATATCATGGTATTTATAAAAGGGTATATGTTTTAATATTCGTTTTTCGTATAGTAATTGTACATTATGAAACTCACTCAATTAATAGAAATAATAGAGAGGTGCTGTGTTATTATGAATATTCCTTTACTCTCCATGATGTTATCTCAAAGTCAGGTTCAACAAGCTGCGTCTGTGTCTGTTATGAAGCATGGATTAGGAAGTGTGGAGCAACAGAGGAAAGCGGTACATAAGTTGTTGGATTCGGCGATGGACAGAGGTACAGGTTGAGGCCACTGAAAAAGTCTACTTTTTTATGAAGTAAATAATTAAAAAACACCTCTTTTTCTTTTCTTTGAAGAAAAATGGTGTTTTTGTAAATAGAGTGGTCATCTTATGCTATTTTGGAGGATAGGATTTTTCCTATCCTCTTAATATTTACTGCTAATGCAGTTAGTTTTGCTTGTGTAGACATGCTTTTTAGACCGTATCCCCTGGCACGATCTAGCCCGTGAAAGCATTTCATTTCGCCATTTTTCCATTCTTGGCATGCTCTCTTTTTATATTTCTCCTTGAATTCGGCTGTTTTCTGTTGTTGGCTGTATTCATAGAATTCTGGTGTGTTTACACTAACCTCTAACACTTTCCCTACTGTGTTACCGGTAGGTATACACTCCGGTCTAAAAGGACAGTTTCGACACTTTTCTTTTTCAAAATAGTATCTGACTGATTGTCGATCCTTCTTTTTAGTATATTTCTTTTTATTTGTCGAGTTTCCTTGACTACAGAACCACTCATCCGAGTCCTTAATATAGCCATATAATTTCTTCGAGTTCTTTTTCTAAAGTTTTAAAGATTTTCTTAGATAGACGTTTCATGACTCTTTCGACCGTTGCTTTGAACGTGTTTGTTTCTGTGTGAGTACTATCAATACTCAAACCAGTATTTTTGATAATACCTTTCTCCACACATTGGCGAACAAATGCGGCGATGATATCATCTAATGTAACATCCTGTAATCGTTGTGTTCGAAATTTAGATAATAAACTAGGGTCAGGTAATTCTTCTTCAGGATTAATTCCTAAAAAATACATGTATGCTAAATTGAGAGATGCGTCTTCGATAACACGTTCATCTGATAGTTTATAAAGGTACTGAAGTACCAAGAGTTTGACCATTAACTCTGGCTCTTTTGCGGGTCTACCATAATATTTACTATATGTATTTTCTAGTAGTTCATTAATAAAACTAAAGTCTACTGCATCGTGTACTAATTTAAGTATATGGTTTTCTGGAATTTTGAAGTATAATAAAGAGTAGATGCTTAACTGCATATCTTTTTCTTTAAGCATAGAAGAAAGCCTTCCTTTCGTTTTGGATATTTTGTTTCTTGGTCGAGACTAATTATACCAAAAATTAATAGGAAGGTTTTCTTTTTTTATTTGTTTGCAAATTTCAGGAGTTGTTTTTTAGTGGCCACGGACAGGTTCATTGTCCAGGTAGATAATGGAATATATATTGTGTTCTATTCAATAATTGAGCATATCTAATATTCCTTTACTTTGTTATCCTATAATAAATAGAAGTAGTAGAAAGGTTCGGTGGTAGTGTGGATATTCCTTTATTGTCAATGATGTTATCTCAAAGTCAAGTTCAACAAGCTGCGTCAGTGTCTGTTATGAAGCATGCGTTAGGAAGTGTGGAGCAACAGGGGGAAGCGGTACATAAGTTGTTGGATTCGACAATGGTCGTGCAGGAACAACCAGTTCAACAAGCAATTCACCCTAACCTAGGCCAAAACTTTGATATAAAAGTATAATAAAGGGGACAAGACCGCCATGCATAACAAGGACGAAAAAGAGAAGTTAGAGTTTTTACAAGCGCAACTAGAATGGACGAAACAACAAAATAGACTTCTAGACTTAATAGAAGAAAAGCTCCATGAAATGAAAGAAATTGCGGAACACGCATTAGACGACACCCTCACGAAACATGACCGCCAACTACTAAACGAACAGTTACAAGAACTACAAAAAGAGTTAGGAATCTTAGAATTAAAACTAAAGCCACAAACACATTAGTTTTTAGGCGTTAGGGCTTAGTTGGTTAGGTTTTAAGGTACGTATTAAAATCTATTCCATTCTCTATAAACAGAAATTCTCTAAGAAAGAATATAATATTTATAACACCAGTCTAAGGTTTGTCCTAACACCTAACACCTAATAACTAACCACTCCTCATAATATAAATCCCTTATTTCCTGCTAATACTATTTAAGGTTCGAACTATTCATCCGATATTAAAGATAGAATACTATTTGTCGGAGGAATAAACATGGAAATTTCTCAAGTCGGTGGAAAATATTATCTTACTTCTATGACTAATACAGACAAAGTTAATACAGCAAAAACAGTAACGGAAAAAGTAGAAGAATCCTTTCAACATGTGAAGAATGAACAACTTAATCTAGAAAGAAATAGAATAGAACATGTCGTCGATGGGATGAATGATTTCCTTTTGCCGATGAATGTTTCGATTAAGTTTGAATTTCATGAAGAATTAGATCGTTATTATGTTAAAGTAGTAGATTCAGAGACGGAAGATGTAGTACGAGAGATTCCTTCCGAAGAATTTTTGAATATGTACGCCTCGATGGCCGAATTCATGGGGCTTTTTGTAGACAAAAAGATTTAGGTGGTGGTTTTATGCGATTATCAGGATTTGCAAGTGGAATGGACATAAATCAAATCGTCAGTGATTTAATGAGGGCACAGCGTATGCCATTAAATAAGTTAACGCAACAAAAGCAAATATTAGAGTGGAAACGTGACGACTATCGTGAAATGAACCAGCTACTTACGGATTTCAGTACGCTAAGTTTTGATATGACACTACAACGTTCGTATACGGCAAAACTAGTAACGTCATCCAATCCGAATTCAGTTACAGCATCCGCATCAGCTACAGCGGTAAATGGTACACATACCATCTCAAATATGAAACCAGCTTCTTCTGCATCAAATTTCTCTCCAACTTCTGTTATGAAAGATGGTTCAGCGCTAGATCTAAATGCTAGTTTATGGACGCAAAGGAACGACTTTGAAAGCAACTCGATGAGTGTTGGTACGGGTTCGGCTTGGAAACCAACTTCGGGGACATTTGAAGGTAGGGAACTAAGTGCAGGTACGGAAAAGATATCTCTCGGTAAAGGTGCCATTCAAAAAACGAATTTTAATAATAACGAGCTAATTAAAATTGGTGAAGACGAGTATACCGTTACATTTGATAAAGCAACGTTTGACTCCAGAGCGGAGGGTGAAAAAATTGTTTTCGTTAACCAGGATACAGGGGAACTACACCTACCGGAAAAGCTAGCTAGTGCAGCGGCAATTGAAACGATTGCATTTAACCATTACACTTCTAATTTTACAATTGGAACATACGACGCAGATGGGGTACAAGTAAGTAAAAACTTTGAGATAGATAGTACAACAACAATGAACGATCTTATTAAAAACATTAATGGAGAACAGTCGTTAGGGGTTACCGCCTACTTCGATCAGGCAGCTGGAAAAATGCTTTTATCTCGTAATACGGTCGGTGCGAACAACCTTAACTCTGCACCAGAATCATGGGACGGGAAAGGAAACAAACCAGCAGGTACGGCGGAGATTAAGTTAGAAGGGACATTTTTAACGGATGTTCTTGGACTTCAAGAGGAAAATGAGCATGGTGGCACGAAGGCTTTTTTTGAATACAATGGGATGAAAACCTCTAGAAACACAAATTCGTTTGCCATCAATGGTGTAACGTTCAACCTTCATGAAGCAACAACAGGTTCCGTATCCGTCACAGTAAATAACGACAACGACAAAACATTTAACTCGATAAAAAATTATATCGATAAATACAATGAGCTCATTGAAAAAGTTAATGGCAAACTGACAGAGGAAGTTCATCGTGATTTTAAGCCGTTATCGGATGAAGAGCGAGAAGGGCTTACGGAAAAACAAGCGGAACAGTGGGAAGCGAAGGCTCGCAGCGGCTTGCTTCGAAATGATAATATTTTGTCTTCTAGTTTGAACCGAATGAGAACTGCTTTTTATTCAACGGTTGAAACGAGTGGTGCATTCAAGCAACTAGGGCAAATCGGAATTGCGACTGGCTCCAACTACATGGACCGTGGAAAGCTAATTATCGACGAGGACAAGCTACGTGCCGCAATCGCTGAAGATCCTTCTTCAGTTATGGAGCTCTTCAATAAAGCGAAAAACGAAGAGACGGGTCAACAAGGTGTAGCACGTCAGTTACGTGAGAATGTTCAAGGGGCGATTCGCCAAATTGAGCAACGAGCTGGAAATGCATCTAGAACGAATCAACAGTTTACTATTGGTCGTGAATTAAACAGTGTGGACCAACGAATGACTCAGTTTGAAGCTCGTATGAAACAAATCGAGGACCGCTACTGGCGCCAGTTTACGGCGATGGAAAAAGCGATGGATACGGCTAACAGTCAAGCAATGCAACTAATGTCAATGTTTTATCCACAACAGTAAGGAATGAAGGAGTGTTTTACGATGGCAGTAAACAACCCGTATAAAGCGTACCAAAACAATTCCGTTAATACCGCATCTCCAGGGGAATTAACCTTAATGTTATATAACGGCTGTTTAAAGTTTTTGAAACTAGCAAAAAAGGGAATCGAAGAGAAAAATATAGAGATGAAAAATACGAATCTAATTAAAGCGCAAAAAATTGTGCAAGAATTAATGGTGACGTTAAATATGGACGTGGAAATGTCGAAAAGCTTAATGTCAATGTACGACTATTTGAACCGCCGTTTAATGGAAGCGAACGTAAAAAACGACGTTGCGATCATTGAAGAAGTAGAAGGATATGTTGTGGAGTTCCGTGATACGTGGAAGCAAGTAATTCAAACGAACCGTCAACAAACTTATGCACAAGGTGGACAAGCGTAATGTCTGCTTTACAAGATTTAAGCAAAGTGACGAACCATTTGCACACGATGTTGCATGAAGGGTTGCCACCGGAAGAAAAACGTGATGAGTTTATTGCGAAAGTTGACCAACTGCTTCAAGTGCGAGATGTTTTAATGAAAAAATTGCAACCGCCATTCTTGCCAGAAGAAACGGCACTTGGCCGAGATGTTGCAAAGAAAAGTGAACAAATCTCGGGGCGGTTGGACCATTTTTACAAAAACATGAAGCAAGAGTGGAGTCAAATCCAACATTCGAAGAAAACCGTCAAGGCATATGGCGTAACCAATGCCTCTCTTTCAGCAGACGGGATGTATTATGATAAGCGAAACTAGGTGACACCATGGTAACGATAAATGAAGAGCAATTTAGTATGATAAAACATTACTATGAGCTAGTAGAAGTGGTAGAAGAAGCGCTGCAATACTTAAGTTCGGACCGCTTTAACGATGACGGGAAAGTGGAGCAGAAAGTGATGAAAGACAGTCTAAATGCGATTGCGAAGATTATGGAAGCGAATGAACATTTAAAGCGTATTTTCTCAGAAGCTCCTGAAAAAGTACGAGCATTCAATCAGTTTGAAAGCTTCCTAGATGAGCTAGATCGCCTAAACGACGTGTTTGATATCTCCTTCCTAAGAAAAGAAACCATCCAACACCACGTCGCTCCTGCTTTTGAAGCGTGGAAAATCGGCGTCGAAGAGCAACTAATAAAATACATTGTGCACTAAAACGAAAACCTCCTGAGAAAATGGGAGGTTTTTTGTGTATGTTTTAACTCCTATAGGTGAATATTAAATAAGGTGGGCTGTAATAGAAATACAGGTTAGCTTCATAGAAGAAACAATTGATGTGCGCTACAGGTGGGAGACTCCTCGAAAATGCATCCGCATTTTCTTCGTGCGATGTATCGCTGTCGTAGCCTTCCTTGTCCTGCGGGGAAAGTGCGTCAAGGGAGACCCCACAGGCGCTTGCGCCGAGGAGGCTCCCGAGACCACCCGCGGAAAGCGAGCACCTGTAGCGCACATCAATAGTTAGTACCCTATACTTTTAATAATATAGCAAGTTTTAACCCTACTAAGCATATATTTAATTTACCCCAATACCCAATATGTTCACGACCTATTCAAAGTTCACAAAAAATTAAAAATTCTTTTACGTTTTGGAAGGAATCATGTAGGGTATTGTAGAAATAAGTATACATAGCCTTTATAATAAAGGTAAGAAGTAGTTCTCGTCACACACGAGAGAAACTTCGTTATAAGTTACATGCAGGTAGGTTGTGGACCATTAGACCTATCAGTATTCAAAGGAGGAGTTCGTTTATGAAGTACAACGTACGCGGTGAAAACATTGAGGTAACTCCAGCGATCAGAGAGTATGTAGAAACGAAAATTGGCAAAATTGAGCGCTATTTTGATTCTACAGAAAATGTCGAGTGCAAAGTGAATGTGAAAGTAATTAACAATGACCAAAAAATTGAAGTAACGATTCCAATGACTGGGTTAGTACTACGTGCAGAGGAAAGCCACAGTGACTTATATGCAGCGATTGACTTAGTTGTTGATAAATTAGAGCGACAAATTCGAAAACATAAAACGAAAGTAAACCGCAAAATGCGCGATAAAGGTACACCTAAATATATGTTTAACGATGCTGTAGAAGCAGTATCAGTAGCGGTGGAGGACGACGAAGACTTCGATCTAGTTCGTACGAAGCGTTACAACTTAAAACCAATGGATAGTGAAGAAGCAATTCTTCAAATGAACATGTTAGGCCATAACTTCTTCGTATTCTTAAACGCAGCAACAAACGAAACGAATGTCGTGTATAAGCGTCAAGATGGGAAGTATGGATTAATTGAAGCACATTAAGGTAAAAAAAAGCATCGGGTTTCGATACAGAAACCCGATGCTTTTCTATGTTTAAAGGCAATATAAACAATAGCTAGGATGGATCATAATCCACTGTTACCCAAAAGCATGCGCGGAGAAGTTTTGAAATGGTAAGGTGAAATCTTGGTTATTATAACCATTAAAGTTGCTGTTCGCTGTAGATGTGAACTCCTGCGGGAGAAGTGTGTCAAGGGAGACCCCGCAGTTGCCATGAGCGACGAGGAGGCTCCCGAGACCACCCGCGGAAAGCGAGCATCTACAGCGAACAGCAACGGTTAGCACTTTAAAACAAACAACTTAAGATAGTCTATATTTTAAACTTCCTAACCAACTGATTTAACGTCTCAGCAGATTCAGCTAGGTGAGCAGAATTTTTGGAAATCTCCTCGACCGAGCTATTGGATTGTTGAACCGTAGCGGCTGTTTGCTCAATTCCAGCTGCAGATTCCTCTGTAACAGAAGCAATATTCTCTATTAAGATGTTTATTTCCTTTGATGAATCAGTAACTCTCGACAAGTTACTTGTCATGACTTTTATTTTTTGAGACATCTTATTAATTTCTGTACTAATCTGTACGAATGTCTCTCCTGTTTGTTGAACCGTGTTCGTTCCATCTTCAACTAATTCAAAACTGTCTCTTAACGATAACGAAATATCTTGAGATTCTTTTTGGATGCCACTCACAATAGAGGTTATGTCCACAAGGGAGCGCGAAACTTCTTCGGCAAGTTTGCGTACTTCTTCGGCAACTACCGCAAATCCTCGGCCACTTTCTCCGGCTCTAGCTGCTTCAATCGCTGCGTTTAGTGCGAGCAAGTTTGTTTGAGAAGCAATGCCTTGAATCACTTCTACTAAAGAAGAAATTTCCTTCGACTGCTTTTCTAACCCCTCAATTTTATAAACGGATTGTTGTACATTTGTAAAAATTTGCTTCATTTCGTGAACGGAACGATCCATTAGTTTACTTCCAGCCTCAGTGCTAGTTAATACAGAATTTGACGTTTGTAATACCTCGATTCCGTGTTCATTTGTTTCTTCGATAGAATGAACGAAATCTTCCATCTGTACATTTACGTCTGATGCGGAGTTTGCTTGTTGGTCGGCGCCAGCAGACAGCTGTTGCATCGTTGCCGCAATTTGCTCTCCACCAGATTGTACTTCACTAGAAGACTGCATTAGTTCCTCACTTTGGTTGGATACGGTATCGGATACTTGTTGAATTTCTGCAACCATATGAGATAGCCGCTCTTTCATGCCGTTAATGGCAACACTTAATTGACCGATTTCATCTTTGCTACTATAAGCAAGATTATCGTGACTTAAATCTCCATCTGCAATGAAGTTAGCTTGTTCTACAACTTTTGTTAAATTTGTTCTAATTAATCTATTAATGATTAGGATAATTGAAACTCCAATAGTAATCGTAACGATAAATGCAATGATAAGAACGAGTGAACTATATGCCAGTTGAGCAAAAGTGTTTTCCGTTGCTGCTTGCCTCTCTTCCTCCAACATGCCACGTAGTTCATATAAAGTTGAAATATACTCAACACGTAAAACGTCAAATTGACGAAGCGTTGTCATGACGATGTGTTCATCATTTTGATCTACAAATGGAACGAGCATGTCGAAAAACAGCGTGTTTAATCTCTCATCGATTAATAATAATCTGGAAAAAAGTTCTTTTTCTTGATCTGTACTCATGAATGGTTCTAGGTATTCTTCGAATGAGTCTAGCTTATCCGCGTTTTCCTCGAATTGTTGTAACACTTGTTCCTCTGGTGAAAATTGATAGTCATATCCTTGGATAGATTTAGCGCGGAAAATAGAACCCATCTCTGTTAGCCTAATTGACTCTTCGCTACGGTTATCCATTTCCGTTACATTGCTATGAATTTTGGCTAGTTGGATAAATACTATACATGCGGTAATGATGAATAACGTAGAAATAATCCCCATTACAACTAAATACTTACTGCCTACCCTTAAGTTAGTCCACCAATTACTTTTTGTAGTACTTTTAAGTGTACTATGTTTATTTGGTTGCTGCTGTTTTACAACACCTTTTAGAAAATTGCTCATGTTTATAATAGCCCCCTGCTGTTCAATAAAAATATCAGACAAAAACTATATCGGCGTAGTAAATTAATTATTAATACAAAAGACCAAATAATTCGACAAACTTCGAGTGGTGCCTGGCACCAGTAATCGTTTTGTAATACATTTCGACAAGTGCCTGGCACCAGTAACAATCTTGTAACAAAGTTGTCCCGTTAGCGGATAAGTGTTAAAATGATAAAATAGTAAAAATACATAAAAATCTTGAAAATAAAAGGAACTTTCCTTTTTATATGGAACTTATTTATTAAACAATTCTTAATTAAAGGCTATGTTAAAGGTTAGTGTTGATTTTTGATACCTTTCTAGCGGTTGATTTCCGCGCAAGTCGTAGACTCCTCGAAAATGCTATCGCATTTTCTTCGTGCGATGCACAGCTCCCGTAGCATTCCTTGTCCTGCGGGAGAAGCGGGGAGCGGGAGACCACAGGCGAAGCCGAGGAGGCTCCCGGCCTGCCCGCGGAAAGCGAAGACTTGCGCGGAAATCAAGAGCGGTCTTTAACAGAGCCTAATTAAAAGATAAAAAGAGGGGCGTTCATATGCTAGGGTTATTAAATAAAGTATTTGATCCGAACAAACGTCAGCTAAAGAAAGCAGAGAAGTTAGCTGACCAAATAGATTCTTTAGCTTCTGATATGGAAAAATTATCAGATGACCAGCTAAAAGCGAAAACAGCTGAATTTCAGGAGCGTTTTCAAAAAGGGGAAGACGTTGATAGCATGATTGTGGAAGCATTCGCTGTAGTACGTGAAGCATCTCGCCGTGTGCTTGGTTTATATCCGTACAAAGTGCAGTTAATGGGGGGCGTGTCCCTTCACGAAGGTAACATTTCCGAGATGAAAACAGGGGAAGGTAAAACGTTAACAGCGACACTTCCTGTTTATTTAAATGCGATTACTGGTAAAGGCGTACACGTTGTTACAGTCAACGAATACCTAGCAAATCGTGACGCAGAGGAAATGGGCAAGCTATACAACTTCCTCGGCCTTACAGTTGGTTTAAATTTAAACGCATTATCCCGTGAAGAAAAAATAGAAGCTTACAAAGCCGACATTACATACGGTACGAACAACGAGTTCGGATTCGATTACTTACGTGATAACATGGTGCTTTACAAAGAGCAAATGGTTCAGCGTCCATTATATTTTGCTGTAATTGATGAGGTTGACTCCATTTTAATCGATGAAGCGCGTACACCGTTAATTATTTCTGGAAGTGCGAAAAAATCTGCATCCCTCTACGTTCAAGCGAACGGGTTCGTACGTCACATGAAGCGTGACGAAGATTACACGTACGATGAAAAAACAAAAGGTGTTCAGCTAACAGAAGAAGGTATTACAAAAGCGGAAAAAGCGTTCAACATTGAAAATCTATTCGATATTACTCATGTTGCGTTAAACCACCATATTAACCAAGCTCTACGTGCACACGTTACGATGCACAATGACGTGGATTACGTTGTGGAAGACGGCGAAATCGTTATCGTTGACCAATTTACAGGCCGTTTAATGAAAGGTCGTCGCTACTCGGATGGACTTCATCAAGCAATTGAAGCAAAAGAAGGCTTAGAAATTCAAAACGAGAGTATGACACTTGCAACGATTACGTTCCAGAACTACTTCCGTATGTATGAAAAATTAGCTGGTATGACTGGTACAGCTAAAACAGAGGAAGAAGAGTTCCGCAACATTTACAACATGAACGTTATTGTTATCCCAACAAACGTGCCAGTTGCCCGTGATGATCGTGCCGATTTAATTTACAGTACAATTGAAGGTAAATTTAACGCGGTTGCAAACGACATTGCCGAGCGTAACAAAAACGGCCAACCAGTATTAGTCGGTACAGTTGCAATCGAAACATCTGAATATATTTCTCGCTTATTAACAAAGCGCGGAATTAAACATAATGTATTAAATGCGAAAAACCACGAACGTGAGGCTGACATTATTTTAGATGCAGGTCAAAAAGGTGCGGTTACGATCGCAACAAATATGGCCGGTCGTGGTACAGATATTAAGCTTGGCGAAGGTGTAAAAGAAGCAGGTGGACTTGCTGTTATCGGTACAGAGCGCCATGAATCTCGCCGTATTGATAATCAGCTACGTGGACGTTCTGGTCGTCAAGGTGACCCAGGGGTAACGCAGTTCTACTTATCAATGGAAGATGAACTAATGCGCCGATTTGGCTCTGATAATATGAAGGCGATGATGGAACGACTTGGAATGGCGGATGACCAACCAATCCAAAGTAAAATGGTTTCCAAAGCAGTAGAATCTGCGCAAAAACGTGTGGAAGGTAACAACTATGACGCTCGTAAGCAACTTTTACAATATGACGATGTGTTACGTCAACAACGTGAAGTTATTTACAAGCAACGTCTAGAAGTGTTAACTTCTGAAAACTTACGCCATATTGTTGAGCGAATGTTAAAGTCTACAGTGGAGCGCAATGTTGCTCTTTACACACCAAAAGCAGAAGTTCCGGAAGATTGGAACTTACAAGGTATCATTGACTACCTAGATGCGAACGTTCTTTTTGAAGGCGATGTTACGTTAAACGACTTACGTGGTAAAGAGCCAGAAGAAATGTCTGAGATTATTTATAAAAAAGTAATCGACCGTTACGACGAAAAAGAACTAGAGCTTGCGCCAGAACAAATGCGTGAGTTTGAAAAAGTAGTTGTACTTCGTGCGGTAGATTCGAAGTGGATGGACCATATTGACGCAATGGATCAGCTCCGTCAAGGTATCCATTTACGTGCTTACGGTCAAATTGACCCGCTACGTGAATACCAATTCGAAGGTTTCGCGATGTTTGAAAGCATGATTTCTGCGATAGAAGAAGATGTAACGAAGCTTACCATGAAAGCGCAAATTCGCAATAACTTAGAGCGTCAAGAAGTTGCGAAAGGCCAAGCAGTTCGCCCTCCTGAAGCAGGCGAAGAAGCGCCGAAAAAGCGCCCAGTGAAAAAAGCACTCGACGTAGGCCGCAACGAACCATGTATCTGCGGAAGCGGCAAAAAATTCAAACAATGCTGTGGAAGATAACGACTATCTTTTATACAATAAGTAAAAGATAATCATAAAAACGGTGGGGCACAAGCGGCCTCACCTTTTTAACTGAATTTATTTCTTATGACTATTGTATTTTAATGATACCTATTTAGCTGTTGACTGGAGACCAAATCGTAGACTCCTACGGGAGAAGCGGGGAGCGGGAGACCCCGCAGTGCGGATGCGACGAGGAGGCTCCCGGCCCGCCCGCGGAAAGCGGAGATTTGGGCTCCAATCAACAGCGGTATTTATAAATTATATGTAAATAGATTATATAAGGTGGAATAAAAATGGAACTAGCAGAAATTCGCAATGAATTAGAAAAATTGGCCAAACAATTAAACAACTTTAGGGGGTCTCTTTGACTTAGAAGTAAAAGAGAAACGTATCGCAGAGCTTGACGAAATGATGAGTCACCCTGAATTTTGGAACGACCAAAACGCAGCCCAAACTGTCATTAACGAAACAAACGCACTAAAAGGACAAATACACCAATTTTACGACCTAAACGAAAGTCATGAAAACTTAGACTTAACATTTGAACTTGTGAAAGAAGAAAAAGACGATGAATTACAGGCTGAACTAGAGTCGGAATTAAAAGAATTAACTTCCCAATTCAACGACTTTGAGCTACAAATGTTATTAAGCGAGCCATACGATAAAAACAATGCCCTATTAGAGTTGCACCCTGGAGCAGGTGGTACGGAGTCTCAAGACTGGGGTTCTATGCTACTTCGTATGTACACGCGCTGGGCCGAGAAAAAAGGGTTCAAAGTGGAAACACTTGATTACTTACCAGGTGATGAAGCGGGGATTAAAAGTGTAACGCTATTAATAAAAGGTCATAACGCTTATGGTTATCTGAAAGCAGAAAAAGGCGTTCACCGACTAGTTCGTATTTCTCCATTCGACTCATCGGGCCGCCGCCATACTTCTTTTGTGTCATGTGATATTATGCCTGAGTTCAATGATGAAATTGAAATTGATATTCGTACGGAAGATTTAAAAGTTGATACGTATCGTGCAAGTGGTGCTGGTGGTCAGCATATAAACACAACTGACTCCGCTGTACGTATCACGCATTTACCTACAAATGTTGTTGTAACATGTCAAACAGAGCGTTCTCAAATTAAGAACCGTGATCGTGCGATGAAAATGTTACAAGCGAAATTGTATCAAAAAAAATTAGAAGAACAACAAGCTGAGCTGGACGAAATTCGTGGCGAGCAAAAGGACATTGGCTGGGGAAGCCAAATTCGCTCTTACGTTTTCCACCCATACTCGATGGTTAAAGATCACCGCACAAACACGGAAATCGGAAACGTTCATGCGGTAATGGATGGCGAGTTAGATTCGTTCATTGATGCGTATTTACGTTCGAAAATTTAATATTTTTGATTTGTTACCAGTGATTTTCGCGGAAAATCACTGGTTTTTTAATGAAGTGCGAAGGTGTTGTATCATAATGATGGTTTTTGGAAGTGGAAACGACTACCTTCATTTGTTTTATCGGCGAAAATCGAGGGTTAATCGGCGAAGATGAGCATCTTTTCGGCGAAAATCATGATTCAATCGGCGAAAGCTGATGTCCAATCAGCGAAAAGAAATTAATATCGGCGATTACAACTGTATATCGGCGAAAATTAGATTTATCATCCAAAGTAAACATGATTCGTACACTAAAACCAAAACCAACATAGTAAAAGCAATCACAAAGCCATAGCACCCTGTAATAATTCCCCCCCATATAACAAATGCTATGAAAAATATACATCAGGTAAATTTAACACTTCACCACGTTACATTATCAATATTTACACGCACCATGCACCGTGCTATACTTTTTCTGTTTGTGATAAAATTCGACAATCTACATTGTCTGGGGGAATAGAAATTGAAAAAAAGAAGAAAGCCGACGGCGTTAGAGGAGAAACCACTTTTTCATAAAGTGAAAGAGTATATTTACGTTATCATCGGATCGGCTATAGTCGCATTAGCATTTAATTTATTCTTACTTCCGAACAGAGTTGCTTCTGGTGGAGTAAGCGGTATAAGTACGATTACAGAAGCTATCCTTGGCTGGGAACCGGGATACGTACAACTTTCCTTTAACATCCCACTTTTCATTCTCGGAGTGTTCCTGCTTGGAAAACAGTTCGGCTTTAAGTCATTAGTCGGAACTATCATGCTTCCTCTATTTGTACTTTGGACAAGCCACCTCGAACCGGCAACACTTGATCCACTTTTAGGTAGTTTATTTGGTGGTATCGGAGTTGGTTTAGGACTTGGTCTTGTTTTCCGAGGTCGTGCATCAACAGGTGGAACAGACCTTGCAGCGCAAATCATACATAAATATACAGGACTAACTCTCGGTACATGTGTGGCGCTTATTGATGGATTAATTGTTATATCGGCAGCTATCGTTTTCAACATCGAACTTGGTCTTTACGCACTTATCGGTCTTTTTGTAACAAGCAAAACAATTGACTTTGTACAAGTAGGATTAGGCTATTCGAAAACAGCGCTTATCATTACGAATAAAGAGGAAGAAGTTCGTCAAGCTATCCTTACGCAAGTGGATCGTGGAGTAACAAAACTTGCTGCGTACGGTGGTTATACGCAAGATGAACGTCCAATATTGCTTTGTGTAGTTGATCAAACGGAATTCACAAAATTGAAACAAGTGGTGCGAAGCATTGACAATAAAGCATTTGTCGTCGTTATGAACGCTTCTGAAGTACTTGGTGAAGGATTTAAAAGAGAGTAATTTTCTATGAAGTTGGGTATAATATCCTTGAAGTTGGTATATTTTACATTTAACTGATAGGGGGATTCTTTCCAAATGAAGAAGTACTTATTAGCTCTCGTATTAGGTAGTGGAATAGTGGCACTAGCAGCTTGTGGCGGCGGTGGAGACACAACGAACAATGCAGCACCGGGAACAGATGCACCAGCAGCTGGTGGAGACGGTACAGTAGATGTTGCGGCAGCAGAAGCTCTTTACAAACAAAGTTGTGCATCTTGTCACGGCGGTAACTTAGATGGTGGATTTGGTCCAAAGCTTTCACAAGTTGGGTCAAAATACAGTGCGCAAGAAATTGAAAACATCATTATTAATGGTCAAGGTTCGATGCAAGGTGGGTTCTTAAAAGGTGACGACGCAACGCTAGTTGCTAATTGGTTAGCTCAACAAAAATAAACTAATAAAAAGAATTCTTACATAATGATGTAAGGGTTCTTTTTTTTTGTCCAAGAAGATTCCATACATACTTGGCAAAAATCAACCTCCGCGGCATTTATATTAACTTGTCGTTCTTTAACGAGAATTGTTTTGTTCTTAATATTGAAAAATTCAAAGTTGTTCTTTATAATGAAAAGTGTGTAGTGTTATGGACAATCTATTCAAGAAAGGGAGTGTTATTAATATTCAGATTTTTTAAAAATTAATATTTGATAAGGGGAGATAATATTGCGTAAAAAGTTAGCTGCTTCGTTTATTACCTTGTGTGCTTTGTTTCTTGTATTAAGTACTTTTACAGCGGGAGCACAATATCAGAGTGCAACAATTCATAAAGACTTGCATATTGCTAGTGTTCATGGAGACTTAGATTTTTCTTTAAACAAAGAAGTTACTGTTATAGTTGAACTTACGGAACAGTCTATCGTTGAGGCAAAACATAGTGGCATAAGCCAATCTAAAGCAAAATTAAAGCAAGCTAGAGAAGATGTTATTGCTGAAATTGACGAAAAAACTTCTAACAGTCAAGTGAATCATGAATATGATTACGTATTCTCAGGCTTCTCTTTACAAATAAAAGCAAGTGAAATACCTCATATTCTAACAATACCTGGAGTAAAAGCTGTATATCCAAATGTGGAATATACTGCGTTAGAAACTGGTGTTGAACTTCCGGCAGATGCTTATAGTCCTCATATGATGGATTCTGCACCTTTCATCGGATCTGAAGAAGCATGGGATGCTGGCTTTACTGGAAAAGGCGTTACTGTTGCAATTATTGACACTGGTGTAGATTATACTCATCCAGATTTAGCACATGCATTTGGTGACTATAAAGGTTGGGATCTTGTTGATAATGACAATGATCCTCAAGAAACACCTGTTGGTGACCCCCGTGGAAATTCAACTACACACGGAACGCACGTTGCAGGTACAGTAGCGGCTAATGGATTAATTAAGGGAGTTGCACCTGATGCTACTTTATTAGCGTATCGCGTATTAGGGCCTGGTGGAAGTGGAACAACTCAAAACGTAGTTGCTGGTATTGAGCGTGCCGTTCAAGATGGAGCAGACGTTATGAACCTATCATTAGGAAACTCTGTAAACAGTCCTGACTGGGCTACTTCTATTGCACTAGACTGGGCAATGGCAGAAGGAGTTGTAGCAGTAACTTCCAACGGTAACAGTGGTCCAAACAACTGGACGGTTGGATCTCCTGGTACTTCTCGTGAAGCTATCTCTGTAGGTGCAACACAATTACCTTATAATGTATTTACAGCAAAAACAATGTCTTCTGATGGTGTTTCTTATGCTTCCTCAGCTGTACAAGGGCACCCTTCGGAAGAAGCGTTACTTGCACTTAACGGAAAAGACTTTAAATTAGTAGATGTTGGTTTCGGTGCACCTGGTGACTTTGTAGGGAAAGATTTAACAGGTAAGATTGCTTTAATCAGCCGTGGTGCTGGTATTCCGTTTGTGGATAAAGCATCTGAAGCGAAAAAAGCTGGTGCTGTAGGTGCAATCCTTTACAATAACGTTGCAGGTACAATGCCGAACATCCCTGGTATGGCTGTTCCAACAATTATGTTAAGCCAGGCAGATGGTCTTGCCTTATTAGCAAAAGTTAATGAAGTAACGGTTAGCTTTGAGATTGATTTCTCAGCTGAAGTAGGGGAAACTGTAGCTGACTTCTCTTCTCGTGGACCAGTTACTAGTACTTGGATGATTAAACCAGATGTTTCTGCACCTGGTGTAAATATTACAAGTACAGTTCCGACTCATAATCCAGCAAATCCATATGGATATGCAGCATTTCAAGGTACAAGTATGGCGGCTCCACATGTAGCTGGTGCTGCAGCTTTAATATTACAAGCGAACCAAAGCTGGGGAGTATATGAAGTGAAATCCGCATTAATGAATACGGCTGAAGATATGATTAATCCTGCAACAGGCAAATCATATCCTTATAACACTCAAGGTGCTGGAAGTATTCGTGTACTTGATGCTATAAAAACAGAAACTTTGGTACTACCTGGTAGCTATTCTTTTGGTATTTTTGAAAGAACAGAAGGTACGCAGTTAGATAGACAACAGTTCCAAATTAAGAACACTTCTAATAAAGCAAAACAATATTCTGTTAAATTTAATTTTAATAGAGAAGTAGGTAGTAACGTAAGAGTTTCTACTACAAGCACTGTTCGTGTTAATCCAGGTGTTACACAAAACGTAAACTTAAGTGTTATGGTTAATGGAGCTAATCTACAACCTGGCTATTATGAAGGGTATTTAACAGTTACAGAAGGTGGTAAAGTTATTGAGGTACCGACTATCCTTTTTATTGGACAGCCTGATTATCCAAGAGTAACGTTGACTGGTGTAACTGCTTTAGGGAATAATAACTTTGAAGTATATGCACATTTACCTGGAGGAGCTGATTCATATGAACTGGCTATATACCGTTTAGTTGGTTCTCAACTGGCATATTTAGGTGATGTATATGCGGCACAAGATATTAAAGAACACGGTATCTACGAGCACAACTGGAATGGTACTTTCTTAAATGGAAGTGTAGTTCCTAATGGAACGTATTATTTAGTAGCATGGGTAACTAAAGGCGATCGAACAGATTATGCTATTATTGAGCCACCAGTAACTATTAGAAGATAAATAGAAAGACTTGCAAAAGGTTACTTTTGCAGGTCTTTTAGTTTGTTTAGGTGTATTAACATACTCCTATAATAATAGACTCTTCATTTTTAACCGTTGTTATAATATCCAGATACAGTCATATAGACTACAGTGCCGTCTGACAGTTTCACAATTAATACATCTTTATCTTCCTTTGAAGCATATATCTTGTCACCAACGTCTAAATAATTCGACTCAAAGTTCTGTTTTGGTTTCACTTCTTTTTTTACTTTATTCTTCACTTCGCCAATCTTCACATCTGCCGTAAACTCGTCGTTTAATACCTCACCTTGCCATATGTAATCTTTCCCATCGACAACTAAAATTCCTGCATAGGAAACTACGTATGAAGAATTACGTTCGGAGTCAAAGTTGCTGCATCCACTTAAAATAATAAAAGCAATGAAAATAGTAACGATATATTTCATTATGAACACCCTCCTATTTCTATATAGACGAAAAAGAATCCTAAAAGTTTCAGTCCGTATTTTCTCTTATAGTAGTATAATTTTCACGTGTATAATTTACTACGAATGTGTCCAAAGGTAAACAATCGTAAAATAATAGAAATTTCCCTACAAAATTCACGATAATACTCTAACGGGTAATTAGTAACAAGTGAATTGAAAATCTAGTAAAATCACATAGTTAAATAGATAAATTAAAATGTAAATTATAGTAAAATAACTAAATCAAAAATATCATTTTCACAAAACTGCAACAAAGTTTATTGAAAATTACTTTTTTTCAAAATATAATTTGACTTGTACATAAATCGTCAAACTTTTCGGGGGTGAAACGACCAAAAAAGACAGAATATTCGGAATAGTACTTTTTAACTACAACTACAAAACTCATAGGGGAGTGGAACAGATTGAACAAAGCAAAAAGCAAAAAAAGAATGTCATTCTTACTAATTTTTTCAGCACTTATACTAGTATTCAGTACATTTTCCACCGTATCAGCAAATCCAAACCGCACGACAAATGTAGTAGATTTAGCAGAAATTTATGGTGACTACGACTTTACATCTTCAGACATAACTTCCGTAATCGTTGAAATTCAAGAACCTTCTATCGTTGAAGCAAAACAAACTGGCAAAAGCCAAACAAAACAAAAGTTGAAAAATGCACGTGAAAAAGTGAAAAAAGACGTAGCAGCGCGTACTGCTAATTCTAAAGTATATCGTGAATACGATCATGTATTCTCTGGATTTTCTTTAAGCTTACCAGCAAATGAAATTCCAAATCTATTAACAACTCCTGGAGTAAAAGCTGTTTATCCTAACGTAGAATATACAGTTGACTCTAATACAGAGTTTTTAACAGAAGAATCTTATAGCCCAGCTATGTTAGAATCTGCTCCACATATCGGATCAAACGAAGCGTGGGATTTAGGATTCACTGGGGAAGGTGTTAAAGTAGCAGTTATCGACACTGGTGTTGATTACACTCACCCTGACTTAGCGGGTAACTTTGGCGACTACAAAGGTTGGGACTTCGTTGATAACAACGATGATCCACAAGAAACGTTCCCAGGAGATCCTCGTGGGGGAGCAACAACACATGGCACTCATGTTGCAGGTACAGTTGCAGGTAATGGTTTAATCAAAGGTGTTGCTCCTGATGCAACTTTACTAGCATACCGCGTACTTGGTCCAGGCGGTAGCGGGACAACAGAAAACGTAGTAGCGGGTATTGAGCGTGCTGTACTAGACGGTGCACATGTTATGAACTTATCTTTAGGTAACACATTAAACAGTCCAGACTGGGCAACATCTATCGCGTTAGATTGGGCTATGGCTGAAGGAGTAGTAGCAGTTACTTCTAACGGAAACTCTGGTCCGAACAACTGGACAGTTGGTTCACCAGGAACTTCTCGTGAAGCAATCTCTGTAGGGGCAACTCAACTTCCTTACAATGTATTTACAGCAACAACAACTTCATCTGATGGTGTATCTTACGCTTCATCAGCTGTACAAGGATTCCCATCAGAAGAAGAACTATTAGCACTTAATGGCCAAAATTTTGAATTAGTTGATGTAGGCTTCGGTGCTCCAGCTGACTTCGCTGGTAAAGATTTAACAGGTAAAATCGCATTAATTAGCCGTGGTGCAGGCATTCCTTTCGTTGATAAAGCAACAGAAGCGAAAAAAGCAGGTGCTGTTGGTGCAGTTCTTTATAACAACGTAGCAGGTGTTATGCCATTAATCCCTGGTATGGATGTTCCTACAGTTATGCTTAACCAAGCGGATGGCGAAGCGTTATTAGCTAAAGTTAGAGCAGAAGGTGTAACAGTTAGCTTCGATATCGCATTCGCACAACGCGTTGGTGAAACAATGGCTGCTTTCTCTTCTCGTGGACCCGTTGTAGACACTTGGATGATCAAGCCAGATGTATCAGCTCCTGGTGTAAACATCGTAAGTACAGTACCGACGTTTAATCCAGATGCTCCACACGGTTACGGTGCAAAACAAGGTACAAGTATGGCAGCTCCACACGTTGCAGGCGCAGCAGCAGTCATTTTACAAGCTAACCCAACTTGGGATGTATACCAAGTTAAATCAGCATTAATGAATACGTCTGAAAAATTAACGAACCCTGCGACAGGTGCATTGTACGCACATAACGCTCAAGGTGCAGGATCAATCCGTGTAGTAGAAGCATTAAAAGCAAAAACGTTAGTAGTACCAGGCAGTTATTCATTTGGAGTGTTCTCCAATGAAGACGATAAAGAAGTTCAACGTAATCAGTTTGAAATTCAAAACTTATCTGATAAAGTAAAACGATACAATGTGAAATTTGAATTCAAAAACGAGGTTGGCAAACATGTGAAGGTGACAACAAGCAACAACGTACGCGTTCAACCTGGCAAATCTCAAAAAGTAAATGTTGGTGTTCAAGTAGATGCTGGAAAATTAGCACCAGGTTACTATGAAGGTAACTTACTTGTAACAGAAGGTGGAAAAACAACACACGTACCGACTATTCTATTCATTGGCGAGCCAGACTACCCACGTGTGACTCACTTTGGGTTTACTCCACTAGGTAACAACGAGTTCGAATTCTATTCTTACTTACCAGGTGGAGCAGACGAATTTGAGATTTGGGTATTCGCAGCTACATCAACAGGTGGTATTGGAGCATACTTAGGTGAAGGTCTATATGACAGCAACCTTGGAAAAGGTTATAACTATCACGATTGGAATGGTACGTTAGTAGATGGAACAGTATTACCAGCTGGTAATTACCGTGTGGCAGTATTCTCTAAAAAAGGAAACCTTGATCGTGCTATTGCAGCAGCAGATGTGTTAGTAATTCAATAAGAAAAATGAAAAGCCCTTCAGATGAAAAGTCTGTAGGGCTTTTGTCTAATCTTTCATAAAAACTTTTTTGATTTATTATGAGAAAATACTTGAATCAATTTCATAATTACTGTTCGTTTAGTGAAAAAAGAATGTTCCGTTTATATAATTAAATAACGTTCTATATAACACGTAAATTATATGAAAGAATAGGTTTAATATTCGTTTTTCGTTTAGTAATTGTACATTATGAAACTCACTCAATTAAAAAATACATGAATTAATCGTAGGTAATATTTTTCCTTCTATTATATATACAGAGGTACCTCTTACTAACTTCCAAAATTCTCCTCTATTCCCTATTTTACAACAACTTTTGAAATAAAACTGTAATATTTTAAACTCTGATTTTGTCGGAAAATGATGTTATAATGTAATAGTCAACGATTGCGCATACAACGCAATGCATACGATATGCATGTGTGTTCTATTATTCATGAATAGATTAATAGATTAAGAGACTAAATAGTTAACGTCGAAACTTCTGAGTTTATGGACAAACTTCAAACAAAAAAGGTGATTTAATACATGATTGAAATGAAAGAAGTATTTAAAAAATACCCGAACGGTGTACAAGCTGTGAATGGTATAAATATAAAAATTGATCAAGGCGAATTCGTCTATGTTGTAGGGCCGAGTGGTGCTGGTAAGTCAACGTTCATTAAAATGATGCATCGAGAAGAAAAACCGACAAGTGGATCCATTATAATTGACGGAATTGAATTATCAAAAATTAAAGAAAGTAAAGTGCCGATTTTTCGTCGAAACATCGGAGTTGTTTTCCAAGATTATAAATTACTACATCAATTAACGGTATTCGAAAACGTTGCATTCGCGTTGGAAGTTATTGAAGAGTCACCAAAAGTGATTAAAAAACGGGTTATGGAAGTGTTAGATTTAGTTAAGTTAAAACATAAAGCACGTCATTTTCCAACAGAACTATCAGGTGGAGAGCAGCAACGTGTATCGATTGCCCGCTCCATTGTAAACAACCCGAGAGTGATGATTGCCGATGAGCCTACCGGAAACTTAGATCCAGAAACATCGTGGGAAATTATGAACATCTTCGAAGAGATTAATGAAAAAGGCACAACAATCGTTATGGCAACCCATAACCGTGAAATTGTAAACACAATCAAAAAGCGTGTTATCGCAATTGAAAACGGAAAAATTGCCCGTGACGAAGCGAAGGGGGTTTACGGTTATGAAGCCTAGAACACTCATTCGTCATTTTAAAGAAAGTTTTAAAAGTTTAACTAGAAACGGTTGGATGACTTTTGCATCTATTTCCGCCGTAACCGTGACATTAGTGCTTGTTGGAGTTTTCTTAGTACTGATGATGAACTTAAACAGTGTCGCAACAGAAATTGAAAAAGATGTTGAAATAAGAACTTATATAGAGCTAACAGCAACGGAAGAAGAGGCAGCCGAGTTACAAACGCAAATTGAAGCGATAGATAAAGTAGAATTGGTTGAATTTTCTTCTAAAGATAAAGAACTGCAAAGTTTAGTGAATAGTTTCGGTGAAGATGGAAGTGTGATCGGGGAACTATTTGAGCAAAACAACCCGTTATACGATGTGTTAGTCGTTAAGACGGCAAACCCTCATGATACATTTGTAGTCGCAAAAGAGATTGAAAAACTGGATAACGCCTACAAAGTCATTTTTGGTCAAGAAACAGTGGAAAAATTATTCCAAGTTTTTGAGATTGCTAGAAATATAGGATTAGCATTAATTTTAGGATTAGTATTTACAGCGATGTTCTTAATCTCTAATACGATTAAAATTACTATATTCGCTCGTAGAAGAGAAATTGAAATAATGAAGTTAGTAGGGGCAACAAACGGATTTATTCGCTGGCCATTCTTCCTTGAAGGCTTATGGTTGGGAGTGTTAGGTTCTGTTGTACCAATTGCAATAGTTTTAACAGCTTATTACTATGTCATTGATTTAGTACAACCTAGACTACAAGGAAACTTCTTACAGCTTTTACCGTTTTATCCGTTCGCATTCCAAGTTACAGCAATCTTAGTAGCAATTGGAGCATTCATTGGGATTTGGGGAAGCATGATGTCTGTTCGAAAGTTTTTGAAAGTTTAATAGTTTAATTTAATAGTTTAATTGAAAATTAAATACCCGTATGTAGAAAAATGTAAACATTTTGAGAAGGAATTTACCTTCTCGCCATACATACAGAAAAATTTTAAGAAAAGATCTAGGGGGAACGAGGAAGCATGAGAAGAAAGATTGGAATAATCATAATCGCAGCTGTCATTGGAATAACTGGTTTCTTTTCTACAAACTTTACCGAGCAAGTATCAGCCAATCTTGAAATGAAAGAACGTTTAAACGATGTAAAAGATGATCGTGAATCAAATCAAGAATCACAGCAAGCAAAAAAAGATGAAGTATCGAAGTTACAAGCAGAACAACAAAAGCTTCGTGAAGAAGTGAGAAAACTAGACCTTGCAGTAGAAACAACGAAAAATAATATTCGTACAAAACAGTCAGAAATCGAAGCAACTCAACTAGAAATTGAAGAGTTAAAAGCTGAAATTGAAGTATTAATAGAACGTATAGAACGTAGAAGTATATTATTAGAAGACCGTGCACGCTCTTTCCAACAAGGTGGAGGCGCGATTAATTATCTAGACGTAATCTTAGGTGCACAAAGTTTTGGGGACTTTTTAGATAGAGTGAATGCAGTAGCAACTATTCTGCAGGCAGACCGAGACATCATGGTAGCTCATCAAAATGACCTGCAACTTTTAGAAGAAAAAGAGCTTGAACTTCGCAACAAATTGGTTAGCCTAGAACAACAACTAGTAGAATTAGAACACTTAGAGGCAAGTCTTCGTCAACAAATTAAGCAAAAAGATGCTTTAATGGCAGATTTAAAGAAACAAGAAGACGAAGCAATGCATGAGCTTCATGAATTAGAAGACGAAGCGAAATTATTAGCAGCTCAAGAAAGAGCGATTAAAGCAGAAATTAAAGCGTATGAAGAAAGAAAGAAACGTGAAGAAGAAGAGCGTCGTCAGCGTGAAGAAGAAGAGCGTAAACGTCAAGAAGCGGAAGCAGCAGCAGCAGCTGCGGCGGCTGCTGCAAGAGCGGCCGCTGGTAATAGTTCACCAGCACCATCTAGTCCAGCACCGGCACCGGCACCGGCACCAACACCACCTTCTCCACCGCCAGCGTCTAATTCAGGGAACTTTGGAGTGCCAGCAACTGGAGCGGTTACATCTGGTTTCGGAACTCGTTGGGGATCTTTCCATGCTGGTATTGATATCGGTCGTGGTGGAAGATCGAATGTACCAGTTGTAGCATCAGCTGCAGGTACAGTGTTCCAGTCTTACTACTCTACATCTTACGGAAATGTTGTCTTTATTACGCATAACATCGATGGCCAAATTTGGACAACGGTTTACGCACACTTAGAAAACCGTGCAGTAAGTGAAGGACAGTCTGTATCTAGAGGACAATTCTTAGGATATATGGGTAACACAGGATTCTCTACTGGACCACACTTACACTTTGAACTTCACCGTGGAATGTGGAACGGTAATAAAACGAATGCAGTAAACCCTAGAAGTTTCATTAATTTCTAATCATTGTGATACTATAAGAAAGTTCTTAAATTGAATAAATATGATTATCCAAACACAACTTTGTCAAACTTATTGATAGAGTTGTGTTTTTTGTTCTATGGATACACTGAAAAGTTTGCTTTGGGTACTAATTGTTGATGTTCGCTACAGGTGCTTCGCTTTCCGCGGGTGGTAAAAAGGAAGGTTATTTTCACTGTCGTGAAAAAACCTACTCCTCGGCGCTAACGCCTGCGGGGTCTCGCTCGTCGCACTTCTCCCGCAGGAGTCTCCACACCTGTAGCGAACATCAACTTCTATTGTGGTAATAAACCAGAATGTAACACTAACTTTTCATGTGCCATGGTGCGAATTTCATTAGCATGGTTGCATCTGTAAAAGGTTAATGTTGTTTTTTCAGCAGTTGATTTCCGTGCAAATCTAAGACTCCTCGAAAATGCATCGCTTCGTATCCTTCGTTTTAAATACATCTAGTTAGCTTACTTCTTCTTAAAAGAAACGGCCCTACCAGCTGCTCCAACTGAGTCTATCGTTACGTCTTTTTCCATATTTCTGGATGGTTTATTTTTCGTTTTTCACCACCAAGGTATTGCCCTTTATGCTCTTGTTGTACTTTATTAAATTAATCAAAGTTTTCATTTACCATTTGGACTCCTCCTTTAAGTTCACTCGTATTAGTATGAATAAAGGGGAGTTATTTATTTCGAAATAGCTAGCAATAGTCATTGAAATTAATCAGTTTTTTCCTCTTCAAATTTTACATTTAGTGGCGGGGTGCTCACCACTTCAAATGTTGCAGAAGCTAGTTGAACCTTTCCTGAACTATTCTCTATTTCCTCCAAGATTTTCGTGAACAACTCGTCTTTCATGATTCTACGCTTTTTATATTCAACAACATATCGCAACGTAAACTCTACCCAGTTGTCATTTACCGCTAGTGTCACGAGAGGCTTTGTGGTGGCATCTTCAATGTTAAATTTCCGAACCATTGTTTCCCAGTGTTCTTGAGCGTGGTCGCTATAAGCTCCTGTTTTTTCAAACGCAACACGGTTTATTAGCTCCCTTGCAAACGTATAATCACTACCAAATTTCACAGGAATGGTAATTTCGTCCCACAGAAATGGAAAGTCTGTGGAGTAATTATATACAGGTTCTGTAAATACGAAGCTATTCGCAATTTTTACAATGCGACCGTTATATAAGTCGCCATTTACCCATCTACCGGTTTCCATGATTGTTGTTCGAAGTATACCAAGATCAATAACATCCCCTGTAACACCTCCAAGTTGAACGCGATCCCCAGTTTTAAACATCCCACCAACAATAATTGTTAACCATCCAGCAACACTCGCGATCACTTCCCGTAAGGAAAAAGCAATTCCTGCACTCGCTACTCCAAGCACGACCGTAATTCCACCAAGCTTATCACTGTACAGCACAACTAAAAAAATACCTGCAAGCACATAGCCAAAAATATTAATCGATTTCCTCGTTTTATACCAGTTACTATGATCTCGAACATAGCGTTGCACACTTTTCCTCAAGCCAGTAGCAAAAAAGAAAATAACCGTAATACCAACAATCGCAATTAAAATCTTATGTATCGAAGTATGAGTCATTAAATAATGTAGCTGCTCATTTAATATTTGTTCTTCCATTAATAGTCTCCTCAATATTAGCTTATAGAAATCTTTACCCTTGAAAAAAGAAGACAAACCAATAGATGGGAATCGAGAACATTGCTGATGAGTGCTTTACAATAGTAAGTGTTTCAAGTGAGCATTTAATAGCGAACTAAAACATGGGTATTAGACGGTGCTTGAAAAATAGAACTATCCTTATTCATTATGTATAAAATGTACAAGCATAACATATAATCTAAGAAAGAAAAGGCATTACACTACTAAAAGTGTAATGCCTTTTCTAGAATAGAAAAATTTGTTACGATATACGGATCTGTATACATACTGAAGTATAATAGTTAAGTTAAGAAAGTTATTTTTATCAAAAATTAGTTCCAAAACTAAATACCAAAATTACATAATAATAACGGATATACACTTTCTCTTATTCAAATAGTTATACATTTCAATTACATAATTGCTATGTTACAATGACGTTAACCAAATGAACGGTTTTGCGTTGGATATAAGGAGGGCTACTATGAACCGAAAAGTATTACCATTACTCGTTTTATTATCTGTTTTATTAGGTGCTGCAGGCATGTACACTGGCCTACAAATGTTTGGGCATCAGCCCGCAACAACTATTCCTTCCAAGCAAGCAGAAGGACAAGGTCAAGAAAACAAAGAAACAAACGCTATTCCAGTCAATCTGGACGAGCAAATGGAAAAAATCCGCCAAACTTTCGAATTAATTTCTAAAAGGTATGTGGATGAAGTTGATGAATCAACGTTAATAGAAGGCGCCATTCAAGGAATGGTAAACACGCTAAACGATCCATACTCCGTATATATGGATAAAGCAACAGCCGACCAATTCACTCAAAACTTAGAATCCTCTTTTGAAGGAATTGGGGCAGAAGTTGGCATGCAAAACGGAAAAGTAACGATCGTTTCTCCTTTCCGTGGCTCACCAGCAGAAAAAGCAGGCTTAATGCCAAACGACTCTATCATTAGCGTCGACGGCGAAGATATTACGGGCCTTGATTTATACCAAGCGGTTTTGAAAATCCGCGGTGAAAAAGGGACTATTGTAAAACTAGAAGTTGAGCGTCCAGGCGTAAATGAGCCGTTCGTCGTCGATGTAACACGTGATACCATTCCGTTAGAAACGGTATACTCGAAAACATTTGATGTAAACAATAAAAAAGTTGGATACATCCAAATTACTTCTTTTGCAAAAGACACAGCTAATGACTTTAAAGATCAATTAAGAGAATTAGAACAAGAAAATATTGCAGGCTTAATTATCGACGTACGAGGTAATCCTGGTGGCTTGTTAGAGCAAGTTCAAGGCATTGTCTCTGAGTTAATCACAAAAGATAAACCATACTTACAAATTGAAGAACGATCTGGTGAAAAGCAACGCTACTTCTCGTCTTTAACAGAGAAAAAGCCATATCCAATCGTCACTTTAATAGATAAAGGAAGTGCATCTGCTTCAGAAATTTTAGCGGGAGCTTTAAAAGAAGCTGGTGGATATGAAATCGTTGGTGATGCATCTTTCGGTAAAGGTACTGTTCAACAAGCTATACCGTTTAATGATGGCAGTAACGTGAAGTTAACATTATTCAAGTGGTTAACTCCAGACGGAAACTGGATTCATAACGAAGGAGTTCAACCGACTGTTCCTGTTAAACAACCAGATTATTTCTATGCTAACCCTATCAGTTTAGAAGAGAACGAAGAGTTAGCTTTTGATACAAATAGCGAAAAAGTACGCAACGCACAAGTAATGTTAAACGGTATCGGCTTTGATGCGGGGCGTTTAGATGGATACTTCAGTAAAGAAACAGAAGAGGCCGTGAAGAAGTTCCAACAAGAAAACGGCTTAACGGTCACAGGCAAAATCGACAGTAGCACCGCAGAACAACTACAAAGCCAATTAATCGAAGCAGTACGAGCAGAAGAAAACGACCTACAGCTGAAAAAAGCGAAGGAAGTATTGTTTCAATAATAATTATTCAATATTAAAACTTAGTGTTGATAATTAAATACTATTACCTGTTGATTTCCGAGCAAGGCTGAGACTCCTGCGGGAAAAGCGGGGAGCGGGAGACCCCACAGGCGCTTGCGCCGAGGAGTAGGTTTTTTCACTTCAGTGAAAATAACCTTCCTTTTTACCGCCCGCGGAAAGCGAAGCCTTGCACGGAAATCAACAGCGAACTTTAAAATTGCTAATAATTATAGTGAATTTCTTCAAAAACTTACGAAACTTGGCCAGATTCCTGTATGGGAGTCTGGCCTCTTTGTGTTAAAATAATGTTATGTCTGTCTTTTGATTTTACAACTCATTTTTTACATGAGTGAGTTTCAAAATGTACAATTACAAAACGAAAAACGAATATTAAACCTATTATTTCATATAATTTACGTTTTATATCGAACGTTATTTAATTATAATAAACGGAACATTCGTTTTTCACTAAACGAACAGTAATTATGAAATTGATTCACATATATATTATTAATGATGGATTGGCGGTGGTTGGCTTGTTTGAAGTACTTAGTATGGAATTATTGAAGGCGATTGGACGCTTTTTTATTCATCCAGTCACCTATACAACCCTTGTAGTAGCCCTCTTTTTAGGATATTTTCGTGTGAAAAGAGAACGATACGATTTTCATACGAGAGTTTTTGACGTAATTCAAGAATTGCGTTTTTCAAGTCGAGGCATCTTATACGGCTTCGCAATATCCATTATTACAGTTGGACTTGGTTTAATGCTACCGTTCGGAACGATTGTACTCATTACAATCATCACAATTTTGTTCATGTTAACGATGAAACCACGCTGGCTATCTGCTGGATACATACTAGGTTTATCGTTGTTACTCGTATTTGTATTACCGAAAATGACAACTGGCATCCTTGTTTTGGACGAGTTGTTTCTAAGTATTGGCACGACAAACATAACAACATTGGCTATCGTTTTGGCTATGTTACTGTTTGCAGAAGGGCTCCTTATATCCAAGCAAGCAAGTATGCAAACTTCTCCACAATTATGGAAAAGTAAACGAGGATTGCCAGTCGGAGCGCATGATTCGAAAAGAATATGGCTAGTGCCTGTTTTCTTATTTTTACCTGGAGAAGGATTTTCAGCTACGGTTGAATGGTGGCCCGTGTTCCATGTAGGTGGCGAAGCCTTCACATTATGGTTAGTCCCATTTGCCATTGGTTTTTCTCAACATGTAAGAACAAGCTTCCCAGATCAGACAATTCGGTTTACTGGAAGAAAAGTTATGTTGTTAGCTGTAATTGTTACAGGGCTAGCGATTGGGTCTTATTGGTGGGCTATTGTGGCAGTAATTGCTGGATTCTTTGCATTCATCGGAAGAGAAGCGATTTCTTATGCGGCTCGTGCTACTGATGAGAAAGATTCCCCAATATTTGTACACCGTAAAGAAGGATTGATTGTACTTGGGATTATTCCAGGTACGCCAGCAGCTTCGACGAATGTGAAAGTTGGAGAAATTATTTTGAAAGTGAATGGAATGTCGGTTTCATCTGTTGGAGACTTTTACGAAGCACTTCATAAAAACCGGGCATTTTGTAAACTACAAGTTGTAGACGAAAATGGAGAATCCCGTTTCGTTCAAAGAGCATTATACGAAGGCGAACATCATGAATTAGGCTTCTTATTTGTCCAAGAAGGTAGAAAATGGGACAAGGAAAAAATAGTCTAAACAAAGAAAAAATAGATAGGTAGTAACGGGTTCGGTTTTGGAGCGAAAATTTAATATAACAATAACTTATATAGGCTAATTCGCAATGGATTAGTCTTTTATTATTTGCTGGTATAACAGCATTTATAACGATATAGCGCATATCATTAAACCACTGAAGGTTGTGGTTGAGATTTATTGAGTTATTTAAAATAATTTGATTAAATATAGGGGGCGAAGATTAATGAAGTATAGTAATAAGCAACTAGCTTGTTTTTTTCTATTTATTCTAAATGTAGGTTTTCTTTTTTTGCTAGATATAATAATGAAAGTGTATGTAGATTTTTTTTATAGTTTATGGTTTCTAAATCCATTTCTTGCTGCTTTTCTTATTTCATTAGTAATTTTCTTGGGAATAGCTCTATTGACGAACAAAAGCACAGCTATCGGTTATATATGTGCAGGATTATTAGTTTTACTAGTTACGGCTGCATATGTCGAGGGATATGTAATCATTGTGTATCTATTACTTTATTTTAGTTCAGTAATAGGAGCTTCTTGCGGAATATTGCTTGCATGGCTTTATCGTAGAAAAACTAAAAATGCAGATAACAATGAAAATATGCTGTAATTATTCGTTATTCGAATAATAGTAATACATTATGAAACGGACTCAATTAGTGTATAAAAAAGCACAGATAGTTGTTAAAGACTTTGAAGAAGTAATTACTAATGACGATGAAGGAATTTGGTTTATTGGTGAAATATAAAATACCTTTTTCAACTAAGCACCCTTATATATAGTATTGCAACAAAACATGGATCTGGTGCATCCCTTATGATTGTTTACATGTAAGCATAGAAAAGGCGTTTAAAGACTTGACTTGTAGATTTAGCTGGATAAATAAAAACAGCGATCATTCTCATTATAGATTTCATGGGAATGTCGCTGTTTTTTATAGGTTTTTTGTAATGTTTCTTGTTTTGTTTTCGTTTTTCTCGTGGTTAAGTTTTGTAATGCGTAAGTGCCGCGTCCGTTCCCTGGATCTCGAAAACCTTCACGAACAAGTTTATCACGCATTTTTCGCGCTCTACTTTTTGCCATTTTTATCACTCCTATAAAAGATTATCCATATTATATACGATGTGTTACGGAAAAAGATACAAGAAGTTCTATTATTTTTTTCTCCAGTTAAGATTGTTGATTGTAGTGGCAGGCGCGAGACTCCTTGAAAATGCTTCCGCATTTTCTTCGTGCGAAGAATCTCGTGGAAGCCTTCCTTGTCCTACGGGAATGCGTGTTAAGTGAGACCCCGCAAGCGCGAAGCGATGAGGAGGCTCACGAGACCGCCCGTGGAAAGCGAGTGCCTGCCACTACAATCAACAGTTTAGATTGGGTATACTTATTTGCCAATCAATGTGCACTATTGCCAGAAAGCTGTTTCTGCTATAATAGAACTATTGTGAAAAAATGCGAAGAGGAAGGTACTCCTGTGAAAAATGAATCATTAAAGAACGAAATAGATAGAAGAAGAACGTTTGCCATCATCTCTCACCCGGATGCAGGGAAAACGACACTGACGGAAAAACTATTACTATTCGGTAACGTTATTCGTTCCGCTGGTACAGTAAAAGGAAAAAAATCTGGCAAGTTCGCTACATCTGACTGGATGGAGATTGAGAAAAAACGTGGAATCTCTGTTACATCTTCGGTAATGAGCTTTGAGTATATGGATAAACATATTAATATCCTAGATACACCAGGACATGAAGACTTCAGTGAAGATACGTATCGTACGTTAACAGCTGTAGATAGCGCGGTTATGATTATCGACTGTACGAAAGGTGTCGAGCCGCAAACGATCAAACTTTTCAAAGTTTGTCGTATGCGTGGTATTCCGATTTTCACGTTCATTAACAAGTTAGACCGTGAAGGAAAAGAGCCGTTAGCACTTTTAGAAGAAATTGAAGAAGTGCTTGGCATTGAGTCTTATGCGATGAACTGGCCAGTAGGGATGGGGAAACGCTTTTTAGGGGTTTACGACCGCTACAATGAAGTATTTATACGTTGGCAAGGAAAAGAAGAAGAAACACATATTCCGTTTACAGAGCTTGACTCTGTAAAAGAAATTTCCGAACACCCAACTTTTATCCAAGCAAAAGAAGACTTTGAATTGTTAGAAGAAGCTGGAAATGATTTCTCCATCGAAAAAGTGAAAAACGGCTTGCAAACACCAGTGTTTTTCGGTAGTGCGATTGCAAACTTCGGTGTGGAAATGTTCTTCCGTACGTTCTTAGACTTAGCTAATGAGCCACAATCTCGTAAAACGTCTGAAGAGGTTGTAGTGCCATCTTCAGAGCAATTCTCTGGCTTTATTTTTAAAATTCAAGCAAACATGAACCCCGCTCACCGTGACAGGCTTGCGTTTTTACGAATATGTTCTGGTGTGTTTGAACGTGGTATGAGTGTGACAGTTAGTCGGACGAAAAAAGGCATTAAATTATCACAGTCTCAACAATTTTTAGCATCTGATCGTGAAACGGTTGACCATGCATATCCTGGAGATATTATTGGAATTTATGATCCAGGTGTGTACCAAATAGGTGATTCGTTATATGGCGAAAACCACCATATTGAATTTGATGAAATCCCAACGTTTGCCCCTGAGCTTTTCGTAAAAGTAGAGGCGAAAAACGTGATGAAAGGGAAGCAGTTCCAAAAAGGAATTACCCAACTTGTACAAGAAGGTGCCATTCAACTGTTCCGCCAACATGGCACAGAAAGTTACATTTTAGGTGCCGTTGGTCAGCTTCAATTAGACGTTTTTGAGTATCGTATGAAGGGTGAATACAATGTAGACGTTGTATACACGATGATTGGTTCGAAAATTCCTCGTTGGATTGAAAACGAAAAAGTGGATACAACCTTGTTTGATTCTCGTAACATTTTAGTAAAAGATAGACAAGGTCAATATGTTGCATTGTTTGATAGTGACTTCTCATTACGTTGGTTCCAAGATAAAAATAGCGACGTAACGTTAATTGATATTATGGCTGAAGATGAGTAAATAAAATGATGGACCTCCTTTGCATGTTTTCTGCGAAGTGAGGTTTCTTTGTTTCATTTTGGCTACTTTTTGCCGATATAAATAAAAACGATTAAAAGTAGGTGACACCAAATGTATAAACTCACACAATACGTTGTTGGGACAATGACAATCGTTCATTTAAATGGAAAAGATGTTAAAACAGGAAAAGCACCAATCTACATGAATAAACTTTCCGGAGAACAAATGTTGTTTATAACACATGTAAAGCTTCCAAGTAATATGCGGATTGTTTTAGAATTGGTGTTTGATTACGACGGAAAGAAAGTTAACTTTGAAGCAGAGTTACAAAGTTGTGAGCAAAAAGGAAAAAATGAAATTTACGTTTATATTGTAAAGTACTTAATTAGAAATGAAAAAGACCGTGATCAGATCTTACCGTTTGTTAACGGTGTTCAAATTGCGAACAAAACAAAGAAGCTAAGTCGTGTGACGTCGACTTCCATTGAATTAAATAGTATGGCGTAGTACAACAACATTAAAAACCTGTTATAATTGAGTGAGTTTCATCAGATATTGTTCCTCTACGAAAAACGAATATTAACTAGTGAATATTTAGGAAAACATAAATGTTATACGAACAAATTAAATACCTATAGGTTTTTCCCTTAAACGAATTGTATTTATGAAATTAACATGAAAATGATATAAAAAGAGGTTTTTTCATTGATTATAAAAGTATTATTAGCGATTTTTCTACCTGCATTGCTTGTTATTTTGTTTACGAGGGTTACGTTTAATGCGTATGTGGGGACTGCATTGACTGCTGCGTTAATCGTTGCCGCTATATTGAAGGGGCACTCTGATGAGTGGTTTATTATTGTGTTAGATATTGTATCTTTGGCCGTAGGATTTTTATACGCTCGAACGATGTTCAAAAAGAAAGTCTGATTCCAGCTGTTTAGTGGTTTCAGGCTTTTTTTCGTAAAGCATTTTTCAGAAGAAATTGTTGTTTTCACATTTGATTTCTGCCCGTTCCTTTCCGCTGCAGGAACCTGCTTTCCGCTGGGAGCGACGTGAGCCTCCTCGGCGTACCGCCTGTGGGGTCTCACGCTTCGCTCTATGTCCCGCAGGAGTCAGGTTCCTTCCGCTCCAATCCACTCAAGTTTTAAATTAAATGAAAAGCAACAACTTTACCCAAAAAGCCTTTCGTATAAATGAAACCTTTAAGACTATTGTAACGTCCAATAATTGAGAAAGGGGGAGAGAGGATGGGGGAATTTTCGGAGGAAGAAAAGATAGAGTTAGTGGAAAAAGCGATGGCTCAGTACGGGGAAGCGATTAAACGTCTACTATTCACTTATGTTCGCGACCATGCCGTTGTGGACGATTTGTTCCAGGAAGTGTTTATTAAAGTATATTACCAACTTGATTCCTTTCGAGGTGATAGTGAATTAAAAACGTGGATTTACCGGATTGCGATCAATAAAAGTAAAGACTATTTGCGGAGCTTTTCTACTAGATTGAAAAACTTAGTGAAGTTGCAATCTAGTTTTGTGGCGGAACAAGCAGCCGATGCAGAGATGCTCGTGATGGAAGGCGAATCTCAGTCCGAAATAGGAGCGCTTGTCTTACAATTACCTATTAAATATCGAGAAGTATTGATTCTCTTTTATTATAAAGATTTCACGGTGGAAGAAATAAGTGACATCCTACATATGAACAAAAACACCATTAAAACGAGGCTCAACAGAGGCAGAAGCCGGCTAAAAGATTTGATGGTAGAAAGGGGATATGACGATGACCGACTTTTTAGATAAGGAAAAATTGAAGCGAGACGTGGACCAGTATATTTCACCACATTCACTTTATACGGGAATTGACCAAAAAAGAGTGCTCGAGAGGATCCAGTCTTCTAGAGGACGGAAACGATATATAAAAAATCCACGGATTATGTTATCTGTTATTGTTTTTTTTCTGGCAGTGATGGTTGGCATGAGTTTCGTTGGCAACGAGGAAAGTAGATTAGGAGCAGAGCATTGGAAAGAACAGCTATATCTTGGGATGGAAAAGGAAGACGTGTTACGAGTGTTAGGGGAAAACTATGTGGAAGTGGAACCAGCTGACGGTGTAGAGCGAGATGTTGTACTTTGGAGGTACGATTTTGTACAGGAACCAGAGTATGTCTATGAGGAACCATATGATTTTGTCGATATAGATGGCGTAGTGAGTGGAAAGATGGATTACCAAATAATAATTAACCTAGGTAGTGATGAAGTGGTGAGGTATACGATTCTTTATAAGGACGGGGAAGGGAAAAATTTTATTTATACGAACTCTGTGGAGCATGGAGAACAAGAGCATATAGTGAATGGCGGTTCTTAATACAAAAAACATTAATGAGGGTATGGTGCTCATTAATGTTTTTTGTTGGTGTATAATTTTGAAGCGAAGTTGGGATGGGATTTTTAATAGTTTTAGTGAACATTTTGGTCTTATCGGCGAAAATCGTCATTTTATCGGCGAAATTTAAGGTTTAATCAGCGAAAATCAAAAATTAATCGGCGAAAATCGGACTTCAATCAGCGAATGTCAATAGCCTATCGGCGAAACATACTGCCAATCAGCGATGCTCCCCTCTTATCAGCGATAAAATACAGCAGTAATAGCAAACCCCCATATAGATAAAATCAAACATAACAATTTATTTACTCAATCCCAATCTCTCCCGAAACTGCTCTACCTTCTCCAACTCGTCCCTTGTAGGCTCCTCCAATCTCGCTGGCGTTACAACCCAAATAGGGTCTTTTCCGAATGTTTCCCCATATCCAGTTAACACTCCAATTACTGTAACAACATCCCCAATCTTAGAGTCGTCCAATGCCTCATTTAAATTCACATAAATAGTTGGAAGTTTATCCTCTTTTAATTCAATTGTCCTCTCATCTTCTATCCGATGCACAGACGCAGTCCAGCGTACATGTTTGTTCTTATTTTCTTTTATAAAATCATGCACATACAAACCGTCTATTTCACTATAAGTAAGTTCCTCGCTAGAAGGCCCGAGTTTCAAAGCATCTTCATCCAAATAATCAAAAGCTAGTCTTTCTTCTGGGATAGCATTTGTACTACATCCAGAAAAAAGTAGTCCTATAAAAAAAATTAATACAAACGCTACACGGTACATGATAAAAACCAATCCATTCTGTCAAAGATACTATTATTGTATATAGAAAGAAGAATAACGACAACCTAACAAAAAAATAACGAATATACGTTCTTATTTTTGTTATTTTTCCATCTGTTTGTGGTAGAATATGTACATGAAACAACTTCAGTATTCAGTTCGTTTAATCAAAAACGAATATTTTGTTATAATATGAAAAAACGTTCGTTTATTAAGGTGTATTTAACATCATTTAAGTTATAATTATTCGTTTTTCGTATAGTATTCATACATGTTGAAACGGACTCACATAGATTATATTGAACAATTTAGGGGGCTTGTGTGTGGAAAAAGAGTTTGAATTAGTTTCGAATTATAAGCCAGAAGGTGACCAACCGGAAGCGATTAAACAAATAGTTGCTGGTCTCGAAGCGGGAAAGAAACATCAAACGCTTTTAGGTGCGACGGGAACTGGAAAAACGTTCACCATTTCAAACGTTATTCAGCAAGTGAAAAAACCTACATTAATTATAGCCCATAACAAAACGCTAGCTGGTCAACTTTATAGTGAATTTAAAGAGTTTTTCCCAGCCAATGCAGTTGAGTATTTTGTTAGTTACTACGATTATTATCAACCAGAAGCATATGTCCCATCAACGGACACTTTTATCGAAAAAGATGCGAGCATCAATGACGAAATTGACAAACTACGCCACTCGGCAACTGCATCCCTTTTTGAACGAAACGATGTTATTATTATCGCCAGCGTTTCATGCATTTACGGTTTAGGTTCACCGGAAGAATATCGTGATTTAGTCGTTTCTTTAAGAACGGGAATGGAACTAGACAGAAATCAACTTCTTCGTAATTTAGTAGATATTCAATACAGCAGAAACGACATTGATTTCCAGCGCGGTACTTTCCGTGTGCGCGGTGATGTAGTCGAAATCTTCCCTGCGTCAAGAGATGAACATTGTATCCGAATTGAATTTTTCGGGGATGAAATTGATCGAATTAGAGAAGTGGACGCGTTAACAGGAGAAATTCTTTCGGATCGAAACCACGTATCTATTTTTCCGGCTTCCCACTTCGTTACTCGTGAAGAAAAAATGCGAAAAGCAATTGTGAATATTGAAGCGGAATTGGAAGAGCGTTTAGAGGAGTTACGAGAAAATGGCAAGCTTTTAGAAGCTCAGCGCCTAGAACAACGTACCCGCTACGACTTAGAAATGATGCGAGAAATGGGCTTTTGTTCTGGAATTGAAAACTATTCCCGCCATTTAACCTTAAGGGAAACTGGTTCGACACCTTACACACTAATTGATTTCTTTCCAGAAGACTTCTTAATTGTTGTAGATGAGTCTCATGTTACATTACCACAAATTCGTGGAATGTTTAACGGAGACCAAGCGCGGAAACAAGTATTAGTAGATCACGGTTTCCGTCTACCTTCTTCTAAAGACAACCGACCTTTACGATTTGATGAATTTGAAGAAAAAGTAAACCAAATAGTATTCGTATCGGCTACTCCAGGGCCATACGAATTAGAACATACACCGGATATGGTGCAACAAATTATTCGTCCTACTGGTTTGTTAGACCCAACCATTGATGTTCGTCCAATCAAAGGACAAATTGATGATTTGATAGGCGAAATCAACCTACGTGTGGAAAAAAATGAGCGCGTGCTAGTAACAACGTTAACAAAGAAAATGTCAGAAGACTTAACAGCATACTTAAAAGAAATTGGCATGAAAGTGGCATACTTGCATTCAGAAATAAAAACATTAGAGCGTATTGAAATCATTCGCGAACTACGTATGGGGAAATACGATGTTTTAATCGGAATTAACTTACTAAGGGAAGGTTTAGATATTCCGGAAGTATCGCTAGTAACCATATTAGATGCAGACAAAGAAGGTTTCCTCCGTTCGGAACGTGCTTTAATCCAAACAATCGGGCGTGCTGCTCGTAATTCGAACGGTCAAGTTATTATGTATGCAGATAGAATAACAAAATCGATGAACATTGCGATAGACGAGACAAAACGTCGTCGTCAAATTCAAGAAGAATATAACGAGAAACATGGCGTTACGCCAACGACAATCCAAAAAGGCATTCGGGATGCCATTAAGGCCACTTTTGCAGCGGAAGATGGAGAGCGGTACGAAACAACACCGAAATTAAGACCGAAAAACAAAAAAGAACGAGAGATATTAATCGAATCAATGGAGCAGGAGATGAAGGATGCAGCAAAAGCACTCGACTTCGAGCGTGCAGCAGAGCTTCGTGACCTCATCTTAGAGCTAAAAGCGGAAGGATGAAACAAGGATGGCAATGGATAAAATTGTTGTAAAAGGGGCAAGAGCCCATAACTTAAAAAATATCGACGTAACCATCCCTCGCGATAAGCTTGTTGTTTTAACAGGCTTATCTGGGTCTGGAAAATCATCGCTTGCGTTCGATACGATCTATGCAGAAGGCCAACGTCGTTATGTTGAATCACTATCTGCTTACGCCCGCCAATTTTTAGGACAAATGGATAAGCCAGACGTAGATGCAATTGAAGGACTATCGCCTGCTATTTCCATCGACCAAAAAACGACGAGCCGAAATCCACGTTCCACGGTTGGTACCGTAACAGAGATTTATGATTACTTACGACTATTGTTTGCGAGAGTTGGAAAGCCAACATGTCCAAAGCATGGTATTGAAATCTCATCGCAAACAATCGAACAGATGGTAGACCGAATTTTACAATACGAAGAACGCACAAAACTTCAAATATTAGCACCTATCGTCCAAGGACGAAAAGGTACACACGTAAAAGTGTTTGAAGACATTAAAAAACAAGGATATGTACGCGTTCGTGTAAATGGGGAAATGCTTGAAGTAGCGGAAGAAATAGAACTCGAGAAAAATAAGAAACATAGTATCGAAGTGGTTATTGACCGAGTAGTCGTGAAAGAAGGCGTGGCTACCCGCTTATCAGATTCACTAGAAACAGCGCTTAAACTTGGTGAAGGAAAAGTTATCGTAGACGTTATCGGACAAGAAGAGCTACTATTCAGTGAGTTGCACGCTTGTCCGCATTGCGGATTTTCCATCGGTGAACTTGAGCCCCGCATGTTCTCGTTTAACTCACCATTTGGCGCATGTCATAAATGTGATGGCTTAGGAACAAAGCTAGAAGTAGATGTAGACTTAATCATTCCGAATAAAGAGCTAACATTAAAACAACATGCCATTGCACCTTGGGAACCATCTAGCTCACAATATTATCCGCAACTATTAGAATCAGTTTGTAATCATTACGGAATCGATATGGAAATTCCAGTGAAAGAAATACCGAAGCATTCATTAGACAAAGTTTTATACGGTAGCGATGGGGAAGAAATCTATTTCCGTTATGAAAATGATTTTGGACAAGTGAGAGAAAACTATATTTCGTTTGAAGGTGTCATTCGAAATGTAGAACGTCGTTACAAAGAAACAAGCTCCGACTACATTCGCGAACAAATGGAAAAATACATGGCCCAACAAGCATGCCCTACATGTAAAGGGAACCGTTTAAGATCAGAAAGTTTGTCTGTCTTAATCGACCAAAAACATATTGGGGACGTGACAAAGTTTTCGATTGTGGAAGCTTTAGATTTCTTTGAAACATTGAACCTTTCGGAAAAAGATAAAAAAATTGCCCATATGATTTTACGAGAAATCATTGAAAGACTCGGTTTCTTAAATAATGTGGGACTAGACTATTTATCAATGAGTCGCTCAGCCGGTACATTATCAGGTGGAGAAGCGCAACGCATCAGGCTTGCCACGCAAATCGGATCAAGATTAACAGGTGTATTATACATTTTAGATGAACCTTCTATCGGTTTACACCAAAGAGACAATGACCGTTTAATTCAAACATTAAAAAACATGCGTGAAATCGGAAATACGTTGATTGTCGTAGAACATGATGAAGATACGATGCTTGCAGCCGATTATCTCATAGACATTGGCCCTGGAGCGGGAGTTCACGGAGGACAAATCGTTTCAGCAGGTACACCAGAAGAAGTAATGAACGATCCTAACTCCTTAACAGGACAATACTTATTAGGAAGTAAGTTCATCCCTTTACCACTAGAAAGAAAAAGAGTGGAAGACCGTCACCTCGAAATTATTGGGGCGAACGAAAATAACTTAAAGAATGTATCGGTAAAAATTCCATTAGGCTGCTTTGTCGCTGTTACCGGTGTGTCTGGTTCAGGGAAAAGTACGTTAATCAATGAAGTGCTTCATAAATCTTTGGCGCAAAACTTGCATAAAGCAAAAGTACGACCTGGTGAACATAAACAAATAAAAGGCATAGAGCAATTAGAAAAAGTGATTGATATAGATCAGTCACCAATTGGCAGAACGCCTAGATCAAACCCTGCAACATATACAGGGGTATTTGATGATATTCGTGATGTGTATGCGCAAACAAATGAAGCAAAAGTTCGTGGATATAAAAAAGGACGCTTTAGTTTTAATGTAAAAGGCGGACGTTGTGAAGCGTGTCGTGGAGATGGAATAATTAAAATAGAAATGCACTTTTTACCGGACGTATATGTCCCATGTGAAGTGTGTCACGGAAAGCGATATAACCGTGAAACATTAGAGGTACAATATAAAGGGAAAAATATTTCGGACATTTTAGGAATGACCGTAGAAGATGCAGTAGTATTTTTCGAAAATATCCCGAAAATTAGTCGCAAGCTTCAAACCATTTTAGATGTTGGATTAGGATATATCACACTTGGTCAACCTGCAACCACTTTGTCAGGAGGAGAAGCCCAACGTGTGAAATTAGCATCAGAACTTCATCGTCGTTCCAATGGCCGTTCGCTTTACATTTTAGATGAGCCGACAACAGGGTTACACGTTGACGACATTGCTCGTTTACTAAAAGTATTGCAACGTCTAGTAGAAAATGGTGATACGGTACTTGTTATTGAGCATAATTTAGATGTAGTTAAAGCGGTAGATTATATCATTGACCTTGGTCCAGAGGGTGGAGATAAAGGTGGAATAATCGTTGCTACTGGTACACCGGAACAAGTAAGTGAAGAAGAAAAATCTCACACAGGTCGCTACTTAAAGCCAATTTTAGAACGAGACCGTATCCGAATGGAAAAAAGAGTAGAAGAACTCGAAGAAACGAGAGCTTAAAAAGGAAAAAAGAAAGACGAAACTATTCAATCAGTTTCGTCCTTCTTCTTCTTGCACTTTTTGTTCAATAAAATCCCGAATGAACCTTACATCCATTGTATATGTTGTATCCCTAAATCTTATTTCCCCAGTATTTTCATTCATTTTTCCTTTTAAGTGAAAGGAAGAGGTGGAAACAGAGTATTCTTTTGTGTCCTCTTTATAATCAAAATCAGCATCTTCAATTTCTCTTGTGACAACTGGCTTAATCGTGTTTTCCACAAATTTAGTTCCTGTTTCTGTCACATCACTTGAAAGTACTCCAAAGAAAATTAACCCAGCTATAACAATAACTATTACTATTAATTTAGATAGTAAATTTTTGATTAATGGGATGACGATAAATAAAATGACGGCAACTATAATGATGGTTAATAAATGATCCATAATGAAATCTAACATTCTAACAACTCCTCTCCTAACTATTATACCAATATTACCTTATGAAAAAAATTGATACATCGTTTCCTACATCTACGTCTCGAGACTTACTTCCATTATGAAAAAATTACAGCCAGCGACCGAATGCAAATTAAACATTTTGTGAGAAAATAGACTTACATTAGAAAAACTCTCGAACACCGCTATTGATTTCCGCACAAGTCTTCGCTTTCCGCGGGCGGGCCGGGAGCCTCCTCGACGCATCCGCGCCTGTGGGGTCTCCCGTTTCCCGCTTCTCCCGCAGGAGTCTCCGACTTGTGCGAAAATCAACCGCTAGATAGGAGTAATAGCGGCAATTTTCTCTAATGAGATGAAAATTAGATGAAGAATGTAACTTTTCGTCATTGTCTTCGTAGTAATAGTTGTAATATTTTCATATAGTTTATAGGTAAGAGTCTCCGAGGGGGAGGTATGGGTAGATGAGTAATAATGATAAGGTGATTGCTTCGTTATGTTATTTTAGTGTATTTTTCGCACCGTTTTTGTTGCCGATTGTTGTTTATTTCATCGTCGATAACCGAGAAGTAAAAAGTCATGCACTAGCAAGCTTATGGTCACACATATTGCCGATGCTAGTTATTCCAATATTCATTTTAGGAGCAATCGTATTCGATGCTATTCTAATAATCATAATTAGCTTTATCATCTCAGGACTAGTAACCATCATCGTCATCGTATGGAACGTAGTAAAAGGAATTCAATTATTAAGGCAATCATAATAGAAGGTTCTTTTTAGAAGTAATAAAAATGATTGTAGAAGTTAGCATAGCAAAATCAATTCCAAAAACTAATAAAGTTGATGTTCGCTGTAGGTACGAGACTCCTGCGGGAGATAGAGGGAAGTGCGAGACCCCACAGGCGAAGCCGAGGAGGCTTGCATCCCTCCCCGCGGAAAGCGAGTACCTACAGCGAACATCAACAGTTAGTAAGCAGATTTCCTATTATCTCAATAAGTTAACAAAGAGATTTAATAAATAAATTATTGAAACGGAGGAATTAGAATGCAAGAACGCACAAGAATTTTGAAGCTTGTAGAAGAAGGTAAACTTACAGCAGAAGAGGCGATCATTTTATTAGAAAGCCTTGAGAAAGATAAAAAAGAAGCAGAACAGAAAAAAGAAGACATGATTACGGCACTATCTACAGAAGTATTACAAGAAGAACATTCTAAACAACACCACGGTTCCACAAACCAAAAACAAAGCACATCCTTTAAAAACAACATTTTAGAATTTGTAGAAAGTGCCCTGCAAAAAATTAAAGATGTCGACTTAGACTTCAACTTTGGTCCGTCTACGTCCATTCAACACATTTTCCAGCAGTCCAACGTGTACATCCAAGATATCGATGTAGATGTGGCAAATGGGCAAGTAAAAGTAGTGCCGTGGGATGAAAATGACGTTCGTATTGAATGTGATGCGAAAGTATATCACGTTGGGAACCAAGACGAAGCGCGCAAATCATTCCTTCAAGAAGTCCTATTTAGCATCGATTCTGGTAAATTGCGTTTTTCCGTACAAAAGAAACAACTAAAAGTGAACGCAACTGTATATGTACCAAAAACGGAATATCATAAGCTGACCGTTCGTATGTTTAATGGTCCGATTAACGGGGAAGGGTTAAATGTAGAAAAAGTAAAACTAAAGTCAGCAAACGGTTCTATCGCATTTAACTCTTTAACTAGTAAAGAAATTGAAGTAGAAACAGCTAACGGTCATATTAACTTACTAGATTGCAGTACAAAAGAGTTGGAAGCAGAGACGATTAACGGTATGATTAAAGTAACAGGTTATACAGAAAAATTAGATGTGCAAAGTTTTAATGGAAACATCGTTACGGAGCTAAACGGTAATTGCCAATCTATTTTAGCGAAAACGAAAACTGGTAGTATTGACCTTTTCATTCCAACACATCAATCTGTCGAAGCAGAATTGAAATCCAACCTAGGAAGTTTTACATGTGAAGTGCCTGGAATGGATATAGTAGAAGAGAAAAATGAAGTCGTGCAAAAGCTTCTTCGTTTTAAAGCAAAAAAAGAAGGTATGGGACTAACGTATATTTTAGCGGAGTCTAACACAGGCTCTATTTTAATAAAACCAAATGAGGTGAAATAGATGAAACGATTAATACGTTCGAAAACAGACCGCAAACTAGCTGGTGTTATAGGAGGTCTTGCACAATATTTAGGAATGGACTCCAGCCTTTTGCGTGTCATTTATGTCATTTTAGCAATAGTTACAACCGGATTCCCTCTAGTTTTAGCATATTTCATCATGATTTTCATCATGCCAAATGAAGAGGATGTTATACGTCCATGAAATGGATCGCTAGCTTAATTCTCAACGCACTCGTACTAATGTTAGTGGCGACCGTATTCTCAGGGTTCGAAATAAGTGGCTTCGGAGCAGCCATTATTGCCAGTGTTATTTTAGCTGTACTAAACACCATTGTTCGACCGATTTTAGTCTTACTAACGCTTCCGGTAACTTTTGTAACACTAGGGCTTTTCTTATTCGTCATCAACGCGATTACGTTAATGTTAACTGCAACATTAATGGGAGACGCTTTTAATATTAGTGGATTTGGTTTAGCAATCATCGCTGCCATTGTTATCTCATTGCTTAACATGATTATACAAAGCTTTATTAAGAAAAAATAAGGGTATCGGCTAAATTCTAGCCGAGCCCTTTTATTTATTACTTTAATAAAAAGTGTTAAAATGAAAGATAGATTTTTAAGTAGTATTTTCTTACATTAAAGAGGTGGGGGCCAGTCCCCCTAGAAAAGGAGACTCAAATGCCAAAAGTCCGCACAAAAGACTTAATCGAAAAGTTCCAATTCGAAGTGGTAAGTGGTGAAGAAGGGACAAATCGCCCTATTAGCACAAGTGATATTTCACGACCAGGAATTGAATTGGCTGGTTATTTTACATATTACCCTTCAGAGCGCATTCAACTGCTCGGGAAAACTGAGCTATCCTTTTTTGATCGTTTAACAGACGCAGAAAAACGCGACAGAATGAATAAGTTATGTACTGATATCACACCAGGTATTATCGTTTCACGCGACATGGATGTTCCACAAGAACTCATTGACGCATCCAAAACAGAAGGCGTACCAATTATGCGCTCGAAAATGAAGACAACAAAGCTATCTAGTCATTTAACAAATTACTTAGAAAGTAAACTAGCGCCAACAACTGCTATCCACGGTGTATTAGTGGATATTTACGGAGTAGGCGTACTAATTACCGGAAAAAGCGGTGTAGGTAAAAGTGAAACAGCGCTAGAACTAGTAAAGCGTGGCCATCGACTCGTAGCGGACGACTGTGTAGAAATTCGTCAAGAAGACATAGGAACGCTAATCGGTAACTCCCCAGAATTAATTGAACATTTACTGGAAATCCGCGGTTTAGGAATTATAAATGTTATGACATTGTTCGGAGCTGGTGCCGTTCGAAGCTACAAACGTATTACCCTTATCATTAATTTAGAACTGTGGGACAAAAACAAGCAGTACGACAGAGTCGGTCTTGATGAAGAAACAATGAAAATTATCGATTCAGATGTTACGAAGTTAACCGTACCAGTTCGACCTGGACGAAACTTGGCGGTCATTATAGAAGTTGCGGCGATGAACTTCCGCTTAAAACGAATGGGATTCAACGCTGCTGAACAGTTTTCCAATCGTCTAGCTGGAGTTATTAACAACGCTGGCGACAACGAAGATTAAGGGGGATAAATCATGCTACTTGGAAACATTGAGCCATTAAATCCAATATTATTGGATTTAGGCATTTTACGAGTGTACTGGTACGGTTTTATTATTGGAGCGGGGGCCTTACTAGGGCTATGGATCGCAACGAAAGAGGCGGAACGCCATGGCCTACAAAAAGACTTAATGGTAGACCTTGTATTGTTCGCTATTCCAATTGCCATTCTTTCCGCCCGATTATATTACGTTATTTTTAAATGGGACCATTACTCCCAAAACCTTGGAGACATTTTCAAAATTTGGGAAGGTGGACTAGCCATTCACGGTGGTTTAATCGGTGCTGTCATAACTGCCATTATTTTTACAAAAGTCCGCAACGTTTCATTTTGGAAAATAGCAGATATTGCTGCCCCTAGTATTATTCTAGGGCAAGCCATCGGTCGATGGGGTAACTTCATGAATCAAGAGGCACACGGCGGCCCAGTGACACGTGAATTTTTAGAAAGCCTTCATTTACCTCAATTTATTGTAAACCAAATGTACATTGAAGGAACGTATTATCACCCGACATTTTTATATGAATCTATCTGGAACTTAATTGGCTTTGCGGCGCTTTTACTGTTACGTAAAGTTAACTTACGCCGTGGTGAATTGTTCTTAACGTATGTTATTTGGTATTCGGTTGGTCGTTACTTTATTGAGGGTCTACGAACAGACAGCTTAATGCTAACAGAAACGTTACGTGTAGCTCAGTCCATTTCGATAGCACTTATCATCGGAGCAGTAGCGCTGATTGTTTATCGCCGCATGGCAGGTAAAGCGGATAAACACTATTTAGACGCTTAAATTTATTAAGACTATTTTAGACAATAAAATAGTGCAAAGTGGTCGTGAGAGCTGTAATAAAGACCATCTCGGCCTTGAAAATAGGTCAAGATGTCCGATAAGCCGTTATAAAGACCATCTTGGCATCGAAAAAAGGACAAGATGGTTGTGAGAGCTATAATGAAGACCACTTTGATCCCCAAAAAAGAACAAAATGGTCTTAATTGAGAAAATGCAACGTAAAACAGCTATTTTAAATACCTATCCAAATAGAAATATCAACCACAAGGAGAGAAACGAGCCATGAAACAGACAATAAAAGATGGGCTCAAGGTTGGCTTGCACACAACATGGACGCTTGGGAAAGTAATCTTCCCAATCACCATTTTAGTTGGTGTATTACAACATACACCAGTCCTACAATTTATCATTGATTTTATTGCACCATTTATGGGGATTTTCGGCCTCTCTGGTGAAGCAGCCATTCCACTTGTCGTCGGAAACTTCTTAAACCTATACGCCGGAATAGGAGCAATATTAACACTAGAACTAACAGTCAAAGAAGTATTCATACTAGCTGTTATGCTCTCTTTCTCACACAATCTATTAGTAGAATCAACGGTAGCAGCCAAAGTAGGTATCAAAATTTGGGTTATCTTAACCGTACGTCTAGGCTTAGCGATTTTCTCCGCGATCATCATTAACCTTGCATGGAAAGGTGGCGGCGAGATCGCCCAATACGGACTTATCACTGCAAGTGAAGAAAAAATTACGGGCTATCTACCAATACTCATGGATGCTGTGCAAAAGGGATTGATGGGTGTTTTTCAACTAGCCTTGATCGTTATACCATTAATGGTCGCTTTCCAATTTTTTAAAGACCTTGGTTGGCTACAAAAATTTTCGAAATGGATGGCGCCATTCACACGAATGCTTGGGATGAATGAAAACACGTCAACAACGCTAGCTGCAGGTTTAATGATCGGCCTTGCGTACGGAGCGGGAATGATGATTCAAGCTGTAAAAGAAGACGGAGTGAGCAAAAGAGACATTACATTAGCATTTATTTTCCTTGTAGCCTGTCACGCTGTCATCGAAGATACGTTAATTTTCATACCACTAGGCATACCAATATGGCCATTACTACTCATTCGAGTCGTAACGGCGGTTGTATTAACAATCCTTGTCGCGTTCATTTGGAAACGCGTCGAAGTGGGAAAAAGAAAGGAAGCCGTATATGACCATTAATACCGTTTTATTTGATTTAGATGGAACTTTAATTGATACAAATGATTTAATCATTACATCTTTTTTACACACTTTGGACCACTATTATCCAGGTCAATATCATCGTGAAGATATACTAGAATTCATTGGTCCACCATTGTACGACACGTTCGTCACCATGGATAAAGACCGTGTAGAAGAAATGATCACGCATTACCGTGAATTCAATTTGGCCAAACACGATGAACTTGTAAAGGAGTTTGACGGTGTTTTTGAAACCGTACAAACATTGCATGAAAAAGGATTGAAGCTAGGTATCGTCACTTCTAAAATGAGCCCAGCTGTTATTATGGGCTTAAAGTTAACGAAGCTAGATCAGTTTTTCGATGTGGTTGTTGCGCTCGATCATGTTACAAAAGCAAAGCCAGACCCAGAGCCAATTCACATTGCTTTAGAGCAATTAGGCTCTAAACCGGAAGAAGCGATCATGGTAGGTGACAATCATCACGACATATTGTCTGGAAAAAATGCCGGAACGAAAACAGCTGCTGTTAGCTGGACGTTGAGAGGGGTTGAATACTTACAACAATTCGAGCCCGATTACGTACTTATGCACATGGCCGATTTATTGCCAATCGTAGGAGTGGAAAAAGCGTGAGACGAACAACACGTTTTCCTGTAGAAGGGGCGAACTCCCTTTGGCATGTTTATAAGACCGTTCCATTTTTTAAAGTAGTAAAAAACTTCGTCGTCATCCAACTAGCAAGATACACGCCATTCTTAGGCATGAAAAACTGGCTATATCGCAAGTTGTTACGTATGAATGTTGGTGAACAAACATCGTTTGCCTTAATGGTCATGCTCGATGTGATGTTCCCGGAAAAAATATCAGTCGGTCGCAACACCGTAATCGGCTATAACACAACCATTCTTGCTCATGAATATTTAATAAAAGAATATAGACTTGGGGATGTAGTGATTGGTGATGAAGTATTAATCGGAGCAAATACCACCATATTACCTGGAGTTATTATAGGGGATGGAGCAATTGTTTCAGCGGGTACGCTCGTCCATAAAGATGTTCCTGCGGGCGCATTTGTTGGTGGAAATCCGATGCAAGTTATATATACAAAAGAAGAAATGGAACAACGAGGTTAATTTTGAGTGAAGACAAGTACAATTGATGCTTGTCTTTTTTTAATGTCCAGACAACCACCACAAAGTTGGCACGCACACAAGATAATAGCCTACTGCTATTACCCCAACAAAGTATAAGAGCCGAAAAAATCCGTCAAAAGAAAATAGCGTGCCTAATTAAAATAATTAATCTTAAGGTTCTAGTCTTTTTTCAATATTATTAATTCTTACTTCGTGGTTGGCCACTTTAGAGTTCAAGTAATTAAAATCGATTCTGGAGTTTCTAAGGTCTTCAGCAATAATTTCAAAATTACTCGTATGCTCATCGATTTTATTCTCTAAATATCTAAAATTACTTCTCATTTCAGAAGCAAAATTGTCAATCTTCTCCTCAATTCTAACTTCAAAAGTATCAAACCTACTCTCAAGAGTATCGAACCTGTTTTCGAGTGTATCAAATCTACCTTCGAGCGTATCGAATCTACCTTCGAGTGCATCAAATCTACCTTCAAGTGTATCGAATCTACCCTCGAGCGTATCGAATCTACCTTCGAGTGCATCAAATCTACCTTCAAGAGTATCGAATCTACCCTCGAGTGTATCAAATCGACTTTCTAAAGAATCAAAACGACTTTCTAATTTATCAATTCTCTTGTTAATTCCCTGCACTTCCGTCAATATAGCCTTCAACATCTCTTCCATTTTTCTCACCTCCTTTTGCAAAATTATAACACAAACCACTAATAGTTTGGACAAAATCCGACCTGTAAAAAAGGTATTTTTTCACAAAACAGCTACTATAGCTTGAATATATAATTTTAACATGTTAACATATTAGTACACTAAAGGATTTAGAAAATTCCATTCAACTAAAGGACGTGTTTTCATGTCAAAGCCATTTATGTTTGAAAAACCACTCGGAATGCGCGACACGCTTCCGTCTCTATATGAAGACAAAAAACAATTAAAAAACACACTATCCACAGAAATCAATAACTGGGGATACCAATTCATCCAAACGCCAACACTCGAATATTACGAAACAATTGGTCAGGCATCCGCCATCTTAGACAGACAACTTTTCAAACTGTTAGACCAACAAGGACACACATTAGTTCTTCGCCCAGACATGACCGCACCAATCGCACGAGTAGCAGCATCACGACTGCTTCAAAACAGGATTCCCCTTCGCCTAGCGTACGAAGCACCGGTATTCAGGGCCCAACAACGTGAAGCAGGAAGGCCAGCAGAATTTGAGCAAATGGGAGTAGAATGTATCGGAGACCAGTCACCAAGCGCCGATGCAGAAATGATCGCCTTGCTCATTTCCCTTTTACAACAAGCAGGCTTAACAACATTCACGATAGCGATTGGCCATATCGGCTTTGTGCAAAAACTACTGCGCTCTATTTTAGGAACAGAAAAACGCGCTGCAACGTTAAGGAAATTCCTTTATGAGAAAAACTATGTTGGATATCGCGAGCATTTGCAAAGCTTGTCCTTGTCCTCGATTGATGAGAGTAGATTGATGCAGCTCTTACAAGTGAAGGGAGATAAAACAAAGCTAGCCATTGCGGCCGAATTAGTAGAAGAAACAACATGGAAAGAACTAGAGGAGATTAAAACGTTATTTACTCTACTAGAGTCGTACGGAGTAGCAGATTACGTCAAACTTGATTTTACCCTCGTTGCCCATATGAACTACTATACGGGAATTATTTTCGAAGCATACGCCGAAAACGTGTCCTATCCAATCGGAAACGGCGGCCGTTACGATCAATTATATGAAAAATTTGACCATCTTGATATTAGCGCTACAGGGTTTGGGCTATACATAGACCGTCTCCTAGAAGCGAAAGGTACCAACGGGAAAACCCCTGAAGTTCACTGCGTTATTTTCAGTAAAGAACGAATAGAAGAAGCACTGCAGTTTACAAAAATGAAAAGAAGGGACGGGGAACGAGTTGTTATGCAAGATATATCCGGAGTTCAAAACGTCGATGCCTTCACAACCAGTTACGATGAAGTGTCTTTCTTTATAGGGAAAGAAAAAGAGGGGATGTCTACATGATTACGTTTGCCATGCCGAAAGGGCGTATTTTAGATGACGCTATACAACTATTAATAGATGCTGGTTATAACATTCCTCGAGATTTAGAGGATAGTAGAAAGTTAATTATCGACATTCCCGAGGAAGAATTCCGATTTATACTCGCAAAACCGATGGATGTTGTGACATATGTGGAGCATGGTGTTGCCGACGTTGGAATTGCAGGGAAAGATGTTATGCTCGAAGAACAACGCGATGTGTACGAATTGCTAGATTTAAATATTAGCCCTTGTTACCTAGCAGAAGCTGGCGTTCCAGGGAGCACTTGGGATGAAGTCTCGCCAAAAATTGCGACAAAATATCCGAATGTTGCCTCCAATTTTTACAGACAAAAAGGAATGCAAGTGGAAATCGTAAAACTAAACGGATCCATCGAACTTGCTCCACTAATCGGGCTTGTAGATAGAATCGTAGATATTGTATCAACAGGGAGAACGTTAAAAGAGAACGGCTTAGTCGAATTCGACAAACTCGTATCTATCACATCAAGGCTTATTGTGAACCCAGTAAGTTACCGTCTTAAAGAAAAAAAAATCAATGAACTAGTAGAACGACTGGCGAAGAGGTGATAGAAGTGAAGATCATAACCAACATGCATAAAACGTCATTAAAGAGATCCATTGAGTTAGGAACAGAAGCCCAACGTGAAGCAGTAAAAACTATATTAGCATCTGTACGTGAAAGTGGAGATGACGCCGTTCATTACTATACAGAAAAATTCGACGGGGTAAACATCGTCAATTATAAAGTCTCGGAAGAAGAAATAGAAGAAGCATACAACGATGTATCAGAAGAAATCGTATCCATCATCAAAGAGGCTGCTGAAAACATTCGCGACTTTCACCAGAACCAAAAGCGGTCTTCCTGGTTTACAACGAAACAAGATGGAACGATGCTTGGACAAAAAATAACGCCACTTGACGCTGTAGGTGTATACGTGCCAGGGGGAACAGCAGCGTATCCTTCTTCCGTTTTAATGAATGTGATACCAGCACAAGTTGCAGGTGTCGAAAGAATTGTGATGACGTCACCTCCTAGAAAAGATGGAAAGCTCCCAGCTGGCGTGCTTGTGGCTGCTCATATTTTAGGAGTAGAAGAGATTTACAAAGTCGGCGGAGCACAAGCAATTGCAGCACTTGCCTATGGTACAGAAACAATCGTACCTGTAGACAAAATAGTCGGGCCAGGAAATGTTTTTGTTGCACTAGCAAAACGGGAAGTGTACGGATTAGTAGATATAGACAGTATTGCCGGACCGAGCGAGATCGTTGTCCTAGCAGATGAAACAGCTTTACCGAACGAAGTAGCAGCAGACTTACTTTCACAAGCAGAGCATGACACAATGGCATCGAGCATTCTCGTAACAACAAGTTTAGAGCTAGCCAAAGCTGTTGTAAAAGAAGTAGAAAACCAATTAGCCACACTGCCTAGAAAAGATATCGCAGCGGCATCAATAGAGCAGTTTGGCGTAGCATATGTGACTGACTCTATCGAAAAAGCAGTGGAAATAGTAAACGAACTAGCTCCAGAACATTTAGAAATTATGACAAAAAATCCGCTGGAACTTTTATCGCACATTCGTCATGCTGGCGCTATTTTCCTCGGTCGATACAGCTCCGAACCGGTTGGCGATTATTTTGCAGGCACGAACCATGTGTTGCCAACGAACGGAACAGCAAAATTCTCCAGTGGATTATCAGTAGATGAATTTACGAAAAAAACGAGCGTTGTTTCATACAGTAAACAGGCCTTAAAAGAGAACAGCGCAAAAATCGCAGCGTTTGCTAGATTAGAAGGATTAGAAGCACATGCGAGAGCAGTAGAGGAAAGATGGAGAGGGGAAAACGAAGATGAGTAGAACGGCTGAAATAAACCGGGTAACAAATGAAACACAAATCCGCCTGCAACTAAATATAGATGGGGAAGGGGAGGCGAAGTTAGAAACACCAGTACCTTTCCTAAATCACATGCTCGACCTTTTTACAAAGCACGGTCAATTCGACGTAACCGTTCAAGCGAGTGGTGATATTGAAATTGATGACCACCATACAACCGAAGATATTGGTATTTGTCTTGGTATCGCACTAAAAGAGGCACTTGGTGATAAAAAAGGAATCAAGCGTTATGGCAATGCGTTTGTCCCGATGGATGAAGCACTTGCTCAAGTTGTCGTCGATTTAAGTAACCGACCGCATTTAGAAATGAGAGCGGAATTTCCAAGTCAAAAAGTGGGAACATTTGATACAGAGCTAGTTCACGAATTTTTATGGAAACTAGCACTCGAAGCACGGATCAACTTACACGTTATTGTTCATTACGGAACGAACACACATCATATAATAGAAGCAATTTTTAAAGCACTCGGTCGCGCTATAGATGAAGCAACGAGTATAGACCCTCGTGTAAAAGGAGTTCCATCCACGAAAGGAATGTTATAGATGATTGGCATCATTGATTATGGCATGGGCAATTTGTTTAGCGTTAGTAAAGCGCTCGAGCGGATTGGCGTTCCGTACTTTATTTCTCAAGACATAGAAGAGTTAACTCTTAAAGCGGACGGCTTATTACTGCCGGGTGTTGGATCGTTTAAAGATGCGATGGCCATTTTGAATGAAACAGGCTTGGCCGACTTTATTCGATCCGAAGTAAAAAAGAAGCCATTACTTGGCATTTGTTTAGGAATGCAACTTCTCTTTCAGAAAAGTGAGGAAAACGGCCTTTCGGAAGGATTAGGTTTACTAGAAGGGGAAGTAGTAAAGTTTCCTGGAATAACATCAACCGGAGATCGATATAAAGTACCACACATGGGATGGAACCATTTAACGGTGCAACAACCATCTCCACTACTGACAGGTGTTCCCAAAGGGCATGTGTATTTTGTCCATTCTTATTATGTGAAGATGGAGAGATCAAGTCTATTAGCAAGCTGCCAATATAACGTGGAAGTACCGGCTATTGTAGGTGGGGGAAATGTGTATGGTACACAATTTCATCCTGAGAAAAGTAGTGACGTTGGGATGACCATACTTCGCAATTTTGCAACCATCGTTGCGGACAGAAAAGGAGAGAGTTGCACATGAGTTTTACAATTTATCCAGCCATTGATATGTTAGGTGGAAAATGTGTCCGATTACTGCAAGGAGATTATAGTAAAGAAACTGTTTATAGTGACTCCCCTTTTCTTATGGCAAAAAAATTCGCGGAATCTGGTGCCCAGTGGATACATATGGTCGACTTAGACGGTGCAAAAGCTGGCAAGCCAGTCAATACGAAGTTTGTTTTACAAGTTGCGAAACAATTAAATGCAAAAGTACAAATCGGTGGCGGAATTCGGACGGAAAAAGAAGTAGAAAGTTATTTGTCACAAGGGATAGACAGAGTTATTTTAGGAAGCGCTGCGATTAATGACCCTTCTTTTGTAAAAAAGATGCTTAGTGAATACAAAGAGCGCATTGCGATCGGGATTGATGCGAAGAATGGCTATGTGGCAACAGAAGGATGGACAACAACCTCACAAGTGAAGGCGACAGATTTAGGTGTTATGTTAGCAGAAGCGGGCGCAGAAACGTTTATCTTTACCGACATTGCAACCGATGGGATGCTAAGCGGACCTAATATAGAAGCAACCGTTGAACTAGCGAAGAGAACAGGAAAATCAGTTATCGCTTCAGGTGGAGTTAGTTGTTTAGAGGATCTACTAGCATTGAAACAGTATGAAAGTGAAGGCGTTGTTGGCGCTATTGTTGGAAAAGCCATTTATACAAATAAAATTGATTTGCGTCAAGCATTAAACGAGGTGTCAGCCCCATGATCACGAAAAGAATTATTCCGTGCTTAGACGTAAAAGACGGACGTGTCGTAAAAGGAGTGCAGTTCGTTTCGCTAAGAGATGCAGGTGATCCTGTCGAACTGGCAGCTTTTTACGATAAAGAAGGTGCTGACGAGCTCGTTTTTTTAGATATATCTGCTTCACATGAAGGAAGAAAAACGATGGTTCATGTTGTAGAGCAAGTAGCAAGCACACTAGCGATACCATTTACGGTTGGGGGTGGTATTAATAGTGTAGAAGATATGAAAAAAATGCTTCGCGCAGGTGCGGATAAAGTTTCCCTTAACACAGCAGCATTATTAAGGCCAGTGTTAATTCAAGAAGGCGCGGATTTCTTTGGCTCCCAATGCATAGTAGTTGCAATAGATGCGAAATACAATAAAGAGCTTGGTTCCTGGCGAGTATTCACTCATGGAGGCCGAAACCGTACAGATTGGGAAGTAGTCGAGTGGGCACAAAAGGCAGTGGAGCTTGGTGCAGGAGAAATTTTGTTAACAAGTATGGATAGCGATGGAGAAAAGAACGGCTTTTCTATTGAACTAACAAGAAAAGTAAGTGAAGCAGTGACAGTTCCGGTTATTGCATCTGGTGGCGCTGGCAATGCAGAGCACTTTAAAGAAGTTTTTGAAAAAGGAAAAGCAGATGCAGCGTTGGCAGCATCGATTTTTCATTATAAAGAAACGTCTGTTAGCGAAGTAAAAGCATTTTTGCAACAAGAGGGGGTACTTGTAAGATGATAAAATTCGATGAAAATGGATTAGTTCCGGCAATTGTTCAAGATGCCAAAACGAAAGAAGTGCTAACGCTCGCTTACATGAACGAAGAATCGTTGAATCTTACATTAGAAACGAAAGAAACGTGGTTTTGGAGTAGGTCAAGACAAGAGCTTTGGCATAAAGGTGCCACTTCAGGAAACACACAAAAAGTGGTCGAACTAACATATGACTGTGATCAAGATGCTGTTTTAGTGCTAGTCGTACCGAACGGTCCCGCTTGTCATACAGGGGAGGGGACATGTTTCCACGAAACGGTTTATAAAGATAATAAGCAAATCTCCGAGAACCGTGACATTTTGTCCTTACTAGAAACGGTCATTGTACAAAGACAAAAAGAAATGCCAGAAGGCTCCTATACAACGTATTTATTCGAAAAAGGTGTAGACAAAATTTTAAAGAAAGTCGGAGAAGAAGCCGCAGAAGTCATCATCGCCGCCAAAAACAATGACAAACAAGAACTAAAATGGGAAACCGCCGACCTACTATTTCACCTATTAGTCCTACTAAAACAACAAAACGTCCCACTTAAAGAAGTATTAGAAGTATTGCAAGAGAGGCATAAGAAGGAATAGAAGTAATTTAAAGTATAATTAAGGTTTTGATTTTAGTAATTAAAGTATAAAACTATGTGTGTTGATGTACGCTACAGGCGCGAGACTCCTGCGGGAAAGCGTGTTAAGTGAGACCCCGCAGGCGCTCTTGCGCCGAGGAGTAGGTTTTTTCACGACAGTGAAAATAACCTTCCTTTTTACCGCCCGCGGAAAGCGAGTGCCTGTAGCGTACATCAACACAGTTCGAAGTCGTTTCTTTATAATAATACTTTTTAAACAAACGTTTGATTAACTGGAACGAAAGTAATTAATCCAACAACACTTCTCACCATTCTTACCTTATTAATCATTATCCTACAAAACAAAAAAACCACTTTCTTCCCTCTATCACCATCTCCAGAATATTCATCTATTCGCTTTTATCTAATCTGTGGTATACTTACACGGTTAGAGAGAAGGGACGGATGCAAAAATGGGAAACCAAACAAACATCAATCAAATTGCAAAAGTAATCCCATTTGAGCAAAATGGGGAATATTATTTTCAAAAAGGATTACGTGCTTACCGTAAGCGCGATTTATATAAAGCAAGAAAATGGTTTCAACGAGCCGCTACGTTACAACCGAGCGATGCAAACGTTGTAAGTCAATACGCCATCGTTCTAATGGAACTAGGCGACTACCAAGCTTCCAACGACCTTTTTTATAAAATCATCCATCAACTAAATGACGAAATGTATGATTGTCATTATTTTTTAGCGAATAACTATGCATACTTAGGTTTGTTCCAAGAAGCAAAAAAGCATGCGGAAGAATATTTAACGATGGAACCAGATGGCGAATTTGCCGATGATGCGGAAGATTTATTAGACCTTTTAGAACTCGATGAAGATGACGAAGAAGAAGAGCTAACGTTTTCGCAAGATCAGCTCATCGTGATGCAAGAAAAATCGAGAGACTTATTAGAAGCAGGCGAGCTTGAAGAAGCGCTTGATTTGCTTCATGAAATAATCGAAGAATACCCAAACTTTTGGTCCGCATACAACAACCTAGCCCTAGCATACTTTTACAAAGGTGACTTAACTAGTGCCAAGAAGATATTATTTGACGTGTTAGAAAAAAATCCAGGTAACTTGCATGCGCTTTGTAACCTTGTAGTGTTTTACTATTATGAGAATAATGAAGAAGGTACGAACCAACTAGCAGACAGGTTAGTGAATGTAACTCCTATGCTAATCGAGCATCGTTACAAATTAGGTGCAACATTTGGATTAATTGGACGACATGAACTTGCCTATAAATGGCTACGTTCAATTCATCGAAACGGTTTTCACGGAGATGGAACTTTTCACTATTGGTTAAGTCATGCTGCTTATCATACAAACAATGGGAAAGTTGCCAAACAAGCTTGGGAGCGTGTGATGGAGTTAAATCCAGAAAAAGCCGGTTCAGAGCCGTGGGCGACAGATGAAAATCCAATAGCATCAAATGTAGTTGCAGAGCAGCTTTTTAAAATTTTCATGTCTAGTTTATCGTCCAAAACGACAGTGAAAGAAGTATTACAGCAACCTTGGAAAACACCGTTTGTGAAAGACTTTGCCTTATATGCATTATTGAACAAGAAGGATGTACATGGGACTGTAAGTTCTTTATATGAAGTGGCAAAAAAAATCTTCGAAGAAAATAATGACGAAATGGTACAAGGATGGTTCCGTTTCTATGAACTATTGAAAGAAAATAATATGAGTTTAGAAAACATACGAAGCTGGGCTGCCGCTTTTGAATATTCCCTTTTAAAAAGCAATGGTGTGAAAGTTACACAGCAAACGATGGCTACTAAATACGAACTATCCGTCAGCACGCTAAGAAGTTACCTCAAACTAATCAAAGACAAAAACCTTCTTCCTTCATAATTTATGAGGGAAGGGGGTTTTTCTATTATTGAAAACTGCAAACTACATGGGGGTGTAGCATAAAAGTGGAAAAGTGTAGCAAAAAAGATTTAAGGTGTAGCATAAATCGTGTAATGTGTAACAAAAAAAGTAGTAGTGTAACATAAAGATGAAGAAGTGTAACATAAAACATGAAGAGTGTATCAAAAATTATCCAAAGTGTAACAAAAATCAACCTATGTGTAGCATAAAATAATAACAATCTTCCCTAAAAAAGTAATACCCCTATTCCCAATCATACATAAGCAAATTATTGGACGAAAACCTCTTTGTTTTATAGGATAGTAAGTGGGAATACTTATTATGATGAGTATCTGAATGTGGTATATATATAGATATTTCAAGGAGTGAAAAGGACATGTCAGAAGAAAAAATTTATGATTGTATTATTATCGGAGCGGGTCCTGCTGGTATGACTGCAGCAGTATATACGTCACGTGCAAACTTAAGCACACTAATGATCGAGCGTGGAATGCCTGGTGGACAAATGGCTAACACAGAAGAAGTAGAAAACTACCCGGGGTTTGATCACATTTTAGGACCAGAACTATCAACTAAAATGTTCGACCACGCGAAAAAGTTCGGTGCAGAATATGCATATGGAGATGTAAAAGAAGTAATCGATGGGAAAGAATATAAGATCGTAAAAGCAGGAAGCAAAGAATATAAAGCTCGTACAATCATCATTACAAGTGGTGCAGAATATAAGAAAATTGGAGTGCCAGGCGAAAAAGAACTTGGTGGCCGTGGAGTTTCTTACTGTGCTGTTTGTGATGGCGCATTTTTCAAAAATAAAGAACTTGTTGTGATCGGTGGGGGAGACTCTGCAGTCGAAGAAGGAGTTTACTTAACTCGCTTCGCTTCCAAAGTAACAATCGTGCACCGTCGTGACGAGTTACGTGCCCAAAAGATCTTACAACAACGTGCATTCGATAATGAAAAAATTGACTTCATTTGGAATCATACAATTAAGCAAATTAATGATGAAGGCGGTAAAGTTGGAAGTGTAACGTTAGTTAGCACAGAAGACGGTGCAGAACAAGAATTCAAAACAGACGGAGTATTTATTTACATCGGGATGAATCCTCTTTCAAAGCCATTTGCAAACTTAGGCATTACAAATGAAGCAGGTTACATCGAAACAAATGATAAAATGGAAACAAAAGTTCCAGGAATCTTTGCAGCTGGAGATATTCGTGAAAAATCATTACGTCAAATTGTTACAGCAACTGGTGATGGAAGTATTGCAGCACAAACTGCTCAACATTACATGGAAGAATTATTAGAAGAATTAAAAGCAGCAGAAGCAAACTAATACGAAAGAATTGACACAAAAAGTTCAACAATGTAAAAGTTGTCGAATTTTGTTAATGAAAACGTAACTCCGCTTTAACCTGTTTGTAACAACACTGAAATATTAATTGGGTATTATAAAGATAGTAATTGACCCCCTTTTATTTATATATTTTTGACACAGGTACCCTTTTCCTGTGTCCTTTTTTTGTCTAAATGGAAAGACAAAATTGAAAAACTTGTAGAAACTTGTCCAATAACTTCGAGAAAAAAACAACCACTTGTCAGAAAAGCGTACAAACTATTTCAAAAAAGTTTTACTCCAGCAAAGGAAATCGCGCTTCTATGTCCAATAACTATGAAAAGCTTATGCTATAATTTATAATTAATAAAATGAATTCGTTTACACTCATACCAAGATAATTTATTTATAATAATTATGTTTGAAACTGGTTTTGTGTTGGTGAAAATACTTGGAATAAAACCTTTTCATCAAAGGTTGTTACAATTTTAATATTTAAAACCAAGAATGGTTGGAGCGGAAGGTACTTGACTCCTGCGGGGAGTAGAGCGAAGCGTGAGACCCCACAGGCGGGACGCCGAGGAGTAGGTTTTTTCACGATAGTGAAAATAACCTTCCGCTGCGCTCCCCGCGGAAAGCAAGTGCCTGCAGCGGAAAGGAACGAGTAAACTAATAATGCATTTTGCAATTAGAATTGGCGAAATAAGCAAGGTTTAAATTGTTCTTATAATGAAAACATCAACTATTAGAACTACTCCTAAAATCTTACCAGTGTGCAAACGAAAAAGTTACAATAAAATAGTAGGAGCAACTTTTAAGGTCGCTCTTCATTTAATATACAAGTCCAGAAGAGTTGAGGTGACAAAGATGCAACGTGTAACAAACTGCGTATTAATGAAAGAAGACAAAGTACTACTTCTTCAAAAACCAAGAAGAGGTTGGTGGGTTGCACCAGGCGGAAAAATGGAATTAGAAGAGTCTGTGAAAGATTCCGTAGTCCGTGAATATCGCGAAGAAACAGGCATATATTTAAAAAATCCTCTTTTAAAAGGTGTATTTACCATAATCATAAAAGAACAAAACAAAATTGTATCCGAATGGATGATGTTCACTTTCCTAGCAACAGAATATGACGGATTAAACGTCGATGAATCAGAAGAAGGCACCATTGAATGGCATCCAATTCAAACTATCTCTCAACTGCCAATGGCAGAAGGAGACCATCATATATTAGACTATTGTATAAAAGGCAAAGGCATGATATACGGTACATTCACGTATACACCTGACTTTGAACTACTATCATATCGACTTGATCCGAACTAATTAAAGGAGGTTGAAGCTATGAGTACAGGCTCAACAGACATTCAACTAGTAATTGTAACTGGAATGAGTGGAGCTGGTAAAACAGTTGCCATCCAAAGTTTAGAAGATTTAGGCTTCTTTTGTGTCGACAACCTTCCACCTTCATTACTTCCTAAATTCCTTGAATTAATGGAAGACACGGGAAGTAAAATGACAAAAGTGGCGATTGGAATGGATTTGCGAGGTCGTGAGTTTTTCGAAAGCCTTTTCGAAGCACTTGATGATTTAGCAGAGATTTCTTGGGTAACGCCACAAATAATTTTCTTAGATGCAAAGGATTCTGTTCTAGTAAGCAGATATAAAGAAACTCGTAGGTCACATCCTCTATCCAAATCAGGATTACCGTTAGAAGGTATCCAAAACGAGCGTAACTTACTCGAAGAGCTAAAAGGAAGAGCACAAGTCCTATTAGATACTTCTGATCTTAAGCCACGTGAATTGCGTGAAAAAGTATTATCCACATTTGCCACACATTCGAAACAAACATTTAAAGTAAATGTCGTATCTTTTGGGTTCAAATATGGCACGCCTATTGACGCGGATTTAATGTTTGATGTGCGTTTTTTACCGAATCCACATTATATTGATCATATGAGACCAATGACAGGATTAGATGAAGAAGTATCATCTTATGTGTTAAAATGGAGTGAAACCCAAAAATTCATTGAAAAACTATCGGATTTATTAGCATTTATGCTTCCTTACTATAAACGTGAAGGGAAAAGTCAGTTAGTTATTGCGATAGGTTGTACAGGTGGGCAACATCGATCTGTAACATTAGCGGAATACTTTACGAAACATTTGCAAACAGAGTACGATACAATCGTCACGCACCGAGATATTGAGCGTCGAAAGGATCCTCATTAATGAACAGGGGAAAACTTCCTAAAGTCGTCATCATTGGCGGCGGAACAGGTTTATCTGTTTTATTACGGGGGTTAAAGCATTATGACATCGACATTACAGCCGTCGTAACGGTTGCGGATGACGGGGGTAGCTCTGGCCGATTAAGAGATGAGCTCCATATTCCACCACCAGGCGATGTTCGTAATGTGCTTGCTGCATTATCTGACGTAGAGCCGCTTATTGAAGATCTATTCCAACATCGTTTTCAAACAGGTAATGGACTTTCTGGTCACTCGCTTGGAAACTTATTGTTAGCAGCAATGACAACGATTAAAGGCGACTTCGTTCATGCGATTCGGGAAATGAGTAAAGTATTGAACGTCCGTGGAAAAGTATTACCTGCAGCGAACCAAAGCGTCGTCCTTCATGCTGAAATGGAAGATGGCACAATTGTCTCTGGTGAATCGAAAATACCTTACTCAGGTAAACGTATTAATCGAGTGTTTTTAACACCTGAAAACTTAGAGCCATTACAAGAAACAGTTGATGAAATTATGCAGGCTGACTTAATTATTATTGGACCAGGTAGCTTATACACAAGTATTTTGCCTAATTTATTAGTTCCAAAAATCGGTGAAGCGGTATGTCACTCAAAAGCCAAGAAGGTATACATTTGTAATATAATGACACAAGCAGGTGAGACATTAGACTATACAGCTAGTGACCACTTAAAGGCTTTATACAAACATATTTCTACACCTTTTATTGACACCGTACTAGTTAATGAAGAAAATATTCCAGAAATGATTAAAGATCGGTATAAAAAAGAACTTGCCAAACCGGTAACATATGACTTTGAAAAACTTTCTAGCTTAGGGGTAGAAGTGCTACATGATAAAATTGTGCAACATGTAGATGGTGTTATTAGGCATGACACACAAAAAGTAGCTTCGATTTTATACTCTATGTTAAAAGTAAAATAAAAAGTGCACGAGTACACGCAAAATTAAAGTGCACCTCTAATCAGTTTCATGGTAAAGTTAATGAAAACAGAAATAGTGCAAACGGATGCGCATTGTACATTATGAAACATATTCAGGTGGTTGAGATGTTCTTCATCACTTCCCCAATCATTTTTCTCAAGAGGGGGGAAATCACATGTCATACGCATCAGAAACGAAAAAAGAATTAACAACTATTGAAGTAAAAGATTGTTGCGCAAAAGCGGAACTTGCTGCACTAATCCGTATGAATGGTGCACTATCTTTTTCTAATAAAAAAATAATTCTCGATATCCAAACCGAGAATGCAGCCATTGCACGACGTATTTATACGTTAACGAAGAAATTGTACGACGTTCGTGTAGAACTTTTAGTTCGAAAGAAAATGCGATTAAAAAAGAATAACGTATATATCGTTCGATACGCTGAACAAGCTCAAAGCATTTTAACAGAGCTACAGATTTTGAAAGATGGCTTCACATTTGTTCGCGATATTTCACCAACGTTAATCGAAAAAAAATGTTGTAAGCGCTCCTATTTACGCGGGGCATTTTTAGCAGGTGGATCAGTTAATAATCCAGAAACATCTTCGTACCACCTTGAAGTATTCACTTTATACAAAGAACATAACGACTCTTTGTGTGAGTTAATGAATACATTTCAGTTAAACAGTAAAACATTAGAACGGAAAAAAGGCTTCATCAACTATTTAAAAGAAGCCGAAAAAATCGTAGAATTACTAAATATAATGGGTGCTCACCAAGCGCTCTTGAAGTTTGAAGACATTCGAATTGTTCGTGACATGCGTAACTCTGTTAACAGGCTAGTAAACTGCGAAACAGCCAACTTAAACAAAACAATTAGCGCCGCAATACGCCAAGTAGAAAACATTCGTTATATCGATGAATCAGCTGGTCTACAAATTTTGCCTGATAAACTTAGAGAAATTGCGGAACTACGCGTTACGTATCAAGACGTGACTTTGAAAGAACTAGGCGAAATGGTTTCAAGTGGTACCATCAGTAAGTCCGGAATCAACCACCGCCTACGAAAAATAGATGAAATTGCCGATAAACTTCGCGCAGGGGAAAAAGTTTAACCTTTTAAAGATAGATTTAGAGGAGGAAAAAGACATGGTTAATAAACAAGTACAAGTAGGATTAAAAACAGGATTACAAGCACGCCCAGCTGCTCTTTTCGTTCAAGAGGCAAACCGTTACACAGCCGATATTTTCTTAGAAAAAGACGGTAAAAAAGTAAATGCCAAAAGCATCATGGGCTTAATGAGTTTAGCAGTAAGTTCAGGTGCAACAATCACCCTAATCACAGACGGCCACGACGAGCAAGAAGCATTAGACGCATTGGTGAAGTTTGTGGAGCAAGAAGGATAATTAGTGATTAGGGGTTAGGAAAACCTTAGTGATGAATTGAAAATAGAACAACACCTTTTTTGAGGGTGTTGTTTTTTATTTATTGAGGTTATGATCCATAGAATTATAATCAGCGCCGATATTTGAACTGAATCGCCGATAAAACAGTAGCTTCGCCGATAAATAGGTGGTCAACGCCGATTAAATCTATATTTTCGCTGATAAATATTTAGATTTCGCCGATAAAAACCGAGTTTTCGCCGATAAAATTCACATTTTCGCTGATAAAACCAAGTATACCTCCCGATTGCAAAGTAAACTGTTAATAAACTGTGTATAGAAAAGAATTAGAATGATCTAACATAAAAAATCCAGTTTCCCCACCAAAAAGTGAAGAAACTGGACCATACAATCCTTTAAATTCTAGCTATTTCTAATAACCTTATCAATCAATCCATACTCTAACGCACGGTCAGCAGTCATGAAGTTGTCGCGTTCCGTATCACGCCCGATTACTTCCATAGGTTGACCAGTATTTTCTGCAAGAATACCATTTAACTTCTCACGTAAGAAAAGAATACGTTTCGCAGCAATCTCAATTTCCGTCGCTTGACCTTGTGCTCCACCAAGAGGTTGGTGAATCATCACTTCACTGTTCGGTAAGCAGAAACGCTTGCCCTTTGCACCAGCTGATAATAAGAATGCTCCCATCGATGCAGCCATACCAACACACATTGTGCTCACGTCAGGCTTAATGAAGTTCATCGTATCATAAATTGCCATACCAGCTGAAATTGATCCACCTGGAGAGTTAATGTATAAAGAAATATCTTTCTCCGGATCTTCCGCTGCTAAAAATAACAACTGAGAAACGATGGAGTTTGCAACGTTATCATCGATTGCGCTACCTAGCATAATAATGCGGTCTTTTAAAAGACGAGAATAAATGTCATATGCGCGCTCGCCGCGGCTTGTTTGTTCAATAACTGTAGGAATTAAGTTCATTTTCACTTTTCCTCCTTCTCATAGTTCCGTTAAAATAAGTCAGGAAAATAATTTCCTTATGTACTTTTATCATACATATAAGGTCAAGAATGGTCAAATAAAAACCATCGCAAAATACGATACATTTTTCTACCCCTATACATCATATCCATTCCACGTAAAAATAAACTTCTTTAGTGGTTAGTTGTTAGTAATTAGTGATTAGGAAATGGAAACAATACTAGCCACTATGCACTAGCCACTAGTAACTAACCATTAAAAGCTTTTTATCTTGTTTTCACTCTTTATATGACATATAATATTTTCATTGCATTATATACGTGCGCTCGTAGCTCAGGGGATAGAGCGGTGGTTTCCGGTACCATGTCTGACGGGGGTTCGAATCCCTTCGAGCGCGCCATTGATTGGAAAATATTTAAACTAGTATGCTACATATATTCTTGTTATAATTTTTTTGTAGCGGACAAGTGCCGCAACATCCAATAAACAACCAACCTAGTGTCGGCGCACTAGGTTTTTATTTTTTTCAGCTATGTTAAAGCGTAGTGTTGATATTTAAATACTTACCTGTTGATTTCCGTGCAAGACTGAGACTCCTCGAAAATGCTATCGCATTTCCTTACGAAGGATGCATCGCTCCCGTAGCCTTCCTTGTCCTGCGGGAGAAGCGGGGAACGGGAGATCCCACAGGCGCTTGCGCCGAGGAGTAGGTTTTTTCACGACAGTGAAAATAACCTTCCTTTTTACCGCCCGCGGAAAGCGAAGCCTTGCACGGAAATCAACATTGGCCTTTTACACATCATTTTTTAAAAAAATCCCCACAAACCCACAATAACTAACATAATTCTTCTATCTACCTCGTATATAATAATTACTAGGATAATGGCCTTACATACCATATATTTTCTATACCATATGCTACGTATCTCATGTAAAATAGATAAGTGGAGGAGGAATAGCGATGAAGATGAAACAAGATGTCGGTCTATATCAAATGCAAACGTTAAAGCTTGCGATGACTCAAGAATTAAAGCAAGCCATTTCATTACTTCAATATTCCACAATCGAACTTGCGACATATATACAAGAACAAGTATTAGAAAATCCGTTACTTGATCTAAAAGAAACATTTACAAACACACATCCAATTAGAAATCGTACTACGAGCATCAACTCAAACGAATTTTCCATTGAAAATGTTAGCTATCAAGGCGAAACATTACATGATCATATAAAGGCACAATTACTTGACTTACACTTATCAAAACAAGAGCATGCGACATTACAAGCCATGCTAGACTATATCGACAAAAACGGCTATATCACGGAAGAAACAACTTTCATTGCAAAGCAACTTCGGAAACAAGAAGTAGAAGTACAAAAAGCGATACAAACCATACAAAATCTCGATCCATCAGGTATAGGTGCAAGAAATCTAAAAGAATGCTTACTTCTTCAGCTAAAAAGTATGGACAACCGTGAACTACTGGCTGAACGAATTATTGAAAACGATTTTGACTTACTTTCGCAAAAAACGTTCAAAACAATATCAAAAAAATATGAAATTACATTAAAAGAAGTCCAACACCTCTTTGATTTGATCACGACTTTAAATCCACGACCAGGTCAACAATATGAAACGAGAGAACAACCGAAATATATTGTTCCTGACTTGATGGTACAAAAAATAAATGGAGATTGGCTAGTTGGCGTGAATGACGAATTTTTACCACAGTTAACGGTCAATCGCTTATATCAAAGAGCCTTGAAAAAAGAAGCGAACGATTATTTGGAAGAAAAAATGAAGCATTGCCAATGGCTCATTCGAAGTATAGATTACAGGAAAAAAACACTTGTAGGAGTTATGGAGGAAATAGTGACCTTGCAACAAAGTTTTTTCTTAAATGGCCCTGAATTTTTGAAACCGTTAACACTGAAAATGATTGCCCAAAGGCTTCAAGTGCACGAATCTACAGTAAGTCGAGCGACGAAAGATAAATATGTTCAAACTCCATTCGGACTATATGAATTAAAGCACTTCTTTAGTCAAGGTGTAGCAACGGTATACGCTGAAGATAAATCGTCTAAGCAAGTCCATCAAGTGCTACAAAAATTAGTCGATGGGGAAGATAAACGAAAACCGTTATCCGATCAAAAGCTGACAACTATAATGAAGAAAGATTATCATATAGATATCTCGCGAAGGACAGTGGCAAAATATCGGGACATTCTCGGAATTCCATCTTCTTCCATGAGGAAAAGGTACGATTGAAAGGTGAGTTAAATTGGAATTTATTCTATATACTAAAGAAAATTGTTCGCTTTGTGATAAGGCAAAAGTGATAGTGGAAGATTTGCAAAAAGAGTATGAGTTTACATTTAAAGAAGTAGATATTTATAAAGATGATGCATTGTTAGAGTTATATCAAATTAGAATTCCAGTACTCGAGAACGATGGAGAAGTTTATGCAGAAGGAATTTTTCACAAAGAAGACATAAGAAAACGTTTACATGAAAAATTGGGGTAAAACCTAGTTGCAATAAGGGTTTCATCTTTGTTACAATCAAGATGTAGCAAAGGTGAATTTTTTTTATTAGTGGTGGGACATAATATGTCATAGAGGGACGGAAAACGTCCATCATATCATTTTTAAGAATAATGAACCACTAAAAGGGGTAGCTATCATGAGAGAGTTAATTGAAGTACAAAAGAAATTGTTACCCGATCTTCTTTCCATTATGCAGAAACGTTACGAGATTTTACGCTACATACGATTAATGCAGCCAATTGGAAGAAGAGCTTTGTCGGTCAACTTAGGTTTGAGCGAACGAGTACTCCGGAGTGAAGTCGATTTTTTAAAATCGCAAAACTTACTTCTTGTACACTCATCCGGTATGACGTTAACGCAAGAGGGTACAGTACTCATGCAAAAGTTAGAAGAAATGATGAAGGAAGTCTTCGGACTTAAACACTTAGAAGAAAAAGTAAAAAAAACACTTCATCTACCTAATGTTGTCGTTGTTGCTGGAGATAGTGATACATCTCCTTGGGTGAAAAAAGAGATGGGACGCGCATGTGTCACATGTATGAGAGAACGATTCCATGCAGAGAATATTATCGGAGTTGCGGGTGGCACAACGATTGCTGCAGTTGCAGAGATGATGAAACCGGATGCTAAAAATCGTGAACTTCTTTTCGTACCAGCTCGAGGTGGCCTTGGAGAGAATGTACAAAATCAAGCAAACACCATTTGTGCCTCAATGGCTGAAAAAGCATTAGGAAGCTATCGTTTACTACACATTCCTGATGAACTAAGTAACGCATCCTACCAAACGATGATTGAAGAACCTTCGATTAAAGAGGTACTTTCCCTCATTAAAAAATGTAGTATGGTCGTTCACAGTATAGGGGACGCTAAAACGATGGCAGAACGTCGAAAAACTGATCAAGCTAAAGTAGCTACGATCGAGCAAAAACAGGCAGTTGCCGAAGCGTTTGGCTATTATTTTAATGAACAAGGAGAAGTTGTTCATAAAGTAAAAACAGTTGGAATGCAACTTGCTGAATTGGAAAAAATAGAAACGGTAATCGCTGTCGCTGGAGGAGCATCTAAGGCAAAAGCAATCCGGGCTTACTTAAAACAAGCACCTAACACGATTCTTATAACAGATGAAGGTGCAGCAAAAGAGTTGATTAGGGAGTAACACCCCTTCAAATAGGTTACGAATGTAGCCATACAAAATAAAAATTTTCTTAGAATCCTAAGGAGGAACTTAACATGGCAGTAAAAATTGGTATTAATGGTTTTGGACGTATTGGACGTAACGTATTTCGTGCAGCTTTAAAAAACGCTGAGGTAGAAGTAGTAGCAGTTAACGACTTAACAGATGCTAACATGCTTGCTCACCTTTTAAAATATGATTCTGTTCACGGCAGATTAGACGCTGAAGTAACAGTTGATGGCAACAGCTTAGTAGTAAACGGAAAAGCGATCAAAGTAACAGCTGAGCGTGACCCTGCGAAATTAACTTGGGGTGCTATGGGTGTTGACATCGTAGTGGAATCTACTGGTTTCTTCACGAAGCGTGCTGACGCTGCGAAACACTTAGAAGCTGGAGCAAAGAAAGTAATCATCTCTGCACCTGCTACTGACGAAGATATCACAATCGTAATGGGTGTTAACGAAGACAAGTACGATGCTGCTAGCCACGATATCATTTCTAATGCATCTTGTACAACTAACTGTTTAGCTCCATTTGCAAAAGTATTAAACGACAACTTTGGTATCAGACGTGGTATGATGACAACTGTTCACTCTTACACAAACGACCAACAAATCTTAGACTTACCACATAAAGATTACCGTCGTGCTCGTGCAGCAGCGGAAAACATCATTCCAACGACTACTGGTGCTGCAAAAGCAGTTTCTCTAGTATTACCTGAGTTAAAAGGTAAATTAAATGGTGGAGCGATGCGTGTTCCAACTCCTAACGTTTCGTTAGTTGACTTAGTTGCAGAATTAGACAAAGACGTAACAGCTGATGAAGTAAATGCTGCGTTCAAAGCAGCTGCTGAAGGTGACTTAAAAGGAATCTTAGGTTACTCTGAAGAGCCATTAGTATCTGGTGACTACAATGGTAACCCAGACTCTTCTACGATCGACGCATTATCTACAATGGTAATGGAAGGTAACATGGTTAAAGTTATCTCTTGGTATGACAACGAGAGCGGATATTCTCACCGTGTGTTAGACTTAGCTGTATACATGGCTGCTAAAGGTCTATAATCTTTCACAAAATATTTGAGATTTCACAAGCCTTTTAGATATAATAAGTAGTGGTTAAAAGGGGGACGGGGTACATATCCCTTCCTCCTTTCTTTATGTTTGGCTTTTTTCTAAATGGCTGTAGGTCTTTGTAGCTTTTGAAACACTGAGTTGATTGTAGCGGAAGGCACTTGACTCCTGCGGGAAGTAGAGGGAAGTGCGAGACCCCACAGGCGAAGCCGAGGAGGCTCGCATCCCTCCCCGCGGAAAGCAAGTGCCTGCAGCGGAAATCAACGGACAAAGTTTGCTGGCTACTTGAGTTTAGAGCAACTAAAAACCGAAAACAGCCATTTGGATAATAAAATTCCTAAAAAGGGGAGGCCTTTTCACATGAACAAGAAAAGCATTCGTGACATTGATGTAAAAGGTAAAAGAGTATTTTGTCGTGTTGACTTCAACGTTCCAATGAAAAACGGAGTAGTTGGCGACGAAACTCGTATTCGCGCAGCACTTCCTACTATTCAACATTTAGTAGACAACGGTGCAAAAGTTATTTTAGCAAGTCACCTAGGCCGTCCTAAAGGGGAAGTAGTAGAAGAGCTACGTTTAACACCGGTAGCAGCACGCCTTCAAGAACTACTTGGTCGCCCTGTAGCAAAAGCGGACGAAGCATACGGTGAAAAGGTAAAAGCAAAAGTTGATGCGATGGCAGAAGGCGATGTTCTTTTACTAGAAAACGTTCGATTCTACCCTGGTGAAGAAAAGAACGACGCAGAGCTTGCGAAAAGTTTCGCCGAACTAGCTGACGTGTACGTTAACGACGCATTCGGTGCAGCACACCGTGCACATGCTTCTACAGAAGGAATTGCACACCATGTAGATGTAGCCGTTTCTGGTCTTTTAATGGAAAAAGAATTAGATGTTTTAGGAAAAGCTCTTTCTAATCCTGATCGTCCATTCACAGCTATTATCGGTGGAGCGAAAGTAAAAGATAAAATCGGTGTTATTGACAATCTTTTAGATAAAGTAGATAACTTAATTATTGGTGGAGGACTTGCTTACACGTTCATCAAGGCATTAGGCCATGATGTAGGTAAATCTCTACTAGAAGAAGATAAAATTGATTTAGCAAAATCGTTTATGGAAAAAGCGAAAAATAACGGTGTTAACTTATACATCCCAGTAGATGTAGTGGTAGCCGATGAGTTTTCTAGAGATGCAAATACAAAGGTTGTACCTATCGAAGAAATTCCATCCGACTGGGAAGGTTTAGACGCTGGACCGAAATCTGCTGAGATTTATGCAGACGTAATCCGTAACTCTAAGCTTGTGATTTGGAATGGACCGATGGGGGTATTTGAATACGAAGCGTTTGCTAGCGGAACAAAAGCTGTTGCAGAAGCGCTTGCTGAATCTACGAATACATATTCAGTCATCGGTGGAGGCGACTCCGCAGCTGCAGTTGAAAAATTCAACCTAGCAGACAAAATGAGTCACATCTCCACAGGTGGAGGCGCATCCCTAGAATTCATGGAAGGCAAAGCCCTACCAGGAGTAGTAGCATTAAACGATAAGTAAAATTTTTAAGAGTTTTTTACAAAGATTGATGCTTTTGCAAATATTCAAAACCAAGAGTTGATTGGAGCTGAAGGCACTCGACTCCTGCGGGAAATAGAGGGAAGTGTGAGACCCCACAGGCGAAGACGAGGAGGCTCACATCCCTCCCCGCGGAAAGCGAGTGACTGCAGCGGAAATCAACGGACAATATTGCAAAAAGGCAGCCAAAAACAAGCATGGAAAGGATGTTTTCAAACATGCGTAAACCAATCATCGCTGGTAACTGGAAAATGAACAAAGTACTATCAGAAGCAGTAAGCTTCGTCGAAGAAGTAAAAGGACTAGTTCCTTCTCCAACAAAAGTAGACGCAGTTGTATGTGCACCAGCATTATTTTTAGAACGTCTAGTAACAAACACAGAAGGCAAAGACTTAAAAATCGGTGCCCAAAACATGCACTTTGAAGAAAGCGGTGCATTCACTGGCGAAACAAGCCCAGCTGCACTAAAAGACTTAGGCGTTGGCTATTGTGTAATCGGTCACTCTGAGCGTCGCGAAATGTTCGCAGAAACAGACGAATCTGTAAACAAAAAAACGTTAGCAGCATTCCAATACGGAATCACACCTATCGTTTGTTGTGGCGAAACACTTGAAGAGCGTGAAGCTGGTCAAACAAACGACCTAGTTGGAAACCAAGTGAAAAAAGCATTAACAGGTTTAACAGAAGACCAAGTAAAACAAACAGTTATCGCATACGAGCCAATTTGGGCAATCGGTACTGGTAAGTCTTCTACTGCAGAAGATGCAAACGAAGTATGTGCACACATTCGTGGTGTTGTAGCTGCTGAATTCGGTGAAGCTGCTGCAAATGCTGTTCGTATTCAATATGGTGGAAGTGTAAAACCTGCTAACATTAAAGAATACATGGCACAATCTGATATCGATGGTGCTTTAGTTGGTGGCGCAAGCTTAGAGCCTCAGTCTTTCCTACAGCTTTTGGAGGCAGGTAAGAATGAGTAAAAAGCCAGTTGCACTAATTATTTTAGACGGTTTTGCCCTACGTGGTGAAAAAAGTGGGAACGCTGTTGCCCTAGCGAAAAAGCCTAATTTTGATACGTTCTGGGAGACGTATCCTCATGCAGAGCTTATTGCGAGTGGAGAAGCAGTTGGACTACCACAAGGCCAAATGGGTAATTCCGAAGTTGGACATTTAAACATTGGTGCAGGACGAATTGTGTACCAAAGTTTAACGCGTGTAAACGTTGCGATTCGTGAAGGTCATTTCGAACAAAACGAAACGTTCATTAATGCAATGAATCATGTAAAAGAAAAAAACTCATGTCTACATGTGTTTGGCTTACTTTCAGACGGTGGCGTACATAGTCATATTCAACACTTGTTTGCATTACTAGAGCTTGCCAAAACGCAAGGTGTCGAGCGCGTTTACATTCACGGTTTTTTAGACGGCCGTGATGTTGGACCACAAACCGCTCCACAATATATTCAACAGCTAAATGAATACATTCTCCAAAACGGTGTTGGCGAGATTGCGACTATCTCCGGTCGTTACTATTCGATGGACCGTGACAAGCGTTGGGATCGTGTAGAAAAGTCTTACCGTGCAATGGTGTATGGCGATGGCCCAATATACTCTAACGCAGTAGAATGTATTAATGACTCGTATAACAACGGTATCTTTGATGAGTTTGTCTTACCTTCTGTTATGACAAAAGAAGACGGTAGTCCTGTGGCAACGATTCAAGATAGTGACGCGGTTATTTTCTATAATTTCCGCCCTGACCGTGCGATTCAAATTTCGAACACCTTTACAAACAAAGACTTCCGCGCGTTTGACCGCGGTGAAAACCACCCACAAGACTTAATGTTTGTATGTTTAACACATTTTAGTGAAACAGTAGATGGGTACGTTGCTTTTGAACCAGTAGGAATGGACAACACATTAGGTGAAGTTTTAGCCCAAAACGGTTTAAAACAACTTCGTATCGCTGAGACGGAAAAATATCCGCACGTTACGTTCTTTATGAGCGGTGGACGTGAAGAGCCATTCCCAGGAGAAGAACGCCTTTTAATCAATTCTCCAAAGGTGGCAACATATGACTTAAAGCCTGAAATGAGTGCTTATGAACTAACAGAAGCACTTGTGAAGGAAATTGAGGCAGAAAAACATGATGCGATTATCTTAAACTTCGCAAACCCTGACATGGTTGGTCATTCTGGTATGCTAGAGCCAACAATTAAAGCGGTGGAAGTAGTAGATGAATGTTTAGGAAAAGTCGTAGCAGCAATCGAAGCAAAAGGCGGAGTTGCCATTATCACTGCTGACCACGGAAATGCAGATGAAGTGGTAACGATGGAAGGAAGTCCAATGACGGCCCACACGACAAATCCTGTACCTGTTATCGTAACCCAAACTGGGATTGAGTTACATAACGGAGGGAAACTAGGGGACTTGGCTCCAACCGTTCTAGACCTACTCGGAGTAAAAAAACCTGCCGAAATGACAGGAACAAGCTTAATTAAAAAATAATTTTTCAAATAAAAAGGAGACTATCAAACATGCCAATTATCTCTGATATTTACGCACGCGAAGTCATGGACTCTCGCGGTAACCCAACAATCGAAGTAGAAGTTTACACAGAATCTGGTGCATTCGGCCGCGCAATGGTACCAAGTGGTGCATCAACTGGTGAGCACGAAGCAGTTGAATTACGTGACGGAGACAAATCTCGTTACTTAGGTAAAGGCGTACTAACCGCTGTTGACAACGTTAACGAAAAAATCGCTCCTGAACTTATCGGTCTTTATGACGTTCTTGAGCAAGTTGCAATTGACCAAGCTTTAATCGAGCTTGACGGTACAGAAAACAAAGGTAGCCTAGGTGCTAACGCTATCCTTGGTGTTTCTATGGCAGTAGCTCGCGCAGCAGCTGACTATTTAGAAGTTCCTTTATACCAACACTTAGGTGGCTTCAACGCGAAAACTCTTCCTGTACCAATGATGAACATCATTAACGGTGGAGAGCACGCTGACAACAACGTAGACATCCAAGAATTCATGGTAATGCCTGTTGGAGCAGAAAACTTCACAGAAGCATTACGTATGGGTGCAGAAATTTTCCACGCGCTTAAAGCTGTATTAAGTGCAAAAGGCTTAAACACGGCTGTAGGTGATGAAGGTGGATTCGCTCCTAACCTAGGATCTAACGAAGAAGCTCTTCAAACAATCGTAGAAGCAATCGAGAAAGCTGGGTACACACCTGGTGAGCAAGTAATGCTAGCGATGGACGCTGCAGCTTCTGAGTTCTTTAACAAAGAAGACGGCAAATACCATCTTAAAGGTGAAGGTGTAGTTTACACTTCTGAAGAAATGGTAGAATTCTACGCGAAGATGGCTGAAAAATACCCAATCATTTCTATTGAAGATGGCTTAGACGAGAACGACTGGGAAGGCTTCAAGCTAATGACAGAGCGCCTAGGCGACAAGATCCAATTAGTTGGTGACGACCTTTTCGTTACAAACACGAAAAAATTAGCAGAAGGTATCGAGCGCAAAATCGGTAACTCTATCCTAATCAAAGTAAACCAAATCGGTACACTTACTGAAACATTCGAAGCAATCGAAATGGCTAAACGCGCTGGTTACACAGCAGTAATCTCTCACCGTTCTGGTGAAACAGAAGACAGCACAATCGCTGACATCGCTGTTGCAACAAACGCTGGCCAAATCAAAACAGGTGCTCCATCTCGTACAGACCGCGTAGCGAAGTACAACCAACTTCTTCGCATCGAAGATCAACTTGGTGACACTGCACGTTATGATGGATTAAAATCTTTCTACAACTTAAAGAAGTAATATAAAGCAAACCCCACTGTTCAAAAAGAACAGTGGGGTTTTTTTGCGTTTATTTAGTTCTAATATTCAAATAATGTTCATCACTTATAACCTTCTAAAGGAGTTTCTCCTACTTTTTCTTCTAGCTTTAGTTCTAAAAGCGTCCAATCGTAATACATTTCATAATACCATAATTCTTTTTCTCGAAAAAAGATGAAGAATTTATTAGAAATTGGTAAAAAAAGGTGGTTTTATGAGTCGGTTCTTTCTATTTCTTATTGTTGCTAGCTTAATATGGATTGCTACTATGACTTTTCATTCAGATACGAATAGGGCGAATAGCTCGAATCACGCTGCTATTAGAGTGTTAGAAAAAAACAAAGAATGGAATGGGATGAAGTATGTAAATGTGATGGATGACTTTTCAAAGGGACTAAATCCGTACATTTGGGAGGTGTTGGTTCGGGAGGAGAACTTCAATAATGAGCTTCAATATTATTCAGATTACAATGTTTCCGTTCAGGAAGGTGTGCTTCAACTAACAGGTAAAAAAGAGTCAAAAGGTGGAAAGGACTTTACATCTGGGCTTATACACACTTCTAACGAATATCCAATTTTGTATGGGCATATAAAAATGCGTGCCAAATATCCAGTCGGAAAAGGGTTATTTCCTGCTATATGGCTTGCACCAATTTCTAACGACGATTACATACCCGAAGTCGACATCATGGAAGTAATCGGGAGTCAGCCAAATAAAATTTATTTTGTGCATCATTATAGAAATGCTAGTGGCAACATTCAAACAGTATATGAATCTAGAGAAATAATGAATAATGACGTTTTCCATACGTATGAACTTATATGGACAAAAGACAAATTGGAGTGGCTTGTTAATGGGGTTACAACTTTTAGAACAGAAGAAAATATCCCAAACATACCTATGAAGCTAATAATAAATCTTGCCATTGGTGGAGATTGGCCAGGTTCACCAACCTCATCTACTAAATTTCCAGCAGTTTTTCATATTGACTCCGTTGAAATACTACATGAGAAATGGGTGAACAATTAGGTGATCATTATTTTTTCCATCATGCTCTTTTCGATGACCATTTTATTTCCTATCTATCACATGATAAATGGCTTATTTGCAATGAAACAATATACAAGAAAGAAAACACCTATTTCAGAGCGGAAACGAGGCATATCCGTACTTATACCTTGTTATAATGAGGCAACAATTATCGAAACAACAATAGAGTCAATGAAAAAATTAACTTATAAAAATGTAGAGTTTATTTTCATAAACGATGGCTCTGCAGATCATACATTAGAAAAGATTTGTGAGTCCATACAACTTAAACAAGTAGACAAAAGATACTTATTAACAAAATTAGAGTTTAAGCCAATAAAGGCTATTTATGAAGGAATACAACATGCTAACTTCATTCTAATTGATAAATTAAATGGCGGAAAAGCAGACGCCCTGAACGCAGGTATTATGCTAGCCACCCATACCATTATCATTACGCTTGATGCTGACAGTATATTAGATAATAGAGCCCTTGATAGGATAAATGATGCTTTTGAAGACAAAGAGGTTATAGCTGCTGGTGGCATTGTCCATGTGTTACAAGGTCGTAAGTGGAAAAATGGAACATTATTTCCGACGTTAAAAACTAAGTTAATCGTCAAATTGCAAATATTAGAGTACTTCCGTGGGTTCTTTATATATAAATCGTCATTAGCAAAATCCAATGCATTATCAATTATCTCGGGAGCCTTTGGTGTGTTTAGAAAAGATGTCTTACTACATGTGAATGGCTATCGGAATACAGTAGGTGAAGACATCGATATAACGATAAAAGTACAAAACTATTTAAAACAACATCCAAGAAGTAAAATAATCTTTCTTCCTGATGCAGCTTGCTATACAGAAGTGCCAGAGTCATGGAGAGACTTGTATAAACAACGAATCCGTTGGCAAAAAGCGTTTACTGATTGCTTAGTTCTTTATAAGAAAGAATTTCTAACTACTATTTTTACAAGAAAATTATCTTTCTTTTTCCTTATCGACTCTTTTTTTATTGGCATCGTCTGTAGCTATATTTTTTTCACTGGCGTTATCTGGATTTTGTTCAATCTTAATACCTTTGATTCGAGGTTTATCTTACTATATATCATCTTATCTTCCACTTGTAATCTTCTTTATAACTTCGTAGCACTATATGTTGCTTCCAAATACAACCAAATTTTCCCTCGCGTCAATATTCATTCTATTGCTCTAACTATTGTCCTAGACCTAATATTTTTTAGGTTTTTAAATATTCTAATTATTTGTATTGGCACGATCTCTTATTTTATAAAAAGAGAAGGCTGGAACAAAGTTGCCCGTACTGGGAGAGACTACTCATTTGAACAAGGAAACTAACTGCATTGGCAATATTCCACTAATTTTAGTATCTTGTATAGAAGGCGATAATATGATACATTTGTTGTAAGTATATTTGTCCGTTCGCAGGAGGTGTCGTCGTCATATGCAAATTTTCTTAATTATTCTTCTTGTATTAACTTCTATTGCACTTATTGGTGTTGTATTATTACAATCGGGTAAAAGCGCTGGTCTTTCTGGAGCAATCTCTGGTGGAGCAGAAACACTTTTTGGTAAACAAAAAGCTCGCGGTTTAGATTTATATTTACACCGTGCAACGATTGTTTTATCAGTGTTATTCTTCGTTTTAACATTAGCGATCGCATTTTTCGCTTAAATAATGAAAACCACTTTTCTAATATGAAAAGTGGTTTTTTTATATCTATTCAACTAATGGAAACGTAACGGTTACTTCTGTTCCGTTGCCTTCTTTGCTAAAGAAATCAATCGTTCCTTCATATTTTTGAACGATATTAAAGCATATCATTAATCCGAGACCAGTACCTTTTGCTTTTAAAGAATAGAAAGGGGTACCGATTCTTTTTAATTGTTCCTTAGACATACCAACACCTTGGTCGACAATGACGATTTTTACCCTACTATTGCCTCTTCTCACCGTTACTCGAACTGTTCCCCCATGCTCGGAAGCTTCAATCGCATTCTTTAATAAGTTGACGAATAACTGCTTAAATTCGATTAATGTACATTGGATAGAATAATCATCTTCAATGTCTAATTCAATTTGGATGGTATCAATTAAAGCATACGTATTTAATAAATCCATTACATTATAGAGAGCAGGCTTTATTTCAATACTTTCTACCTCATTGACATCAGGCTTTGCTAGCGTTAAAAAATCAGAAATAACGGTTTCAGCTGTATTCAGCTCACCTAACATTAATTGATAGTGCTTTTTAACATGTTCAGGTAGTTGCTTGTCTTGCTCATATAATTGAATAAACCCTTTCACAACTGTAATGGGATTTCGGATTTCGTGTGCAACTGCTGCAGCCAATTGTCCGGTAGTCTTTAACCGTTCATCGGCTTGAAGCTGCTGATAATATTGTCTTTGCTCTTCAATCTTTTTCTGTAGCAGTGCAAAAATAAAATAAAGCATTGCTTGGCATGCTAGAAAATTAATCGCATAACCTGCTAAATCTTTATGAAAAATTGGAAACCCCGCTCCTTGATCCACAAGGAATACATAAACCATAAAGGAAATGACGATTACAACATTATTAATTAATGAAAAATAAAATAACTTTTGATTATAGAATAATATGGCTATCCCTGGTATGAAACAAATAATAAGAAAAGGAGAAAGTGTAAAAGGATACATAATAAACATCGCATAAAAGTATATAGGCATTGCAATATTCAACGCATATTTCGTATAAATGCTCTTATTTTTAGGATAAATAATTAATAGTACCGAAATAACGAGTACCATTAGTAGATGTATAATAAATGTAGTAGTTAGTCCATTCTCCCACAGTTCAATGAAAGACCCTAACGTCATTAAGATGATACTAGTAATAGTAAATATCCAATATATATTTTCCTTTGGCAAATGCTTTTGGTTCTTCATGTTCATGTAATTACCTCAAATTTTGTCATATCTTTTATTTTACTAAAGAATGGTAGAATTAAAAGGCTCTTTTCGTAAACTTTGTTGTTTTTCAATAAACTTTAGCTATATAAGAATGTTATCCGTTCCTTTCCGCTGCAGGCACTGGCTTTCCGCGGGGAGCTCAGGGGAAGGTTATTTTCATTATCGTGAAAAAACCTACTCCTCGGCTTTCCGCCTGTGGGGTCTCACGCTTCGCTCTACTTCCCGCAGGAGTCCAGTGCCTTCCGCTCCAATCCACTCTCAAGCTCTACAATTAAAGGCAAAAGCAACAAACTTTGCGAAAGAGCCTTTCAATAACATAAAAAGGAGATGCGAATTAGTATGCTAATCCCCATCTCCAATAGCCCTGCGATATACTGTTTTCTCCCTCTCAACAGAACGGGTTGTTCCTGATGAAATGTGGTTTTTACTATTCAAAAACTATCATCTTAAAAGAAGATCTTCTTTCTTGTTTGTCATTCCCTCTAAAAACTCTCGTATTTCCTCATCTGTTATTCCTAATTGCTTTGCCTCCAGCAACAAGTCTACCCATTCTAAATCAAGTTCCGATTGCATTTTTTATAACCTCCCGTTAATTTTTATTATTTTGCCATTTTTGAAACTGTAAGTAATCTCGAAAGCGAATGAAATCTTCTTTTGTCATTCCTTCATGAATTGCTTTTCGTAATAGCTGCTTCCATTCTTCATCCAACTCCGTGTTATTACTATTAATAGAAGAAAATGCATTCGCTCCATTTAATAGGTACTCAATATCTGCACCAAGAGTTAAGGATATTTTTTGTAGAAACTGGAGAGAAGGGTTTGTTTGAAGATCTCTTTCTAAATAACTTAAGTATGATTTGGATACACCTGCTTTTTCTGCAAGCTCACTCAAAGAATACCCACGGCTTTTACGTAACTTCCTAATCCGTTTTCCAATCATGTTAGGTGCCCCTTATGTATCAGTATTGAGTTCATTATAACGCACAATTATTTCTTTATAAAAAACAAAATAGTTAGAAAATAAGAGCATTTAAAAGATAATAGTAGTTTACCTGTTCTTTTTAACGAAAAACGGACGAATTTGTTGTTTTTCATTAAGAACATTTTGTTTTATACTTCGTATTGTAAGGTTCGTTAAAGAGAACGAAAAAATGAGCAACGAACCCAATTTATATAGGTGGGTGTAACATGATTAATAAAATTGGTAAGTTGGCTTTCTACGGAATTGTATCAATATTAGTACTGTTTTTTGTTTTCACTAGTATTATCACTTTTCAATCTAGATCAGCACCAAATGAAGTGCCGTCAGTTTTTGGTATAAGTTCAATGATTATCTTATCAGATAGTATGAAACCTGTTTTCCAAGCTGGGGATACAATCTTTTCTAAAAAGGTTTCAGGCGATCAAGTATCAACGGGAGATATTATTACATTCAAACAAGACAACATTTTTGTAACGCATAGAATTACTGACGTTGTACAACAAGAGGGTAAGACGTTTTTTGAAACAAAAGGTGACAATGTTGTTGTTGCAGATGACTCTTTACTTGCCGCTGAAAATGTTGTTGCAAAGCAAATGTTTACGATTCCTAAATTAGGATATATCACACAATTTGCCTCAACACCTTTAGGGATGGCACTAATATTCGGATTACCATTTGTATTGTATGTAGGTTTAGAAATTTACGATCGGTTTTTTCGCAGAAAACAAACTCAACAAGCTGCTTAAATCCAATACCTTTAAAGGAGGTGAACAAGGGGGAGGAGCAGACTACATAAATTTTAGTTGAGTCGAATTATAAAAAATATTAATAATTAAATTGGAGGAAATTAAACAATGAAAAACATGAAAAAGGTTTTAGGAACTACTGCTTTAGCTGGTGCAATTCTAATCGGTGGCGGATTTGGAACTTATTCTTACTTTTCTGATCAAATGGAGACTTCTGGAAGTGTTCAAGCAGGATCACTATTCTTCGAAAGAGATGGATTTACAGATAAAAATGTTTTTGAGGCAGTAAACATTGCACCTGAGAAAGTAGTTGTAGGAGAGTTACTAGAAATTAAAAATAGTGGCAGTCTTCCAATGTGGATGAGATTTGCTATGGACTTAGAATTGAAAGCTGTTACAAGTATAGAAGATGCATTAGATAAATATCCAACGGAATTTGTTGAAGAGAATTTCTACAAAAAAGATGAAAACGGAAATGATGTTATGATAACCGCAGAGGATCTTTACGAACATTATAAAATACAGTTGTTAGTTTTCCATGAAGATAATATTACATCGGTGGAAAACTACTTAGCTGAAAATATTACAATCGGTTCTACAAATGAAGATAAATTTAATGCACTAACAAATACAACTTTCTTAAATATGCAGTACGGTGGTTGGAAACATTCTGATAGAATTGCCCAAACTGGTGGTTTTACATCATTAGAAACACTTCATGCACCAGGTAGAGGAGCGAAGTGGTCATATTTAAATGATTTCCAACCTAGTCAACCAAGAAACAGAACATTAGAACCAGGTGAATCATTCTATGTTATGTTTAACTTAATGCTTGACAAACAAGCTGGTAACGAGTATCAAGAATCTGAAATCACTGTTGATTTATATGTTCAAGGTATTCAAAAGTATGAAGGTGCTAATGGTAGAGATGGTAGTTTTGTAGGAACTTTTGAAGACGGTTCAGATAAATTTGTTTGGGATTTCTCTGGAAACTAAATCGATATATTCAAAAAGAATCTGCTAAAACAGAGTAGCTTTATATTAAGCTACTCTGTTTAGTATCATAGAGGTGGTATTATGATGAATTCTAAAATTCACATCTCATTATTAGCAATTGCTGTATTCCTACTCTATACAAACTTTGTAGGTAGTATTACTTTTGCTTTTCTTTCCGACCAATCACAAACTTCCGGGAAATTAACAGCTGGGATATGGGCAGATTTAACACCTAAAGGGTGCTTTGTAACTTTGGATGTGAAAAACAATACTGAAAATGTAATAGAGGAACTCAAAGTGGTTGCTGGACAAAAATCACATCCTAAAAATAACTATACAATTATTGAGGAATTTGAGATATCCCAAAACATAAGTGTGAACGAAGCGATTACACACGTTTTTGAAGTAGCACATCGAGAAGATAATCATTGTAACATCCAGTGGGTTTACTTTGATATAGAAGGTACAGATGTGAATGGGAATAGCTATTTAGCTAAGGAAGTGAAAGTCAAAGTTCATAATCCACCGGGGAAAGTGAAGGGTGGAAATTACTCTGAATCCTATTTAGAAATTTTACTTTCAGATTATCTACTTAAAGATAAAGATACTAAACGCAAAAAAGAAAGCGAGCAAGAAGTTGATATTTCCAGTAATGAAGAAGAGAAATCCGGTAGTCCAGTTAATAGTAAAGTGGATGAGCTTGATAAAGAAGTAAATGTTGATGAAGAAGCTAATTCAAATATTGAAGAAAAAAATGAAGGTGGAAATAGCGGAAAAGAAGCTGACTCTGATCATGACATTAATGATGACGGTGATGGTGAAGAAGTTCTACAAAGCTCCAACGAGGATAATGAAGATCCTGATGAAGAAAACGAAGAAAATGATTAAGAAAAACAAAAATAATGTTATTTTTATTTTTCTTAATATCATTCTCCTTTCTTTATTCACCAGTTTCTATGTAATGAAATTAAGTTTCGCTATTGTGTTATCTGACAGTATGAATCCAACTTTCAAAGCTGGAGATTTAATTCTTTCTAAAACAGTAGGTACAAACCCAATAGAAGTAGGTGAAATTGTTACCTACCAAGATGGTACAGGTAAAAGAATAACTCACCGGGTAGTGGAAATAAACAATGACTATGTTCTTACGAAAGGAGATGCAATTTCGTTAGGCGTATACGAAAGGGTACCTATTGAGAATTTAACAAATATATACATTGGATATATTCCTTACGGGGGTTATTTGATTAAGTGGATATCAAGCCCAGTTGGATTTGTGCTATTCTTTAATTTCCCTTTATGTTATATAGTTTTTGTACTTGTTAGGAAATCATTATTACTCAATAAAAAAACTTATAAACGTTATAAACCCCAAGAATATTAATTATGAGGTGTTTGTATTGAAACATCGTATTTATATTTCCCTTTTGATTGTATTGGGTATTTTTATTTTTTTATCACCTTTCCATACAACCGCATTAGCTAATAAAAAGTTGATAGATTTAGATGATGACAACTTCTTTTATAAAAGTAATTTTGCACCAGGGGGAACAACCAGTTCTACTGTCAAACTAACAAATATTTCAGAAGATGTTATTAACTATAACGTTAGTTTAAAACGTGTAAAAGGTTCAAAAAAACTTTATGATACATTAGAAGTGAGTATTTTTTTGCATGATCAAGAGATACATGTTGGTAAGTTTTTGGATATAAAGAAAATTGCTTTAGGTAATCTTGAGGCTGGTGAAAATACACCTATTACATTTTCTATCTATTTTCCAAAAGAAAGTGGTAATGAATTTCAAGGAGAAAGAATTGACTTTGACTTAGTAGTCGATGCAAAAATGGGTTACTCAGATATTATTGGAAAACTACCAACTACAGGTGAGGACGGTTATTCAATTTTTTATATTATCGGCAGTATTATCTTGGCTATAGGTATGATCTCATATACAACTCATGCTATTTATATAAAAGCAATGAAAAGAAGGACAGCAAATGAAGGCTTTATCCATTAGTTTAATCATGACAGGAATCATCATTCTCTCCTATCCTTTTCTTTATGAACAGTATAGAGATTTCAAGGCTGTAGAGCTAATATCACTATTCGAAGATAACCAAGTATCAAATAAAAATATAATTCAAAAAAGTTTTCATGATTTGACGGAAGTATTTTTGGAATTTCAGGAAACTGAAGAAAATGTAGACTCAGTAAGTACTGAAAATACTATTATGGGCAAGGTTGAAATACCTAAAATAAACGTTTCTATCCCCATCTTAGCAGGTGCTACAGATCAAAATCTAAAGTATGCAGCAGGTCACTTAATAGGGACAGCAATAATTGGTGAGATAGGAACGTCTGCCATAGCAGCTCATAGGAGCCATAGTTTTGGGCGATTATTTAATCGATTAGGCGAAGTTGAAATTGGAGATTTAGTGTATGCCCATTCTAATAAAGGTGAGTATGTTTACGAAGTATTTGAAGTTCAAATAGTAAAGCCAGATGATGTATCTGTTCTTTATAAATATAATGATAAAAGTGTACTAACATTAATTACATGTGAGCCAATGATAAATCCAACTCATAGGTTAATATTGCATAGTAAACTAATAGATGATAACCATTGATCACCTTAAAGAATGGTTTAAAAGGCCTGCAGATTTACTGGGTCTTTTTTAGTTTGAGTAATGATATATTTTTTACTATTTTAGAACATCTTCCTTTTCAAAAAACATAAGGTTTAATCCATCAGACATACATTGACTGTTATTTTTTTAAAAATACAAAAGCAAAGGTTTCATATAAAAGTATTTTCAGTTAGTTCAATATACAGAACACTACCGTTCCATATAAAACACAAAAAAGTAAGCATTTAAAAGAAAATAGAAGATATTAATAGAAATTTGTTCATTATAACGAAAAAACAGCCGTTTTTGGAAGTTTATCAATTATACATAATATTCTATACTCTACTTAACGGTTCTCAATACAGAACTATTAATCTAGTAGAAGGCAGGTGGATTATAAGTTGTTGGTTAGATCGTTTTTACTAGTTGCTTTAGCACTTATACTTGTCTTCTTTTTTAAACCACCACCTGTTGTATATGCGGATGGAAAAGAGACATTGTTTATCGAACAAGGGAAGACGACGCTATTAGATCCAGTAAAGTTAGCTCCTTCTCGAGAATTAGAGGAGAAGACGGTTACAGTACGAAATGATAACGAAGTCCCCGTAGATATTGATATTGCATTTAACTTTTACTTGCATAACAATGACTTAAATCAAGACACCTTAGCTGAGATGTTATCCATGTATGAAATAAAAGGTAAAGTGTCAGTAAATGAAAGAATCTATTCTTATAGTTGGACAACTTTAGATGATTGGAACGATTTTCTAAAGACTTTGGAATTAACTACGATTAACGCAAAAGAAGCGGTGGAGTTTACGTATGTTGTTCGTTTAAACGAACTGGCGAGTAATGACTTTCAACTAGCCACGTTACATGGAGAGTTAACAATCCGATCGTTAACAGACAAAATTGAAAAGGTACATACAGAGATAAAAGACGATACAACGAATGAACTACCAAAAACTGCAACAAATCTTTGGAACTTATTATATATCGGTACACTGTTAATCATTGCTGGTCTAGCTATCTTAATCTATTATTCTATACGGTTTGCTCAGTGGAGAAGAGGTGCTATCTATGAAAAATAACAAAATGTATGCTAGATTGTTTGGAAGCTACTTAATAATTGTGTTTGTCATATGTTTTTCTGCTAGTTATTTTATCGCAGAATCTCACTCCTATTTTACGGAAAGAGTAACTATTCAAGGTGAAATAGCTCATGAAGAAGATTTTGGGATAGAGTTACCTCTAATTAGCGAAGAAGACAGTGTTAGTGCTGAGGATATAGAAGAGGTTACTTCGGAAGAAGAGGAAGAACCTGAAGCTGTAGAAGACGACGCAGAAAATACGGAAGAAGCAGAAGAGGACGAAGAAGAAACAAATAAAGAATAAGGAACTGACATAGATCAGTTTTCTTTTTACAAAAAATGTTCTTTATTGAAAACAACTCTTTCTTTATAAAGGAGGTGTGAGAGTTGAAACAGGTCCTTAAAATCTTTTCTACTGCTTTTATTGTTTTCCTAGCTTTAGCGGCTGGGGCAGTCATTTTCTTCGTCTCACAATCAAAAGGTGATATAGAGAAGGTGCCTAGCATTTTTGGATACAAGCCCTTAACGATTTTATCTAATAGTATGCAGCCTGAATTTAATGCAGGAGATGTTATCTTAATAAAGCCCAACTTAGAGCCTAAGATCAATGACGTAGTAACGTTTAAACACCCTGATGGTATTTTGGTTACACATAGAATAATCGACTCTTCCATGGAAAATGGGCAAGTCGTTTATATAACTAAAGGTGATAACAACAATGTGCAAGATGATGGAAGAGTGACCCAAGAGAGTATTATTGGTGTTCAAACTTCAGTTCTACCAAATGCGGGCCATGTGGCAAAATTCGTGTCTGGTCCATTAGGATTTATTTTACTGATTGGTCTACCGGTGTTCTTGTTTTTACTAATAGAAATTTTTCAACGGACAGGCGTCATCGCTTCATCAAAAGAAGAAGAAGTTGTAACAAAGGGATAAACAAATAGAGCATTACTCTATTTGCCAAATATATAACACTATAGTAAAGGGGATGTTTTTCAAATGGCAAACATGAAGAAAGTGAAAAAAGCGTTAATCGGTACAGCTATTGCTGGTACGCTAGCAGTTGGCGCGGGGTTCGGTACATACTCTTGGTTCACTAGCCACGCATCTGTAACAGGAGAAGTACAAAACTCACAGTTAGAAATCGTAGGTAGTGGTTTTAGTGCATTCCAATTTGAGCGAAATGCTTTCACTCGTTTAGCTCCATCTCGCACAGTATCCACTTCTTTAACTATCTCTAATGATCATGGTGGAGATGCAACATATGAGGACGTTCTTTTAAGAGGTAAGTTAGCATTTGCAGTAAACAATGCAGGTGACTTGTTAACTAGTGATAATATGGCAACAACTTTCCCTCGCAATGGTTCTTATGAAGGTTTAGCAGGTTACACACTACAAGAAGCACTTGAGCAATATCAGTTTACATTCTCTTGGGGCTCTGTAGAAAAAACAATGAGCGGTTGGGAATGGTATAACAACGGTGAAGATTTCCTTGAGGAAATGCGCTTAAACAATGGCGAAAAACTTAAAATTAACGTTGTTATTCACCTGGATAAAGATGCAAATAACAACCTACAAGGCGCAACATTACGTCCAGTAGTATTAGTGGATGCGAAGCAAATCGACTTTGGTGCTTTATACCAAGATGAAATTGACGCATTTTACGATATTGACTAATTAAAACGATACGAACATTTTTATAAATAAAACTGTTGTGAGAGGAGAAATAGTAATGTCAAACATGACTAAAGTGAAAAAAGCTGTGCTAGGAACAGCGTTAGCTGGAGCAATCGTAGCAGGTGCAGGATTTGGAACATATTCTTGGTTTACAGGAAGTACGGAAGCACACGGTGTCGTAGACAATGCAATCGTAGAGATTACTGGTGGAGGACAAGCTACGTTCGATTATTCCTCTGGATATTTAGCGCCAAGCCGTTCACAAATTGCAGAAGGTTGGAAAACAATCGCAAATAATAGTACAGATATAAAAATTAACTTAGATGCTACATTTACAGGTAAATTATATGGGTCAGAAGGAATTGACTTTTCACAATATCGTTCGGCTGCAATATTTGTATTTAATGAAGAAGCAAATGGTGTAACAGACGCAGGGTTTATTGATTCTGCTTTCCGTGAGTATTTAGAAGAAAATGATGATGAAAATCTTGAAATGGAAAAAATGTTCCAAGATTTTTATGGTGCAACAATGCATGTCATATATATTGAAACTGAAGAAGATCTAGGTGAGCTAGAAGAAACACTAGCAGATGGAAAACCTGTTATGGCGCTTATGAGTAACGGTTATATTCAAGAACAATTAGCTGAAGCTACAGATGGAAGTGGAGATGCAGTGAAGGTTCTTGAAAAAGGATTATTCTTCGGTGAAAAGATGTTACAAACGGAGTACGTACATGTCCTATTTGGTACAGCTCTTAAAGATACAGCTGGAAATGCATACCAAAGTGCGAAAATGGATTTTGACATTCATATCGCTGCAAACCAAGTAGACCGTAAGTAATAATTTTTAACAAGTAAGTTAGTTAAAACACTACACACACTAGGAGGTCCTGAAGGTGTATATGAAATGTTGTCCGAAGTGCATGAGGAAGTCTTATGGAAGCTGTGAGTTTTTAGAATGGGTCTGTCCAACCTGCTCTAGTAACTTAGCCGAACAAAAGGTTCATAAAGCTCTATGTCACAAGGAAGAACCGAGAAAGGCCTCCAAAAAGCTTTTAAGAATAAAGTTAGTATCTGTAAAAATTGATCAAGTAGTATAACAGGTAAGGCGTTGGATATATTGTCCAACGCCTTTTATTATTTAGTCTTGGTATAAGAGAAGAGAGTAAAAATTTCAAAACAAAAACGCTAGTCGCATTTACTAGCGTTTATTTATTATCTTGTTTCATTTTCCATTTGTTGAATTCTAGAAACTCTTTAAATTGATCTTTCGTAACGCCAGACTCCATTGCTTCCTTTACAAGAGTCGCCCAGTCTGAATCAATCTTTGAAGCATTATCATGCGCATCTTCGTCAAGTAGCAATGTATTAACAGAAACACCTAGTACCGCAGAGACTTTTTCTAAAAATTGCACAGAAGGGTTAGATTGCAAGTTTCTCTCGATAGAGCTCAAATAAGACTTTGCTACACCAGCTCGATCTGCTAATTCACTCATAGATAATTTACGTTGTTGGCGATATTTCTTAATACGTTCACCAATCATTTGTATCACCTTCCTTATTATGCATATATTATAGCATATAACGAAGGAAATGTTAGCTATTTAGAACAAATATGCTTACATAACTAAAGTGCGATCTCTTAATTATGTTTCGTTTTTCGAGCAGTAATTAGACATTATGAAATGGACTCATTTGTAGAGTAGTTCAATAAGAAGTCTCTAATCTCTTCTGCGCTTATCCCCATTTCTAATGCTGATCCTATTAGTTCTACCCATTCTCTGTCTAAATTTTCAGTTACTTCTAGTAATGCATTCCCCATACTTTTTCCCTCCTAAAATACTTACTTGCGGTATTTCAGGCAGTCCAGCCATCTTGGTAGATTCGGTACTGTCTAGCTCCGTGCGTTAGCGGCTATCAAACTTCCCGTTCTGTCCGGACGATAAGTCAACATCGAATCACTCCTTACGTCGCTCTTCGTGTTTCCTTTATCTCCTACCAGACCGGTCCTTTTTGTGCGCCGCTGAGCAAACGCCCTGCACTTTTCTACGTTAGATCTGTCGACTTTGCGTCCTTGCTTTTCAACAAGTTTGCCCTTGGACTGATTCGTTCGTCATACGACTAAAATTACAGTAGTTGTCTTACATCCATTGTCATTATAAAATAACCAAAATTAAGATGTTGCAGATATGTGTCGATACACAAAAGTTATTTTAAAGTAACAAAATTTGATGAAAAAGCACTATGAGTATATTGGAAAATGCAGGGTTTCTCTTTAGAATGAATTATACAAAAGTGAAAAGCATATACATTGCAGAATTATACTGACAAGATAGACCAAAGATTTATGTCGAAATTGTCTGAAAATACAGAGTTGATAAATAGGACTATTTAACTATTTTTATAAAATTCAAAAAACTACCGACAGAAAAAAACAAGGAACTTTTTCATGGGACATACGTATAAGTAATAGTGCATGCCTTATAAATGCCCATTTTCTCTGATTATGGTAATATATTCTTTCGGATACAAATTATCTATGAATAGAAAACTACACATACTACTAATAGATAATATGAGGAGAAAGGATGTTCAACATGAAAGTGAAGTTACCTGAACCATTTACATTTGAAGGTGGCGAACGTGCGGTTTTATTATTGCACGGATTTACGGGGAATTCTGCAGACGTGCGAATGTTAGGTCGTTTTCTGGAGAAAAAAGGATACACATGTCATGCTCCACAATATAAAGGTCACGGTGTACCGCCAGAGGAGTTAGTTCATACAGGTCCTGAAGATTGGTGGCAAGATGTCCTGAATGCCTACCAATTTTTAAAAGATAAAGGTCATGAAAATATTGCAGCGGTTGGATTGTCACTTGGAGGCGTATTTTCCTTGAAATTAGGTTACACTGTACCTATCAAGGGTATTGTGCCTATGTGTGCACCTATGTATATAAAAAGCGAAGATGTCATGTATAAAGGCGTGCTAGAATACGCTAGAGAATGGAAGAAGCGTGAAGGAAAATCAGAAGAACAAATAGAAACAGAGATAAGTACATTTCAACCGATGAACACACTTAAAGAACTGCAACAACTCATTTCAGAAGTTCGAGAAAATGTCGATATGATATATGCACCAACTTTTGTTGTCCAAGCTCGTCACGACAACATGATCAACACAGACAGTGCCAACATCATCTACAACGAAGTAGAAAACAACAACAAAAAACTAAAATGGTACGAAGAATCCGGCCATGTCATCACACTCGACAAAGAAAAAGAACAACTACACGAAGACATCTACGACTTCCTAGAAACACTAGATTGGTAAGTAGACTTGAATCAAATTAAAACAAAGGCTGTGTTATATCGTATTAGTATTACAAGATCTAGCGGTTGATTGGATTGCAAGTCGTAGACTCCCGCGGAAAGCGGAGACTTGCAATCCAATCAACAGCGGTAACTAACGTAGCCTCTAATAAAAGGAGGGATATTCAATGGAAGAAAACATTCAACAACATGTGGATAAGTTACTTTCTCATATGAAAGAAGAAGCATACAAGCCATTATCCACAAAAGAACTAGAAGAAGCATTTGGTATTAAAGATTCAGAGGAATTTAAAGAATTTGTAAAAGCACTCGTTTATATGGAAGAAAACGGTTTAATCGTTCGAACACGAAGCAACCGTTACGGTGTACCAGAACGCATGGATTTAATCCGCGGGAAGGTAATCGGGCACTCGAAAGGCTTCGCATTCGTTATGCCAGAAGACCAAGAGATGGACGATGTGTTCATCCCACCAAATGAACTAAACACAGCGATGCACGGTGACACAGTGTTAGTCAGAGTTAACCGTCAAGCATCAGGGGAATCTCGCCAAGAAGGTACTGTTATTCGAATTGTTGACCGTGGAATTAAAGAAGTTGTAGGTACATATACGGAAAGTAAAAATTTCGGTTTTGTTATTCCTGATGATAAAAAAGTATCAAACGACATCTTTATCCCGAAAAATGCAACAAACGGAGCGGTAGAAGGACATAAAGTAGTGGTCAAGTTAACCACATATCCAGAAGGGCGCTTAAGTGCAGAAGGAGAAGTTATCCAGATACTTGGGCATAAAAATGACCCAGGTGTGGACATCCTTTCGGTTATCCACAAGCACGGATTACCTGGCGATTTTCCAAAAGAAGCATTGGATCAAGCAAACGCTGCACCAGATGAAATTAATGAAGAAGATATAAAAGATCGCCGCGACTTACGTGACCAAGTGATTGTCACAATCGACGGTGCGGATGCTAAAGACTTAGATGACGCAGTTACAGTAACAAAGCTAGATAACGGTAACTACAAGCTAGGCGTACACATTGCCGACGTTACACATTACGTAACGGAAGGCTCAGCCATTGATATGGAAGCACAAGACCGCGGAACGAGTTGTTACTTAGTAGACCGAGTGATTCCAATGATTCCACATAGACTTTCTAACGGTATTTGTTCACTAAATCCGAAAGTAAACCGTCTAACGATGTCTTGTGAAATGGAAATTTCAAGCAGTGGGGAAGTCGTGAAACACGAAATTTTCCACAGTGTGATTAAGACAACAGAACGAATGACATATACAGATGTGAATAAAATTCTTGTGGATAAAGATGAAGAAGTTATTAACAGATACGAGCCGTTAATTCCGATGTTCCACGAGATGGAAAAGCTTGCAGAAATCCTGCGAAACAAACGTATGACACGCGGCGCGATTGACTTTGATTTTAAAGAAGCAAAAGTGTTAGTAACAGAAGATGGAACGCCAACAGATGTTGAGTTGCGCGAGCGTTCTGTTGCGGAGCGTCTTATCGAAGAATTCATGCTTGTTGCGAACGAAACAGTTGCCGAGCATTTCCACTGGATGAATGTACCGTTCATTTACCGTGTCCATGAAGATCCGAAAGAAGAAAAGCTACAACGATTCTTCGAGTTTATTACAAACTTTGGATATGTTGTGAAAGGAAAAGGAAACACGATTCACCCACGTGCGCTTCAAGAAATTATTGAAGCGGTACAAGGAAAGCCAGAAGAAATGGTTGTATCAACTGTCATGCTTCGCTCGATGAAACAAGCGAAATATGACGAGGAAAGCCTAGGTCACTTTGGGTTATCCACAGAATATTATACACATTTCACTTCACCGATTCGTCGTTATCCAGACTTAATTGTCCACAGGTTAATTCGTACGTATTTAATAGAAGGCAAAATGGACACGAAAACGAAAGAAAAGTGGAATGAGATGTTACCAGAAATCGCGGAACATTCTTCTAACATGGAACGCCGTGCAGTAGAAGCAGAACGTGAAACAGACGAGCTGAAAAAAGCGGAATATATGTTAGATAAAGTCGGCGAGGAGTATGACGGAATGATTAGCTCCGTTACTAACTTCGGTATGTTCGTTGAGCTGCCAAATACAATTGAAGGTCTTGTACATGTAAGTTATTTAACAGATGACTATTATCGTTATGATGAGCGCCATTACGCGATGATAGGTGAACGTACTGGTAAAGTGTACCGAATTGGTGACGAAATTACGATTCGTGTTGTGAATGTAAACAAAGACGAACGTTCGATTGATTTTGAAGTAGTAGGAATGAAAGGGACTAGACGCCCTGATCAAAAAGCTGCACCACGTGTCATTACAAGTGATCGAGGAAAGCCACCAAAAGGCCGTAGTCAAAAGCGTAAAAGTGCAAGCGACATCGATGATTATACATTTGAAATTGGTTGGACAACACAAGGTCCAAAAGATTCAAAGAGTAGTGGTGGCGGGCAAGGTGGCGACCGTAAAAAGAAAAAAGCATTTTTCGAAAATGCACCAAAACAAAAACGTACGAAAAAGAAAAAACGATAAGATGGGGGAAGAGCCTAACGAACAGGCTCTTCTTTTGTCTGTATAAAGGGTATAATAAATTTTGAGGTGAACAAAAATTGAGTAATTTTACAACGCTCGGTATTTCTGAGCATTTAATACAACTATTAGCAAAACAAGACGTAAGAACGCCAACTCCTATTCAAGAAGAAACGATTCCGGTTTTAATGAATGGACAAGATGTTGTAGCACAAGCAAAAACAGGTACAGGGAAAACAATCGCATTCCTTTTACCGATTTTAGAAAAAATTAATCCACAAGCTACCCACATTCAAGCTCTAATTGTAACGCCAACTCGTGAGTTAGCATTACAAATAACATCAGAACTAGAAAAGTTATCCCCAAGCGGTGGAGAAATCAACATTTTAGCAGCGTACGGTGGACAAGATGTGGATAGACAGATTAAAAAGTTAGCAGGTTCCATTCACATTGTTGTTGGAACACCAGGACGTTTGTTAGATCACATTCGCCGTGGAACGATTGACTTGAGTGAGATAACGACACTTATTTTAGATGAAGCAGACCAAATGCTTCACATCGGTTTTATTAATGAAGTAGAAGATATTATAAAAGAAACGCCATACACAAGGCAGACTGGCCTTTTTTCTGCAACGATTTCGAAAGACATTCGTAAACTTGCAAAACGCTATATGAGTAATCCACATCACATCCAGATTCGGGACAAAGAGAAAATGGTGGAGCAAATTCAACAATATGTGGTGGAAACAACAGACCGTAAAAAACAGCAAGCATTATGTAAAATGGTCGATGAGATGCAGCCGTTTTTAGGTATCATTTTTTGTCGCACGAAAAGACGTGTGAGCAAACTGCAAATAGAGATGAAGACGAAAGGCTACAATACAGATGAATTACACGGAGACCTTTCCCAAGCAAAACGAGAAAATGTCATGAAAAGGTTCCGCGAAGCAAAAATCCAATTGCTTATTGCAACAGATGTAGCGGCGCGTGGACTAGACGTTGAAGGAGTAACACACGTTTTTAACTACGACGTGCCAGAAGATGTGGAAAGCTATATCCACCGCATTGGTCGAACAGGTCGTGCCGGAGAAGATGGAGTGTCGGTTACTTTCGCAGCATTAAAAGATAAGCAACTTTTAGAAATGCTAGAAAAAGGTATCGACAGAAAGATTGAACGTATAGTGGTAGAAATTGCAGAAGTGGAAGTAAAAGAGCCACGAGACCGAAACGCAAAACCTACAGATGCAAAAGAAAGAAAAGAACGCAATATCGAAAGAAATAAAGAACGTTCAGGTTCTGGTCGCAGCAGTTTCGGTGAAAGAAGAAACGCTACTGGTCAAGAAGAAGGAAGAGGCAGAGACAACGCTCGTAGAGATGATAGAGGACCAAGAAGTGGTGAAACTTCATCTAACCGTAGTGACCGTTTCTCTAAGAGCGACGGACCACAAAGAGGTAGCAGGGGCTCTGGTGGAAGAAATGCTAGCGGAAGCAAACCTTCAAGAGGTGGAGCTTCATCAACTAGCTCCAACCGCGGCGGAAGAGGGAGAAGGTAGTAAAAGTTAGTAGTTAATGAAAGATTTTAACCTTAGTTGATTGGAGTGGCAGGTGCGAGACTCCTGCGGGAAAGCGAGTACCTGCCACTCAAATCAATGGACATGATTAGTAAAGAAGATGAAAAAAGTCGAAGGCATATGTACCCTCGACTCTTTCTTTCTTATTAAACACCCATTTTACGACGCTGATTACTCGTTTTCTTCGATTGCTGACTAGCTAACTTCTTTGTAGAAGTGTTGCCGTTCACCGCATTCTTACCACTTGCTTGTTGTTTTTTGTTTGCTAAAAGCTGTTTCGCCGCTTCTACTGTACTTAATTTCTTTTCAGTCATTTTTATTCGAACTCCTTTTTGCTAACTTCTTTCTATTATAAAGGATGAAAAATGATTAATAAAGTAAACGAGCATTCTATGTCGAAATATATTTACAAGCTAATCTTCTTGTAGCACAAAATGAAGTTTGGTAAAATGTTCATTACGTCATTAGTTTTTAGCTACTAGCAAAACGTAAAGCCTAACAACTAATAACTAACGCCTAACACCTAAAAGGGGGGAAAGAGATGCCAAAAGGTAGTGGTAAAACGGTCAGTCAAAACAAAAAAGCATACCATGATTATTTTATCGAAGAAACATTTGAGACAGGTATGGTGCTTCAAGGTACAGAGATTAAATCGATACGTGCAGGTCGCATAAACATGAAAGATGCGTTTGCCCGCGTGCAACAAGGGGAAGTATTTATACATAACATGCACATAAGCCCGTATGAACAAGGAAACCGATACAATCACGAACCTTTACGTACTCGTAAGTTATTACTTCATCGCCGCGAAATCAATAAACTAATTGGAATGACAAAAGAAGAAGGATACACGTTAGTTCCACTAAAAGTTTATATGAAAAATGGTTTTGCTAAGTTGTTAATAGGACTTGGTAAAGGAAAGAAAAAGTACGATAAACGTGAAGATCTAAAACAAAAAGAAGCAAAACGCGATATTGAACGAGCATTCCGTGATCGTCAGAAGATGTGATCTAGCTATTAGCTGTTAGGCGTTAGCTTTAGGAAAACTAAAAACCTAACCACTAATAACTAACCACTAACTATTGATTTACAAAAACTTACAATTGAAATGTTTTGTGAGTATGGTATAATGAATTTGTCGCTGATAATTAGTGACACATTGACAATTTAATAGCTAATGCAAATTTAGTTTTGAATTATCATCCCGTTATTCTCTCACTTCTAGATCAATTTAAAATTTGACTCTAGAATTTTTGGCAAAGGAGAAGCGAGGAGGTCGAGGAAGCTGAAGATGAGAACACCGGAGTTTATTTTGACATAAATGAGGATGTTATCAGCTGAAGCTGACGAAGAGATCCGACGCTTATCGTTTGACAAACCGAGGGGACGTTACGGATTCGACAGGGATAGTTCGAGCTTGGGTTGCGAGTCGGGGGGATCGTCCTCGTCATCAACGTCAACGCCAATATAACTGGCAAACAAAACAACAACTTCGCTTTAGCTGCTTAATAACAGTCTAATGCGGTTCCTCCCTCCATCGCTCATGTGGTAGGATCAGGGACTCACTCTTAGTGGGCTACGCTTGCGATCTCCGTCTGGGGTCAAAAGAAGAGAACAATCAGACTAGCTGCTTGGAAGCCCGTCAATAGGCTGAAGAGTTAGCGAAATACTAATATATTGACTACACTCGTAGACGCTTAAGTGGCGATGTTTCTGGACGTGGGTTCGATTAGTAATTAGTCGCCTTATGTGGTAACACATAAGTGAAAATCTGGCTTTATCGGTGAAACCTAAGTCGCACATCGTGGCGATAAGGCAATGCCGAGCGGTATGTGGAGTAATCCAACAGCCGTGTATCGACTCATAGGTTGCCATTCAGTGGTAATACTAGGATGCGAAATGCTACCAAGACTTTGGTAAAAATAATGTTTCGTATAATACGCCAGAGGACCTATTCAAACAATAGGTTCAAGATATAGTCAGTGCCATGACGAAAGCATGGAAAAGCACGTCCCACCGTCTCCATATACCAAAAGAGTAAAGACCAGTCTAATTGACTGGTCTTTTTTACTTCCTAAAGGTCAAAAAAGCTAGATTCAAAAGCAAGCTTTTGTTCTAATTGTTCCTTGTTGTATTTACCATTTCGTAAAGTTACTTTATCGTACATACTTAATATCCATTCAGCTCTTTTACGTTTACAATTAACTCTTAGAAATGGATATGTAGCACGAAGAGTTTGAAAAACTTCATTTTTCGTTTTAACACTAAGTGAATATGAGTTTTTATGAACTTGTGGTTTGTAGTTTTTCTTTTTGGAGATTGAACCACCAATTAAATCTTTCAGATATATAAGTAGCTCTAAATCTGTAGAGGCAATAGTTATGCAAGGCCGACGAAATTCATTAGCGTGAATTCTACTTAACGTTATGGGCCCTTCACCATCAATAATTCCAGCAACATAAGCAGCTTCCCAAACCTCCATTATTTTGGCCTCCTTATAGTTATAAACACCACATACTTATTATTTAACAAGTTACCAACAGCTTTTCAATAAATTAACAATCAAATATTTATAAGCAAAAAAAAAGAATAAAGTGCATTATGCACCTTATTCTAACTATACTTCACCTTCTTCCCACCAGGCTTCTTCCACTTCTTATTCATAATTAACGTTACAATACCAATAATGACAACAAAAGCCAAACTGATAAAAAATCCAAATCGAATCGTACTGTTTAGCAACGTCCCACTAACTGCAATCAATATAATAACAATACCTGACCAAGCTAATAGTTTATTCCACAACTTAATATCTAAAATCTTTAAGGAAGAAAAGATAATAAATGACCAGTTATACAACAACAACAACCCTGCAGCGGTCGTAATATATTCAAAAATTTTACCGGGTAACACAAGAGCTGCGATAACAGAAGCAAGCAACCCCGCGACACCAAGACCGATTGAAGGCAACGGCAGCTGCTTAAATTTTTCTAATTTCTTCGCAAACAAACTCGGCGCATCGCCATCTTCTGCTAACGTCACTAACAAAGTAGTTACACCGAATAACGCTGCAGTCATGGTGGAGAAACCAGCGATAATAATTGCTCCATTGAACACATGAGGGAAGAATGACAAGTCATAATTCGCAAGTGCCGTGACGAATGGACTTTCTTTTTCATTAAAAGCCGAATGAGCAGCTAACGTAACGGCAAATCCTAAAGAAAGAACATACACAATTAATAAAACAAGCAACATGATTTTTCCAGCCTTTGGTGCATCCTCCTTGTTTTTCAATCGGATAGCCATTAACCCAATAACTTCAATACCACCGTACGAGTAAAAGGCATAAATAAGGGAAGACCAAAGACCTTTCCAACCTTTTGGCAACCATTCATTCACCGAATTAGGTACTCTTAATGGCGCATCTCCTTTAATCCAACCGAAATAAATAGCCAATGCAATGACGATGAACATAACAATTGCGGATAATTTAATGATTGCTAAAAGGTTCTCCACCTTGTCAAAACCTTTTGTTCCGAGCATCACGACAATAATAGCTAAAATGGCATATCCTGCAGCAAAAATCCAAAGTGGAACGTCTGGAAACCAAAATTGAGAAAGGAGACCTAACGCTGTAAGTTGACTCCCCATAATTAAAACGTTGGCACTCCAGTAATTCCAACCACAGCTAAATCCAGCCCATTTGCCAAACGCTTTATCGGCGTAATAGCAAAAGGAACCTTCCTGTGGATCTTCTGCGGTCATTTTTGCTAACAGGTTATACACAATATAGGTTCCTGCTGCAGCAACAATAAAAGAAATAATAATGGAAGGGCCAGTATGTTTAATACCTAAGGCGGAACCGAGAAAGAATCCTATTCCAATCGTACAACCAATCCCAATTAGAGAAAGTTGCCACCATTTCATCGTTGCCTCATTATTTTGTTGTGGAGTTGTACTACTACTATTCTTCGTCATAACGATCTCCTTAACTAAAATAATTTACCAAAGTGCGACTTTTGGTGGCTTTACATGTTTTACAAATTTCCATACAAGAATTCCAATAATAATCGCAAGTACCGCCGCTGCAATAAAACTAACAGTTAAGTAACTTTTCATCACAACTGACATGATTGGTGGACCAGCAGCTACCCCAATAAACCTGGATGAACTATAAAAAGAAGAAATGGTACCACGTTCGTCTTTCTCAATATTTTCAGTGATTAATGCATCCAAACATGGCAAAATAGCTCCAATACCGATTCCGAGCAAGCTAGAAATAGCTAAAAGAAGAACAAGCATTTTTGTCGTGATACCGACAAATACAACACTAATAGCAATTAACGCTAAAGAAATGAGAACAATCTTTTTCATCGTATCTACATCGCCTTTTATTTTTCGACCAGTGATAAAGGAAGCGATGCATAAAGTGAATAGGGGAATAGCCAGTACAAAACCCTTTTTAATTCCATCTAGATTATGGGTTTTCTCCAGAATATCGGATAAATAAAATAACACTCCAAATAGGACTAGCATAGCGAATGCCCCAACAATAAAAGTTGTATAAAGCCATTTCCCTTCTTTCTTAAAAGTTTCTTTTGTTTTGACGATAAAATCTTTTAAAACAAGAGGGTCCTCCTTTTTCTTTGGCACTTTTATAAAAAAGAAAACAAGAAGAATGGATATTAAACTAAAGAAAGAAATAGAGAAAAAGGGCAAAAACCATAATATTGCTGCAAATAAGGAACCTAATATCGGACTGAGCACTTTCCCGAACGTATTGGATGTTTCTATAATACCGAGACAAGAACTTGTTTTTTCATCATCGTCTTTATATAAATCTCCAACCAATGGTAGGATAATTGGTGTTGCACCAGCGGCCCCTACTCCTTGGAGAACACGACCGATAATAATCCACATAAAAGGATCCTCTAATTTCCAGGAAGCAAATCCAGAAATTAGCCCACCTAATAATGCAATTATTAAGCTGGGAAGGATAATTACTTTTCTTCCAAACCTGTCTGATAAGTAACCTGCAATTGGAATGAGAAAGATGGAAGCAACGGAATAACTTGTAATAATCATGCTCGTTTGAAAAGATGAGATTCCAACCTTCTTTTCGAAAATAGGGAGTACAGGTATTAACATCGAATTTCCTAGTGTCATGACGAGAGGTATGGAAGCCATACTTACGACACACCAGGCACCCACCTTTTGGTTGTTTCCATTTGCGTTTTCCAACTCTACCCCTCCAAAAAAAGCTATAAATCGAACTCCATTTTATTGTTTCTTTACAACGATTTTTTATGATAGTAAAAAATAGCACCTGTTATAAAACCACCTGACGGTTAAGGCATAACAGGTGGTTTGGATATTAGTATTAAATTAATTGAAAAGAAATAGCGTCAATGGATTCAATTCTACCTCTCCACCATGTAGTTGGACCTTTAGGCATAAGTTGTCCAGGACCATCGGCACCGATATATGTGGCATCTTTTAAATGAATAAATGTAGCGGTTGTATCACTATCATCTTTTTTGTCTTTTGTTTCTTCTTTTGATTTTTTGTAGGCATCTCTTAAGTCGCCGAATTTTTTCGTTAATATGTTAGACATTGTGCGGTCTTCGATTTCATCTGCTGATTTAAGAACGCCGTCGTAATAAGTGGACGGACCGATCAGGATACCAGAAACGATGGCTCCTTTTATATTTACTGTGATTCCGACTTCAAATCCGTCTTCGTCAGCTAATGTTAATAGCATTTGTAGGACGGCATCATCTGTTGCGACATTTTCTTCTTTGCTTGCCAAGAAAATCACCTCGACTATCTCTATAATTCATGTTGTTGACAATTCGATAACTAATCTAGACCAGATTGCCTTGCAAAAAAGGTCATAATGGACTTGAGAGAGCCAATCAAGACCGTTCCTGCTAAAAAAAGAGCTTAAGATGGTCGTGAGAGAGCCAATCAAGACCATTACTGCTAAAAAAAGAAAGATGGTCGCCAGAAATTTGCGCCACATTATATACAAGTTTACTTCTTTCAACCTTTATAATTTGTATAGATTAGCACTTTTTATTCATATTGGGAATCTTCCAAAAGATGGGATTAGGTATTTAAGTTAAAAAAGAAGTCTTAAATTTTCGTTTCTCTACATAGAATGTACAAGTTATCGATTTGTAGAGGTGATGAAGGTTGAGTGTAAGTATATTAGTTAGTTACATATTTTTAGGTTTGTCCTTGGCAGCTCCGATTGGTCCAGTTAACTCTGCCCGGTTGGATAAGGGTATTAAAAATGGTTTTTGGCACGCTTGGATTGTTGGTGCAGGTTCGATGGTCGCTGATGCTATTTTCATGTTAATTGTCTACATGGGGATGGTGCATTTTTTAGATATTCCGTTCGTGCAAGTATTTCTTTGGTTGTTTGGCGGGTTTATTCTTATTTATTCAGGTATGGAAAGTATTCTAGGCGTTAATTCCATTACTATAACGGCAATTAGAAAAAAAGAGTCGTTACTCAAATGTTTTCTCACTGGCTTTATTATGTCTATTTCTAGTCCATTATCTATTTTATTTTGGCTTGGTATCTATGGCTCCATTTTGGCTAAAACTGCGCAAACAAGTGGGACTAGCCAGTTGCTCCTTTATAGTTGTATGATTTTTATCGGGTTAACGTTATGGGATATATTTGTCGCAGGGTTAACTTCAGGGTTTCGAAAATATTTAACAAGTACAAGCTTAAAGGTAATTTCTGTTCTTTCCGGAATCTCTCTATTAGGTTTCGGAGTTTACTTCGGATATCAAGGGTTAAGAGCGCTATTTGGTTAAAAAACTTTTATGGACAATTCGAGGAAAAGAACATTAAAAAGTGGTCTTAAAAAATTTTATATGGACAACTTAAGGAATAAAACATTTGAAAGTGGTCTTTAAAAATATTTTAAGGAAAAATAAAACGAAGAAAATAGTCTTTAAAAGAGTCCTGCAAAATAAAAAACAAAGCAGCCCACCCTAAAGTAGCTGCTTTGTTCTTATCATTCATTACTTCTTGTCCCCAACCCAAATAATCGCATTCACCTATTGTATGTTTCATCCTATCTTCTTAAGCGTGCTGCAGCTGTTGTTCGACCAGCAAATCCGCCAACGAGTACGAATCTTCTTTGTAATAGGTAAAGCCTCACAAATAAAATTCAGTTTATATACCTATATAGGTATATCTTTAAGATTTCCTACCAATCAAATTTGTGAATAAATTCACAAATAAAATTCATCATATTTATGGACAAGAACGAAAATACTAAAGTTAGATAAAAGGAGGGAATACGTTGAATACTTTACCTAGATTAACTTCTTCCGAAATAGGAGTCATTTGGGCTGCTTACCAAGAAGCCACGATGACAACCTGTTTTTTAAAATATTTTATACGTACGGTGGATGATAGTGAAACGAACATTTTATTAAAGGAATGTTTAAAGAAGGAAGAATTATTCATTGAAAAACTAGTACATGTGATGAAACAAGATAACATGCCAGTTCCAGTAGCATTTAGTGATAGTGATGTGAATCTAGAAGCTCCTCGTTTGTTTTCAGACGAGTTTGTCCTATTTTATAAAATGGGTTTAGCGAAAATTGGACTTATTAAAGACAGTACATCACTAAGTTTGTTATCACGAGTCGATTTATTGAAACTTTTTAAAGCTCGTCTAGATGAATGCTATGAAACATATGAAACGACGACAATCCTCTTATTAAAAAGGGGGTTATATGTGAGGCCACCTTATTTGTATCCACCTGAAGTCGAGTTTGTTAAGGGGAGTGGATATTTAGGAGGGACACTTTTCGGAAAAAGGCCACTAAATGTAATGGAAGTGGCCCATCTAGTAATGAACAATAACTACAATTTAATTGGACTAATGCTATGTACTGGATTTAGTCAAGTGGCCGAAAATAAAGATGTAGTGAAACATATGGTAAAAGGAAAAGAGATAACGAAAGAAATTATGGCGATATGTTCGGATTTTTTGATGGAATCAGATGTTCAAGCACCGTCAACATGGGATGCGGAAGTTACTTCATCAACCGTTGCTCCTTTTTCGGACAGACTCATGTTATTTTATATCGCGATGTTGAGCGAGGTAGGATCAAATATTTATTCTATTTCATCTGCTGCAAGTTTAAGAACAGACCTTCAAGTAGCTTACGCCAAAGTTTCTCAAGATGTTGCTTCATTCACGAAGAATGGAGTCGAATTAATGATCAAATTCCACTGGCTAGAACAACCACCAACATTTCCGGATCGAAACAAGCTTGCAAAGAAGTAGCGATTAGAGGTTAGCCAAAGCCTGATAAAAGCTAGCAGCTAACCACTAGTCACTAACCACTATTTATGAGCTTTTTGATATTTCTTTAGTGCATCAATGATTGTATCTTCATAGTCTTCGGTAATCAGTTCAATGCCGTAATAATATTTGTTCATTTGATTTTTTTGCCACATAATCTCGCCAACTAATGTAAGCTGAATCTCTTCAATATTTACGTTAACAGTAAGCTCAACTTGCTGGTTAGCTGGAAGATACAAAGAAGCTTCCATTTTCATCCCACCAGGACTAATATCATGTATTTTTGCATCGCCATTTGAAGATTCAATGGGCTTATTGTTTACTTTACTAATATGAAAAGTTGCAGGCAGTGGCACACCAAATTCATAGCGAAAGGCCTCATTACGTTTGAATTTCATTTTTCTCACTCCAAAAAAAGAACTTGTTTTATGGAAGTCTAAGATGTGGTTTCTATACTATAGACTTTAACGACTCCTATCGGTCCTGACAACAACGAATATGCTACTTTACCTATAAATATTTAAAAGAAGATATTTTTGTTCACAATTACTGAAGGAGATATCAGAATGAAAAATAAATTACTTATTCTATTAGTCATCCTACTTTTCGGTGGAGGGGTTTCGACTCATGCAAATGAATCAAGACTTCCTGAAGCCCCAATCTACATAGATGGACAGTCTATCACAACTAAATATATTATGCGGGACGGACACCTTCTTGTTCCTGCCCTATTCATCAAACATACCGGAGCATATGTTGACTGGGATCCCGAGTACCGTTCCGTTGTTTTTCGCAACGGTTCCACCCTTTTTGCTCTCCCTGTTGGAAAAAAACATTCTGATGATTACATAGGCGGAATATGGAGACGCTATCCATTACCAGTGGATACGGTTGAATTTTTAGGAGAGCCATTCGTGCCTTTAATAGATGTAACACGAAAGCTAGGCATGACGGCCCGCTATGACACCATATTAAATAGAACGTATATTTCATCCAATATGACGGTAAAACGAAACCATATTAATAGAACAAACACGTCTGAAAAACTTGTTGCCTTAACATTCGATGACGGACCCGACGATTATTACACTCCACGTATGCTAGATGTATTAAAGGAAAAAGGAGTTCCAGCCACTTTTTTTGTAGTTGGTAGGCAAGTCGATGCATTTCCTCAAATAATGAAGAGAATTGTTGAAGAAGGCCACGGAATTGCCAACCATACCCAAACACATCCAAATTTAAGAACTCAATGGAGTTCAAATGTACGAGCACAAGTAAACACAACCCAAGAAACAATGGCAAGAGTAGTTGGACGGCGACCAGATATATTCCGCCCACCTTATGGATCATTGACGAAAGCAGATGTGGTAGTTCTAAATGAACTCGGCATGAAAAATATTATGTGGTCCGTAGACACAGTGGATTGGAGCGGTGCATCAGCTGATGAAATACTGAGAACTGTGCACCGCGACATTACACCAGGGGGTATCATTTTACAACACAACTTCCAATCTAACTCTCGCCTACTAGACGGATCACTAGAAGCACTCCCGAGAATCATCGACGAACTAACAGCCCGAGGCTACAAGTTTGTTACAATACAAACGTTGTTGTCACAATGAGGTAGGATAATGTACTTTATTAGCAGTCTATAAAGATCATTTGCAAAAAAAGTGATCATTTTATGTAAATTACTTATAAAGTAATTAAAGACTAGTCGGAGTTACAGGAAAAATTCGTAAAAGAGTGATAATAAGAAATTTTATCGGCGGAAATTCTGGTTTTATCAGCGGAAATTGGGATTCTATCGGCGAAAATAAGAGTTTTATCGGCGAAAACAGAAGTCCAATCGGCGGAGGCTTTTAGTTTATCGGCGAAAACAATGTTATATCAGCGAAACGTCCATTTTAACGGCGATTCTAATGTTATTGTCAAGAAACCAAGGGGGACAGGTCATGCCTACTGATAAAGTCAACCTTTTCAGTAGGCACGATAGCGAGCGCCTCGTGCTATCATCAACAATTAGAAATACATACTTATTCATATAGTCGTGATATGTTTTTAAAGACAGAGAAAAAATATTTCTATAAGTGTTGACAAAATACCTATAGGGGTATATGATTATCACATGAACAACAGCAAAACACAAAACAAACTAGGAACAAAACCTAGTCTGAACACACGGAGGTGACATATATGCAGTATGAAGCAAACGTAAAAAACCGTTTGAAAAGAGCTGAAGGCCAAATTCGCGGAGTGTTGCATATGATGGAACAAGAGAAAGATTGCCGAGACGTAATAGCTCAGCTAAATGCAGCAAAAACCGCCATCGACCGAGTAATCGGTGTAGTCGTTAGTACCAACTTGGAACAATGTGTACGCGAACAAACATTAAGCGGCGAAGAAACAAGCCAGCTAGTAAAAGAAGCAGTGGACCTACTAATTAAGAGTAGATAAAGTATTGACACTATTTTTTATACATGTTAGTATACCTGTAGGGGTATTGGTAATGACAGTAACCGATTTACTTCAGACATTCTTCCAAAAAAAGATTGTTGACAACAGCTAACAGACTTGTTAATATACCTATAGGGGTATATTAACCGAAACAATGAACGAGCATTTCGGAATTACCTTTTTATTTTTAGTTTTCAGCATACCTATAGTGGTATAAGTAATATATACAAAATATTTCAGGAGGTAACAGATAATGAATGCAAACAAAGTATTAGATGTAAAAGGTATGGCTTGCCCAATGCCATTAGTAAAAACAAAAAAGGCTTTAAACGATCTTGCATCTGGTGAAGTACTAGAAGTAATTACAACGGATAAAGGTGCAAAAACAGATCTAACAGCTTGGACAAAAACAGTTGGACACGAACTTTTAGATAGCAAAGAAGATCAAGACGTATTCACATTTTATATTAAAAAAGGATAATAAGGGGGAAATTAATAATGACAGTAGAAACGAAAAAAACAACAATCGTATTATTTTCAGGTGATTATGATAAAGTAATGGCAGCTTACATTATTGCAAATGGTGCAGCTGCATATGACCATGAAGTAACTATTTTTCACACTTTCTGGGGATTAAATGCATTACGTAAAGAAGAATTAGTACCAGTAAGTAAAAACTTCATCGAAAAAATGTTTGCAAAAATGATGCCTCGTGGCGCAGATCGCTTAGCACTTTCTAACATGAACATGGCTGGTATAGGTCCTAAGATGATTAAAGGTATAATGAAAAAACATAACGTTCAATCATTACCAAGCCTAATTGAAATGGCTAGAGAACAAGATATTAAGATTGTTGCTTGTCAAATGAGTGTTGATTTATTAGGATTAAAGCATGAGGAAATGTTAGACGGAATTGAATATGCAGGAGTTGGAGCATATTTAGCTGACGCTTCGGAAGGTAATGTTAATTTATTCATCTAAGGGTGTGTTGTAATTGGATATCATTCAATATTTAATTATCGGTCTAGTCATATATTTTTTAGTAACAAAATTTTTACCCACACCTGGAGTTCGTCAAATTACAACAACTCAGTTAAAAGACGAATTAAAAGACAAAAACAAACAGTTTATTGATGTTCGTACTTCCATGGAGTATAAAGCAAACCATATAAAAGAGTTTAAAAATATGCCATTAGCGAACTTAAAAACAGATGTGAACAAACTGGCAAAAGACAAAGAAGTAGTAGTAATGTGCCAAAGTGGCATGCGTAGTACTTCAGCGGCTAAACTATTAAAAAAGCAAGGATTCTCTAAAGTAACAAACGTAAAAGGCGGCATGAGCGCCTGGAGATTGTGATTAGTGGTTAGTCGTTAGTAATTAGTTATTAGGCAAACCCTAACTACTAACGACTATTTTCAAATGAGTACACGTTGTGTCAGCGTGATTGATCACATAGGAGGGAAAGTTCTTATGAAGCAAATTTCAGCAAAAGAATTAGAACAAAAATTAGCAAACGGTGCGACAGTTTCTATTATTGATGTTCGTGAAGCAGAAGAAGTAGCACAAGGTAAAATTCCTGGAGCTGTTAACATTCCTTTAAGCTTAATCGAATTCCGTACACAAGACATTAATAAATCAGAAGAGCACATTATCGTATGTCGTTCTGGTGCACGTAGTGGTCAAGCAACAATGTTCTTAACTTCACAAGGTTTTAACGTAACGAACATGGTTGGTGGAATGTTAGACTGGGAAGGCGATGTAGTGGTTAGTTATTAGCTGTTAGTCTTTAGGTAAAAGTGTACTATATATAGAATGCTAATATGATTTTAGTTTTGGTTATTAAACTATATTTTTTTCAGAAAAATATACCTATACAAGTAAGGGGATGTATTCATAATGAAAGTAAACTTAACGTTAGATGCTAAAGGTATGGCTTGTCCAATGCCGATCGTAAAAACAAAAAAAGCAATTGATACAATTAATGCAGGAGAAGTATTAGAAGTAGTTGCAACCGATAAAGGATCTAAAGCGGATATAAAAGCTTGGGCTGACAGAATTGGTCACCAATATTTAGGTACAACAGAAGAAGGCGATGTATTAAAGCATTATATTCGCAAAGCAACTGCTGAGGAAGAAAAGCAAGAGCAAACATATCCACACGTTGTAAACAATGAAGAATTAGAAGCGAAATTAAACGAAGATGTAGTGGTAATTGACGTACGTGAACCAGCTGAATTCGCTTTTGGTCATATTCCAGGTGCTTTATCGATGCCATTAGGTGAATTAGAAGAATTAGCAAACACAGTGAACAAAGATGCGATGATCTATATAGTATGTCGTACAGGAACTCGCAGTGACTTAGCAGCAAAAACACTATCAGAAAAAGGTTTTACAAACGTATTTAATGTTGTTCCTGGTATGAGCAAGTGGGAAGGACCAACAGCTTAATCTTATAAATTTTTTTAACTCAAAACATACTACAGGGGGTATATCAACCATGTTAAACGCAATGAATTCAAAAGATGTAACGAAAAAAATCTTAAACAATGAGCCATTATTTATTTTAGATGTACGTAATACAGAGGATTTCACTAACTGGAAAATCGAAGGATCGACAGTTGAACATAAAAATATTCCTTACTTTGATTTAATGGATGGTGTAGAAGCGTTTTTAACTGACATTCCAACTGAAAATGTTTTAGTAGTATGTGCGAAAGAAGGTTCCTCTATTTTTGTTGGTGAGATGTTAGTAGAAGCAGGAGTGAAAAATGTTTCTTACTTACAAGGTGGTATGAAGGCTTGGAGTGAGTATTTAGAGCCTGTAAAAGTGGCAGACCTAAAAGATGGCGGTACATTATACCAATTCGTACGAATCGGTAAAGGTTGCTTATCGTACCTTGTAGAATCAAAAGGTGAAGCAATGATTATTGACTCTACTCGTATGGTAGACCAGTATATTAGCTTCGTTGAAGAAAAAGGGTTAAAAATTGTTCACGTAGCAGATACACATTTACATGCGGATCACATTTCTGGTGGACGTAAAATCCGTGAAGCTACAAATGCAACTTATTGGTTACCACCAAAAGATGCAGAAGAGGTTACGTTTGCATATGAAAAATTAGAAGACGGTGTTGAAATTACGGTTGGAGACACGAAAGTTCAAGTACAAGCTATTTACTCTCCTGGTCATACAATTGGAAGTACTTCTTTCGTAGTAGATAACCAATATTTATTAACTGGTGATATTCTTTTCGTAGAGTCAATCGGTCGTCCTGACTTAGCTGGGAAAGCACAAGATTGGGTTGCAGATTTACGTGAAACGTTATATACACGTTACAAAGAGTTATCTTATGATTTAGTCGTTTTACCTGCTCACTTCGGAAACATGTCTGAAGTAGGTGAAGGTGGATTAGTAGCAGCACGCTTAGGTGATTTATTCGAAAACAATGCAGGTCTAAACATTGAAGACGAAGAAGAATTCCGTAAATTAGTTTCTGAAAACTTACCACCACAGCCAAATGCTTACGTGGAAATTCGTGAAACAAACATGGGTAAAATTAACCCATCTGATGATGAGCAACGTGACATGGAAGTTGGTCCAAACCGTTGTGCGGTACATGGATAATAACTATTTATAGTAGGGAAGAGTTCCTGCTGGGGAATTTACTCCAGTAGGAACACCACCCCTTCAGTACATTATATTTTTTTACTTATTTTTATACCCCTATGGGTACATGGAAATAACAAAACTTATTTCAACTTTTAGGAGGAATACTCCATGAATAAAATTACAACTTATACAACTAACCGTTGTCCATATTGTGTTATGTTAAAAAATTTCTTAATTGATAAAAATATTCCATTTGAAGAAGTCAATGTAGAAAACAATCCTCACTTAATGCAACAACTAGTAAACGAAACTGGTCAAATGGGAGTACCTCAAACAAACGTAAACGGAAAATGGATCCTAGGCTTCGACCCAAACGGAATCGTAGAAGCTTTAAATAGATAAGCTAAGGAGGCCAAAAAATGACAACAACAGCAAAGTTAATTACAGCTAAAGAATTAACAGAAAAAGTATTAAACAAAGAAAACACCTTCATTTTAGACGTTCGTAACGAAACAGACTTTCAAGACTGGAAAGTAGAAGGAGAAAACTTCGAATACTTAAACGTACCATATTTCGAATTGATCGACGGTATTGAGCCAATAGCTGACAAAATCCCGAAAGATAAAGAAGTAGTAGTTATTTGTGCAAAAGGTGGGTCGGCCGTATTTGTAGCAGAACAATTAGCCGAAGCAGGCTTTGACCGTGTATCTACTTCAGAAGATGGAATGAAAGCATGGAGCGAACATTTGCATAAAGCAAAAGTATATGCAGACGATAATATTGAAGTATATCAATTTATTCGTGTAGGTAAAGGATGTTTATCTTACATGGTAGTATCTGACGATGAAGCGTTAATCGTGGATCCATCCCGCTTCTTAAGTGAGTACACAGAAGCGGCAGCAGCCCACAATGCAAAAATCACTCATATCGTAGATTCACATTTACATGCTGACCACATTTCAGGTGGCAAGTTATTAGCAGAGCAAACGGATGCAAACTATTATTTAATGAAGAGCGAAGGTGCCGTTTTTGACTTCAATGCACTTGAAAATTTCGAGAAAATCGAATTTAACAAAGTGACACTAGAAGTTTTAGCTGTAAAAACACCAGGTCACACACCAGGAAGTGTATCATTTTTCGTAAATAACAAATTACTATTCTCAGGAGATACCATTTTTGTAAGTGGATTAGGTCGCCCAGATTTAGGAAATAAAGTGAGAGAATGGGCAAATGACCTTTATGATACAGTGCATACGAAAGTAGCAGAAATAGCGGATGACGTAATTGTTTTACCAGGTCACTATGCTGACTTAAACAGTGAGTTAAATGATAAAGGGTTTATAGGGGATACTTTAGGGAGCATCCGTACTCGTAACGAGAAAATGTTTACAACACCAAAAGAAGAATTTTTAAACAACGTAGAAAAATCAGCAAGCTCTGTAAAACCACCTAACTTCGAAGAAATAGTAGCGATTAACCGCGGTGTCGAGCAAGCTGATCAAGTCAAAATGCAAGAATTAGAAATCGGACCGAATCGTTGTGCGGTTCACCACACAGAATAAAAAAATAGGTAATATTTCTAAGTTTATTGCTTTCCAATTTCTTTATTAACCATGAGTGGATTGGAGCGGAAGGAACCTTACTCCTGCGGGACATAGAGCGAAGCGTGAGACTCCGCAGGCGGAACACAGGAGGCTCACGTCGCTCATCGAAATTTGCAAGGCGCTCGGTCTGCTCCATCAAAACTGGACCGCTCCGCAGCGAGATAAAGGAAACACGGTTTACGACGAGAGGAGTAAACCGATGTTGACTTATCGACTGGAGGAGAGGGAAGTTTTGTATGGAGCAAGCGCCTGGAACTAGACAACCCGCGGAAAACAGGTTCCTGCAGCGGAAAGGAACGGATTAGATTTATCTCCTTAAAACAACAATCTTTTAGAAAAGAAACAAAATATTAAACTACTGGAGGAATTTAAAATGAACGCAGATAAAGTATTAGACGCAAAAGGATTAGCATGTCCAATGCCAATCGTTAGAACAAAAAAGGCTATGAACGAATTAGAATCAGGTCAAGTATTAGAAATCTTAACAACTGATAAAGGTGCAAAGAACGACTTAACTGCTTGGGCAAAAGCTGGTGGACACGAATTATTAAATCATGAAGAAAATGGTGACGTGTTTACATTCTGGATCAAAAAGGGTTAATAGGCAGCAATACAACGCCATACTCAAAAACAGAATGTAAGCATTGTTCCAACCAAAATAAATGTTTAAGGGGGCCAAAGCTGGTTCCCTTTTACTGGTTACAAATTAATTGTTGTTTTTCACTAAGAAAGGAGAGTGTGCACAATGTTGAAAAAGTGGATTCCAGCCTTTGAATGGATACCAAATTATAAAAAAGGCGACCTATCAGGAGATATGCAAGCGGGATTAATTGTTGCGATTATGTTAATTCCACAAGGGATGGCCTATGCGATGTTAGCTGGCTTACCACCAGTAATCGGGCTATACGCATCTACTATACCGCTAATCATATACGCACTATTCGGGACGTCTCGTCAGCTTGCTGTAGGTCCAGTCGCGATGGTGTCTTTATTAGTATTATCTGGAGTTTCCCTCTTAGCTGAACCAGGATCACAAGAGTATATTTCACTCGTACTGCTACTCATGTTGATGATTGGACTTATACAATTTTTAATGGGAGTACTTAAGCTTGGATTTTTAGTTAATTTTATCTCACATGCTGTTATTAGTGCATTTACTTCAGCTGCCGCTATCATTATTGGTCTTAGTCAATTAAAGCATCTATTAGGTGTGAAGCTAGAGGCTGATAAAGATGTGTTCAAAATTTTGTTTGAAGCTATAACTAGAGTAGCAGAAATTAATCCAACAACTTTTGCAATAGGTATTTTAAGTATCATTACTTTAGTATTGTTCAAAAAAGTAATGCCAAAAATCCCAGCCCCACTAGTTGTAGTCGTATCGACTATATTAGTTGTCTACTTCTTTCAATTAGAAAGAGTTGGAGTAAAGATTGTTGGAGAAGTACCAAGTGGATTACCTACATTCTCCTTACCTATGTTTAGTTTAGAATCAGTAATTGCATTATTACCAATCGCAATCACCATTTCTTTAATTGGTTTTATGGAATCGATCGCGATGGCAAAAGCGATAGCTGCAAAAGAAAAATATAAAGTAGTTCCAAATAAAGAGCTTATTGGTTTAGGATTAGCAAACGTTGCTGGTTCTTTCTTCTCTGCTTACCCTGTAACAGGTGGATTCTCAAGATCCGCAGTAAATTACCAATCAGGTGCAAGAACACCATTAGCTAGTATCATTAGTGCGGCACTAATCGTATTAACATTGTTATTTTTCACGGACTTATTCTACTTCCTGCCAAACTCAGTATTAGCAGCAATTATTATGGTCGCTGTATACAGCTTAATTGATTTCAAAGAAGCGAAACACTTATTCCAAGTTCGCGCGTTAGACGGTTGGACGTGGGTGATTACTTTTGCTGGAACATTAATTCTTGGAATCGAGGAAGGAATCTTAGTAGGAATTGCCTTCTCATTAATCCTTTTCATTGGAAGAAGTGCCTACCCACATGTCGCAGAAATAGGTTTATTAGAGAAAGAAAATGTGTACCGTAATATCATTCGCTATCCGGATGCTAAAATAAATGAAAATGTTTTACTGTATCGTGTAGACGCTTCCCTATACTTTGCAAACATGTCCTATTTAGAAGATAAGTTAATTCAACGAATCGGCGACCAACCAAAAATAAAATGGGTTGTTTTAGACTTTAGTGGTGTTAACTCTATAGATGCAGTTGCCATACATGCTTTAGAGGAAATTATTGATTCTTATGATAAAGCTGGCGTAACCTTCTTATTAGCAAGCGTGAAAGGGCCAGTACGAGATGTGCTTCAAAAAGCTCATTGGGATGAAAAGTATCAAGGTAAATATGAGTTCTTATCCATTGATCATGCAGTAAATGCCATTGAAAGAAAAGAGGTGTAATCAATGGAACAACTAGATTTACGGGATAGAAATAAATTGTTTATTGAAAAAGTAAAAAAAGAAAACCCGAACTTTTTTGATGAGTTGAAAAAAGGCCAAACACCAGAATATTTTCTTATTTCTTGCAGTGATTCAAGGGTAAGTCCTTCTGTCATTACCCAAACTTCTTTAGGAGAAATGTTTGTACACCGTAACATCGCAAACCAAGTGAACCTAGAAGATGAAAGCTTATCAGCAAGTCTTTATTATGCATTAAAGCACTTAAAAGTAAAAAAAATAGTAGTAAAAGGCCACACAGACTGCGGTGGCGTAAAAGCAGCTTGGAACGAAAACGATGAAGAAGAACTAAGAGGCTGGATAAAAGGTGTAAGAGACAGTCTGCCAGAAAAAACAAATGAAACAGAAAAGTTAACCGTCGACGAACTTACAAAATACAATGTCCTTTCTCAAGTAGAAAAACTAAAACAACATCCTGTTTACGTGAAATATGGTACCGGCGTACAAATATCAGGCTGCCTATTCCATGTTGATACAGGAGAACTAGAAAAAATAACAAATTAAATATAAAGTTTCTTTTTTGTAAAGTTCTTTAATTTCCGTATTATGTTCTAATGTTCTAACTAAAGTGGATTGGAGCGGAAGGCACTTGACTCCTGCGGGAAATAGAGCGAAGCGTGAGACCCCACAGGCGGGACGCCGAGGAGGCTCACGTCGCTCCCCGCGGAAAGCAAGTGCCTGTAGCGGAAAGGAACGGTTTATATATTAAACACAAGAGACTAGTTAATTACATCCTGGTCTACTTTTGTTTTCCGTAAGGAGAGAGCAAGATGAATCAAAACACAACCGAAGAATCTAAATATATTCAACAACATTTAGCAAACGAAAGAACGTATTTGGCCTGGGTTCGTACAGCCATTGCCATCATCGGTATCGGCTTTTTAGCAACCTCCCTGCACTTTAACACAGACCTTCAATCAATCTTAAATGATAGAATAGCTATCTCCATTAGCGTATTTTCTATCTTTATTGGACTTGCGACCCTACTGTTATCCACCATCATTTATTTTCGAAATAGGAAGAACATCAATACACAAACCTTCCATTCTTCCTTCAAATTAATTATTTTTATGACCATAATAATTGCGACAGTTTTCCTAGTATTTCTTTTATATTTTATCGCCTAAAAAAGCGTTTTTTCATTCCATACTGGGTATAGTAAGGAAAGTAGAAAAGCTTTAGTATGGAGGGAATAAAATGTCAGTAAAAGATATTTCCGTAAAAGAACTAACGAGCAAGGTCCTAAATCACGAAAAACTTTTTATACTAGACGTTCGACCAACCGATGCATTTGACGATTGGAAAATAGAAGGGCGAAATGTGCACATTATTAACACCCCATATTTTGACTTGTTGGAAGGAATAGACTCGATAGAAGACAAACTACCAAAAGGTGAACCAATCTACGTTGTATGTGCAAAAGGTGGTTCGTCCCTAATGGTAGCGGAACAAATTGTAAAAGCTGGATATGATAACATATTTTCCGTAGAAGGTGGTATGAAAGCTTGGAGTGAGCATCTAGAGCCAATAAAAGTTGGAGAGCTGAAAAACGGTGGAGCTATTTATCAATTTGTTCGGATTGGAAAAGGCTGCTTATCTTATATCATTGACTCGAATGGTGAAGGTGCTATCATAGACACGAATCGAATGATTGACCAGTATGAATCTTTTGTAAAAGAAAACAACATGAAGATTACACATGTCTTTGATACGCATCTACACGCCGATCACATTTCGGGTGGTAGACAGTTTGCTGAAAATCATCAAGCAACCTATTATCTCCCACCGAAGGATGCAGATGATGTGCAGTTCGAATACAAACCATTACAAGATGGCGATGAGTTTACAGTTGGTAATACAACGGTTAAAGCCGTTTATTCACCAGGTCACACCATTGGAAGTACTTCGTTTGTAGTAGATGACCAATATTTATTAACAGGCGATATTCTATTCATCGACTCCATTGGTAGACCAGATCTTGCAGGTAAGGCAGAAGATTGGGTTGGTGATTTAAGAACGACTCTGTATGAGCGTTATAAAGATTTAACAGATGAGCTTCTCGTATTACCAGCTCACTTTATGGGCATTGGAGAAATGAATGAAGATGGCAGTGTCGCCAAAAAGCTTAAGGATCTTTATAACGAAAACCATGGCCTTAACATCCAAGATGAAGGTGAATTTAGAAAAGCAGTTACGGAAAACTTACCTCCACAGCCAAACTCTTATCAAGAAATACGAGAGATGAATATGGGGAAAATCCATCCTGATGCGGAAAAACAACGTGAAATGGAAATAGGACCGAACCGTTGTGCAATTAGATAATTTCACTATTATTGCTCCTAACATAATTAGGGGCAATTTTTTTGAGCCTTAATGAAAAGATTTCTCCCCCATCATGTATAATAGAAATAACATATTTATAGACAGGGTGATGGTCTTTGAAAATATTTTTCGAGTATTTGTTATTAACAGTCGGCTCCATATTGGTAGCGATTGGTTTAGAACTAATATTAGCACCTAACAAGTTGGTTGACGGAGGAGTTACAGCACTTGCCATTATGGGGAAAAATTTATTTAACGTTCCAATATGGCTCATTTTCCTCGGATTTAACTTACCAATCCTTATATTTACTGCAAAAGATGTTGGGAAACAATTTGTTGTTCGAACACTTTACGCCAATGTTATAACAACGTTTGCCCTCATTTATTTAGCGCCAAAAGCAGCTATCACTTCTTCTGAAGTATTAATCGTTTTATATGGTGGGCTTACTTTAGGGACAGGTGTAGGGATTGTCGTGAAGTATGGGGGAGCTATTGACGGAACAGAAATGTTAGCCGTATGGTTCCATCGACATTACGGTATTTCCATTAGTACATTTTTGCTAGCAATAAATGCTGTTATTTTAACGATGGTTGCCTTTGTCTTTTCATTAGAACAAGCGATGTTTTCACTAGCTATTTTTTACATAGTATCAAAAATTATTGATTTCTTATTAGATGGCTTAAATCAAGGTAAATCTGTTATGATTATTTCCGATATACCAGATGAAATTGCGGAAGCATTAATGGAAGAGATTGATGCTCGTATTACTTTTCTGCATGGAGAAGGTGGATTTACTGGTGAGCATAGAAAGATGATTTACTGTATTACAAACCGTTTTATGTATTTGAAACTTAAACAAGTTGTGTTAAATATAGACCCGAGTGCCGTAATAGAAGCTTCTTTTGTAGCGGAAACGACTGGTGTGAAAAAGCATAGTTACTTTCCGAAAAGTAAAGGATAAAAGGTTCGTTACATGATAGAGTTCATCCTTTTTCTACTTATTGGAATACCTTTCATTCACTTGGTTCATGAGCTTGGGCACGTAGTAGTGGCAAGAATTTTTCACGTAAAAAAAACTAGAATCGTACTTGGGATGGGCAGCCCAGTCTTCCAATTTAGCATTTTAGGCACAAGTGTCGAAATAAACAAGATTTACATGTTTGGTGGGTATTCAACAAATGACGAGGATGGCAAGCTTTCCTATCTTCAACAAGCACTAATTTCGCTAGGTGGTCCGACTCTTAATATCCTATTGATCTTTGCATCCATCCCTTTTATTACTAGAGAAAATGTGTACTTTTTTACGTTGTTTATTTCTTTTAATATATGGATTGCCTTATCTAATTTAATACCTTTTAAGTTTGGGGATAAGCGTTCGGATGGATGGGTCATTGCCTCTTCTATTTACTATGGAATAAGCGCATTTTTAAGAAAATATAAGTGAATTTTTAATAAAGGCGAGGCTGGGGCAAAAAGGCCGATGAAGTTCATCTGGCATAAAAAATTGGATGTAGTTGAACTTCATAAGGCTGAAGAAGTTCATCTGGCATTAAAAAATTGGATGTAGTTGAACTTCATAAGGCTGAAGAAGTTCATCTGGCATAAAAAATTGGATGTAATTGAACTTCATAAGGCTGAAGAAGTTCATCTGGCATAAAAAATTGGATGTAATTGAACTTCATAAGGCCAATGAAGTTCATCTGGCATAAAAAATTGGATGCAGTTGAACTTCATAAGGCTGATGAAGTTCATCTGGCATAAAAAATTGGATGTAGTTGAACTTCATAAGGCCGATGAAGTTCATCTGGCATAAAAAATTGAATGTAGTTGAACTTCATAAGGCTGATGAAGTTCTTTTGTAGAGAGTGCTTCAAGGACTTTCTTTCATATCGGATAATACCTTTGTTTCATCAATAAGTAGAGGCCCGCTATAACAAAAAAATTTCTTACAGGCCACTTCCATTTAATTCTCTGGGTTTTTCCCAGCCTCGTGTCTATTTTTTATCTACAACAAAGTAAGAAAATCCATCTCCCACAGCACCATTTATTTCTGTTTCGTTGCCTTCTTGGTCTTGGACAACGGCTTCTCCAGAAACTACTTTTTTGTATAATTTTTCATCTGTCTTTAATAAGGCGTGTTTTATTTTTGCTCCTGAAAATAATTCGATAGGCATTCCGTTTATACTTATTTTCATTTTACATTCTCCTATCCATATTTTTTCTATTTAGCATACTTTGTCATGAATAAACTGTCCAATGCAATAATTCGCCTGCCTATGTTCATAATTTTACTTTATAGGAACAACTATTTGTTTTTATAGATGAATAGTAATGAAGTTGGATGTTAGACAACAGGTTCTTTCTAATTATTCTTGCTAGTTTTACGATTTTTTTACAATTTTTTAATGAAATGCAAACAATATTTCCTTACTATGTAGTTGTGTGTCGAAAACAATTTCAGGAGGGATACAATGAATTCTTTTGTTAAAAATAATAGAAAAATATATTCTATTATTCTCGTTTTTTCCATGTTATTTTATTCATTATTCAGTTCGATTGGAGCAACATTTGCATCCGCAAATAGTACTGAATCAAATGATAATGTAATCGAACTGAAGGTGCTACATACGAATGATCTTCATGCTAAGATCAATGATTTTGGAAAAATAGCAGCTTATATTAACGAACAAAGATCTAATGCAACTCACTCCTTATATTTAGATGCTGGTGATATCTTTAGTGGTAACCCAGTAGTAGATTTGAAATATGGTGCCCCAATTGTTGATTTATTAAACGATATGGGACTTGATGCCATGACTATCGGAAACCACGATTTTGATTACGGTCAAGCGGAAATGGTGAAGCGTATCAATGAATCGAATTTTTCATGGTTAAGCGCTAACACCATTATTAGAGAAACACCAGTTGAAATGGAACAGCCTGATCCATACCAAATTTTTGAATTCGAAGGATTTACAGTAGGTGTACTATCTTTATCACAAACACCACCTGCAACAGCTCCAGCAAACGTTGTAGGAATAGAATTTCCAAATGTAATTGAAACAGCTTTAAATTACGAAAGTTTACGAGACGAAGTGGATGTACTTATTGCCTTAACACACCACGGTTACTCAGAAGATATTAAACTTGCAGAAGCAGTTGATTTCTTTGATGTGATCATTGGAGGGCATTCTCACACAACATTAACAAGCCCGAGAGAAGTAAATGGTACTCCGATTGTTCAAACTGGCGGTAATGCGGAGAACGTTGGTAATCTAACAATAAAGTTAAACGACGTAACAAAAGAAGTAGTAAATGTAGAAGGCTTTTTGCAAAGAGTTGCTAATCTATCAGAAGTAGATGAAGCAGTTCAGGCAAAAGTAGATGCTTATAATGCAGAGATGGACGAACTACTTGGTGTGGTCATTGGTGAGACCGAAACAGGCTTAAACAGAAGTGGGAACGGAGACTCTTCGTTAGGTAACTTTTGGACAGATGCAATATTATTTCAAACACAATCAGACATTGCTTTAACGAATAACGGTGGTTTACGTGCAAATATTAATGCAGGCGATATAACCAAATTTGATATTTATACAATTGAACCATTTGCAAACGAGATTATGAAAATTGAAATGACTGGAGCGGCTATTAAAGAAGTTATCAGATACTCGTATACACGTGATGGCCGTAATCGAGTAGATTTACAGACTGCTGGTTTAACATACAAAATTATTACGAACAATGTTGGTCAATATATTACAGCAGAACTTTTTGTAAATGGCGAACCGATTAAAGACGACGAGAAATATGTTGTTGCAGTAGGAGATTATATTGGAACGGGTGGTTCTGGTTATAACTTTGAAGGTACAGTATTAGAAGCAAAATCTGGCTTCATGACTCATGCGATGATAAATTTTGCTGAAGAATTAACAAGGAATGGTCAAAAAATTAACTACACAAACAGTCAAAGAATTACGATAGAAGTATCTACGTCTGCACCACCAATTGGGAATGTTATTGGTACAACAGAAAAAGGATTATCTTCTGCAAGCAACACAAAAGGTGATTCTAGTTTAGGTAACCTTTATACGGATTCCGTTCGTGAAGTTACTGGTGCAGATATTGGCGTGTTAAATAATTCATCAGTTTCTGGTAACATCGCTGCTGGAAATATTACAGATGGGCAAATTGAAATGTTAGACCAATTTAAAAATGAAGTGGTAGTAACCAAAACAACTGTGAAACGTTTAAAAGAAGTTTTCTTAGAACAATCGACCTATCACAATGGAATAGATGTTCAAGTATCTGGAATACATTATGAATTAGTGAAAGAGAATGGTAAATTCGTAGAAGTGAAGGTTACAGATGTAGAAGGAAATGAACTTTCCGATTCTACGGAATTAACAGTTGCCTACAATGACTTCATGCACGGACGCGGTTTCTACAATTTAGGAAACGAGCTTGTAGGAGAAAACCACGGAAAAGTATGGGAAGCTGTTGTAGCTTATGTTACGCAACAAGATGGACCAGTTGATTATGTAGAAGGTTCAAGAATTACTATCTCTGGTGAACAATCACCTGATCCGGGCGACCCAGGTGATTTACCAGCAGGAGTTGTTTCGGTAACAGAAGCTATTGCAAACAATAATGGAGAAGGAAGAGTTCAAGGGTATATCGTTGGAACTAGTGGGTTAAATAACTCAATAGGGGACGGTAACCTTGATGGACCATTTACAATTGCAACCAATATTTTAATAGCGGACAGTCCAGATGAAAGAGACCCGTCGAAAATGTTACCTGTTCAATTACCTAATACAATTACTAGAACTGATTTAAACTTAGTTTCTAATCCCGATAATTTAGGAAAGTTAGTTAGAATTACAGGTGACTTATCTCCATATTTTTCACAGCCTGGTATGCGAAATGGAAAAAACCATGAGTTTATAGAAATTTACGAAGAACCAGAAATGAAAAGTGAGGCAGTTACAAACTTTGTAATGAAAGATGGTAGTGAAGTATCGGAGTTAAGACGTAAGTTAGAACTAGATGTTCATGCGACGGTACGAAATAACATTAGAGCGCAAAAGAACTTTACTATTACTGTTCAATTAGTAGATAAACATGGAAGAGTTAAACATAATGTGGAAGAAATAATTTCGATAGATGGTGAAAGTGAGTTTGTTTTCTCAGAGTTTGTAAAAATCCCGGCTAATCAAAATGGTCAACGTTACACATTAACTGTTGAAATTATGGATGAAGACGGAGAAGTTATCTCATCTGAGAGTATTAAATAAGGTAAAGGGTGTAGCCATGTATTTGATGGCTACACCTTTTTTAATATCCCATTTCGCTAAGAAGCTCCAACAAAAGATCCGGTCGATCCGTAATAATCCCATTGGCCCCATTTTCTAAAAGACGTCTCATTTCTTCTTTCTCATTTATCGTCCAATAATGTAAATGTACTCCGTTTCTATTTGCGTCCCTAATTAATCGCTTTGATGTTAAAGCGATTCCACTGTTTTTGCGTGGAATTTGGAATGCATCCACTTTTGTAAAATAAGCATTGCGAGCCATTAACTTATGAAGAATAACGAACTTCGTAATTTCCTGCTTTCCGCCTGCAAGGGCCACTCTACCTTTGGCGAAAGAGTTAAACGTATCTATTATTTTTTGATCAAAAGAAGCAATTAACACTTTATCTTCCATATTATACTTCTCGATAAGGAGCCATAACTTTTCAGCGATTTCCTTCATTCTCTCTGGAGGGTTATCATCTTTAATCTCGATCTCCCATCGCATATGACCGAAGTGCTGGAACAACTCTTCTACCGTTGGAATGTAAACACCTTGACCTTGGTAACTACGATTCCCTTCTAAATCAACAAAATAATTCCCTGCATCTAACCGTTGAAGCTCTTCTAAAGTCATCTCCGCCACAACGCCTGTGCCATCAGTTGTTCGATCAACAGTAGGGTCATGAATGGCTACTAAATGGCCATCTTTTGAAATATGAATATCCGTTTCTAGCACGTCGACACCCATTTCAACTGCTTGTTGAAATGCCGCTATTGTATTAGATGGTGCCAAATGTTCTCCACCTTGATGAGCGATGACAAGTGGTCGGTCACTTTCGAAAAATGGTTTGTCTGATAAATCGGTGGTGAGAGGTAATAAGTATAATGTTAAAAAGAGCAAGGAAATAAGTAAAAATATAAAAAGTAAAAAATTAGTCCAGATTGATTTTTTCTTTACTATAAGTGGAGTGTTTGACATGTGTGTTCCTCTCCTTTTCGTTCAACTACTAATCTATTATTCATTTATATGTCATTTTCCTGCTTGTATGTAAAAGAAGTGGTATGTGAAATGGTAAGGAAACTATTAGAGATGCTGCCGATGAAGTTCAAATTGGTTAAGGAAAATAGAAGCAGATGAACTTCAAAAGGCCGATGAAGTTCAAGTTGGGTAAAGAGACAGCATCGCTTACTTCGTATACTTCACCGTTTTTTGCAACATTTAAGTTTTAAAAGAGTGCTTTTTCTAATCATTCATTTTGAAACGAATGAAAAAGCAACTCATTGTAAAACGTGCCCGCTACGTTGTAATGCTTAATCTGTTCTTCTATAATGGAAACAAATAGAAGGGAGCGTTTAGCATGTCTGAAAAATTCGAGCAACAACTAGATGGTTTATTAGAAAAGTACACGGAGTTATTACTAGGAGAAAGTACGGAGGAGCGTAAAGAAAAAGTAAAAGCTTGGGTACTTTACACATATATCGCGAAATCGATGCCGCCATTGGCCAAACATTGGAATGACCAATACCCAGATGCAAAGCAAGAAATGATGTCTCTTATTTCTGAAATTAAGCAATTAAACGAAGAACATAGGGCAAAGAAGTAAATAGAATATTTATGTACACGCGGCTTATTATTGTAAGTCGTGTTTTTTTATTAGAGGAAATATTCGCTAACGGATATACAAAGAGATGCTGACCTAGTTGAGCAACTTGCGGACATTAAAAAAGCAAGGGGGGGGGTATATTTTTGCTAGAAGCACAAAAATCCGCTCTAGGCGCACAAAAAATATGACTTGGTGCACTACTTTTAGCCTCAGGTGCACACAAAGCGTGATAGGCGATCGAAAAATAAATCTAGCCGCACACAAATTAACTAATCTAGGTAAAAACACATATACACGTATAGGTAAAATCACTAATTTCCTCTAACAATTTATACAAAAATAGCTTTTTCCATCAAAAAAAAGAAAAAGCTCCTTATTTGGTTAAAATCAAGTCGAGGCAAACAGTTTCTACCCCGACTCGCCACAATTTTATTAAACAACCTACTGCATCATCCCGCCACTCCCATAAGGAAACTGATTTGTATATCCTTGAAATTGCTTCTCTGTTTGCTGCATCTTCTGTGCATCTGCTTGCTCTAAGCTGTACCAACCTTGTTGGAACATCAGGTTATACAGTTCACGTTGGCTGTTTTGCGTTTCTGTAAAAATGGCTAACAAGTCAGAATAGATATGTTGGTTACTTGCCTCATTTAATGCCGTACAATATGCATCCGTCATATACTTTTCCGTTGCTAACATATCGTTTATAAAATCACGATCATTCATTTCTGGTGTTTTTGCCACTTGTGATTCTGGATTTTGAATTTTCCCTTGTTTCATCCTTATTCAGCCCCTTTCTATTGTAATGGTGCTTGTTGAAGATTCGAACTCTTACAGTGACTTAATATCTTTTCATAGTGGCGTTGGTGCATCTGTCCTACTTTATCAATTGCTTGTTTTATTTCTTGGTCTTGGCATTGTTGAGCAAAAAAGTGAGCTTTTTTCATCGCAAGTAAATTCCATGACATCATATCTGTTAAATATAAAGAATCCTTTGTCGTTACAACGTCAGGTGGCTGTTGAAAAATCGCTTGCTGCTGCGACATGTTTGGTTGCTGCGCTGGTTGTTGTTGCATAAAAAAACCTCCCAATTTAAAATTGAATTAATTTAATCATCGGTTCGTTTAGTGAAAAACGAAAGTTAAGCATTATGTATAGAAGTTTTATTAGTGTTTCACTTCAACACCACTTAAATATAATGTGTACAACAATCGTTTTTCGTATAGTAATCCTACATTTTAAAATTCTCTTAATCATTTGTAATTTGTCCACTTGCACAAAAACTATTCCGTTCCCCCCGTGAATTTTTAGTGACTGAAGTAAAAAAATTACCAGAAAAAAATTAGACAAATTCTTCATAATATCGACATTTTCTTGTATTCAACGCCCGAAAAAGATGATAGAATTAGTTTGGCTATTTTAATTGAGACACACGTGAAAGCGTTTACTATACATTTTCAAAATGGCTTTGTTAAAGGATATGTTTGATTTTTATTCCTTTCTAGCGGTTGATTTCCGTGCAAGTCGTAGACTCCTGCGGGAGTAGCGGGGGACTGGAGACCCCACAGGCGAAGCCGAGGAGGCTCCAGCCACGCCCGCGGAAAGCGGAGACTTGCACGGAAATCAACAGCGGTGTTTAACAGAGCCTTCAAAAAAGAGAACACATCTTAGAGGAGTACGGGAGGTTTTTTATAATGGAACAATTAATGCGCAATACCTTCTTATTTTTATCAAAAAACAAATCGTTAACGAAACTAGCAAAAAAGTACGGATTACGCTTTGGAGCTGGTCGATTTGTTGCTGGAGAAACAATTGACCAAGCAGTTAAAGCCATTCAAGACTTAAACAGCAAAAATCTATGTGTAACAATCGACTATTTAGGAGAGTTCATTGATACAGAAGCAGAAGCAAACGAAATGGCGGACAACTCTATTGAAGCAATTCGTGCAATCGGAAGCCAAAAGTTAGATTCACAGCTTTCTTTAAAAATGACATCTATGGGTCTAGACATTTCCGATGAAATCGTTATGGCTAACATGCGTCGTATTTTAGATGCGGCAAAAGAAAATGGCGTATTCGTTACAATCGACATGGAAGACTATACTCGTTGTGAAAAAACGATTCAAGTCTTTAAAAAGCTTCGTGAAGACTATGACAACGTTGGAACAGTTATACAATCTTACTTATATAGAACGGTTTCAGACATGGAAGACTTAAACCAATATAAGCCAAACCTTCGTCTTGTTAAAGGTGCATACAAAGAGTCACCTGAAGTTGCTTATCCAGAAAAGAAAGACGTAGACGACAATTTCAAAAAAATTATCAAAATGCACTTATTAAATGGAAACTACACAGCTGTTGCGACACATGATGACGCAATGATTGAATATACAAAGCAAATTGTAAAAGAACACAACATTCCAAACGACCAATTCGAATTCCAAATGTTATATGGTATTCGCGAAGAGCGCCAATTAGAGCTTGTAAAAGAAGGCTATAAAATGCGTGTTTACGTACCATACGGAACAGACTGGTACGGATACTTTATGCGCCGCTTATCAGAGCGCCCAGCAAACGTTGCATTCGTGTTAAAAGGTATTATAAAGAAATAAAATAAAGATGAGAGATTGCTTCTTGCAGACTCTCATCTTTTTTATTTTGACAGCTATTTAAAGACCACGTTGATTTCGAACAATGCTTCGCTTTTCCCGAGCATGTCTTAGTCCAGGCTAACTCAACTAATTTTAAAGAGAATATCACTTCAATAAATGATACCTGTTTACTGTCATAGGTGGCTCTTCATAACATCCTTTTTCAATAAGCAAATCGGCTCCGTCCCGCGAATATTTAGTAGCTACCGCTATTAACTTCCCGAACAATACGCCTAAATCATTTCTGGTACTCGAAGCTAATGATAAACTGAAATTAGACATACCAATAGAGTTTAACGTGTCTACGTGAAAAAGCATGAGCTTTTCAGAGTAAGCAGGCTCTGTTGAATCGGTAACGATACTTGCCCCCGATGATGGGACCTCGGTTTTATTTTTTATTAGTACGTCAGTTAATTGTATAATGTTATCTTCGGCGATTTTTACACCTCTATGGAAGAAATTTTTAATCTTTTTTGTTTTTGTCGTTTGTGAAAATCCCATCAATAATAATTTTCCGATAAAATTTGTTTCAATGTTTAATCCAAGTTCGGAGAGCTCCATTGCAGTAAGCGGTCTTTTTTTTGTGAAAAAGTCATTAGAATGGATAAAACTATGTTCTTTCGGCATATTCATAGATGGCGTTCGATTGTAAATCCCCATCTCTAGCATAAGGTCAACAAGTTCTTGGTAAAGTTGTACGGACTTATGAAGAAAAAGTTGAAACATATCACGTACATCTTTTCTTGTCGATTGAGCTAATTTACTACTCTGTAACATCATACCTGATTTTAATGAATGGTAAATGTATTGTATGTAAAACAAATCAGAGTACAATCTGGGTGCGTGTAAATGAACATCTTTTTCGGTAAATCCATCCGGTTTTATCATGTTTTCGTTTGTAAATAGATTTTGTAGAAGAGCAATTCGCTCTTCTGTAATAGTGATAGCTTTTGTAACGATAGTTTTAACTCTTTCATCTTCTGCGGTTACTTCAAAATGCTTCATGATACAAGAAGCCATCGTGTTATATAAATAACTTGACCATATTGAGCTTATTTCGGAAGAAGTTAGTTGAACTTTATGTTCCATTTCTTTTATCATCCCTTATAAAAATTAAGTCATCGTATATCTATTCAACTCTTCCTTTAGTTTGTACAAAATTGGTAAGATAAATGCATAAAAAGAACCAACTCCTATAAGAATAGAAGTTGGTTCATAAAATTCAGTCCTGCATATTATGCTTTTTATATTGTTGATTTTGACTTGTTTTTTTACCGGCCATGTCCATTTCGTTAGTAGGACCAGCGTTTCCTTTTACACTAGCTGCACTTTTCGCTGCTTGAGAAGGTTGTTTTTTCATCCGTGCCATTAGTAATCACCTCCAATTATAAATTCTCCAATTAGTGACTTAAATATGACTAATACATTTATTATTTGGAAACCGCTGTTGATTGTAGCACAAGCCTCCGCTTTCCTTGGAAAATTAGAGAATATAATTTAAAATGGTTAGTTTTACGCAATTAATATAATTACCAATGAAGTTGATGATAGCACGAGGTGCGAGACTCCTCGAAAATACTACCACATTTTCTTCGTGCGATGTATCGACGTCGCAGCCTTCCTTGTCCAGCGGGAGAAGTGTGTCAAGGGAGACCCCGCAGGCGCTAGAGCGTCGAGGAGTAGGTTTTTTCACGACAGTGAAAACAACCTTCCTTTTTGCCACTAGCGGAAAGCGAGTACCTCGTGCTATCATCAACAGTTAGTACCGTATCTATTTCTTTAATTAATAGGAAAGTATATTTTTCGAAATATTATGATGTTTATATATTGCGAAAATTTAAAAAATGTTTTATAGTTAGAGACAAAGGAACTTCTTGTAAGGATTTAAAATTTTTTGTCATAAAAATGAATGAGTATTCATTCAACTGTTATTAAAGTGAGTACATCTTCACTATTCACTACTACATACGAAATTGAATGAATACCTTGTAAGTAAAACAATCTCATAATGACGGTTCGTTTAGTGAAAAACGTATTATTTTCTAAAAAAGTGAAGGGTGTTCATCTTACTATGTGTATTTAAAATTGAACACAGTCAATAATTCGTTTTTCGTTTAGTAATCATAAATTATGAAGCTGACTCAATTAAAAGAAGTGCCAAAACAAAAAGCCTAAGGGGGAGGAAGAATGAAACGTCGTATTAATAAAGCAGCAGTAATTGGATCGGGTGTGATGGGATCTGGAATTGCAGCTGTGCTTGCGAATGTTGGAATTCCAACACTACTGTTAGACATTGTTCCGAATAAGTTAACTCCAGAAGAAGAGCAAAAAGGACTATCGCTTCAAGATAAATCAGTACGTAATCGTATAACCAATACATCTCTACAAAAATTATTAAAACAAAAGCCAGCTCCATTAACAACGAAATCCAATCTTCAACTTATTGAAGCAGGAAACTTAGAAGACGACCTATCCAAGTTAAAAGACTGTGACTGGGTAATTGAAGTTATTGTCGAAAACCTTGAAATTAAAAAGCAGTTATTTGAAAAAGTAGATCAACACCGTAAACCAGGTAGTATTATCAGTTCCAATACGTCTGGAATATCCATTGAAGCAATGGCAGAAGGTCGTTCCGGAGACTTCCAAAAGCACTTCCTTGGAACACACTTTTTCAACCCACCACGATACTTAAAATTGTTAGAAGTAATTCCGACAGCGAAAACAGACAATGAAGTTGTACAATTCATGAAAGTTTTCGGTGAGGATGTTTTAGGTAAAGGAATTGTATTTGCAAAAGATACACCGAACTTTATCGCTAACCGCATCGGTACTTACGGCTTACTAGTAACCGTAAAAGAAATGTTAGAAGGCGGATATAGTGTCGGGGAAGTTGATTCCATTACTGGACCTGCGATTGGACGTCCGAAAAGTGCTACTTTCCGTACACTAGATGTAGTCGGACTAGACACATTCATTCATGTTGCCAACAACGTGTTTGAAAAAGTAGAAGGTGCCGAGAAAGAAGTATTCCGTGTAGACGACTTTATGTTAAAAATGCGTGACAACGGTTGGCTTGGAAGTAAGTCTGGGCAAGGCTTCTACTTAAAACAAGGAAAAGAAATTTTAGAATTAAACTACGAAACATTAGAATATGAGCCACGCAAAAAATTAAAAACAGCAGCAACGGAAGCAAGCAAACAAGCAAAAGGTTTTAGTAACAAAATGAAAGCGCTTGTATATGAAGATGACCGCGCTAGCAACTTACTTTGGAAAATATTAGCTCCGGTATTAAGCTATTCCGCAGACTTACTAGGAGAAATTGCAGACGATATCGTTGCGATTGACCAAGCGATGAAATGGGGCTTCGGTTGGGAACATGGCCCATTCGAAACGTGGGATGCAATTGGGATAGAAGAATCTGTTTTAAAAATGAAAGAAGACGGTATTAAAGTTCCAGCTTGGGTAGATGAATTCCTAGCTAATGGAAACCGCTCTTTCTATAAAAAAGATAACGGTACAGTTTCTTTCTACGATAATGGTGAATACAAACTTTTAGAACAAAATAAGAAAGTTATTCACTTAAAATCTTTGAAAGAGCAAAACCGTGTTATTAAGAAAAATAGTGGTGCAAGCCTAATTGACATCGGTGACGATGTGGCATTACTAGAATTCACTTCACCTAACAATGCCATCGGCTTAGACATCTTACAAATGGTAGGCCAAGCGCTAGAGGAAGTGGATAAAAACTATAAAGGTCTTGTAATTGGAAACCAAGGAAAGAACTTCTGCGTTGGTGCCAACTTAGCGATGATTTTAATGGAAGCACAAGATGACAACTATTTTGAAATTGATATGGTTGTCCGTCATTTCCAAAATGCGATGCAAAAAATCAAATATAGTAACAAGCCAGTTGTTGCAGCAACATTCGGTATGACACTAGGTGGCGGTACGGAAATCAGCTTACCGACTTCTTCCATCCAAGCTTCAAGTGAAACATATATGGGCTTAGTAGAAGTTGGAGTTGGTCTAATCCCTGGTGGAGGCGGAAACAAAGAGCTTTACTTAAAGCACTTAAACTCGATGCCAGAAGGATTAGATTATGACTTGCAAAAAGTAGCAAACAAAGTGTTTGAAACGATTGCAACAGCCAAAGTTTCAACATCTGCTGCGGAAGCACGCGACTTACATTTCTTAAGCAGCAATGACGGCATCAGCATGAATGGAGATCACCTCATTCACGATGCAAAACAATCTGTGCTGCGTTTACACGAAGTTGGATACAATCCACCTGTTCGTAAAAAAGTGCCAGTAACAGGTGAAACTGGATACGCCACGTTAATGCTTGGCGCACACAACATGCACTACTCTGGCTACATTTCCGAGCATGATTTAAAAATTGCTTCCAAACTAGCCAATGTAATTGCTGGAGGGAAAGTTCCATACGGCACACTTGTGGATGAACAGTATTTATTAGATATCGAACGTGAGGCATTCTTAAGCTTAGTAGGAGAATTCAAATCCCAACAAAGAATGCAACACATGCTTGTTAAAGGAAAACCATTAAGAAACTAACATATAAATTTATTTGAAAAGCGAGGGGAGCAATTTGTTTAAAGAAGCTGTTATTGTAGCTGGTGCGAGAACGCCAGTCGGTAGATCAAAGAAGGGGTCACTTGCAACGGTGAGACCTGATGATTTAGGGGCACTAGTAGTAAGAGAAACGTTAAGAAGAGCGAGTGGCTATGACGGACCAATAGATGACTTAATTTTTGGATGTGCGATGCCAGAAGCAGAACAGGGTTTGAACATGGCACGTAATATTGGAGGGCTAGCTGGTCTACCATCAAGCGTTCCTGCCATTACGATTAACCGATATTGTTCATCTGGTTTACAAACCATCGCTTATGCTGCAGAAAGAATTATGTTGGGCCATTCAGAAACAATCATTGCGGGTGGAGCGGAATCGATGAGCATGGTCCCTATGGTTGGTCATACAGTTCGTCCAAATGCAAGATTAGTAGATTCTGCACCTGAATATTACATGAGCATGGGCCACACGGCAGAACAAGTAGCAAATAAATATGGTGTGAGCCGTGAAGACCAAGACGCATTTGCCGTACGCAGTCATCAAAAAGCTGCTGCAGCAATCGCAGAAGGTAGATTTGTGGATGAAATCGTTCCAGTAGATGTGAAAATTAATCAAATTGGTTCAGATAATAAAGTGAAAACAAACTCTTTCACCTTTAGCCAAGACGAAGGAGTACGCGCAGGCACAAACATGGAAATACTAGCAAAACTACGTCCGGCATTCAATGTAAAAGGATCTGTCACAGCAGGTAACTCCTCACAAACAAGCGACGGAGCAGCATCCGTTCTAGTTATGGAGCGCGAAAGAGCAGAAGCGCTTGGTCTAAAGCCAATCGCAAAATTCCGTTCGTTTGCTGTTGGTGGAGTACCACCAGAAGTAATGGGGATTGGTCCTGTTGTTGCCATTCCAAAAGCATTAAAGATAGCTGGTCTAGAACTTTCCGATATTGGACTTATCGAATTAAACGAAGCATTTGCATCTCAAGCAATTCAAGTAATGAGAGAGCTAAACATAGATGAAGAAAAAGTAAACGTAAACGGTGGAGCTATCGCTTTAGGTCATCCACTAGGATGTACGGGAAGCAAGCTAACATTAACACTTTTACACGAAATGAAACGCCGTAACGAACAATTCGGCCTTGTCAGCATGTGTATCGGCGGCGGTATGGGTGCTGCAGGAGTATTTGAACTTTTAGCATAGTTTTGACTTTGTTAAATCTTAATGTTGTTTATTAGTAAGAAATAGCGGTTGATTTCCGTGCAAGGCGGAGACTCCTGCGGGAGAAGCGGGAGACGGGAGACCCCACAGACGCGAATGCGTCGAGGAGTAGGTTTTTTCACGACAGTGAAAATAACCTTCCTTTTTCCCGCCCGCGGAAAGCGAAGCCTTGCACGGAAATCAACAGCGGTCTTAGAAATAGTTTATTAGAAAGAGGGCAAACAGACTCTCTTGCTAAACTACAAACCAAGGGGGATTTACCATGTCTAATACGTTAGAAAATGTTGTAAAAGGCGGAAGCTTTTTATTAGATGATATTGATTGCGAGAAAGTTTTCACACCAGAAGATTTCTCAGATGAACATAAACTAATTGCGAAAACTACGGAAGAATTCGTCGTAAACGAAGTAGTTCCAAACCTAGAAGAAATCGAACATCACAACTTTGACATTTCTGTCAAACTATTAAAAGAAGCTGGAGAGCTTGGACTATTAGGAGCTGACGTGCCAGAAGAGTACGGTGGATTCGGATTAGACAAAATTAGTTCTTCTTTAATTACAGAAAAATTCTCACGTGCAGGAGGATTCTCATTATCTTACGGAGCACACGTAGGAATTGGATCATTACCAATCGTACTTTTTGGAAACGAGGAGCAAAAACATAAATACCTTCCAAAGTTAGCAACAGGTGAGTGGTTAGCAGCTTACGCATTAACAGAGCCAGGTTCAGGTTCAGACGCATTAGGTGCAAAGACAACTGCTAAGCTAAACGACGAGGGCACTCACTACGTATTAAACGGTGAAAAACAATGGATTACAAACGCTGGTTTTGCTGACGTATTCGTAGTTTATGCAAAAGTAGACGGGGAGCACTTCTCTGCATTCATCGTAGAACGTAAATTTGATGGCGTTTCTGTTGGACCAGAAGAAAAGAAAATGGGTATTAAAGGGTCTTCTACTCGTACATTAATTTTAGAAGATGCAGTTGTACCCAAAGAAAACTTATTAGGTGAAGTAGGGCGCGGACACGTTATCGCATTCAATATTTTAAATATCGGTCGATACAAGTTAGCTGTTGGTGTTGTTGGTGGTTCTAAGCGTGGTATCGAGCTTTCAGCAACATATGCAAACCAACGTCAACAATTCAAAACACCGATTGCAAAGTTCTCATTAATTCAAGAAAAAATCGCGAACATGGCAACGAAAACATACGCAGCGGAAAGTTCTGTATACCGTACAGTAGGTTTATATGAAGATAATCAAGGTCGTTTAACACCAGAACAAGAGAAAGACCCGAAAGCAGTAGCAAACGCAATTGCTGAATATGCAATTGAGTGTTCCTTAAACAAAGTATTCGGTTCAGAAACATTAGACTATGTTGCCGATGAAGGCGTTCAAATCCACGGTGGATATGGCTTTATGGCAGAATACGAGATTGAAAGAATGTATCGTGACTCTCGTATTAACCGAATTTTTGAAGGTACAAACGAAATCAACCGCTTATTAGTGCCAGGCACTTTCCTTCGTAAAGCATTAAAAGGCGAGCTGCCTTTAATTCAAAAGGCAATGGGCTTACAAGAAGAATTAATGATGCTAATGCCAGAAGAAGTAGGCGACGGCGTATTAGAGCAAGAAAAGTATTTAGTAAAGAATGCAAAGAAAATGGGAATCTTACTAACAGGCTTAGTTGCTCAGAAGTACGGAAAAGCACTTGAAAAAGAGCAAGAGCTACTACACAATATTGCAGACATCATTAGCAACGTATACGCAATGGAATCTGTTGTCTTACGTACAGAAAAAGCAATTAAAAAAGTTGGCGAAGAAAAAGCAAAACAAAAAATTCTTTACACACAAGTATTTTGCCAAGAAGCGTTTAACGAAATCGAAGCAGATTCAAAAGAAACGCTTGTTGCAACAGAGCAAGGTGACACATTACGTATGATGATGTCCGCTCTACGTAAATTTACTCGCCACACACCAATCAACGTAATCGCGAAAAAACGCGAAATCGCTGCTGGTGTGCTAGAAGCACAGAAATATATAGTTTAATCTAGAAAAATACAAAACCCCAATCTCGTTGTTCGTTCGAGGTTGGGGTTAATTTTATCACTCATATACAGCTTCAATCGCCAATCCTTCTCCATTTACGGTACGCTCACCAAACAAAGTAATAACCGTACAAGAAGATATAGATAAAGAGCCATCTTTTTCATCAACAGAAGAGCTGTATTCTACTAACAAACCTTCAATTAACATTTCCCCAGAAGGGTCTAGCGCCATTACTTTCTTTCCTTCAAGAGAACGCAAACGAGCTTTTATTAAAAAAGTATCCCACTTCTCCCAATTTGTCAAAATACAAGCGGGACTGCCATCAGCTAAATAGCCTAGTTTACTATTCTCATCATTCACCATACCGTCCAATGCTAATAAGATTTCTTTTAACCACCCATTAATCGCTTTATATTCTTTCATGGATAAATTTTGAGCAAATTCTCCGATTAACGTACGATCATTTTCTGCATCTAATTTCATTGTAATTAATTTTTTCCCATAATCTAAAACTCTTGAATATTCACCGTTAAAACTAGTCCATCCTAGCTTTCGCATTACACTATCTATATTTATATTATTCTCAGACGTCACCGTAACCGTAAACATAACACTCACCTTCCTAATCAATCATGCTATGAATAAGTGTAAAGGTTAGTGGAATTTATTACTGTGATGAAACTCACACAACATAAGAAAATCTCCTCAACATAAACCAATTGTGAAGACTTTTTGAACCATCTAAATAGTGTATCAAATGTCACATCTCCAACGCTTTCCTTTTTTTATGATAAAAGTGCATTAAACATAATGTTGAAATTCACTAAAATTCGCTCGCTTTCCGCGGACGAACCATCGAGCCTCCTCGTTCCTGCGGGGTCCCGATTGGCTCGTTTTTCCGCAGGAGTCTCGCAATTTTTAGTGAATTTCAACGAATACTGTTAATTTATTCTTTTTAGTAGTCTTACAATAAACATCCTTTCAAACAAGGAAGTTAGAGGAGGTCATAATAGTGGCAAGAATCGGAAAAGACTGGAATCCAGAAAACGAACAATTTTGGGAGAAAGAAGGGAAGCGACATGCAAGGAGAAATCTTTCTATCTCTGTTCCAGCTTTATTTTTAGCGTTTGCAGTATGGCAAATCTGGTCGGTTGTTGCAGTTCGTCTTAACGACGTAGGTTTTGCGTTTACTTCGAGTGAGTTATTCACTTTAGCAGCTCTCCCAGGATTAACTGGGGCAACATTACGTATTTTTTACACATTCATGCCAGGTATATTTGGTGGGAAAAATTGGACAATATTCTCCACAACAACGTTACTAATTCCAGCAATCGGAATAGGAATTGCAGTGCAAAATCCTGAAACTTCTTTTACAACAATGGCCATTCTAGCTGCACTTTGTGGTTTTGGTGGAGGTAATTTTTCTTCCTCCATGGCTAATATAAGTTTCTTTTATCCGAAAAAAGCAAAAGGGGCAGCTCTTGGAATTAATGCAGGTATCGGAAACTTAGGGGTAAGTGCTGTTCAGTTTTTAACACCTATTATTATTACGTTAGGTGTGTTCGGTGCAATTGGTGGAGCAAACCAAACGACAGCAACTGGATCAACAGTTTGGATCCAGAATGCAGCCTTTATCTGGGTAGTACCAATTATCATCGTAGTAATTGCAGCGATGTTCGGAATGGATAATATTCCTTCTGCGAAACAATCTTTCAAAGCACAATCTGTTATTTTCAAAAGAAAGCATACATGGATTATGACATGGCTTTACACAATGTGTTTCGGTTCTTTCATCGGTTATGCAGCAGCATTTCCGCTTTTATTAAAAACGGAGTTTGCAGATCTAAACGTTGTTCATTTAGCATTCATTGGTCCTTTACTTGGAGCATTAATCCGTCCTGTCGGTGGTTGGCTATCTGACAAACTAGGTGGAGCAATCGTCACATTTTGGGATATTGTTATTATGATTGCAGCTACATTTGGAGTTATCTATTTTGTTAATCAAAATAACTTTACTGGTTTCTTAATTATGTTCCTCATTCTTTTCACTACGACTGGTATTGCAAACGGTTCAACATTCCGTATGATTCCGTTTATTTTCCCAGAAAAAGAAGCAGCACCAGTACTTGGCTTCACAGCAGCCATTGCAGCCTATGGTGCATTTTTGATACCGAAAATTTTCGGTTGGTCTGTAGATACAACAGGTGCAGTCGATATGGCCCTTTATATTTTAATCGGTTACTATGTTATCAGCTTAGGAGTTACTTGGTACTACTACGCAAGAAAAAATGCAGAAGTGAAATGTTAATTTAGAGATTGACCTTATGTCTAATGGACGTAGGGTCTTTTTAATAGGATTAGTAAAAAAGTTATTGATTAATTAAGTTGATGTTTGCGGAAGGTGGGAGACTCCTGCGGGGAAAGTGCGTCAAGGGAGACCCCGGAAGTGCGGAGCACTGAGGAGGCTCCCGAGACCACCCGCGGAAAGCGAGCACCTTCCGCAAACATCAACACTTAGTAATACATCTAAATTATTTTATTATATAGTTCACAATCTCTTCACAAGAATATACCTTTTGCTTCCGGTGTGATGTATGTCACAGAACGTTAGAGGCACCGGGCTTACAATAAAAGTATCAAAAAAAACTAGCTTGGAGAGATGTGAAATGGGCGAAATGATACAAACATTAAAAGATCAATTGAAAAGACCGATGCGCGATATCCGTATCTCTGTTACAGACCAATGTAATTTTAGATGTGCATATTGTATGCCAGCAGAACTTTTCGGCCCAGATTTTCCATTTCTACAAGAAAAAGAGCTGTTAAGTTTTGAAGAGATTGTTCGCATTACAAAAATTCTTGCAGCATTTGGTGTCGAAAAAGTAAGGCTAACCGGTGGAGAACCACTGTTAAGAAAAGACTTGCCAATATTAGTCGAGCAATTGAATGCAATTGAAGGTATAAAAGATGTAGCCTTAACAACGAATGGAGTTCACTTACCAAAGCAAGCTAGAGCTCTAGCAGGTGCTGGATTAAAACGTGTTAACATAAGCCTTGATACATTAGATGAGGAACTACTCAAGAAGATAAACGGCCGTGGTGTTGGTGTTAAGCCAATCTTAAAAGGGATACAAGCAGCAATAGACGCAGGACTTGAAGTGAAGATAAATATGGTTGTGAAGAAAGGTTTAAATGACCAACATATTGTGCCGATGACAAAATACTTTAAAGAACTTGGAGTTCAACTACGTTTTATTGAGTTTATGGACGTTGGTACTTCAAACGGTTGGAAGTTTGATTACGTTGTTACGAAAAAAGAAAGTTTTGATATACTATCTCAACACTTTGAGTTAGAACCAGTAAAGCCAACGTATTTTGGAGAAGTAGCGAAAAGATACCGTCATAAAGGTACAGATGCACAAATCGGTTTTATTACATCTGTTTCCGAAGCATTTTGTTCTAGTTGCACACGTGCTAGACTTTCAGCTGATGGTAAGTTTTATAACTGCTTATTTGCAACAGAAGGTTCTTCCTTAAAAGATGTTATACGCGAAGGAGCATCAGACGAATACTTAACTTACATGATTAAACGCATATGGGAGAAAAGGGCAGATCGTTACTCCGAAGAGCGAACAGAAGAAAGTGCAAAGCAACGAAAAAAAATAGAGATGTCTTACATTGGGGGATGAAGTTCAACTATGTATGATAAAAAGGTGGAGATGAACTTGATAAGGCGTCTCAAGTTCATTTTGGCTAAAGCAAAAAAGAAAAATGAACTTGATAATACTAATTTGAATTGATTTCAAAAAAAATGCACTTCTTGAATCTAAGAAGTGCATTCTTTCTATCTATTAAACCCCAGGATGATTATACTCTCCGCTCTTCCCACCTGTTTTCTTCACTAATAACGTTTCCTTAATCACCATCGATTTATCAATAGCTTTACACATATCATAAAACGTAAGTGCTGCGACAGAAACGGCTGTTAATGCTTCCATCTCCACGCCAGTGTTCCCGTTGCACCTAACCATCGCTTCCACTCTCAAAGCGTAACCTTCCTCCATTTTTTCATAATCAAAACCAAAATCAATCCCTTGCAATAATAACGGATGGCACATCGGAATAATGTCCCACGTTTTTTTAGCTGCCATTACACCAGCAATTTGAGCTGTTTGCAATGGATCTCCTTTTTTCACGCCGCCAGCTTGAATAGCTTCATACAATTCTTCAGAAAAAACAATTGTACTTCTAGCGATGGCACTACGACTTGTTTCATTTTTAGTCGATACATCGACCATTTTAGGTCTGCCTTCTTTATTAAAATGAGAAAAAGTAGACATGCATACAACACTCCTTAAAAAATAGTTATTTCACTCGAATGAGTTCCTCTAAAAAATGAGATACGGATGGAAGGATTACTTTTTCCGTTCCTAATTTCACAGCATTAGTGGACCCCGGCAGGGCATAAATGGCACGATAATTTAGACTTCCAGCTGTTGCTCTACTAAACATTGCCCTTGTTCCAATTTCTTCAAAACTTAAATGGCGGAACAGTTCTCCAAAGCCAGTCATTTCTTTTTCAATCACAGTTGTCACTGCTTCATATGTTACATCTCTTGGTGTGAAGCCAGTGCCACCTGTAATAATAATGGCTTGTACTTCTGAAGAAGCCCCACACCAAGTCTTCAAAGCATCCACAATTAAATCAAACTCATCTTTTACAATTTTGTAATCGGCTATACGATGATTATGACTTTTAACGATTTCCATAATCGTTTGGCCACTTTTGTCTGTATCTGCCGTTCTTGTATCACTAACTGTTAAAACAGCAAATTGAACGTTTGTAAACTTATTATTTGGAATCACTGAAATCACCTCAAAAATTTTAGATCTTATTATAAAGTTACCAAACTGTGAGACTTCCATCTGTGATGTTCGTCACAGATTGAGATTGTGTATCGTGATGTAATAAAGGTAAGTCAGGGGGAATTATGAATGAGATATTCTCGGCAACAATTATTTAAGTCAATTGGAGAAACAGGCCAACAGAAATTGCAACAAAAGCATGTACTTATTGTAGGAGCTGGTGCGCTTGGTAGTGCTGCGGCGGAAATGTTAGTGCGTGCAGGTGTTGGGGAAATTTCGATTGTAGATAGGGATTACGTAGACTGGAGCAACTTACAGCGCCAACAACTTTACAAAGAACAAGATGCAAAACAGCAAACACCGAAAGTAATTGCTGCTAAAAATAGATTAAAAGAAGTGAATTCTGAGGTAGAAGTTCGTGAATATATAATGGATGTACAGGCTTCCACTTTAGAAGAGTTAGTAAGTGGAATAGATTTAATAATAGATGGAACGGACAACTTTGATACGAGGCTAGTTATTAACGATATTGCACAAAAACACTCTATCCCTTGGATTTACGGTTCTTGTGTTAGTAGTTTTGGCATGACATATACGATACTACCTGGAAAAACACCATGCCTACACTGTTTGCTAAAAGTAATACCGTCTAGCGGCATGACATGTGATAGTGTTGGTATCATCAGCCCTGCAGTACAGATTGTTGCTGCATATCAAGTGGCAGAAGCGCTTAAGGTGCTGGTGGAAGACTTGGAAGCTGTAAGAAAAGGCTTATTCACATTTGATGTATGGAAAAATCAACATTATACCATGGGCGTTCAACAAGCAAAAAGCAAACACTGTCCTTCATGCGGGAAAGATAGATCCTACCCTTATTTGTCCTATGAATACGAAACAAAAACAGAAGCACTATGTGGGAGAAACACCGTACAAATTCGCCCAGCAAAAAAAGAGAAAGTCGACTTAAATGAGCTTGCTACTAAACTTTCAACACATGGTAAAGTAAATACAAATCCTTACTTAGTCTCGCTACACTTACCAAACTATCGATTAGTTTTCTTCCTAGATGGAAGAGTCTTTGTGCACGGAACGAACTCCATCGTAGAGGCAAAAAAACTATACTATCAATTTTTAGGATAAAAAAAGAGGCTGGTGATAAGATGTCGCCAGCCTTTTCATAGGAGAATAAAAATGAGAAATAGTAGTCACAAGTTTCCAAAAAACATTTACTTCACTTTCAATAATAGTTCAGTTTTTTCATCAACTGTTAAATATTGCTCCGCCATCGGAAACAATACCATTTCTTCCTTCATAAAATGCGCAGTTAAAATCTCGTATGCTTCCTTAACATGAGTGACAAGTTTCTGAAACTTCTCCTCCGTAATAGTTTCAGCAATAAAATCAGTACCCTCTAAAAAGCTAACTATGTTTCGTTTCGCTTCATCGTGTTCATATTCCATTACAACGAGCGGGCCAGAATCTTTTCCAATGTACTTATGCATCATCGGAAAAAGAATACCTTCCTCTTTTTCGGAATGCACTTTTAAACTATCAAAAAATAACTGTACTTCTTTACGCAGTGTTAATAACGCATCTGCATAATCGCCTTCCATTGATTCTTCTAAAAACTGACTGGCCATGCTATTCACATTTGCCTTTGCTTCATTGAGTGGAGTGTGTTCCGCCTTTAAAATTCCAAGCGCTTCACACAGTGGAACATTTTGTGCGCTTTGTTGAAATAAGCCACATTGATTCATGATATTTCACTCCTCTATTAAATTGCCCAACGATCACGTGCTTTCGGGAACAATACGTTATTTTCTAAATGAACATGATTGAATAGGTCATCTTCAATGGCAGCTAAGCGGCGATACACTAATTGATAAGTACCACAAGCTCCTTCAGGTGGTTGGAAATCATTTGTAATTTCACGTAGACGTTTCATTATATCGCCTGCTGCATCGTGCTCGTCCTCTAACTCTTTAATTTTACTAGCAAGCTCTTCTGTTGCTTGTAAAACTTCCGTGCGTTCTGCCTCCATAATAGCTGGGAAAATAACCGTTTCTTCTTTTATCGTATGTTGCTCTAATTCTTTCTTTAATTCATAGAACAGCGAGTGAATTTCTGCTAAGTGTGGTTGGTGATGCCCATGTACTCTTAACACTTTTGTTACATAAGGACTAAGTGCTGGTAGTTCTTCTTGTAAAAATTGATGATGTTTTTGAATGATGATATCAATAATTTCTTCAAAAGATGCCAATTGCCAATCTGCACCGATTTCGTTTCGACGCTGAGCATCTTCGTATAGTGTATTTATATCATTAATGACTTCCTCTGAATCTAAGTTACGTTCGTTTATTGCTTCAATGAGTGGTCTGTTCCCACCGCAACAAAAATCTATTCTGACTGACTTGAAGTAGTCACCAGCTTTCGGAAACTTCGCGACAATTTCACCTACATTAGATTGTTCATGAAATACATTTGCCATTACTTTCGCCTCCAATTTCTTTTTCTATTACACTTTTATCCTATCCTTAATTTTGAACTTGGAGTGTGACGTGCATCACACAATTAAGGCTGATTTTGATGCAAATGTCACATTTTTGTGAAGTGTGACGTATATCACATTTCGGATTCATGGACTTTGATACCTTTAACATAACGATTTTTTATATAGGGAGTGAATGAAATGCCGGTAGAAAGAAGAACACCAATACAAGTAGGGGAAGCAGTAAAAAGAATCATGCCATTTTCACCAAAAGGTAAAGTTGAATCTGTTGATTTAGTAGAGTCTTATGGTCGGTATTTAGCAGCACCATTAAAGGCAACCCACGATGTACCACCTTTTCCAAAATCACCGTATGATGGCTTTGCAATACGAGCGGAAGATTCTATTGAAGCTTCCGGACAAAATGCAGTTGAATTTGAAATAGTAGATGAAATAGGGGCGGGCTATGTTTCTTCCAAGCAAATTGGTAAATTACAAGCAGTGAGGATCATGACCGGAGCACAAATGCCAGCCTTTACAAACGCTGTTGTTATGTTAGAGCTAACGAAAGAATATGAGCAAGACGGAAAAAAGTACATGAGCATTAAAAGACCTTTTAAACAAGGAGACAATGTTTCTTTTCAAGGTGAAGATGCGAAAAAAGGTACAGCTTTAGTAGAAAAAGGAACACCTATTAATCCTGGTGTACAAGCGCTCTTAGCGACATTCGGTTACGGAAAAGTCCAAGTAGCCAAAAAGCCAGTCATTGGTGTGTATGCAACAGGTACAGAATTGTTAGATGTTGAGGAACCGTTAGTACCTGGAAAAATTAGAAACAGTAACTCCTATATGGTTCAAGGACAAATAAAGCGAAGCGGTGCAATTGCGAAATATTTTGGAAAACTAGAAGACGACTTTGACACGTGTTTTGAGGCGGTTAAAAATGCATTGTCACAAGTAGATATGCTTATTACAACAGGCGGCGTTTCTGTAGGAGATTATGACTACTTGCCAGCCATTTACGAAAAATTAGGTGCTAATGTGCTTTTCAATAAAGTAGCAATGCGACCTGGAAGTGTCACAACTGTTGCAAAATGGAATGGAAAACTATTGTTCGGACTATCTGGTAATCCTTCCGCTTGTTTTGTTGGATACGAATTGTTTGTAAGGCCGGTTGTCAGAAGGATGTTATTTTCTGATATGCCACATTTACAAGCTGTAGAGGCAGAACTTGGCGAAGATTTCCCAAAACCAAATCCATTCTCAAGATTTGTAAGAGGAACACTATTTTTTGAGGGTGGGAGAGTAGTAGTTCGACCTAGCGGTTTAGATAAATCGAATGTCGTTACATCTCTTTCTGGAGCAAATGTTCTAATTGTTTTACCTGGAGGAACACGAGGTTTTCAAACAGGAATGGCAGTAAAAGCATTATTACTAGAAGACGAAACTGGTAGCGTGTGGCCGTGGGGAGAGGAAGCTGAATGAAAGTTATTCAAATTGTAGGCTTTCAAAATAGCGGAAAAACAACGCTAGTGGAAAACGTAATACGTCGTTTAACGTGTAAGGGATTAGAAGTTGCAACAATCAAACATCATGGTCACGGCGGAGCGCCTGATTATGGACCGCGCAGAGATTCATTGAAACATATGGAAGCAGGTTCGACGATTTCGACGGTGGAGGGATCTGGTGGAATTCAACTTGTTTCCAATAGTCGTGGATGGAACTTGGAGAGAATTTTATCTTTTTACAAATTTCTTGGTACGGAGACAGTTATAGTTGAAGGGTATAAGCGAGAAAAATACCCGAAAATAGTTATTTTAAGAAGTAAGCAAGACTTACATTTGTTAAAAGAATTATCGGACATAATTGCCGTTGTTGTATGGGGAGACTTAGAAATAAAGGAAGAAATACCAGTTTTCCATATTACGGATACAGAAAAGTTATTAGAATGGATTGGGAAGGAAGTGGATCTAAGTAATGGGAAAAATGTTTGAAATAGTATCAGCACCAATAAGTGTAGAGCAGTTGGTGAAAAAAGTAGAGCGTCGTGAAGCAGGAGCCATTACAACCTTTATTGGCACAGTACGCGAATTCACAAAAGGAAAACGAACGCTTTATTTAAAATACGAAGCTTATGTTCCTATGGCAGAGAAAAAGTTAGCCGAAATTGGAGATGAAATAAATGAAAAGTGGGTAGATGCAAAAGTGGCCATTGCGCACAGAATTGGTCGCCTAGACATCACGGATATTGCCGTTGTTATCGCAGTATCCACACCTCATCGTAAAGATGCCTATGAAGCAAACGAATATGCAATTGAGCGTATTAAGCAGATCGTGCCAATTTGGAAAAAAGAACATTGGGAAGATGGCGAAATGTGGATTGGTGACCAATTGGAAAAGACCGCTTATCCTAATGGAGCACCGGAGGGAATCGAGAAATGATTACTATTTTATTATTTTCCTTTTTACAAGAAGCTTATGGAAAAGAGAAGTTAGTCATAGACATGGAGGAAATGACTGTTTCTCAACTAAAAGAGTTGTTAAGTAAAGAATATGGACTACCGAACATGAACCAAGTAATGATCGCCGTAAACGAAGAGTTTGCATCAGATAATATGGTCGTTCGTGCAGGAGATATAGTCGCATGCATCCCACCTGTGAGTGGAGGGTAAGTAAGGAATAGAAGCTACTACTGTACTTTTAAGGTTCAGTAGTTTTTTTAGTTAAGATGGATTGAAACACAAAGTTGGAAGATTGAAACAGAAACGCTTTAGATTGAAACACAAAATTATTAATTGAAACACAAGCATAGTTAAATTATGTCCACAAGGAAAATTGAAACACAAATGCAGTAAATTGAAACAGAAACTAATCAGATTGAAACACAAAACAAAAGAATTGAAACACAAGTTAAAACGAAACATTCAACTTATAACAAAAACATCTTCATTATTAAAATGTTTTTTTATTTTGATAGTTGCTTTTATGTTTATTGTTTCAATTTGTTTACTTTTCAGCTGTTGAATTCCACGCATATCGGAGACTCCCACGGGAGAAGCGGGGAGCGGGAGACCCCGCAAGAGCGGAGCGATGAGGAGGCTCCCGGCCCGCCCGCGGAAAGCGAAGATATGCGTGGAATTCAACAGCGGTATTAAAAAGTATAAAAAAATTCACTTTCTCGCCATAAAGTGATTAATATCACAGTTAGCATCTGACCCATCTCTTATAATAAAAGTAACTTAAAAGAAAAAGGGTGAAACAAGTGAATATAATGGATATCATCCTGTGGGTTATTACTCCCTACACATTCGTTGCAATAGGGATTATGGCGTTTATTTGGAAACATGATTATCGACTACAAGAAGAGTCTGAAGCTCAAAACGTTAAAATAGAAAAGAAATCCATCCTACTATTAAAAATTTGCTCACTAGGTTATGTATTAACTGGTGCATCTATTGTTTTATTGTTCAAAGTTTACTCGGTTCACACGTTTTTATTCAGTTGGATCATCGGGCTTGTTACTTTAAATCCAAACATGAACCAAATTGCACAACAACCGGCCATCCTGGCAATTCACGTATTTTTTGCAATTGCAATGTTCGTTCTTTTTATGAAAAATATTAATTTTTTTTACAAAACAATCATCGCTTTCAAAACGAGAGAATACAAATGGAATGCACAATTACCGTCCATTAACCAACAAAAACTAGAAGAAAAGATGAGCAGATAATCTGGCTCATTTTTTTTGCCTTTTTAGATGATAAACTAAACACCGCTGTTGATTGGAGAGCAAATCTTCGCTTTCCGCGGGCGGGCCGGGAGCCTCCTCATCGCATTCGCGACTGCGGGGTCTCCCGCTCCCCGCTTCTCCCGCAGGAGTCTCCGACTTGCGCTCCAATCAACAGCTAGAAATGAATTTTATATTAGCGTCAATTTTATTACATCTTCCCCTTTAAACTAATTTGAAGGAATGTGACGAACATCACAAACAACCTAATCGTGAAAGTTTATAATAAAGGTAGTAAAACAAAGAGGTGATAGAGATGAAACCATTAATGCCAAAGCAGCACGGAGCATGGGCAATGTTGATTATTCCGTTTTTATTAGGGGTTATAGCTGGAAAGCCTAGTATATATCATATTCCACTTTTTCTTGGATGGTTTTTCTTATATTTAGCTACCAATCCGTTACTCATGTTAGTAAAAAAGAAGAAAGTTCAACTTTATCTAAAATGGACCATTATTTATGCTATTCCATCCATCCTATTTTTACTTATAACGCTTATCAAAAATCCAACTTTATTTTATTTTGGATTAAGCATGATTCCATTTTTCTTTATTAATGCTTATTTTGCAAAAATAAAAAATGAGAGAGCCATTTGGAACGATTTTAGTGCCATTATCGTTTTTTGTATTGGAGGGCTAGCAAGTTACTTCCTTGGTACGAACACACTTGATGAAACAGCTTGGCTGCTATTCACATTAAGCTTACTATTTTTTGTGGGAAGTACTTTTTACGTGAAAACAATGATCCGAGAGAAGAACAGCTCAACATATAAGTACTTATCATGGGGTTATCACATTGCAGTAATAATTGGACTACCAATACTCGGATACGCAGCTTTTATTTTTGCATTCTTACCAAGCTTAGTAAGAGCTATTTATTTTCACGGTAAAAATGTAAGTGTCATGAAAGTCGGCATTTATGAGATTGTTAACTCTGTCCTCTTTTTTATAGGAGTCATTATATTTATATAAAGCTATGCTAAAGGTTGAGATGATTCTAGATACCTATCTAGCAGTTGATTTCCGTGCAAGTCGGAGACTCCTGCGGGAGTAGCGGGGGCCGGGAGACCCCACAGGCGAAGCCGAGGAGGCTCCATCCACCCCGCGGAAAGCTAAGGCTTGCACGGAAATCAACAGCGGTGTTACATAGCAAAAATAAAAAGAGCAGAATTATTTCCTTTCTGCTCTTAGTCAATACTACAAAGTTCCACAGGGCAACCTTCGCAGTTGATTTCTAGTTTTAAAAAGTCTAAATCATGGATGGTAATTTTACCTTTATCGATAGATAAAATATTGTTTTTCTTTAAATCGCTTAGCATTCTGTTTACAACTTCACGAGAGGTGCCACAATAGTTAGCGAGCTCTTGGTTTGTTAATGGAGTATTTATTAGTATGCCGTTCTCTTTCAATATGCCGAAACTGTTTGTCATGCGTATCAACGTGGAGTATAGGGCGCCTTTTTTTCCGTTCAATACTAAGTCGCGAAATTTCGTTTGTGTTTTTCTAAAATGGTTGCTCATCCATTTCATATATTCTAAAGCAAGGTGGCTGCTTTCGGAAAGTTTTTGTTCTAGCGCTTCTTTTGGTACAACGACAACTTTTCCTGATTCGATTACTTTTGCAGTAAGCATGTAAACAGCTCCAGAACAAAATAGGGTCAGTTCCCCAACAATATCGTCCTTACTGCACAATCTCATTGTTAATTCTTGTCCGTCTGGGGTGATTTTACTCATTTGTATTTTGCCATCTAAAATGACATAAATTTCTTTTGCTTCTACACCTTCTTGAAATAAGTAAGTACCTTTTTTTATTTCTTGCGTTTTTTCAAAAGTGAGCAAAAAGTCTTTTAAGTCTTTAGATATTTTATCTGGCATTGGATCACCACTTTCTAAAAATTGTATTAGTTTAACGACCATAAGTTTATTTACCCTATTGTAACGTTATTATTGCTAAAAAGCTATATCGAAAATATTTGTTTTAAAACAATCGACTTACATATAAGGAGTGATCATGTGAACGAGGTTACAGGGATTTTGTTGTCTGGAGGTAAGTCTAGTAGATTTGGCAGTCCGAAAGCATTTGCCAAGTTTAACGAAAAGGAGATGTACGAGTACTCTTTAGACATTCTGGAAGAAATGACAAATGAAGTGGTTATAAGTAGCTCTCCAATATTAACTCCAACTTTTCAAGCAAAAGGGTTTAAAAACATCGTGGAAGATGTAGCGCCTTTTCTCGGCAAAGGGCCACTTGCTGGGATATACAGCTGCATGAAAAGAGCTCCTTCACAATGGTATGTTGTTCTGCCTTGTGATATGCCTCTACTTTCTAAAAAGATGATGAACATTATGCTTGATAAACGAACGAAAGACGTTGATGCTATCCTCCCAGATGCTTTCGGACGTGTGCAGCCATTAGTTGGGATTTACTACTCAAGCGTTATGGCCATTTTAGAAAAGAAGTTAAGAGAAGACAAACTAAAAATGATGGAATTCATACAAGATTTAAACGTCACTTATTTAAATGAAAACCAATTACACATACAGGATGATATCTTTCAAAATGTTAACCGGGAGACGGATCTTATAAATATGAAAGGTTTGTGACTCATGAAGAAATTGTGATGCATCTCACATACTATCCTTCCTCGTTCTTTTACAATAAAAGTATAAAAGTGAGGGAGGAAACGCTATGTGGGACAGAGATTTTAACGAAGATCCGTTTATTGTCATTTGGGAATTAACAAGGGCATGTGAACTAAAGTGTTTACATTGTCGAGCTGAAGCCCAATACATGCGCGACCCGAGAGAAATAACGTTTGAAGAAGGAAAAAAGTTAATTGATCAAATATATGATATGAAAAATCCATTACTTGTGTTTACTGGCGGAGATCCTTTAATGAGGCCAGACGTATATGATATCGCCAAATATGCCATTGATAAAGGTGTTCGCGTATCCATGACACCTAGTGCAACACCGAATGTAACAAAAGAAGCGATACAAAAAGCGAAAGAAGTAGGGTTATCACGCTGGGCATTTAGTTTAGATGGGCCAACTGCTGAAATACATGATCACTTCCGCGGAACGAGCGGGTCATTTCAATTAACGATGGACGCTATTTCGTATTTGCATGAACTAGAGATTCCCATTCAAATCAATACAGTAATTTCTAATTATAACTTACATGTTCTAGATGATATGCTTGAACTCGTGGAGAAACTAGGATGTGTGTTATGGAGTGTATTTTTCCTCGTACCAACTGGTCGTGGTAAAGAGTCCGATATGATTTCTCCTGCTGAACATGAAAAAGTGTTTCGTTGGTTATATGAAGCAAGTAAGCGAGTTCCGTTTGATATAAAAACAACAGCGGCTCAACATTATCGTCGTGTTGTTATTCAACAAAAGAAAAAAGAAACGCAGAATGCGGAAAAGCTCATTCAATATAAGCATGCTTTAACTAAAGGACTAACAGGTTCTATTGATGGATTAGGAAGAGCTCCTAAAGGAGTAAACGATGGAAACGGCTTTCTATTTATTTCTCATATTGGAGATGTATATCCAAGCGGCTTGTTACCGATAAAAGCAGGAAACATTAGAGAGCAACCGTTAGCAGAAATTTATCGGGAGTCACCGTTGTTTAAAGAGTTGCGTAATCCTGACCTTTATAAAGGAAAATGCGGCGTATGTGAATTCCGATTTGTATGTGGCGGATCAAGATCTCGAGCATACGCATTAACAGGTGACTATTTAGAAAGCGAACCGTATTGTGTATACATTCCAGAGGCAATGCGTGGGGAAAAAGTAGCAAAATAGCAATGGTGTACATTTGTTTTGGTATATAAACCGTGCCGATTGAATGACCGCTTTCCGCAGGGGAAGCGATCGTTCAATCGGTACTTTACTTTCAGATTATATTTTTTTCTCATCACAAAAACTTTCTCACATACTTCTAATTCCTCTTTTATGTAAAGTTCATTTTTACTTTTCTTTGTGTTACATAAGCTTGAGAGACCTCTTGATGTTCATTTTAGAATTTTTCTTTTTTTGAAAATGAACGTGAAAGACCGCTTCATGTTCATTTTAGAGTTTTTATTTAGTGAAAATGAATGTGAGAGACCTCTTCATGTTCATTTTAGAATTTTTCTTTTTTGAAAATGAATGTGAAAGACCTCTTCATGTTCATTTTAGAATTTTTCTTTTTTGAAAATGAATGTGAAAGACCTCTTCATGTTCATTTTAGAATTTTTCTTTTTTGAAAATGAATGTGAAAGACTTCTTCATGATCATTTTAGAGTTTTTATTTAGTGAAAATGAACGTGAAAGACCGCTTCATGTTCATTTTAGAGTTTTTATTTAGTGAAAATGAACGTGAGAGACCTCTTCATGATCATTTTAGAGTTTTTCTTTAGTGAAAATGAACGTGAGAGACCGCTTCATGTTCATTTTTTGAATTTTTCTATGATGAAAATGAACGTTAAAGGCAAGCCTATAGTTATCTCCCATTCTCTATTTTTAGCAACACTAAAAAAACCAGCTTCTCAGCTGGCCTTCATTCAATCGTACAGTATTTTATCGGACAACTCTCACAATTAACTTCCTTCTTTAAGAAATCAATATCAAGAATTGTAATTTTACCCCGATGAATTGAAACTATTTTATCTTTTTTCAACTCAGACAACATTCGATTGACACTTTCTCTAGTCGTTCCGCAAAAGTTTGCTAACACTTGATTGGTTAAATGCATATCAATCACAATGCCATTAGCAGTCATGACACCGTAACTATTGGTCATTCGAATAAGTGTGCTGTATAACGCGCCTTTTTTGCCTAGCATAATTAAATCTCTAAATTTTGTTTGTGTTCTTCTAAAGTGATCGCTCATCCATTTCATAAATTCAAAGGCTAGTTGATTGTTATGGAGGAACTCTTCTTCTAGAACATCTTTTTTCACGACCATTACTTCACAATCTTCCATTGCTTTTGCGTTTAACAAATACTTTGGATCTTCGGTGAAAAGAGTAAGTTCGCCGACGATTTCATTTTTGCTACATATTCGTAATGTTAACTCTTTTCCATCAGCAGCCCCTTTACTCACTTGTATTTTGCCGTTTTTAATAACATAAATTTCGCTAGCTGACATGCCTTCTTGGAAAAGAAAGCTACCTTTTTTCACTTTCACCGTATGATGCACAAGTTGAATTAATTCGTGTAATGAATCGAAAGGCTGTGACAAGCTAACCTTGTTTGGCCTTACCATTTTTATCACCCCATTAAAAGTTGGTCAATCTTTTCCGCTAACTGTTTGTATTGCATATACAAGATAGAATCTTCTTTATAAATGGCAGTCACTTCGGCATCATCACTTAGTGCCTCAATCGGTAATTGTGCAATAACATCTGTGCTTAATATTTCAGCAAGCTTCTCACCGCCACCTTTACCGAAAAGAGCATACTTTTCTTCACTTCCAGGTGGGGTAAAATAGCTCATATTTTCAATAACTCCTAAAATATCGTGGTTTGCTTTTTGGGCCATTACACCTGCTCGTTCTGCCACATGAGTTGCTGTTGGATGCGGAGTGGTAACAATAATTTCTTTACTCTGTGGAATATAGTGATGCATATCTAATGCGATATCACCTGTTCCGGGAGGTAAGTCAAGGATCATGTAGTCAAGCTCTCCCCAAATAACATCTCTCGTAAAATGTTCAATCATTTTTCCAAGCATTGGCCCGCGCCAAACGACTGGCTCATTTCCTTTAATTAAAAAGCCCATCGACATAATTTTTACGCCTTCTGCTTCTACTGGAATGATCTTTCCATTAAACGTTTTTGGTTTAGCTGTAATCGAGAACATTTTTGGAATGCTGAATCCGTATATATCTAAATCTACTAAAGCAACATTCTTTCCTAAGCGAGCTAAGCTGACAGCTAGGTTTGCAGAAACAGTTGATTTTCCTACTCCTCCTTTTCCACTAGCGATAGCAATGACATGTTTTGTATTCATCTAATCTTCCTCTCTTTTATAAAGCTGTTCCTTATACGTAAATTGTAGAAGATTACATGGGTTCGTTTATGTGACATTCCTCACAAAATCAAAAACAAAGTTAACCTCGTCACGAAGTTGTCAATTCTAAAGGATTTATGGGTACTTGTTTTTCTTTACTAAATTGTCCGCTGATTTCCGCTGCAGGCACAAGACTCTCCGGGGGAGGGAAAAAGGAAGGTTATTTTCACTATCGTGAAAAAACCTACTCCTCGACTTCGCCTGTGGGGTCTCGCACTTCCCTCTATGTCCCGCAGGAGTCAAGTGCCTTCAGCTCCAATCTTCTCTATGTTTTAAATAAAAATAATTAAGTTAATTATCTTTGAAAATTTTGTTTATTTAATTTGGGATGTCTTTATTTTTTTGAAAAATAACAATTTGATTTTAAGAGTATATTGTTGATGTTCACTACAGGTACGAGACTCCTGCGGGAAAAGCGTGTTAAGTGAGACCCCGCAAGAGCGGAGCGATGAGGAGGCTCACGAGACCGCCCGCGGAAAGCGAGTGCATGTAGTGAACATCAACAACTTAGAAACCTAGAGGGCTAATAAGCAACGACATAAAACTGTCATATTTAGTTGTGACCTATATCACAGTCAGGATATTTTCATAAGGCTAGAATGAAGTTACATAAAGCGGAGGTAGTGGCCTTCAGTTTAAGGGAGTGAAAAAAGTGGAGTTCCAAAGATCCTTTTATTCAAAAACAAGCATGTATGCATTCTTCGTATCATTGTTTCTATTATTTACGACATGGTTTAGTACAGATAGTTTCCTTCACTTCGATGTTGTTCTATTAGGTTATTTTCTATCATCTATTATATTTGCCATTGGAATAACCGTAAGAATGTGCTCATGGCTCATTCGTCCAGCAACACATCAAGTGATTAAGAGAAGTTTCAAAAACTTAAAAACAAGAGAAAGAAAGCAAAGAAATATACGATCTATTTTAAAAACAGCATTTGATAACATCATTCTTCAAAAATTTATTTTCAAACGAGGCATATGGAGAGGGGTTCAACATTTTTTAATCGCATGGGGATGTATTGGTTCTTTTGCCATAACATTTGGACTAACATTCGGTTGGCTGCGATTCGATTTAGTAGACCCAACAACCTATCAAGTAATCATGTTCAACATCCCGACAATGAAAATGGCTGCAAGTGGTGTTATTGCAGAATTAATCTACAACGGATTAAACATTACAGCACTTATGGTACTAGCTGGTGTGTCCATGGCGCTTTACCGCCGCATTAAAGAACAAGATGTAAAAGTAACACAACGTGTCGAATTCGACTTATTTCCGTTATACCTTTTACTAGCTGTAACAGTGAGCGGATTAGTCTTAACTTTATCTTATAAATTTATGGGTGGGTTTTTACACCACTACCTAACGTTAATACACCAAGTAACAGTTGTTTTATTGCTCGTTTACTTCCCATTCGGAAAACTGTTCCACTTCCCAATCCGCCCGCTTGCAACAGCAGTACCGCTGAACTATCAAGAGGAAGTTCAAGTTGACACGAGAGCATGTGCGAGATGTGGAACAACGTATAGTAGTGACGATCAAATTTCTGACGTAAAAGAAATACTAGGTGCTCAAGACTTTGATTTGAAACTAGCAGATGGAACATATTTAGCAGATTATTGTCCGGCATGTCGCCGTCGCATAAGAGTAATGAAGCAATTAAATATGGATGCACCGAATGGTGATCCGTATAGCCCAGTTCAAACAAACAATGGAATTCATTTATCAGGCTTTGGAAAAAAACGTTCCGAAGATTTTTATAACTTACCGAAAAACGATGAGAAGAATGATGGGAGGAGCTTATAATGAGTGAGTTTTTAGTAAAAGAAGGCGTCAAAAACTTAATCAAACCAGGGGAGAAATTAATTACAACCCATTGCTGTTATTGTGGAATGCAATGTGGAATGCATATACGTGTAAACGAGAAATCTGGAAAAGTAGTTGGAGTAGAACCACGTTATGACTGGCCTGTAACGTTGGGGAAAATGTGTCCAAAAGGTGTAACGGCTTATCAAACGATTGATCATGAAGAGCGAATTACAACACCATTAATTAAGAAAAATGGCCAATTTGTAAAAGCAACGTGGAAAGAAGCGTTAGATTTAATAGAAACAAACTATAAAAAACTACAAAGAGAATATGGAAAAGATTCACTTTCTGTGTTCGGTGGCGTTTCGATGACAAATGAGAAATGTTACTTAGTTGGTAAGTATGCAAGAGCAGTACTTGGAACACGCTACATTGATTATAACGGACGTTTCTGTATGAGCTCTGCTGCTGGTGGGTTTATGAAAACATTCGGTATCGACCGAGGATCAACATTACCATGGCCTGAATTAGAACATTCCGATTGCTTCTTTATGGCTGGTACAAATACGGCAGAATGTCATCCAACGAGCATTCAATGGTTATGGAAAGCAAAAGACAAAGGTGCAAAACTAATTGTTGTCGATCCTCGTGAAGTACCAACCGCTCGTGTAGCTGACGTTCATTTAGACCTAAAGCCAGGCACAGATTCAGCTTTAGCAAATGGAATGATGCATCTATTAATCGAACACGGTTATGTGGATGAGAAATATGTTGCGGAGCGTTGCAATAACTATGAAGAATTAAAAGAATCAGTTAGAAAATACACACCTAAATACACATCCGAAATTACTGGAGTAGACGAAGAAAAAATCATCAAGGCTGCACACATTTACGGTCAATCACCAAGGTCAGTTGTTATGTTTGCACGTGGTGTAGAGCAACAAACAAAAGGTGTTGATAACGTATCACTATATAGTTCTATGGCTTTATTACGTGGGCAGATTGGTAAGTTCGCTTCTGGAGTGGCAACTTTTACTGGTCAAGGAAACGGTCAAGGTGGCCGTGAACATGGACAAAAAGCAGATGCTCTGCCAGGATACAGAAAGATTGCCGATCCTGAAGCAGTAAAATATATCTCAAGTGTCTGGGGAATCAAACCAGAAGAAATGCCAAAAGCAGGTGTTTCTGCTTTTGAAATGTTTGACGAAATTCATAGTGGAAAAATCCGCTCTATGCATGTTATTTGCAGTAACCCTGCAGTGTCTGCACCAAAAAACGAGTACGTTTGGGATGCTTTCAAAAAGTTAGATTTTATGGTTGTTAGTGATTTCTTCTTATCTGAAACAGCTGAATTTGCTGATGTTGTGTTACCAGCTACTTCATGGGCGGAAGATGAAGGAACGACAACGAACTTAGAAGGCCGTGTTATTCGCATTCGTAAAGTGGTGGATCCAATCGGCGAGTCGAAGCCTGACTGGGAAATTTTAAAAATGATTGCAGAACGTATGGATAAAGGTCACCTATTCCCTTACAACAACCCTCGTGAAATCTTTGAAGAGTTCCGAGTAGCGACAAAAGGCGGAAAAGCAGATTATTACGGAATTACTTGGGAGCGTATTGATAAAGAGGATGGTGTATTTTGGCCATGTCCTTCCGAAGACCATCCAGGTACTCCAACGATGTTTAAAGAGAAGTTCGGTACACCAGATGGAAAAGCGAACTTAGCTGTAGTGAAGTGGCAAGAACCAGCAGAAACTCCAACAAAAGAATTTCCACTCATTTTAACAACTGGTCGTGTTGTATTCCATTATTTATCTGGTAGCCAAACTCGCCGTGTAGATTTCTTAATGGAACAATGTCCAACGCCTTACGTAGAAATGCATCCAGAATTAGCAAGCCAATACAACATGTCTAACGGTGAAAAAATTAGATTAACAACAAAACGTTCCACAATGGTATTGGATGTCCGTTTAACAAAAGCGATTCGAAAAGACACGTTATTTGTACCATATCACTGGGGTAAAGAGTTATCTATTAATCAGTTAACAAACCCAGCGCTAGATCCAACGTCTAGAATGCCAGAATTTAAAGTGTGTTCCGTTAAAATAGAAAAATTGTAATAAAGGAGGCGAACAGTTTTGAATAAAATTATGTATTTAGAGTTTGAACGCTGTATCGGTTGTAGGGCGTGTCAAGCTGCATGTCGCGAATGTGGAGATCACGGTGGAAAAGAACGTAACTATGTAGAGTACGTTGATTTTATGGAAAGCCGACAAACATACCCGATGCTTTGTATGCAATGTAAAGAGCCAGCATGTGCACGTGTTTGTCCAGCGAATGCGATTCAAATCACAGAAGAAGGCGTTGTTCTTTCTGCCATGGAAGAAAAATGTATCGGTTGCCGTAACTGTACGTTCGGCTGTCCATTCGGGATTCCGAAGTTCGATTTTGAAGAAAATAAAATGTACAAATGTGATATGTGTTACGACAGAACGAAATATGATATCGCACCAATGTGTGCATCTGTTTGTCCTTCTGATGCAATTCGCTTCATTGATTTTGACGAAATGCAAGCATTACGAAGAAAACGTACACAAATGAATTTAGTAGAAGGTAAGAAACCAAAAGAAGGAAACAAATGGGATTACGTACCTGAATTCTTTGGTGTTTATACAGATTAATATGATTAAAGAAAGGAGTGTTTCACATGCCAAACAGAAATACGAGCAATGAAAAAGATGACATGATCAACTTAGTCGATAATTTAAATCGTCAAGATGACTTAAAATATAACCGCAGATCCTTCTTGAAATCTGCGGTAGGAGCTTCTGTTACATTAGGATTAGCGACAATACCTTTTTCAATAAAAGCAATGATGGATGACGGTACGGAAACAATTCATAAGGTCGAAATCATTGACCTAGAAGACTTGCCAAAAGGTCAATCAGTAAACTTTAACTATCCATCAGACCATGAACCAGCTATTTTAGTTCATACCGTAAACGGCAAACTAAAAGCTTACAATAATAAATGTACCCATTTACAATGCCCGGTTTTTTATGAGAAAGAAGAAGATATTTTATTATGCCCTTGTCATAAAGGTTACTTTAGTGTCGACAATGGTCATCCTGTTGCTGGACCTCCACAAAGAGAATTGCCATTAATTGAACTTGAAGTGGTGAACGGAACAGTCTACGCCATCGGAAGGAAGATTCGCCATGGGTAAAAAAGCTTGTTGGGCCATCATCTTCATCACAATGGCAGTCAACGTAGTCATGCTCCACTCCACAATTGAAGCATACTACGGAAAAGAGTATAATCACGTTTACCTATTCACCGGAATAGCCATCGTATCCGTCCTATGCGCAGTCCTTGCAGCTATTCGGTGGAAAAACCTTGAGTATAATCAAGAAAAATAATTGTAACATTCGACGACTTTCATCTTTGTATTGGTGAAGGTCGTTTTGATTTATTTAGAAATAGCTTAAAGGTTCTAATACATAGTTAGTTGATGTTCGTGACAGGCACGAGACTCCTCGAAAATCCCGCCGCATCTTCTTCGTGTGATGCATAGCTCCGGAGCATTCCTTGTCCTGCGGGAAAAGTGTGTCAAGGAAGACCCCGCAGGCGCTTGCGCCGAGGAGTAGGTTTTTTCACGACAGTGAAAATAACCTTCCTTTTTACCACCCGCGGAAAGCGAGTGCCTGTCACGAACATCAACTGTTAGAATACAAAATAAAGTATATAAGTTAAGTAATGAAAAATAAGTCGAAATAGTAAAAAATTTATAAGTTAAAATTAGGAGCAAACGAATCCTTTATGTTACAATATATGAGTAAATTTTTGTTTGTAAGGTGGTGCAAAAGGTAATGTCGGTAACATTTTATTGGTATCCTAAATGTGGCACTTGTCGCAAAGCAAAAAAGTGGCTAGAGGAACATAATGTCGAAGTAAATGAAGTACATATTGTTGATCAACCACCAAGCAAAGAGCAACTGACACAACTACATGAAAAAAGTGGCCTAGAATTAAAGAAGTTTTTTAACACTAGTGGCATGAAGTATCGTGAGTTAGGATTGAAAGACAAATTGAAAACGGCTACAGAAGAAGAAATGCTAGAACTATTAGCTTCTGATGGCATGTTAATTAAGCGCCCAATTACAACAGACGGTACAAAAGTGACAGTCGGTTTTAAAGACGCAGAATTCGAACAAGCTTGGAAATAAAAAAAGCATGATGCAAAAGTGCTTTTAATAAAAACACCATTATATTTGGAGGGACTTAAAAATGAATACACCAAAAGAATTACGTTATTCAGAAGAACATGAGTGGGTAAAAGAAGAAGGCGGCACAGTTCGCATTGGTATTACAGACTTCGCACAATCTGAATTAGGTGACATCGTATTCGTTGAGCTTCCAGAAGTTGGAGACGAAATCTCTGCTGACGAGCCATTCGGAAGCGTTGAATCTGTTAAAACTGTTTCTGAGCTTTACGCACCTATTAGCGGTAAAGTTGTAGAAGTAAACGAAGATTTAAGCGATAGTCCTGAATTTGTAAACGAATCTCCTTATGAAAAAGCATGGATGATTGTGGTAGAGCCTTCTGACAATAGCGAATTAGAAAAGCTAATGACAGCTGAGCAATACGAAGAAATGACAAAAGAAGACTAATAACAAAACGTCATAAAGGACAACCTATTTGTATGGTTCTTATAACTATAAACAGGTAGGTGGACTAACATGACATTACAAAACCAACGTTTAGACATAACAGATCGTGTAGAAGGAAAACTATGTCCAACTGGCTTTGAACTTTTTTTAGAAAAAGAACCTATTGGAAAAGTAGAATTCGCAGGTGATGGCAATCACTTTCACTTAAAAGAAGGTTTTGAATATGAAGGTACAAAGGTTTATCAACATGTCCAAGTACCTTCCAAACCTGATGAAAAGTACGTAGATTGCGATTACGAAAACGGTTGGTGTTAACTAGTTAATTTATGGGTGAATTAGTAAATTGTGTAGCCATTGGATATGCCGAATAGGCAGTACCATGCTTCCATTTATTAATTCACCCATTTTTCATTTTTCTAGAAAAATTCATAACAATACAGGGTACAATACGGATGAATAGAATATTAATAATGTAAGTAATCTATTTAGCTTTATATCCTAAAAAACAGGTGATGAGATGGGGACGTTTGAGACAGAAAAGGTCATCATTGTAGAGGGAAAGTCAGATAAAAAGAAGATCGAACAAATTATTAAAGAACCTGTAACCATTTTATGTACGAATGGAACGATTAGTATTGCAAAGCTAGACGAACTAATTGAAGAATTTTTTGATAAAGAAGTGTATGTTTTAGTCGATGCTGACCCTGCTGGAGAAAAGCTACGAAAATTATTTAAGAGGGAATTTCCAGAAGCAGAACATATTTATATAGATCGAACGTATAAAGAGGTAGCTTGTGCACCATCTCATCATATCGCAACTGTTTTATTAAGTGCTAACATTCATATACACGCACAATTCTTATAGCATTTATGATATTATTATCGTGAAAAGTTTGAAAAAAGGATGAGTAGATGAACGAGTGGACGAAGGAGAAATTGGAGCAAGAGATAGAAAAATCTCAACTAACGGCTATTTATTTTTACACTCCTATGTGTGGTACATGTAATGTTGCGAGTAAAATGATGTCTGTAATCGTTGAACTTTTTCCAACGATACACTTCGGAAAAAGTGATGTGAATTACATTCAACCTTTAGCCTCACACTGGCAAATAGAAAGTGTACCTTGTCTAATTGTTTTCCATAAAGGAAAAATGCTAGAAAAACTATATGCTTTCCATTCTGTCGATTACTTGTATCGGCTATTTCAAAATTTACAAAATATTTACGGAGAAACACCTAAAGTTTAGGTGTTTTTTTCTTGCAAATTTTCAGAAAAAGTATATGATTATTTAGGGAAGCGAAATATTAATAGAGGAAGCGAAGATACATTTTATGACAGCACTTTGGCTAAATTTTAAACGTGACTTTAATTTATATAATAGAAACATTCGTCTCTTTTTCATTACGAATATCCTGACTCAAATCGGTCTCGGTATTTTTATGATCATGTACAACTTCTATATAAGAGAGTTAGGATATTCCGAACAAGTAAATGGGAACATGATTGCCATGACTGCTTTAGCCTCTGCAATCATCTTAATTCCTGCTGGTATCATAAGCGATAAAATTGGTCGTAAAAAAGTGATGGTATTTGGCTTGTTTTTCTCCTCTTTCTTTTTACTTTTTAGAAGTACATTTGAAGGAGAACTATTATTACTAACTTGTGCATTTTTATCTGGTCTAACACTAGCGTTTCTTCAAGTAACGGCTATTCCATGGCTAGCGGAAAACTCAACAAATTCCGAGCGTGTTAAATTGTTTAGTCGACATTTTGCCGTTATGATGATAGCTAATGTTGTCGGAAATTTACTAGGCGGTGTTTTAACAGACATATTCCTGTTTTTTGGACTAACGTCAGTAAGTAGTGTTAGATGGACATTAATTATTGGAGTAGCCATTTACTTAGGTGGAATTTTACCAATTTTGAAGATGGTAGAAAAGAAGCGAGAGACAAAACTCAAAGATAGAATATCCATTAGAAATCTTTTAACTACTAATAAAACACAACTAAAATTAATCGCTAGTTTTACAATAGCGAACATATTAATCGGATTCGGCTCAGGCCTAGTTATTCCATATTTGAACCTTTATTTTGCAGACCGATTCGATACGACAAATACAACCATTGGATTTGTTCTTTCCATGGGGCAGGCAGTAACTGCAGTAGCTATGATTATAGGTCCAGCATTAGTAAGAAGGATTGGGGAAATAAAAGCCGTCGTTTTGCTACAAGTTTTATCGTTACCTTTTATGCTTATTACTGCTTTTACGAACGTATTCTGGCTAGCAGTACTTGGATTCTTATTTAGACAAGCATTAATGAATGCAGCAAACCCAATCATTACATCCATGATGATGGAAAGAGTGGAAGATAAATTTAAAGGGCTTGCCAATTCAGTCAATCAAATGGTATTCTCCCTCGGTTGGGCAAGTATGGGGCCAGTTTCTATGTCTATCGTCTTCTATTTTGGACAATATTGGGGATATGCCATTGTATTTAGTATTACAGCAGTCTTATATTTAACAAGTGCTGTGTATTTCTATTTCATTTTTTCTAGAAAAAAGTCGATAAATAGCCAACGAAGTTTGTTATCTAAAATATCATAAAAAGACATATTTCTCGGGAAATAGTAGAGTTTGCAAAAATTATTATTATTTGTCTAACTTTATTAAAAGGTATTTTGACAAATTAGGAGTATTCTCTATATAAAGGAATATATTTCCGGAGGGAGAATACAAATTGATAACACCTCTAGTTGAAAAATTATTTATAAGTATTAAAGCAAAAGGACATATTAATCCACTTTTACCGGATTACAATTTAACATGTGTGATCGTTACTGGAAAAGAAAAAATTTACTTTTCCTTATCGAAAGTTAATTTGGCAATAATTGAGGATGTGGAAAGAGTGGATGTGAAAATAGAGGGCTCATTAGAAACCGTTAGTTCTATTATTTCCGGCCATACTGCTCTTCGTAAGTCGGATATTGTATTTGCTGGGAGTTTCCGACATCAGCTATTGCTAGATTCCATTTTTTCTTTATGTAGAGATAGAGAAAATTCATTGACAGAAGAAAACTTAGTGATGTAATATAAAATACAATTAAATATTGCTTATCAAGAGAGGTAGAGGGACTGGCCCGACGATACCCAGCAACCGGTTGTTTTTCAAACACGGTGCTAATTCCAGCAGACTTAAACGTCTGAAAGATAAGAAGAGAACGCAAACCCTCTTCTAGAAGGGTTTTTATTTTTTTCTAAAGTGTTAGAGGTTAGTGTTGATTTTAGATAGTTATCTAGCAGTTGATTTCCGCGCAAGTCGTAGACTCCTGCGGGATAAGCGGGGGACTGGAGACCCCACAGGCGAAGCCGAGGAGGCTCCAGCCACGCCCGCGGAAAGCGGAGACTTGCGCGGAAATCAACAGCGGTTTTAACAGAGTATTTCTAAAAATAGTTATTGACACTCAAAAATAGCCATGTTAAGATTACAATCGTTGAATTCGATAACACTTAAAAGTATTAGAGATTTAGTGAATTAAAGTACGATAATAATTTGAAAACTAAATATACCTGTTTGCTCTTATCAAGAGAGGTGGAGGGAAGTGCCCTATGAAACCCGGCAACCGTCAACGAAAGTTGAAATGGTGCCAATTCACACAAAGCATTAGCTTTGTATAGATGAGAGAAAGGATTTATTATGCCTTTCTGTCATCATGCAGAAAGGCATTTTGTTTTTCTATAGTGTTTAATATAAAGGGGAAATCAACAGTGGTAAGTATTGCTAGTTTAAAAGTAAGGAAGAAGGTGAGACATCTATGATCAACTTACAAAATGTTAAAAAAGTTTTTTTAGCGAAAAGTGGAAACGTAACAGCGGTTGATAATATCAACCTTGAAATAGATAAGGGCGAAATCTTCGGCATTATTGGCTACAGCGGCGCTGGTAAAAGTACATTAATCCGAATGCTGAATGGATTGGAAGTACCATCAAGTGGAGATGTTGTGGTTGCAGGGAGAAACATTTCGAAGATTAAAGGGAAGCAACTAAGAGAAGCTAGACAAGAAATAAGTATGATCTTTCAACATTTCAACCTACTTTGGTCTAGAACGGTTCGAGAAAACATCGCGTTTCCTCTAGAGATTGCCGGAATTGCAAGAAAAGAGAGACAAGAAAGAGTAGAAGAATTAATTAAACTAGTTGGTTTAGAAGGTAGAGAAGATGCCTATCCATCCCAACTAAGTGGTGGTCAAAAGCAAAGGGTAGGTATTGCTAGAGCATTAGCAAATAATCCGAAAGTGCTACTTTGTGATGAAGCAACATCAGCTTTAGACCCACAAACAACGGATTCGATTTTAGAGTTGTTAGTAGATATAAACAAACGATTAGGATTAACAATTGTCTTAATAACACACGAAATGCATGTTATTCAAAAAATATGCCATAGAGTAGCGGTAATGGAAAATGGAGCGGTAGTTGAGCAAGGGAATGTACTAGATGTTTTCCGTAAACCAAAGCAAAACATTACGAAAAAATTTGTTCAGCAAGTGTCAGAACCAGAGGAAGCAGAAGAAACAATTCAACATTTAGTTGCCCAGTACCAAGAAGGAAAAATTATTCAACTGACTTTTGTAGGCGAAACGGCAGAACAGCCAATCATAACGAACATTATTCGAAAGTTTGATATTAGTATAAACATCTTGCAAGGAAAAGTATCGCATACGCAAAACGGACCTTATGGAACGTTAATCATCCACTTAGATGGTGACGAACAAGAAATTGAAAAAGCGTTAGATTTTATCAGGCAGGAGCAAGTAGAACTGGAGGTGGTCCAAAATGTTTGATCAAGTGAATTGGGATCGAATGTGGGATGCTACCATCGAAACAGTCTATATGACATCAATCTCTGTTGTAATTACTTTTATTCTTGGTATACTTCTAGGTTTACTCTTATTTTTAACATCAAAAGGGAACCTACTAGAAAACAAATTAATAAATGGTATCACTTCATCCGTAGTAAATATTTTTCGGTCCATACCTTTTATCATTTTAATTGTCTTATTAATACCTTTTACAAAAGTTTTAGTTGGAACGATTATCGGTGCGAATGCGGCCCTACCAGCCTTAATCATTGGAGCGGCTCCATTTTACGCACGAATGGTTGAAATTGCATTAAGAGAAATTGATAAAGGTGTCATTGAGGCAGCAAGGTCAATGGGTGCTAAAACATCGACAATAATATGGAAAGTTCTTTTACCAGAATCAATGCCTGCCTTAGTTTCAGGAATTACCGTAACGGCAATCGCAATTGTTGGCTATACGGCAATGGCAGGATTTGTTGGAGCAGGTGGTCTAGGTAACTTAGCGTTCTTAGATGGCTTCCAAAAATTCAATACAGTGGTAACAGTTGTTTGTACAGTCATCATTTTAATCATCGTATTTATCATCCAATTTATTGGAGATACAATAACAAGAAAATTAGACAAAAGATAGGGGAGAAGAGAATGAAAAAATTAATTGGTTTTGCATTAGTTACATTATTAGCAGTAGTTTTAACAGCATGTGGTGGGTCTAAAGGTATTCAAGAAGGTAAGTTAGTTGTTGGAGCTTCTAACGTGCCACACGCAGAAATTTTAGAACAAATTAAGCCAGTATTAAAAGAACAAGGGATAGAATTAGAAATTAAAGTGTTTCAAGATTATGTTTTACCTAACCAAACGTTACGTGACAAAGAGCTTGATGCAAACTACTTTCAGCATATTCCTTATTTAACAGCACAAAATGCTGACCATGATTATAATTTTGTTAATGTTGGAGGCATTCACATTGAACCAATTGGCGTATATTCTACAAAACACGCAAGACTAGAGGACTTACCAGAAGGTGCAGAAATTTTAGTAAGTAGTGCGGTACCTGATCATGGTCGTGTTTTATCGATGTTACAAGAAAAAGGTTTAATCACATTAACAGAAGGCGTAGAGCGTACAAAAGCAACGATTGAGGATATTGTAGAAAATCCAAAAGGTTTAAAGTTCAACACAAATTTCGAAGCGGCTTTCTTACCAACTGCATATAAAAATGGCGAAGGCGATGCAATCCTAATTAACGGTAACTATGCAATTGGTGCAGGTATTGACCCAGCTGAAGAAGCAATCGCTTTAGAGTCTCCTGAAAATAACCCATATGTTAATGTTATTGCTGTTCGTAAAGAAGATGAGAACAATGCACAAATTAAAGCATTAGTAGAAGCTTTACAAACAGAAGCAGTTCAAAACTTTATTTTAGAAAAATACCAAGGTTCTGTCATTCCAGCTGGAAAGCAGTAAACGTAAAAGGTGTAGCCGATGTGGCTGCACCTTTTATTTCTAAATGATTTTAAGTCATATATTCACTATATTTATGTGACCTAGCATAACTTCACTAGACTAGGTAATTTTAATAAACAAGGAGGTTATGTGATGAAAACAAAATTATATTTATTTGGACTCGCAATTATTCCTTGGCTATTAATTCCTATGTTAGGTAAACAACATGTAAAAAGGTTTTTACCTGCTTCTCTATTAATGGGATTTATATTAATTGGGGAGAGTTTACTAGCCCATAATCGAATGTGGTGGTGGGTATATAAACGTCCTCATCGGAAAATTATGGGGGAAGCTCCACTAATTTTAGGACCATATATTATGGGAGCGTTGTTAATGCTAAGGTTAGGCTACGGAAATATATTAAGGTTTTTCATAATAAATATTTGCGCACATTTATTTTTTGTTTATGTATTAATGGATTGGTTTAAAAGTATTGGGTTTTGGTCACTTGTGAGGATGAAAAAATATCAGCTGTTTTTATTATTTTCAATAGAAGGATTCATTTTATACGCGATGCAAATACTTCTCGAAGCATTCTTCATAAGGAAAAAACAACCAATACATAGTAGCCAACAACAAGATACACTTTTATATGACTGAATAAGTGAATAGATTATTTTTTTCTAATACATACTAATGTTGTAAAATTTCTGATTGGAGTTGTTTTAGGATGGAATATCAACCACGCAATTTTGCTGAAGGAGCACTACATGAATATAAAGCTGGCTTAGGTTTATTTTCAGAAAAAATGCCTGAATTAGCACATCACTATAATCAATTTACGGAAGCCTGCTTTAAAGAAGGTGCCCTAGATCAGAAACAAAAGCAATTGATTGCTTTAGGAGTAAGTGTGTTCTCACAAGACGAATATTGCATTGTGTACCATACAAAAGGTTGTATCGATCACGGATGTACGGAAGAAGAGATGTTAGAAGCTTGTGGTGTGACAGCAGCATTCGGTGGAGGAGCTGCGATGAGTCAAGCAGTTACTCTTGTGCAAGAGTGTATCTCAGATTTTAACCAACTAAAACAATAGGAACGACAAAACTGGAGCTTGGGAAAATTCTCAAGCTTTCTTTCTTTTATAAGGTCCGTGGGAACAGTACAGGCCCAAACAGAGTATAGTCTCAATAAGTAGGGAAATAACAGAAAAGGGCGAGCTGTGCACTCAGAAAGTAAATATAAGAAGGGGTATATTTTAGCTAGGCGCACAGCTTTTTGGTTTAGACGTTCAACTTTCACTTTCAGGAGCACAGAAATCGTGTGTAGGAGAACAGCTTATGCCCCCAGGTTAACACAAGTAGCAGTTAGGCACACACAAACCATAGATTAATCTATATTTATAGACATACACGTATATGCTTTCTGAGGATTTTTAGTTAAAATATAATTGATTTTATGCTTTTTTAGTAAAAAACAGTAGGTTTATGTCAAAAATCGGTTAAAATCTTAGTTTTTCTTACGATACGTAGAGACAGGCAATGGCTTTCTACTAGCGTTATCAATGATTTCATAGACGATGTAGTAACATACAAAACAAATCCTATCCCCTTGAACCGTATAGGACATAGAGCTATCGCGAGCAAAATTTAGCTATTGTAAGTGTAGGTTCCATAGCTTCTTCTCACTTAACCTCATGCCATATTAATAGAAGAAACGTGGTTTTTTGCTGTTTGGGTAAAATAACCAACTTTGTTATGATTATAAATGTGTTTACAGATCATTAAAATGTGGTAACACAAAAACGTAGGTAACTAAAAATACTATTAAATAGAAAGGATTGATTTATTATCCATCAGGTACAAGTGAAATACACTAGTAACATGGAGAAAGCAATGTTTCAATCACATGGAATTGGTTACGAAGAATACAGTAGAGAAATCAACAACATTATTCAAGTAGAAAAGAACAGAGAACGTGAATACAAAAAAAGTATGCAAATTGTCGCGGAACTAGAGCGAAAATGTCACACGTAACTTTTCATCCCTAAACTTGCAAACGATGACTAGAACAAACTAGGAAACATCGATCTATATAAGTTTTTACAACTAAAAAGCTTTGTCATTCTCAATGTAAAGAGAATGGCAAAAGCTTTTTTATCATTTTGTGGACAAACACACAACAACGAATCACTAAAATAGTATATAATAATTACTATACAGATAGTGAAAACCCTTATTGCTATTAACTTCATTCCACGAATTTTTACATACATCCACAAATTAAGGGGAAATTAAGCGGTAGGTAAAAATGAAAAACGACTTAACTAATAGAAGAAATTGGGTGAATAATAAAGATTTGAACAAGTCTTTAAAGGTTGCTAACACATTTAATTTGTTATAAGATTGTAATGAGAATAAAATGAGAATGAAAATAACAAATGTGTCTAAATAGAAAGAACACAAGAACATTGGAGGTAAGAATTATGGGTTCTAAATTAACAATTAAAGATTTACATGTGTCTATCGAGGACAAAGAAATCTTAAAAGGTGTAACTCTTGAAGTAAAAGGTGGAGAAATCCACGTAATCATGGGTCCAAATGGTACAGGTAAATCTACGCTTTCTTCTGCAATTATGGGTCATCCAAAATATGAAGTTACAAGCGGTAGCATTTCTTTTGATGATGAGGACGTATTAGAAATGGAAGTTGACGAGCGTGCTCAAGCAGGTATTTTTCTAGCTATGCAATACCCAAGCGAAATCACAGGTGTTACAAACGCTGACTTCTTACGTTCTGCAATAAACGCACGTCGTGAAGAAGGCGAAGAAATTTCTTTAATGAAATTCATTCGTAAAATGGACAAAAACATGGAATTCCTAGAAATGGATCCAGCAATGGCACAACGTTACTTAAACGAAGGGTTCTCTGGAGGAGAAAAGAAACGTAACGAAATCCTACAATTAATGATGATTGAGCCAAAAATCGCTATCTTAGATGAAATTGATTCTGGGTTAGATATTGATGCATTAAAAGTTGTATCTAAAGGTATTAACCAAATGCGCGGCGACGATTTCGGCTGCTTAATTATTACTCACTATCAACGTTTATTAAACTACATCACTCCTGACTTCGTACACGTTATGATGCAAGGTCGTATCGTTAAATCTGGTGGACCAGAATTAGCACATCGTTTAGAAGCAGAAGGTTACGATTGGATTAAGCAAGAATTAGGTATTGAAGACGAAACAGTTGGGCAAGAAGCGTAAGTAAGGGGGATTATCATGACGTTAGAAACGACGAAATTACCGTTTGACCAAGAATACGTAAGCAACTTCTCTAAAGGTCACGGAGAACCTCAGTGGTTGCTAGATCTTCGCTTACAAGCTCTTGCACTAGCGGAAGAACTTCCGTTACCAAAGCCTGATAAGACGAAGATTACAAAATGGAACTTTACAAACTTCCAAAACCATACAGTTGAAAGTAACATCACTTCTATAGATTCTTTACCAGAAAACGTAAAATCATTATTAGATGTTGATCATGTACCAAACGTTTATGTGCAAGTGGATAACACACCAATTTTTTCTTCTATTAGTGAAGATTTAGCTGCAAAAGGTGTTATTTTTACGGACATCATTTCTGCTGCAAAGAATCATAGTGATTTAGTACAAAAATACTTCATGAAAGATGGAGTAAAAGTAGATGAGCATAAGCTAACTGCTTTACATGCAGCTTTATTAAACGGTGGAGCATTCCTTTACGTTCCTAAAAACGTGGAAATTGCTGATCCAATTCAAGCTATTTATGTACACGACAAAGCAGAAGCAATGTTTAACCATGTGTTAATCGTTGCAGAAGACAACGCTTCTGTAACATATGTAGAAAACTACATTTCTATAAATGATGGCGAAGGTGCTATCTTCAATATCATCACGGAAGTTATTGCTAACAACAATGCGAATGTTATTTACGGGGCAGTAGATACACTAGGTAAAGGTGTAACAACTTACGTAAACCGTCGTGGAGTTACAGGACGTGACGCGAAAATTGAGTGGGCATTAGGCTTAATGAACGATGGTGACACGATTTCTGAAAACATCACGAACCTTGTGGGCGATGGCTCTATGGGTGACACGAAAACAGTTGTAGTTGGCCGTGGAGAACAAAAGCAAAACTTTACGACAAGTGTTATTCACTTTGGTAAAAGAACAGATGGACAAATATTAAAGCACGGTGTTATGAAAGATAGTGCTAGTTCTGTATTTAATGGAATTGGTAAAATCGAGCATGGCGCTTCAAAATCAAATGCAGAGCAAGAATCTCGCGTATTAATGCTTTCTGAAAAAGCTCGTGGAGATGCGAACCCAATTCTTCTAATTGACGAAGATGATGTAACAGCAGGTCACGCAGCTTCTGCAGGTCGTGTAGATCCACTTCAACTTTACTACTTAATGAGCCGTGGTATTTCAAAGCAAGAAGCAGAGCGCTTAGTAATTCATGGATTCTTAGCACCAGTAGTAAAAGCTCTTCCAATTGAAAAAGTGAGAAAGCAGTTAGTTGAAGTGATTGAAAGGAAAGTAAAATAATGAATATCCAGGATATTCGTAGGCAGTTTCCTATCCTTCATCAAGAGGTTAACGGCCATCCGTTAGTTTATCTAGACAGTGCAGCAACGTCGCAAAAGCCACTAGCTGTTATCGAAGCTTTAGATAAATACTATCGCGAATATAATTCTAACGTTCACCGCGGTGTGCATACACTCGGAACGAGAGCGACAGACGGATATGAAGGTGCTCGTGATAAAGTGAAGAAATTCATTAACGCGAAACACCGTGAAGAAATTATTTTTACTCGTGGAACAACTACAGCATTAAATTTAGTAGCCTCTAGTTATGCACGTGCTAACTTAAAAGAAGGTGACGAAATCGTCATTACTTATATGGAGCACCATAGTAACATCATTCCTTGGCAACAAGTGGCAAGAGCTACAGGATCTACTTTAAAATATTTGCCGCTTCAGCAAGATGGAACAATTACGATCCAAGATGCAGAAGCAACGATTACAGAAAACACAAAAATCGTATCCATTATGCAAGTATCAAATGTTCTTGGAACAATCAATCCGATAAAAGAGATTACAGAAATTGCTCATCGTAAAGGTGCCATTATGGTTGTCGACGGTGCGCAAAGTACTCCTCATATGAAGGTAGATGTTCAAGACTTAGATTGCGACTTCTTCGCACTTTCTGGTCATAAAATGGGTGCTCCTACTGGTATTGGTGCACTTTATGGAAAGAAAAGCTTGCTAGATAAAATGGAGCCAATCGAATTCGGTGGCGAAATGATTGACTTTGTAGGTTTACAAGAGTCAACATGGAAAGAGCTACCGTGGAAATTCGAAGGTGGTACTCCTATTATCGCTGGAGCAATTGGGCTTGGAGCAGCAATTGACTTTCTACAAGAAGTAGGTTTAGAAAATATTGCAGCACATGAACATAAACTTGCTCACTACGCAATGGAGCGTATGTCTGAAATTGAAGGCATTACCATTTTCGGACCTAAAGAAAGAGCAGGACTTGTAACATTTAATATAGAAGATGTACATCCTCACGATGTCGCAACTGTTTTAGATGCAGAAGGGATTGCTGTAAGAGCAGGTCACCACTGTGCACAACCATTGATGAAATGGTTGAACGTATCTTCTACTGCACGTGCAAGCTTCTACTTGTACAACACAGAGGAAGAAATCGACAAACTTGTTGCAGGACTAGTGAAAACGAAGGAGTATTTCAGCGATGTCTTTTAATAACTTAGATACTCTATACCGACAAGTAATTATGGATCATTATAAAAATCCACGTAATAAAGGTTCCTTAGAAGAAGATAGCGTAACAATCGAAATGAACAACCCAACATGTGGTGATAGAATTCATTTAACGCTGAAGATTGAAGAGGGAAAAGTTGTCGATGCAAAATTCGACGGCGATGGATGTTCCATCTCTATGTCTTCTGCTTCTATGATGACTCAAGCTATTAAAGGGTTAGAAGTAGAGAAAGCATTACAGCTATCCAAAATCTTCTATGACATGATGCTTGGAAAAGAGTATGATGAAGATGAATTAGACCTTGGTGATATTGAAGCATTATCAGGTGTTTCAAAATTCCCAGCTCGTATAAAATGTGCAACGCTCGCTTGGAAGGCAATGGAAAAAGGTGTTTCTAGCGAACAAGATGAATAAAATGTTTTAGGGAGCAGCTCTAAAGGCAATCTTTTTATTGCGAGCTGCTCACCTCTTGAATGGAGGGAAAGGTAAAATGGCTAAAAAAATGCCTGAAATCGGCGATTATAAATATGGCTTTAAAGACAAAGACGTGTCGATTTTCCGTTCTGGTCTTGGATTAACGAAAGAAATCGTTGAAGAAATCTCTCGTATGAAAAGCGAGCCTCAATGGATGTTAGACTTCCGTTTAAAATCTTTAGAGCAGTTCTATAACATGCCAATGCCTCAATGGGGTGGCGACTTAAGCAACTTAAACTTTGACGAAATTACGTATTACGTAAAGCCTTCTGAAAGGTCTGAGCGTTCTTGGGATGAAGTACCAGAAGAAATCAAGCAAACGTTTGATAAATTAGGTATTCCTGAAGCAGAACAAAAATATCTTGCAGGTGTTTCTGCTCAGTATGAATCTGAGGTTGTATACCACAACATGCAAACAGATTTAGAAGATCTTGGTGTAGTATTTAAAGATACAGACACAGCGTTAAAAGAAAATGAAGATATCTTCCGCGAGCACTTTGCGAAAGTTATCCCTCCAACAGACAACAAATTCTCTGCATTAAACTCGGCAGTATGGTCTGGTGGATCTTTCATCTACGTACCAAAAGGCGTAAAAGTGGACACTCCACTTCAAGCGTACTTCCGAATTAACTCTGAAAACATGGGCCAATTCGAGCGTACACTAATCATCGTAGACGAAGGCGCACACGTACACTATGTAGAAGGTTGTACAGCACCTGTTTACACAACCAACTCACTTCACAGTGCAGTAGTTGAAATCATCATTAAAAAAGACGCATATTGCCGTTATACAACAATCCAAAACTGGGCAAATAACGTTTACAACCTAGTTACTAAGCGTGCTGTTTGTGAAGCAAACGCAACAATGGAATGGATTGACGGTAACATCGGTTCTAAATTAACGATGAAATACCCAGCAGTAATCCTTAAAGGTGAAGGTGCTCGTGGTATGACACTTTCTATTGCATTAGCTGGTAAAGGTCAGCACCAAGATGCTGGAGCAAAAATGATTCATTTAGCGCCAAACACGTCTTCTACTATCATTTCTAAATCTATCTCTAAACAAGGTGGAAAAGTTACGTACCGTGGAATTGTACACTTTGGTAAAAAAGCTAGCGGATCTCGCTCCAACATCGAGTGTGACACGTTAATTATGGATAATCAGTCTACATCTGATACAATCCCTTACAACGAAGTGTTCACAGACAACATCTCTTTAGAGCACGAAGCGAAAGTTTCGAAAGTATCAGAAGAGCAGTTATTCTACCTAATGAGCCGTGGCTTATCAGAAGAAGAAGCAACTGAAATGATCGTAATGGGCTTCATCGAGCCATTCACAAAAGAACTTCCAATGGAATACGCAGTAGAAATGAACCGTCTAATCAAGTTCGAGATGGAAGGTTCTATTGGATAAATAGATTTTTTATGAAACCCGTCTAAAATGGCGGGTTTTTTTTGAGTTATTTACCTCCAACACAATAATCTTCATTCTCCAAAAGCTATTTTTTTATTTTTCCTCTACTATTTATGTTAAAATATCCCCGAGGTGACAATCATGATTTATATAGGAGTAACTGGATGGGGTGACCATGATAGTTTATATACTAGCGGTATTTCCACTCGTGATAAATTAAAAGAATACGCAGCACACTTTCCTACAGTGGAAGTTGACTCCTCTTTTTATGCCATTCAACCAACACGTAACGTGGAAAAATGGGTAAAAGACACACCAGAAAACTTCAAGTTTATCGTAAAAGCATATCAAGGTATGACTGGGCATCAGCGTGGAGAAATTCCATTTGAAACAAAAGAAGAAATGTTTCACGCTTTTAAACAATCCATCGTTTCATTTATAGAATCGAACAAACTAGCAATGGTATTGTTTCAATTTCCACCTTGGTTTGACTGCAAATCAGAACATGTTCAATACATACGTTGGTGCAAACAGCAAATGGGGGATATAGAAGTAGCATTAGAATTTCGTCATCAATCATGGTTTCACCCACAATTTGAACAAAAAACATTACAATTCATGGAACAAGGAAAATGGATACATAGTATTTGTGATGAACCACAAGCAGGCTCAGGATCTATTCCAACCGTTCTCCATCCTACAACGAAACATAAAACACTTATAAGAATGCACGGTCGAAACAAGCATGGTTGGACAAGACCAGCAAAAGGGACCGACTGGCGTGAAGTAAGGTACTTATATGATTACAATCAGGAAGAACTCCATCAATGGAAAAATCACGTGGAACAACTTTCAAAAGTGAGTAAAGATATATACATTCTATTCAATAACAACTCCGGCGGTCATGCCGCAAACAACGCCAAACAATTCATTGAGATGTTAAACATCGAATATGAAGGACTAGCCCCAAAACAACTCGATCTATTCTTACCAAAAAACACAAATTCATCTTTGTGTTTTTTTTATAATGTGAAACAAATTCATAATTACTGTTCGTTTAGTGAAAAACGAATGTTCCGTTTATTATAATTAAATAACGTTCGATATAAAACTTTAATTTTATGAAAGAATAGGTTTAATATTCGTTTTTCGTTTAATAATTGTACATTATGAAACTCACTCATGTAAAAAACTTTTAAGGAACTTCTAAGGTATTATTAGTGAAATGAATAAAAAGAGGTGAAACCTAGTGGAACGAGAATGGATTATTCAATTTAAAAATGGCGATTCTCATGCATTTAAAAAACTATATGACCTATATGCAGAAGATGCAATCAGATATGCCATGTCCATTACAAAAAACAGCCACAACGCAAAAGACGTTGTTCAAGAAGCGTTTATACGAGTTTATCGAAACATAGACTCGTTTGATATAGATCGAAATTTTAAAACTTGGCTTTTCACCATATTAACTAATGAATGCTATCGTTACTTAAAGAAAGAATCCGAAAACATAAAGCTTGTCGATAACAACATTCCAACTAGCGTCCAACAAGAATCAGAAGACTTTATGTATTTACATGAAGCATTAGAAAACTTAGATGCCATTAATAAAACACCAATTATATTAAAATATTTAAACGGTTTCTCAGAAAAAGAAATCGCTAGCATGCTTAACTTAAATTTAAACACAGTCAAGTCACGATTATTTAAAGGTAGAGAAAAGCTAAAACGGTTAATTGGGAGTGATTATGTTGGCTAAAAAAAATCTAGATGATGAAATTCACAATGTATTAAAAAATTCAACAGAAGAAGCAGTAAAAATGAAAGACGATATATGGAATGAAATTGAGAAAAAAACAATTGCTCTAGAAAAAAATAAGAGAAAAGTGAAAAAATGGAGGAAAGTTAGCTTTTTTGCTAGTATAGCAGCATCTATCGGTTTAATATATGTTCTTGCAACCCCAACAGGACATGCCTTAATGTCTAACATAAAAGACCTGCTAGTTCCAGAAAAAACGATTACAGAACAACTAGAAGGAACAGATGAAAAGGTTGATTATTCACTAGATATTAAAGAAAACCAAAGTGATCGATTAGCGGATTATGCCATTTATATTGACGAAGAAATGTATACAGTAACAAACGAACAAGACAACAAAATAATAGCAGCAAAAACACAATCTACTGAAAATTCTTATCCCGAAGTATTTATGGAAATTAGACAATCAGAGAAAAGTTTAGAAGAGATACTTACGGAAATTCAAACTATAGTACAAAAAGAATATGCAATCATAAAAGAACAAGCAATCGTTCATACTCCAATATCTGCAACGCTATTCGAAGCAAGACAAGGAGATGAATGGAACGATGAAGTTGTTCGATTCTACATCTTCCCAAATGAAAAAGGTGGTACATTTATTATAAAACAACAGTTTTTCTTTGAAGCATATGAAGGTCACGGAGTTAGAATGGATAACATGTTAAAAACATTTGAATTAATAAACTAACCTAAAAGCACCACTGCTTTTAGGTTTTTTCTATATAAACCTATACATATACTACAGAAATATTTTACAATGCTTAATATAGAATATTGAACTGAAAAAAGGAGCGAGCAAATGAAGCAGTTCCGCATACTTCACACGAATGATATACATAGTTACTTTGAGACATATCCAAAACTAGCGACATTCTTAGAAAAACAACAAGATACTATTCCGACTCGATTAATGGATATTGGTGACAATATGGACCGTTTTCATCCAATAACAGAAGCAACTAGTGGAAAAATAAACACGCTCATGCTAAACAAATTAGGCTATGATTACGTGACGTTCGGAAACAATGAAGGAATTACTTTAGATTATAATGCTCTTTCCGAATTGTATGACTCAGCTACTTTCCAAGTGCTAGCCGCAAACCTATATGAAAAAGATAAAAAAAGGCCGGATTGGCTCTCACCATATGTAATTGAAAATATAAATGGTATGAATATAGGATTTATTGGCGTTACGGTCTATTATAAGCTTTTCTATGATTTGCTTGGGTGGTACATTATAGACCCGTTCGAAGCAATGGAATCTTGTTTACAAAACATAAAAGATAAAACAGATGCCATCATTGTGTTATCTCATCTTGGTATTTCCGATGATGAACAACTTGCAAGCAGATTTCCAGAAATAGATGTCATTTTAGGTGGTCACACTCATCACGTATTACCAGAAGGAAAGATGATAGGAAATACGCTACTTTGTGGCGCAGGAAAACATGGAGCTTATATTGGAGAGGTAAACATAGCAATAGAAGGCAATCAAATTCATAAATCATGTCTTTTACATTCATTAAATGATGTTGATTCTAACAAGGAGCTAGAACAAGAAATTAACGACGCCTACAACCTAGCGAAGAAATCTCTAAGTGAGCCAATTGTCCATATTAGCTACCCATTAATAAGCAGATGGTTTGAGCAGTCACCATTAGCCTCTACGCTTGCCGAAGCATTAAAGGAGTGGTGTAGGGCTGATATAGGAATGGTCAACAACGGAGTTATTCTAAACAACTTAGAAGCTGGGGTAATTTCTGCTGAACAAATTCATCGAATATGTCCCCACCCTATTAATCCTTGTAAAGTGGAGTTAAAAGGGGAAGAATTAAGAGAAATTATACTAGAAGCAAACAAAGAAGAACATGAACAAATTCGTGTAAAAGGACTAGGATTTCGCGGAGAAGTGATGGGGAAAATGTCTTTTTCTAATTTGGAAATTATTTATGGACAAAACAAAGATGGAGTAAAAATAATAAAAGAAATCTTAGTCGCTAACGTACCACTAAAACTAGCTGAAACTTATAGTGTTGGAACAATTGATATGTTCACGTTCGGCAAATGGTTCCCAACCATTAAAAGAGCAAAAAAACAATTCTACATGCCCGAATTGCTCAGAGATGTACTTACTTGGAAACTAAAAAAGCTAACAAAAGAAATGTGCAAATGACTAATAATCATTACACGAATTCTACGCCCCCTTCATAAAGTATTAATGGAAGGGAGTGAGCATTATCCATGGTCGAAATGAAACCAATTATCATAAATGGAGAACAGTTTACTGCTGTAATCGTTAAGTTACCTAAAACGAACTTTATGGCAGTAACTGCAGAAAAAGGCTATATAATGTGCGGTGCCCTCGATGTTGCATTATTGAATGAAAAATTAAAGGATCGTGGGATTATTGCTGGAAGAGCAGTTGGCGTTCGAACAATCGAGCAGTTGCTTGAAGCCCCGTTAGAATCTGTCACGATAGAAGCAGAAAACAGAGGGATTCATGTTGGAATGCCAGGTAAAGAAGCACTATTAAAAATGCTTTAACAAGTATTGGGCCGTGCTACCTTTTATGCGGCCTTTCATATTTTTGTGTTGTAAACGTAAAAAATATTCTATATTTACTTATAAAATTGTATAAATATAGTTATTTAGGAATAATTCGTGTTTTTTTGCAAAAAAACCATGAAATATTCTTTTTTTTATATATAATGAAGGTAAATAATCAAAAATTTTGTCGAGAGATAGATAGGAGAAATCATGAGATTATTACATACTAAATCATTGAAGCCAGGAATGAAGCTTGCTAAATCCATTTATAACGAAAGTGGAAGAATCTTGCTTAAAAGCGGAATTCCACTAACAGATAGAATGATTTCACGTCTAATCCAACTAAAAGTAACTTTTGTTTATTTAGAAGATGCGAGAACGAATGATATTATTATTCCATCCATGGTATCAGACCGTGTTAAAACAGAGGCATTACAAACAATAACAGAAACGTTCGAAGCATTTAAAGGTGAGAAACTTAGTAAGTGGTTTATAATGGACCAATCTACCAAACAATTAAAAGATTTAATACAACTACTACTTTCTGATATGAAGGGGAATAATGAAGTTTCTACTTTATTAACAGATGTATTTGTTCATGATAACTATGTATTTACCCATTCATTAAATGTAACCATATATGCACTTTCTATCGGCTTAAAACTTGGCTTGCCTCAAAAAGACTTAGAGATATTAGGTCTAGGTGGGATATTACATGATGTTGGCAAAATGCTAGTACCTTTAGAAGTACTGAATAAACCTGGAAAACTTACGAGTGAAGAATTTGTGGAAATGAAAAGCCATACAACAAAAGGCTTTGATTTAATCCGAAAAATGCATACGGTGCCACTTCTTGTTGCACATTGTGCTTTCCAACACCACGAACGATTAAATGGTAGTGGATATCCTAGAGGCATTAAAGAAAAAGACATACACTTATTTGGCAAAATTTTAGCTGTAGCAGATGTGTTTGATGCAGTTACTTCTCATCGAGTATATCGTGATGCAATGTTACCTCATGAAGGGTTAGAGATTTTATATGGAGGATCAGGTTCTCTATATGATCCAGCCATCATTGATGCATTCAGAAAATCAGTAGCCATTTATCCGTATGGCTTAGCGGTTGAACTTAGTGATAATCGTAAAGCAATTGTCATTGGACAGAACAAAGAGATGACAGAACGCCCAATTTTACGTGTAATAGAAGAAAATGGAAACGAATTAGAAACTCCATATGATATAAACCTTAAAGAGCAACTAGATGTAACAATTGTTAAGTGTAACGATAAAGAGAGTATAGCGGCAGTTAGCTAATACTAGAAAGAACATATTTTTACGGTTGTACTAGTAGAATCAATATGTTATATTTTTTAATGAATCAATTTTATAATTACGGTTCGTTTAGTGAAAAATGAATGTTTTACTATTATACGGAGCTATTTATTTGTTTTTAAAGGTGTTCTTAATAAAAATACGCTGTAATTATTCGTTTTTCGTATAGTAGTAATACATTATGAAACGGACTCAAATAATAAAATTTAATATTGACCTTATCATACAATGAGGTAGAGGTTGCATAGCATAAGAGTAAACTACTGGAGGGTGACTCCTGTGATAGTAGTAGAAAGGATGCTTTGCCGAAGTAAAAAAAGCCGTCATGCTTTTTTTGCTGGGGTTATCTTGAATAAAGATAACACTGTCATTATGACTAGAGCGAACGGGTTCATAATGGAGGGCTACTGATCGGATGGAATATAACATACATTACAAGTAGACGTAATGATAGTTATCTTCTATCATTACGTCTTTTTATGTTCAAAAGCCCTCTTTTTTTGTAGCCGGTTTGCGTTAGTCAGCAACCAAAACAAATTTAGGGGGTTTTTTCTTATGGAAGGAACAATTTTTTCATTAATTCCTCCAGTGTTAGCCATTATAATGGTTATCCTGACGAGGCGTGTACTTATTTCACTTGGAGCCGGTATCGTTGCTGCAGCATTGTTGCTAGCAGACTTTAATCCAATTGAAATGGCGACGATTATTTTTAACGCAGTATTAGCTATTTTCTATTCAGTTAACGATAAAGCAATTGAAACTTGGTATGTTTACATTCTATTATTCTTAATTATTTTAGGTATTATTACGGCATTTATTTCTATATTAGGTGGAAGTCGTGCATTCGGCGAGTGGGCATTAGATCGTGTGAAGACGAGAAGAGGTTCTAAATTTTTAACTGCTATTTTAGGAATTGTCATTTTTATCGATGATTATTTTAATGCGCTTGCAGTTGGACAAATTAGTCGTCCTTTAACAGATCGTCACAAAGTTTCTAGAGCAAAATTAGCCTATTTAATTGACTCTACATCAGCACCAATTTGTGTTGTTTCGCCAATTTCTAGTTGGGGTGCGTACATTATTGGTATTATCGGTGGTATTTTAGTAACACATAATGTAGCAAACATGTCGGCATTAAGTGCATTTATTCAAATGATTCCAATGAACTTATATGTGCTTTCTGCTTTATTAATGGTGTTTTTAGTAAGTTACTTCAATGTAAATATTGGAGCAATGAAAACGCATGAAGCTCGTGCGATGGAAAAAGGTCAATTATTCGATCCGGAAAAAGAAGTGCCAGGTCAATTATCGGAAGACTTACCGTCTAGCACGAAAGGCTCTATCGGAAACTTAGTATGGCCGATTGTATCGTTAGTAGTTGGTGTAGTGTCTGCAATGTTATGGACTGGTTACTCGGCTTTAGATGGCGATGTAACGCTATTAGCGATTTTTGAAGAAACAGATCCTTCTGCAGCTTTATTATATGGTGGAATCTTTGCGTTAATTGTCACGGTTGCGTTGTTCTTCCGTCAAGTGAAGAGTGGAGATGTTAGCAGTTCTGTATTTACAAAAGGCTTAGCGGCTGGTGCAAAATCCATGCTACCTGCCATCTATATTTTATTATTTGCATGGACGATTACAAGTTTAATTGATGCGTTAGAAACAGGAGTATATTTAGCGGATGTGGTTGAAAAATCGAATATGAACATCGCTTGGTTACCTGTTATTGTATTTATCATTGCAGGATTTACAGCATTTGCAACTGGAACTTCATGGGGAACTTTTGCTTTGCTTTTACCAATCGGTGGCCAAATTGCTGCAGCTACGAACATTGAGTTATTATTACCTGTGTTAGCAGCGGTTTTAGCTGGAGCGGTATTTGGTGATCATTGTTCACCAATTTCAGATACAACCATTCTTTCTTCCACAGGGGCAAACTGTAATCACATTGACCATGTGTTAACGCAACTGCCTTACGCTTTAATTAGTGCAGGTGTAGCGTCTTTAGGATTTATCGCATTAGGTCTGACTGGTAGCACATTAGTAGGCTTACTAGTGATAGTTGTAAGTTTTGTAATAGTCGGGTTTGTATTTAGAGGAATGAAAGCAGCAACATAATTTAAAAGGTTATATCTAAGAAGTTTAAGATGATTACGACATAAAGTGCCGGTTGTGTGGCCGACTCCTGCGGGAGAGGGCAGGCTGGTGAGACCCCACAGAGCCCTTGGGCTCGAGGAGGCTCACCGCCTCCCCCGCGGAAAGCGGCCACACAACCGGCACGACTTTTTTATTCAAAAAGGTTGTTTTAGAAAGTTCTTTCTGGACAACCTTTTTTCTGTTATTGGACGGTTAATATTTTAAAATAATTAATGAATGGAATATTAATAGTTTACATTCTGTTATTAGCATCTGGTCATAAATACTATTAAATATTGAAATAATACCATTTAAAATAAATAAAAAAATTGCTTTGACATAGTCATAAAGTCTAGTTATACTATGTATAAATTATATTGAATAATCAGAAAAAATAAAAGATTCGCATTCTTTTAGTTGCTACGAAATAGTCTTTATACATATATCTATTTTTTCTAGCAGAAGGATAAGAGGCGAACGAGGAGGAAAAAGGTATGGAAAACCGTCCGCAATGGGGGACAAGGGCAGGGTTTATATTCGCTGCAGTAGGTTCAGCAATTGGTTTAGGTAACATTTGGCGTTTTCCGGCAGTAGCGTATGATAATGGTGGAGGAGCGTTCTTCTTACCATACTTATTCGCACTTTTAACTGCAGGTATACCACTATTAATTTTAGAATTTACGATGGGGCATAAATATAGAGGGTCAGCGCCACTATCGTATGCAAGAATGAATAAAAAGTATGAATGGATCGGTTGGTGGCAAGTTGGTATCGCATTTGTTATTTCCGTGTACTATGCGGCCATCATCGCATGGGCGATGTCCTACTCTGTATTCTCTTTCAATTTAAGTTGGGGAGAAAAAACACAAGATTTCTTATTCGGAGACTACTTACAGTTAGTAAACCCTGGTGAAGTAGGAAGTATCGTTCCAGGTGTTTTCATTCCTCTACTAATTGTTTGGGCAGTAACGTTAGGTGTTTTATTCAAAGGGATTAAACGTGGAGTTGAGTTAGCTAACAGAATCTTTATTCCTACATTAGTAGTTCTGTTTCTAATCATTGTTGTTCGAGCTCTAACTCTAGAAGGTGCTGTTGATGGTTTGAATGCATTCTTTAAACCTGATTGGAGCTCCATCACCGATGGAAAAGTTTGGGTAGCAGCATACGGTCAAATTTTCTTCAGTTTATCTATCGCATTTGCTATTATGATTACTTATTCAAGTTATTTACCGAAGAAATCGGATATTACGAATAATGCATTCATTACTGGATTTAGTAACTCCTCGTTTGAGTTATTAGCTGGTATTGGTGTATTCAGTATCTTAGGCTTCTTAGCATTTACACAAGGTTCAGCTGTTGCTGATGTAGTAAAGGCTGGTCCAGTGTTAGCGTTCGCAGTATTCCCTACAATAATTAATGAATTACCTGCATTAAATCAGTTATTCGGATTCTTATTCTTCGGATCGTTAGTTCTGGCAGGATTGTCTTCTTTAATCTCTATCGTTGAAACGTACGTTGCTGGTGTACAAGACAAATTCAATATTTCTCGTACGAAAGCAGTATTATACGGTGGTGGTTTAGCGGGGGTATTTTCTATCCTAATCGCAACTCAAGGCGGACTATGGTTCCTAGATGTAATGGATTATTTCATTAATAGCTTTGGTGTAGCGCTTGCTGGTTTAATACAAATTATTGTGGTTGTATACTTTGCAAAAGAATTAACTAACCTACAAAACCATGCAAATTCCGTTTCAGACATCAAACTAGATGGAATTCTAGGCATATGGTGGAAAGCTTCATTAGCCATTATTACGCCACTTGTGTTAGGTTTTATGATGATCCAAAGCCTTGTCGATAACATTAAAAATGTATACGGTGCAGACGATGGTGTTACAAGATTATTTACAATTGGATTTGGTTGGTCTGTAGCAATCGCTGTGATTGTATTAGGTTTCGTTCTTTCTAAGTTGAGATGGTCAAAAGAAACAATCGAAGTACCAACATCCTCTTCAAAGGAGGTTTCTAAATAATGGAATTAAGTGCGATTGTAATGATGGTAATCGGGATAACGATCATTTGGGGCGGTTTAGGTGCTAGCATATGGTGGGCACTTAAAAAAGCAAAAGAAAATGCAACTTCGTAAAAATTAAAGCAAAAGCCGAACGATATTTTCGTTCGGTTTTTGCTTGTTTTAGGATAGGGGCCAGGCACCACCCGAACTTTGACGAATTATCTTCTTCTTCGTTCAGCGCGTTCCCATTGCTTTAAATGCGGATATGGGTCAAACGACCACTCAGTATACCCGTTGTCTTTGTACATACCATAATGCAAGTGTGGTGGGAACTTCCCAGCTGTACCTGGAGGACCATAACCAGAACTTCCTACTGAACCGATAATTTGTCCTGGTTCCACTATTTGCCCGACTGCTAAATCTTTTGCGAAACCATTTAGGTGTGCGAAATAATGATACGTATTGTTCACATCTCTAATTCCTATCCTCCAACCACCAAACTTGTTCCATCCTTTTGTTTCAATTACTCCGTAACTAGTTGAACGAACGGGAACACCGTATCCAGCAAAAATATCTGTTCCTTCATGCATACGCCTGCCGCCCCAACCACGAGCATCGCCCCATGTATTCCTATAACTAAAGTTCGCACGAATTGGAACTGGAAATGCATGCTTATCTAACTTTAACGTTTGAAAGTTTTTATAAATCTTTACATAACCCATTATTAACCCGACGGTCTTATCTCTTTGATAATAATCCCATAGTCCAATTTTAATATTATCTTTGTCCATGCCATATGACTGTAGAAAGGTTGCAATGGTGTAAAGAACATCTTCATCATTTGTCGAATCAGCTATCCCGTCACCATTGCCGTCTTTACCTAACCCACCGAACAGTTGAATAGTTGTTGGATTAGTATCTTGGGGATTAGGATTTGCCGGACCAGCCCAACGTTCAGGTTTTATGTAAATACCGACAATGCCAGTAAGCTTCGGGATATCTCTACGCACTCTTCGAATATTGCGTTCGTATTGGTCTACACCTGCGAAGTAATACCAAGGTATTTGTGTGACTGCCTCCATTTTATAATACAGCTCTAACCGTTTTTGATATATCTCATCATCAGATAATGGTTTCTCAGCTGCAAAAGAAGGGCTAGGAAGAATCATTGATAAAAGTAATAAACAAAGTAGACCTTTTTTTATCATCGTAAATCTCCTTTCGAAATATTACCGCTCTAAGTTAAAAGTAAATTGTCAGTAACTTTCTTGTTTATAGTTTGTGGTGAAATAGAAATTTAATAAATACTAAATGATGGAAGTAACTTTACAGTAATGTTTTGGACTTGTTTCTTATGCTGATGTTTGGTAAAGTGACAAAAGAGAAATAGTAGTTTTCCCATGTGGAATGATTTTAAAAATAGAAATTTCTGGAGTTAATTATTAAAAGTTGGAGTTGATAGTATGGCAAAGAAAGAAGAATACATACGTAAACCAGACTGGTTAAAAATAAAGCTTAATACAAACGAGAATTATACTGACCTAAAGAAATTAATGCGAGAAAATAACTTACACACAGTATGTGAAGAAGCAAAATGCCCAAACATTCATGAATGTTGGGCTGTTAGAAGAACTGCAACATTTATGATCCTTGGAGCTGTTTGTACACGAGCATGTCGTTTCTGTGCAGTAAAAACAGGACTACCAACTGAACTTGATTTAGCAGAACCGGAAAGAGTGGCAGAATCTGTACGCCTAATGAATTTAAAACATGCTGTTATTACTGCTGTAGCGCGTGATGACTTAAAAGACGGTGGAGCAAAAGTATTCGCAGAAACGGTTCGTGCCGTTCGCAGAGAAAACCCATTCACTACAATTGAAGTATTACCGTCTGACATGGGTGGCGTGTATGAGAACTTGAAGATGTTAATGGATGCTCGTCCAGATATTTTAAACCACAACATTGAAACGGTACGTTCATTAACTCCGAGAGTACGTGCACGTGCAACATATGACCGTTCACTTGAGTTTTTAAAGCGTGCAAAAGAAATGCAACCAGACATCCCAACTAAATCAAGCTTAATGATCGGTCTTGGGGAAACGAAGGAAGAAATTATCCAAGTAATGGATGACTTACGTGCTAACGATGTAGATATAATGACAATTGGCCAATATTTACAACCTTCTAAAAAACACATAAAAGTACAAAAGTACTATCACCCTGACGAGTTTGAAGAGTTACGTCAAATTGCGATGTCTAAAGGATTCAGCCACGTTCAATCAGGACCTTTAGTAAGGTCTTCTTACCACGCAGATGAACAAGTTAACGAAGCAGCAAAAGCTAGACAAGCTAATGCATAGTAGACAGAAAGAGGCCGTTCAAAGAACGAGCCTCTTTTACCGTTTATTTTTTTAGCGATTTTGTTTTTCTCTTCTTCCATACTCATCATGCATTGTATCTTCATTTAATTCATTTAAGCCTTCCCCATTCGCATTTTCCCCATCGTTAAGCTTTTTACCTTGAGGAGATTTTAACATATGGCGAATGGTTGGTTCTAATATGCTTTCTACATTTGGGCTACTAGTATTTAACAAACCAAACCCTTCTATCTCTTTCATCATCATCGGATCATCCGATACATACACGTGGTAGTAACGAGGAACGATGGATAAAGCAGATTTACTAACTTGATCTGCCGTTAATTCACGACTGTCGCTATTTGTTTCATATGCAATTAAAACTTGTTCATCCGTTACTAATGTTGCAACGTCTTGAACGTGTGGTATTTGTACCACCATTTTACTAATAGCATTCGCAATTTCTTCGTAATCCATTGTAGCTCTTACATCAAACCCTTGGTGGTTTGGAATAGGGTTTTTTTGCTCACGTACAAAGCCGTATTGATTTGCATTTGACCCATTTTGGTTACGTTCATTATACAAATCGTTTCTGTCATATACGTTTAATGTGGAATCACCGTGAAGCATATTATCGTGACGAACTTGTCTTTCTTGTGGTGACATATCAGCTTGACATGCAGTTGATAGTAGTGTAAACCCACATAAACCTAACAATGCAAGTGATTTTCGCATTGATTACACCTCCTCATTTATTAGAATGACCTTTTTCTTTTATTTTTGTCATAGAAATTGATGGAGAATGGTCTATAATGTAAATAAGAACAAGTTTGGAATTGGAGGCAATAAAATGATCTGTGTTGGAAATTATTGTTATGAAATAATAGAAGAACATCGAGAAGCTTTTAACGAAGAAGCATTTAAAAATAGATACGTGGAATTATTAAATAAATACGATTACCTTGTTGGTGACTGGGGTTATCAACAATTACGATTAAAAGGCTTCTTTGAGGACACGAATCCGAAATCAACTCATGATACAAAAATAAGCACGCTTCCTGATTACATATATGAGTATTGTAATTTCGGCTGTCCATATTTTGTCATGAAAAAAGTGAAAAAGCCGCAGCCGGAGATTAGTCCGAGTCCGACAACAAATGTTTCAGATCCAGTTGAGAAACGATAGATAAATCTTTAGAATGATAAAGAACTACTAAGGGAGGGATAATTAAACTTACCGCCTTAGTAGTTTTTTGTTATTCCTTTTCGTCGTGAATTGGATGGGCACCTGGATGTTGTCTTGGCAAATCATCATGTAATTCTTTGTTTACGTAATTAAAAGCACTATAGTATCGTTGATCTTCACGCCAAGGAGTGGTCTTATTTTCAACAGGTGTATCTTTTCCCCTTGGAGCACCATATGGACCTTCTGGCGTAATTTCTGGTGTTACATAATTATGCATTGCTTCCACGTTAGAAAAGTCATGATACTCTTCTTTATCACGATTTTTATCCTTCATCTTTACACACCTCACTATGTTTTTTTTAGCTTTTGTAAAAAAAGAAAAACCATTCAACGTAATAATTGAATGGTTTAGCGGTTTTAATTAAACTACTTCACGTAATAATGATCTTAATTCTTCTGCTTCTTCTTCATTTAATTGATAAGCATGCTCAATGTATCCTGGCTCATCTAAATCATCATGACCAATTATTGCAAATCTGTTACTCTGAATGTCCAATACAATGGACTTTCCGTAATAACGATCTGTTCTCATTATTGCTAAATCAAAACGATTATTTTCGCCCATAAAACTACAAAATCTTGTTTTCGTATCCACTGTATCATCATATAAGAAAAAACGTTCTGCCATTAAAAGAAACCTCCTAAATAAGTTAAAGCTAGTGTGACTTTTTATCTTTCTTTCGTCTATCCTTTTATAGTATAACAAAAGGTGAGTAGAAAAAATGAATTAATTGATTTCCTTGTAGAAAAAGAAAGAATACTTTCTGTTATAAAACCGGTTAATATGGTAGAATATTCATATCAATTCACTGAATAAAAGAAATATACATAAATCACCAAACGTAGAGGGGAGTACATACATGGGGAGTCATTGGGAAGGCCATAAAAATAGAGATAGAAACACTTTCCAAAATTGGTTAAAGTTACTACTACCAACAAAATCACTTCGTTATTACCCTTCCATATATGTTCTTAGAAATCCTATTGAACAATCGATAAGAAAAACGATGAAACAAGGTTTTGATATTGCGGTGATCGCTTTTTACATACCGAACAAAACTCAAATCGGGGAGCAAATTGGACAAGAACAATGTAACATAAACAAAGAAAAAATAAAAAACCTCGTTAAGCAGAAAGTAATTAAGCATATAGGGGACGACCACATTGTTTGCCTATTAGATCAGTATAGTGATACTTTATCATTAATTGTCAAACTAGAGTCAAGTAAAGCTTGTTCAGTACAATTTGATAATAAGATTAAAGAAATGATTACCGACCTGCAATGGGATATGCTAAAAGACCATACAATGTCAAAGCTAAATGCTAGCTATGGTTTTGTATTCCTAAATTTAAAGGAACAGTCAGTAGAAGAGTCTTTACGAACTGCTTATCAATATGCAGTAGAAATGGCTGAAAAAAGAGAAGCGAGTGATTATAACAATTTACTTTTCGATATAAATGCCATAATCGCTTCTAAACAAATATCGCTACTCGCTCAACCCATTATGGAAGTGTCTAACGGTAAAATTAAAGCTTGGGAATTTCTAACAAGAGGTCCAAAGAACTCTATGATGGAAAGTCCATTAAAACTTTTTTCCGTTGCTAAACAAACAAACAAGTTATTTGCTTTGGAAATGTTAATACTAGAAAAAGCCTTCCAATTAATTAAAGAAGCCAAATGTAAAGAACGGGTTTTTCTTAATTTCACCCCAACTTCGTTGAATAATATTAATTTAATGGGGGAAGTACAACGTTTATTAAGCAAATACCCAGCCATTACTCCGAATAATATAGTCATTGAGGTAACGGAGCAGGATTCCATTGACGGTTTAGTAAACTTTGAGCAAAATATAAAAGAGTTAAGAAAGTTTGGTTTTAAAATTGCTGTAGATGACACGGGTGCAGGCTATGCAAGCTTACATACTATTAGCAAAATAATGCCAGATATTATAAAAATTGATCGATCTGTTATAAAAGATATTGATTCCAATCGGGTGAAAGAAACGATGCTACAAGGATTACTATTAATCGCCAAAGAAACAAACTCGCTTGTTGTCGCAGAAGGAATCGAAAGAAGAGAAGAGGTTCAAGTATTAACTAGAAATAAGGTTGATCTTGCACAAGGTTATTTTTATGCAAAACCTCACATTTTACCTTCTCATTAAACATCAAAGGGGGAACATTCAACATGTATTTTGTAGACCGTGAAAAAATAGAGCGTACATTAATCTATTTAGAAGAGAACATCGAATTATTTCAGACTCACGAGAAATACGAAACAAATTTAGAAAAAAAAGCATTAGAAAGAATAGCTATCTCTATCATTGAAGGAATATTAGATGTTGGTAATGCAATGATAGATGGATTTATCATGAGAGACCCAGGTAGCTATGAAGACATCATTGACATTTTACTAGATGAAAAAGTTGTCAATAAAGAACAAGAAGAAAAACTAAAACAATTGATCCGTTTACGTAAAGTATTAGTTCAAGACTATTTAGAAATTGAACATACTGGGTTAGAAGCTACTGTTAGAGAAAATATAGATGTTGTAATGACTTTTTGCGAATCTGTTAGGTCATACTTAACGAATGAACTTGGTCCGGTCACAGCATTCAAAAATTAATTAGAAAACGCTTTCTTATAGAGAAGGCGTTTTTCTTATTGTTTTTAAATTCACAATGGGTAACAATAATAAAAGAGTAAGAAATGGAGAGTGAAACATTTGAAAAAGTATAATGGTTATTTAATTGATCTAGACGGTACAATGTACCGAGGAAAAGAAAAAATAGAAGAGGCAAGCGATTTCGTTAAAGTATTAGTTGAAAAAGGTATTCCCTACTTATTCGTTACTAACAACTCTTCAAGAACGCCAGCACAAGTAGCGGAGAAATTACGTAACTTTCTTATTCCTACTACTGATGAACAAGTATTTACTACTAGTAATGCTACGGCAAACTACATTTATGATTGGAACCCAAATGCGAAAGTATATGTAATTGGAGAGGAAGGAATACGTACGGCGCTAATGGAAAAAGGGTTTGAAATCGTGGATGAAAATGCAGACGTAGTCGTTTCTGGAATTGATCGTACTATTACATATGAAAAATTAGCATTAGGAGCTATTAACATTAGAAATGGAGCACGATTTATATCAACAAATGGTGATATAGCTATACCGACTGAACGGGGACTACTACCAGGAAACGGCTCTCTAACTTCTGTTTTAACTGTTTCAACGGAAACAGAGCCAACATTCATTGGGAAGCCTGAAAAAATTATTATGGAACAAGCTTTAAAAGTACTAGGTGTCCCACGTGAAGAAGTGTTAATGGTAGGCGATAACTATCAGACAGACATTAAAGCGGGGTTTAATGCAGGTTTAGATACTCTGTTAGTTCACACTGGTGTTACAACAAAGGAACATTTAACAACGTATGACACTCAACCAACTTATACTGTACATTCGTTAGAAGAATGGATAAAGAATATTTAAAAAGACTATGAGGTTGGAACAATTAGATATTAGTGGCCGATGAAGTTCATTCTGCCCAAGAAAAAAAGAAAAAGTGAACTTGATAAGGTCGATGAAGTTCATTTTGCTCAAGAAAAAAAGAAAGAATGAACTTGATAAGGCCGATGAAGTTCATTCTTCCAAAGAAAATATAAGAAAATGAACTTGATAAGTCAGATGAAGTCCACAGAAAAAACAAAAAAATGAACTTCATCAAAAAAATGAAGTTCATTCTAAACTGCTTATCATAAATTAAGCTAGCCTTCCTAAAAATATCACTCCGTATTCGCTGCGCGATGCGCTAAACGGCTAGATGCAGCGGCTGCGATTGCTCCTACAATATCATCAAGGAAAGTGTGACATTTACCAGTGTCTTTGTCATTTAACGTTGCTAAAATTCCAGGCTTTTGTTTATCGATATAGCCATAGTTTGTAAATCCGATTGAACCATACACATTTACGATAGAAAGAGCTAAAACTTCATCCACCCCATATAATCCTTCATCGTCTTGTAAAATACGGAGTAGCGGTTCTTGTAATTGACCTTGTTCTGCAAGAATGTCTAACTCGATCCCTGTAAGAACTGTGTTTTGTACTTCGCGTTTAGATAAAACTCTATCCACATTTTCCAAGCATTCAGACATTTCTAAAGCTGGATGGTATTTAGATTGTAAATAATATACTAAATCAGCGATATCGTTTAACGTAACGCCACGTTCTTCTAATAACTTTCTTGCCTTTCTTTCCACTTCATCCATTTTTTCAAATTGTTTCATAAGTCTCACCTGTCTTTTTCTATTGTATTTATTCCTAACTTATTCTACAAAACCATCGAGAAATCCTGCATTTTAGACTATTTGTCACGATAAAACCTTGTCTCCCCATATGTTTTACCATTTGAGATGAACTATGCTTATTATCTACGTTTTACTTAAATACCCTAAAAACAATCTTCTTAACAAGTTTTTACGAAGAATCTCATATATATGTGATAAGTGAAGGAGGCGGAGGGTATTTTGAAACAAGCAATTTATGAACATTACAACTTGCGAATGGAACGTAAGACAAAGTTTCGCCATTACGATGCATTTTGGGCAAATCGAGTTTTATATATTATGGTGCCTCTAGGGTATATGGATAAAGAAGAATTAGAAGAACTACAACAACTAAGTGACTATATGTTAAGACAGCATCAAGATATTTATGTCTGTTCTCTCGTGAAAAATAAAAACGGTGAATATACAACGGAAATAGAAGAAACAACTTATGGGTTGTTTCGAATACCTTATGTTGAAACAAGGACAGAGTTGCCAATTGGATCGGAGTTGGCAAAATTCCACCAAAAAGCGCGCGCATTTCCGAAAAAAATAGAGGCAATGAATAGGATTGGCCAATGGAAATCATTATGGGAAAAGCGTATTGATCAAATGGAAAGCTTTTACTATGAAATGGTAAGGAATCATCCTGTAGACTATTTTGATAAACTTTTTGTAGAGTCTTTTCCTTATTACTTAGGTTTAACCGAGAATGCAATCCAGTATTTAGTAGATACTGAATTAGATGATCAGCCAATGATGAATGATGCAGCAACCATTTGTCACCATCGCTTTTCCCAAAGCACATGGCTACAAAATCAACAATACGCTAAGTTACCTCTAGACTGGGTGTTTGACCATGCAAGTAGAGATATTTCAGAATACATTAGGTCTGAATGTGTTTATTCGAATTCGTACGATCAAGCAAAAATACATCAATTTACTCGTGATTACGAGAGAGTGGCACCACTTTCCACTTTTTCATGGAGGTTAACGTACTCAAGACTTATCTTTCCAGTATATTACTTAGAATGTATTGAAAATTATTATACGAGTTCTGCTCGAACAGATAAAAAATGGCACGAAGACAGATTAACTGAAGTATTAAACTTCTCCACAACATACGAGCATTTACTGAAAAGCTTTTACGATACAGCAGCGGTTCCTGTGAGGAATTACAAAATACCAACTCTAGAGTGGGTATAAGCGTTGAGACATCTGCCCCTTATAATTTATGTGCTAAAATGATAATGAGTGAATCAACTTCATAATTACGGTACGTTTAGTGAAAAACGAATGTTCAGTTCAATATGATTAGATAACGTTCGATATAAAGCGTTTTTTTATACCAATGAATAGGTTTTAATGTTCGTTTTTCGTATAGTAATTGTACATTATTAAACTCACTCGAGTGAATAAGTTTAAAGGGGTCAGTGTGTTAATGGAAAAATATAAAGTCTTTATTACGAGAAAGTTACCAGATAATATTGTTAGTATGCTTGAACATGTAGCTCAAGTAAAAATGTGGGAGCATGATGATATCCCTGTACCGTACGAGGTGTTAAAGAAAGAATCGGAAACTAGTGATGCATTGTTAACGATGCTATCAGATAGAGTAGATAAAGAGCTATTAACTTCATCTAAAAAACTTAAAATTGTCGCTAACTTAGCAGTAGGATATGACAACATTGACCTTGTTACAGCGCAGGAGTTAGGCATAACCATTTGTAATACTCCTGACATATTAACGGACACGACAGCAGACTTAACATTTTCTTTATTACTTGCAACAGCAAGACGAATTGTAGAAGCTAATGAATATGTGAAAAGTGGAAAATGGCAAAGTTGGAGTCCATTTTTGCTAGCGGGTAGTGATGTACATCATAAAACGATCGGAATTGTTGGTATGGGGGATATCGGAGAAGCAGTTGCGAAAAGGGCAACTGGATTCGATATGAACATCTTATATTACAACCGTAATCGTAAAATAGAAGCGGAACAAAAACTAGGTGCCCAATATAAATCGTTTGAAGACCTTCTGAAGGAATCAGACTTCGTTGTTTGTTTGACTCCATTGACTAATGAGACAAGGCAAATGTTTGGGAAAGAACAATTCGGACTGATGAAAAAGAGTGCCATTTTTGTAAACGTTGGCAGAGGACAAACGGTTGATGAACAGGCTCTAATTGAAGCATTAGAAACAGGTAGTATAGCAGGGGCAGGGCTTGATGTATTTTACGAAGAGCCTATATCTGCTGAACATCCTTTGTTAGCTTTCCCTCAAGTGACAGCTATTCCTCATATCGGTAGCGCAAGTGTAGAGACCCGCAGTGCAATGATTGCATTATGCTGTGAAAACATAAAAGCTGTATTAGAGGGTAAAAAAGTGAATAGTGTTTTGCCAAAATAAAAAAAAGCCAGTTTGCTCGAATGTAGCAAACTGGCCTTACCTTTTTGTTGAATGTTAATTAGAATACTTGCTCTACTTCCACAATGCCTGGTACTTCTTCTAATAATGCGCGCTCAATACCAGCTTTTAATGTGATCGTTGAACTTGGACAAGAACCACATGCACCTAAAAGACGTAATTTTACGATACCGTCTTCAATATCCACTAGCTCACAGTCTCCACCGTCACGTAGTAAGAATGGACGTAATTTATCTAAAACTTCCTGTACTTGTTCAATTAATTCTGTTTGATTCTCTGTAGACATAGCAAATCGCTCCTTTCAAATCTTCTTATCTTTATTATAATGGTTTTAAGTAAAAAAATCTATTGTAGAGGTCTAGGCTTTTTAAGGAATTTCCTTTTTGTTAGTAAATTAGCCCGCTCCTCTTGGCTACAGGCACCTACTTTCCGCGGGGAGCAACGTGGAAGGTTATTTTCACTAACGTGAAAAAACCTACTCCTCGGCTTCGACTGCGGGGTCTCCAGCTTTGCTCTACTTCCCGCAGGAGTCAGGTGCCTTCCGCTCCAATCCACTCAAGGATTTGAATTATAAAAAACAAACAAAAGTACCTTCCAACATACAAAAGTGATTCATCAGATTTATTATATGTAAAAGTAAGCGTTTTAAGGTAAAATTAAATTATTGGAAATGAGTGAGTAGAAGGGGTGTTTTGTAGTGCAACAAGTAGAGATTTGTGTGTATGGTGCGGAAGTTTTGTGTCCAAGCTGTGTGAATTTACCTTCATCAAAAGAAACGTATGAATGGCTTCAAGCAGCAGTGGCAAGAAAGTTTCCAAGCCAAGCGTTTCATATTAGTTATATAGATATTTTTAACCCAGTTACAGATGAAGAAAATAAAGTAGAATGGGCAAAACGTGTTATAGAAGAAGATATGTTTTATCCAGTAGTTGTCATCAATGATGAGATAGTCGGTGAAGGAAATCCGAAACTAAAAACGATTTATGCAGAAATGGAAAAGTACGGCTATTTAGCAGAATAATAAAAAAAGCATGCCAATATGATAGGCATGCTTTTCGTATCTATTAACCGTTATGGTACTTGTACATCCAAAGAACTCCAGATTTCAAAAGTCTCGCAACTCGACCCGTTAATGGACGTTCCGCAACTAAACCAAATCCGTGTTTCTTCCCTAAAGAACCAAGAACACCTTTTAATTTAATAGGTGGAAATTCAGATGGTGGTACTTGGCCAGCCCATCTCTTTACTAATACTTGAACAATTTGCTCCGCTTGACCTTCTGCCAATTGAGCACTTGGAGCATGAGGCAGGCTTGCACAGTCACCAACAACATATACATTTTCGAAATTAGGAATATTATGTTGTTTCGTTAATAAAACACGACCTTGATTATCTTTTTCAACATTTAAATCACGAACTACTTTAACTGGTTGAATACCAGCAGTCCATACAATAACATCACTATGAATAGGTTCATCATGATTGAAAAGTGTTTGAGGCTCAACACGAGTAATGTTAGAAGAGTTTATTACTTCTACACCATGTGTCTCGAACCAACCTTGAACATAATTACTTAATCTAGAAGGGAAGCTTGATAAAATAACGTTTCCACGATCAAATAATTTAATTTGTAAGTCTGGACGGCTTTCGCGAAGTTCACTTGCGATTTCTACACCACTTAACCCACCACCAACGATGCTTACTACTTTATTTGCCCCAAGTTCATTTAAAGCTTGATACGTTTTCCTTGAGTTGTTAATAGTTTGAATACTATAGGTATGTTCATCCGCACCTGGAACACCGTGATATTTATCTTCACAACCTAAACCAATAACAATATAATCGTATTCTAGCGTATCATCACTATCAGCAAAATATACTTTTTGTCCATCCATATCAATATTGGAGACTTCTCCATACTTTACAGTAAGTCTTTCATGTTCTGGAAGCGTAACTCGTACGTGATGGTCTGAAATCGTACCCGCAGCTAATGCATAAAATTCTGTTTTTAAACAGTGATAAGGAACTCTGTCTACTAAGATGATTTCCATATCGATTGGTAATTGATTAGGAAGTAAACGCTGTAATAAACGCATGCCACCGTAACCTGCTCCAAGCACAACAAGTTTTTTCATATGTGTAAACCCCTTTTGGAATGTTAGTAGTTAAAATCTGGTAATCTAGGAAAAATTATATAAATATAATCGTAATAATTATCAAATTGCGCTTTCATAACGAAAAATGTATAACACTATAACAAAAATACCAACTAAAAGTATATCGAAATTATGACAAAATAACAACATACTTTCTATAATTTGTTAAGGGTTAAATGATTGACGAATTATGGGAAAAAAGGTAGCATGAAGAGGCAATAGAGAGGTGAATAGCATGAAGCCAATTATCGAATTTTGTATAAGTAATTTAGCAAGTGGGGCTCAAAAAGCTAGAGAAATTTTAGAAAAAGACCCTAATTTAGATATAGTTGAATATGGATGCTTGGGATATTGTGGTAAATGTTTTAATTCAATGTATGTTCTAGTGAATGGAGATGTTGTATCTGGGAACACTCCAGAGGAACTAGTGGAAAATGTTTATCAATACCTAGAAGAAAATCCCATGTTTTAAAGAAAAAATCAGCTCAAAAATAAGAGCTGATTTTTTTATATTCCTAGGACTGGATTTACTGTTTACGACATAGCAGGTTTTTTGCTTTTTTGCATTTCCCTAATTTCGAACCATCGGTTGCGGGCATTTTCTACCATTCTAGTTTCAAATGTTCTGTTTTTATGTTGGACAACTAATGAGAAATATTTTATTGCTTGTTCGAAGTAACCTATTCTTGAATATAGTTCTCCTATAATATACAGCAACCGTAATTCGGACAAATCTTTCCCGATATAATCTCCCACTGAATAAGAATCTTTGTATTGCTCTAGTGCTAGCTTCATAAATCGCTTTTCTTGTAATTCATCTACAAGCAAAGTTCTATAGATCCAAGCTAATCTTAAATATAGTCCTGCTATAACAATTGGAGTTTCTTTTTTTAATAGACCAGTGTAAATGGCTAATTTATAAGTATTAATGGCTAAATCAACTGTTCTTTTTTCTCCATAACTCTTTCCGTGCCAATGTTTCCAAATCTTCGTTTCAATTTGATCTTTTGTTCCAGGCTTAAAATAATTCGAGAATTCTTCAGAAGAAGCATAACCACAAGTAGGGCATACATTTACATAGTACAAAAGAGGATTTGTATCAACGGATTCGTAGTGAGTACAAAAGTCACTGTCATGTGAAATAGATTTTATAAATTTAGAACGAACTTTTTTTGATATATGTTTTTTATCACAAATAGGACATGTGAAATTTTTATCATATAGATGGTTCATAAGTAACAACCTTTCTGTTGCTTTATAGTTTTCATATACCTTAAGAACTACCTTACTAACATTTTAGGGTAAAAAGAACTATTTGTCACTTAATATTTACGGAATTATCCATAAAGTAAAGAAGCTATACGAAATAAATGAATACATGCTTTCCCTCATTTTGGGTATTTTACAAATAGATTCATTTGTCTCGAGTAAAAGAGGATGTATGAAATTTACAAGAAGAAAATACTTTTAAACGCTTTCATTTTGTTGTAAAGTGTTACTTGTATTCGTTTGATGTCAGACAACATACAACATCCAGTTATTACAAAATTAACAGTAGAGGTGACATTTCATGATGAACGTCCTTTGGGGACTATTAGGTATTGTTTCGATTTTTGCTATTGCTTTTCTTTTGTCTGAAAATAAAAGTAAGATAAAGCCTCGAACGATACTAGGTGGTTTAGCAATTCAATTATTATTTGCTTATATTGTTTTATATTCAACTATAGGAAGAAAAGCCTTTCTATGGCTAACTGAAAAAGTACAGCATATCATTGACTATGCATACGAGGGAATTGGGTTCTTATTCGGTCCTGTCCTTGGTGCACCTTCTGATACAACTGGCTTTATTTTTGCTTTTCACGTACTAACCATTATTATTTTCTTCTCATCTTTAATATCTGTTTTATACTACTTAGGAATTATGCAGTGGGTTATTCGTTTATTAGGTGGAGGATTATCAAAACTTCTTGGAACAAGCAGAACGGAGTCCTTATCTGCTTCTGCAAATATCTTCGTTGGTCAAACGGAGGCTCCGCTAGTTATTCGACCGTATATTAAAACAATGACAAAATCTGAATTGTTTGCAGTTATGGTTGGTGGACTTGCTTCGGTTGCCGGTTCTGTATTATTCGGGTATGCGGCATTAGGTGTACCACTTGAGTACTTATTAGCAGCTAGTTTCATGGCGGCACCAGGTGGATTAATTATGGCTAAAATGTTAATCCCAGAAACAGACACACCAGTTAATCCTACAAAAGAAGAATTAGATGAAGGAGAAGATGAAAAGCCTACCAATATTATTGATGCGGCAGCTCGTGGAGCATCAGATGGGTTAAAGCTTGCGTTAAATGTAGGGGCAATGTTATTAGCGTTCATCGCATTAATTTCTCTTATTAACGGAATTTTAGGCGGATTAGGTGGAGCAGTTGGATTCAGTCAGCTATCTCTAGACTTCATCTTAGGGTACTTATTTGCACCGATTGCATTTGTCATAGGAATACCGTGGAGTGAAGCAGTAGCAGCTGGTAACTTAATTGGTCAAAAATTAGTATTAAACGAGTTTGTTGCATACTCTACTTTCTCTACACAAATTGATATGTTTAATGAAAAATCTGTTGCAATCATCTCGTTCGCTCTTTGTGGATTTGCGAACCTTTCATCCTTAGCTATCCTACTAGGTGGTTTAGGTGGACTTGCTCCATCACGTCGTCCTGATATCGCAAAATTAGGCTTCAGAGCAATCTTAGCTGGAACATTAGCAAACCTACTAAGCGCCGCGATTGCCGGCATGTTCATCTTTTTCTAAACAAACTAAAATTACACCAATGTTAAAAGTGCCTGGCACCTTTAACATTGGTGTAATCATTCAGTCATTTTTGTAAAAAAAGAGGTTGAAGATAAGGTTGTGTTACCAATCTTATCTTCAACCTCTTTTGCTTACATATTAACCAATTGTGTAAGCATATAGTTAAAACGGGGGATATTTATAGTTTGTCCACATTTCTATGTATTATACGTGTTGTATGAATAAACATGTCACTTTTATTTGAAAATGCATACAATAATAGTAAGAATCCAGTATTCAATCTTTGAGTTATTCTATCCCTATTAGTATAATGAAAATAGTAGAATCTTTCAGGGGGTGAAAGAAATGGAGCAAGTTATTAAAATTACGGAAGCTGCTGCGTTCCAAATTAAAGATATGATGAAAGAACATGGAAGCGAAGATGTGTTTCTACGTGTTGCTGTTAAAGGTGGCGGTTGCACAGGTTTATCATATGGTATGGGTTTTGAAGAGGATAAAGGCGAAACAGATATAGAAGAGGTACATCATGAAATTACAGTATTAATTGACGATGAGAGCAAACCTATCTTAAGAGGTGTTGTTATAGATTTTAAACAATCGTTAATGGGTGGAGGCTTTACAATCGATAATCCGAATGCAATCGCTTCGTGTGGATGTGGATCATCTTTCAAAACTGCTACAAATGCAGGGGCACCAGAAGATTGTTAATAAAAGGTCTGGGAACAAAAAGTCGATAGATTTGATACCTCCCACGATCATTTTCACCAAAGAAAAACACAAAAATGATTATGGAGAGGTCTCCCACGATCATTTTCACCAAAGAAAAACACAAAAATGATTATGGAGAGGTCTCCCACGATCATTTTCACCAAAGAAAAAGACAAAAATGATTATGGAGAGGTCTCTCACGATCATTTTCACCAAAGAAAAAGACAAAAATGATTATGGAGAGGTCTCTCACGATCATTTTCACCAAAGAAAAAGACAAAAATGATTATGGAGAGGTCTCTCACGATCATTTTCACCAAAGAAAAAGACAAAAATGATTATGGAGAGGTCTCTCACGATCATTTTCACCAAAGAAAAAGACAAAAATGATTATGGAGAGGTCTCTCACGATCATTTTCACCAAAGAAAAAGACAAAAATGATTATGGAGAGGTCTCTCACGATCATTTTCACCAAAGAAAAAGACAAAAATGATTATGGAGAGGTCTCTCACGATCATTTTCACCAAAGAAAAAGACAAAAATGATTATGGAGAGGTCTCTCACGATCATTTTCACCAAAGAAAAAGACAAAAATGATTATGGAGAGGTCTCTCACGATCATTTTCACCAAAGAAAAAGACAAAAATGATTATGGAGAGGTCTCTCACGATCATTTTCACCAAAGAAAAAGACAAAAATGATTATGGAGAGGTCTCTCACGATCATTTTCACCAAAGAAAAAGACAAAAATGATTATGGAGAGGTCTCTCACGATCATTTTCACCAAAGAAAAAGACAAAAATGATTATGGAGAGGTCTCTCACGATCATTTTCACCAAAGAAAAAGACAAAAATGATTATGGAGAGGTCTCTCACGATCATTTTCACCAAAGAAAAAGACAAAAATGATTATGGAGAGGTCTCTCACGATCATTTTCACCAAAGAAAAAGACAAAAATGATTATGGAGAGGTCTCTCACGATCATTTTCACCAAAGAAAAAGACAAAAATGATTATGGAGAGGTCTCTCACGATCATTTTCACCAAAGAAAAAGACAAAAATGATTATGGAGAGGTCTCTCACGATCATTTTCACCAAAGAAAAAGACAAAAATGATTATGGAGAGGTCTCTCACGATCATTTTCACCAAAGAAAAAGACAAAAATGATTATGGAGAGGTCTCTCACGATCATTTTCACCAAAGAAAAAGACAAAAATGATTATGGAGAGGTCTCTCACGATCATTTTCACCAAAGAAAAAGACAAAAATGATTATGGAGAGGTCTCCCACGATCATTTTCACCAAAGAAAAATACAAAAATGATTATGGAGAGGTCTCCCACGATCATTTTCACCAAAGAAAAATACAAAAATGATTATGGAGAGGTCTCCCACGATCATTTTCACCAAAGAAAAACACAAAAATGATTATGAAGAGGTCTCCCACGATCATTTTCACCAAAGAAAAACACAAAAATGATTATGGAGAGGTCTCCCACGATCATTTTCACCAAAGAAAAATACAAAAATGATTATGGAGAGGTCTCCCACGATCATTTTCACCAAAGAAAAATACAAAAATGATTATGGAGAGGTCTCCCACGATCATTTTCACCAAAGAAAAACACAAGAATGATTATGAAGAGGACTCCCACGATCATTTTCACCAAAGAAAAAGACAAAAATGATTATGGAGAGGACTCCCACGATCATTTTCACCAAAGAAAAAGACAAAAATGATTATGGAGAGGTCTCCCACGATCATTTTCACCAAAGAAAAACACAAAAATGATTATGGAGAGGTCTCCCACGATCATTTTCACCAAAGAAAAACACAAAAATGATTATGGAGAGGTCTCCCACGATCATTTTCACCAAAGAAAAACACAAGAATGATCATGAAGAGGACTCCCACGATCATTTTCACCAAAAAAAAATAGAAAAAGGATTATGGATAGATCTCCCACGATCATTTTCAATAAAAAAAAACACAAAAATGATTATGGAGAGGTCTCCCACGATCATTTTCACCAAAGAAAAACACAAGAATGATCATGAAGAGGACTCCCACGATCATTTTCACCAAAAAAAAATAGAAAAAGGATTATGGATAGATCTCCCACGATCATTTTCAATAAAAAAAAACACAAAAATGATTATGGAGAGGTCTCCCACGATCATTTTCACCAAAGAAAAACACAAGAATGATCATGAAGAGGACTCCCACGATCATTTTCACCAAAAAAAAATAGAAAAAGGATTATGGATAGATCTCCCACGATCATTTTCAATAAAAAAAAACACAAAAATGATTATGGAGAGGTCTCCCACGATCATTTTCACCAAAGAAAAACACAAGAATGATCATGAAGAGGACTCCCACGATCATTTTCACCAAAAAAAAATAGAAAAAGGATTATGGATAGATCTCCCACGATCATTTTCAATAAAAAAAAACACAAAAATGATTATGGAGAGGTCTCCCACGATCATTTTCACCAAAGAAAAACACAAGAATGATTATGAAGAGGACTCCCACGATCATTTTCACCAAAGAAAAATACAAAAATGATTATGGAGAGGTCTCCCACGATCATTTTCACCAAAGAAAAACACAAAAATGATTATGGAGAGGACTCCCACGATCATTTTCACCAAAGAAAAACACAAAAATGATTATGGAGAGGTCTCCCACGATCATTTTCACCAAAGAAAAACACAAAAATGATTACGGAGAGGACTCCCACGATCATTTTCATCAAAGAAAAAGACATATGAACAGTATATTTGTATTAAAGAGTTTGTAGTATAACTATTAAATGTAAGAAGGTAAATATCATAGCCTATTATTTTTTCGACCGATCCGCTTTGTATTATTCTTTGTTTCTCTTTCTTCTAAAAAGGAATACTCCCCCAGTTAAAATTACTATTAAGCCAAAACCGTATACCATCACTTCATCGTTATTTAATGTGGACATTGCTTGATTCTTTTCTACTTCTTTTGAAGGAACATAGCCTTCACCTAGAATCGTTAAGTCTTCTTGTGCATCTTGTAACAAGGTCGTGCGAGAGCATAAATTTACATTATATTTTCCATCCTCTTGTTTCATTCCATATACAATGTACTCTTTATCCGTTTCAAAATTAACTCCACAGCTTGCCGAGTCCCAAGACGTTGTTATCCATACTTCCTTATGCTCTACTTCTTTCCATGCTTTTGACACTTCCATTTTCACCAAGTATTCCATAGAGTCGTTTGGATTTTTCTTTTTTCCAATTACTTTACCAGCAAAAACAGCATCATAGCGCTCAAATTCTGTTGCTGGATCTTCATTTGGCATACAAGAACAAGCAGAACCGCTAGCAGAGAAGGAGAAGGCTCCGATTAAGAAAATCATAAACGCGAAGCAAATTTTAAGTAACTTCATTGTCACTACACCTTTCGTGTGGGGTTTGATGTTGCTAAATGTTTAGACGTAATGGTAGATGGAAAGTTGCAGTATAAAAAACAGCCAACTCACTAAGAGTTGACTGTTTTTATCTATTTTTCAGGCTCTGTTAAAGACCACAGTTGATTTCCGCACAAGTCTCCGCTTTCCGCGGGCGTGGCTGGAGCCTCCTCGGCTTCGCCTGTGGGGTCTCCAGTCCCCCGCTACTCCCGCAGGAGTCTACGACTTGCACGGAAATCAACTGCTAGAAAGGTGTCAAAATCAACATTAACCTTTAACATATCTATTTTTTAAAATAAACTAGTACTGTGTAATGGTTGTACTTTTGCTTTAGGGTCAATGTAAGATTTTGCGTTGTTCACCGCTGTTGGAGCTTCACCGAAGCCACAAGCGATTAATTTCACTTTACCAGGGTACGTACAAATATCACCAGCAGCATAAATTCCAGGGATGTTTGTTTCCATTTTTGAATTAACTAAAATAGAATTTTTCTCGATTTCTAAGCCCCAATCTTTAATAGGACCTAATGAAGAAACAAACCCGTAGTTTACGATAACTGCATCTACATCTAATACTTCTTTATTTTCTGTTTTCACTTCTTCTAAGACTACTTGCTTAATTCCAGCTTCATCACCAATGATTTCGGAAGGAACCCAAGGTGTTTTAATTTCTACTTTAGAATTCATTAACGTATCAACGCTATGTTCATGAGCACGGAACTTGTCACGACGGTGGACAAGTGTTACTTTTTCAGCAATTGGCTCTAACATTAATGCCCAGTCAACTGCAGAGTCTCCGCCACCAAATACAACAACTTTTTTCCCTTTGAACTTATTCATATCATCTACAAAGTAGTGTAAATTCTTATTTTCATAAGCAACTGCGCTTTCAAGCTCTAAGCGTCTAGGTTGGAACGCACCATTACCAGCTGTAATGATGATTGCCTTTGAGTAATGTGTTTCTTTGTCCGTTGTAATTTTGAAAACACCATCAGCCATCTTTTCCACTGTTTGAACGGATTGTTCAAGACTTGAAGTTGGCTCGAATTTGGACATTTGCTCTTTTAAGTTATCGACTAACTCTTGAGCACGTACTTTTGGGAAACCAGCAATGTCGTATATGTATTTTTCAGGATACAAAGCAGATAACTGACCACCTAATTGTGGTAAGCTTTCAATTATTTTTACACTTGCTTGTCTCATACCACCATAAAATGCAGTGAATAGTCCAACTGGACCACCACCTATAATCGTTATGTCGTATACTTTTTGCTCTTCACTCATACTGACAAACCCCCTATGTATAAATCTTCTTCCAATAAATATAATAGCACAAAACAGACAGTTTTACTGTGATGTTTATTGTTAATTCTAACAAATTTTTATAAAATTCCAAAACATGAAAGCGCTTTTGTGAATATATTAACAATATAACCATTTCTATCATATAAATAAAGAAAAGTGAGTATAATCTTCTTAGATTATTGATTGAGTAAGTTCTATAAAGTACAAATACTTTACGAAAAACGAACTTTAAAACTGTTTATGTAAATAAAATATTATTTGATGCGGACGTTATAATATGATATTGGACAGAAAATTCCTTTTTCACTAAACGAACGGTATTTACGAAATATATTCGATTTTTATCATTTTCTAAAAATTCTAAACGTTACCAACTTAATATTTTGTATTGAAAAATGAAAGGAAAAAGAATATTATGTAGTGTAGGCATAATAAGATTTTGTGACAAATTTCGCACGTTTATTGCGCTTACGATAGTGAAGTGTTTCACAATCTTAATCATTCATAAAAAAGTCTATTTAAGCGGATAGTAGTAGTATGAAATTTGTCAATCGTCATTCTATATTTATTATACTTATAAATCTTTTGTAAAGGTGGATGTTACGGGTGAGAAAGCCAAAAATCGTTATTTTAGGTGCGGGTTACGGTGGGTTAATGACTGCTGTACGCCTACAAAAATCAATCGGCGTTAACGAAGCAGATATTACGTTAGTAAATAAAAATGACTATCACTATGAGTCAACTTGGTTACATGAAGCGTCTGCAGGTACATTACCAGCAGAACGCACAAGATATAAAGTATCAGACGTTATTGAAAAAAGTAAAGTACATTTCTTAGTTGATACAGTTACAGGTATTAACAAAGAAGAGAAAACAGTTGCTTTAACTAAGGGCGGAGAGCTTTCTTACGACTACTTAGTAGTGGCTTTAGGTTATGAGTCCGAAACTTTCGGAATCAAAGGCTTAAAAGAGCACGCATTCTCTATTGCTAACTTAAACGCTGCACGTCAAATTCGTGAGCATATTGAATATCAATTTGCTACGTACAATACAGAAAAAGATCGTCGTGATGAACGCTTAACTCTAGTAGTAGGTGGAGCAGGATTCACAGGTATCGAATTCCTTGGAGAATTAGCTAACAGAGTTCCAGAACTTTGCAAAGAGTTTGACGTACCACATGATAAAGTACGTATTATTTGTGTAGAAGCGGCTCCTACAGTATTGCCAGGATTTGATCCAGAGCTAGTTGAGTACGCTGTTACTCAATTAGAGCGCAAAGGAATTGAATTCAAAATTGGAACTGCTATTAAAGAAGCAACAGAAGAAGGAATTATCGTTTCAAAAGAAGACCAAGTAGAAGAAATTAAAGCTGGTACGGTTGTTTGGGCAGCAGGAGTACGTGGTAATCACTTAGTAGAAGATTCTGGTTTCGAAAACATGCGTGGCCGTGTGAAAGTAGATCCTTACCTACGTGCACCAGGTCATGATGATGTATTCATCGTAGGTGACTGTGCATTAATCATTAACGAAGAGATTAACCGCCCTTACCCACCAACAGCTCAAATCGCTATGCAACAAGGTGAAGTTTGTGCGAAAAACTTAACTGTTTTAGTACGTGGCCAAGGTGAACTACAAACATTTACACCAGACTTAAAAGGAACAGTTTGTTCTTTAGGTGAAGACGATGCGATTGGTGTTGTATTTGGTCGTAAAGTTTGGGGTTCTAAAGCTTCATTCATGAAGAAAATGGTTGATAACCGTGCTCTATACATGATGGGCGGAGCTGGTCTTGTAATGAAAAAAGGTAAATTTAACGTATTATAATCATTAATACGTTCAGATAGAGATGCTCAGGGGGGAAACTCCTTGGGCATTTTTTCTTATTTAGTCAAAATGGTAATTGAAACACAATTGTCGAAGATTGAAACAACAGAACAACCTAAAATTGAAACACAAGTAAAGAGAAATGAAACACAAAAAAGTAAAAGAAGAGGATAAAGTAGATATTGAAACAGAAGCCATGGGAATTGAAACAGAACAACCAAAAATTGAAACACAAGTAAAGAGGAATGAAACACAACTACCAAAAAGAAGAAGATACAGTTGAAATTGAAATACAAGACAGGAAGATTGAAACAAACGAGTAGGAAATTGTAACATAAGAATACTAGATTGAAACACAAATCTAAAATTAATCTGTTAAACATGTAGTAAACTTAACTTACATTATGTAAAGAAATCATGTCCCATAAAAAATGAAGAAAGGAGAAACGAATATGACAAAAAGGGGTAGCATTTGGTTAGCCGTTGCTGGAATCGTTGAATCAGAGGATGGAAAGGTGCTAGTCGTAAAAAAACAATACGGAGGTTTAAAAGGAAAGTGGTCATTTCCAGCTGGATTTTTAGAAGCGGGGGAAACATTAGACCAGGCTATCATAAGAGAGATTAAAGAAGAAACAGGAATAGAATGCACAATAGAAAGCATAGTAGGTGTGCGATCAGGTGTCATTAAAAACGAAATAAGTGATAACATGATTATGTTTTCTTGCCATCCTATACATACAACTATCGTGCACGACGAAAATGAACTAATAGAAGCAGTGTTTCTTACACATGAGGAATTAAAAAATGACCCAAATACTTCATTATTAGTCCATTACTATATTGATAACAAGCTCAAAAACAGCTTGAAACAAGTACAAACGGAAGGGCCAGGAGAAATTTTCGGCTATACTTCATACAACGTTTTCTTCTAAATGAAACACAATCTAAAAAAGTAAGAAAAAAGTAGGATACAATAGTTTGAACAAGATGTATTCGCTTACACAGGTTATTTTCAGAAAATTCAAACCTTTTAAAAGTGTCACGATGGTGGTATATTATCAGAAAATTAAGTTTTTTAATTTAATCTACCAACTTGGAGGGTTTGGAATGAAAAAACAACTAAGCAGTGAACAGCATCAATGTCCATATTGTTCAGGAAAAGGGTATTTTCAACTATTATTAGGTGGATCCGAAACATGCAATTGTTGTGGAGGAAGCGGAAAGAAATAAGATTTGAACAAAATTTGTCTAATACATTAGTAATATGGAAATGTAAAGAACTTGGAATTGACTAGTATTATTCATTTGAGTACACTAAAAGGTGATGTGTACAGGAGGTGTTATCTCAAATGTCTATGGAGATTCCAGTAGTACTTATTTCTATGTTACTATTTTTTGTGCTTTTTTTCGGAATTGGATTCCTTTTAAATATGTTATTACGAATGTCTTGGATCATGGCGATTGTTTACCCAATCGTATGTATTTGGATTATTGGTAATGAACAAAACGGCTTGTTTGACTATATCTTCTCACCAGTAACTTCTTTTCAATTTTTAGGAGAAAAAATTACTTCACTCGGAGCAGCGGATATATTAATCTTGTCTAGCGGTTTTCTTGGAGCATTATTCTCCGGAATCGTCATTCGCATGTTGCGTAAACGCGGATATCAAATGTTCTAAACTTTTATACCTCTTTAAGAAAGAAGCCATCCATTCAATGGCTTCTTTTTTATGCTCAAAAACGGATCAGATAATACGAATTTATTAATTTATAGGAAATATTGGAATCTATTTTGGTATTTTTTTCTATAATACTAGTAATTTTTTCGTGATTTTACTCAAAATCGGTATATTTTCTAACAGTAATGGGAAGTAATAGTTTGTGTGAGAGGAGTGAATGGTACTTATGCAAACGGCAAAAACGATAGGCCGAAGGATAATTACATCTTTATTATTTGTATGTGCTTTGTTAGTAACCTTTCAATCTGTTTCAGGGGTAGAAGCAAAGACATTGCAAGAATGGTTGGCTGAAAATGATATGTATGGCAAACAACAAAGATTAGCGACAAATACATCTAGTGAATCAGAAGGTTTCTTTCGTAAAGTAGGATTAGGTTTTAAGAAACTAAATTTCTTTAGTGCTGTAGAAACAGCGATTAGTTCAGAAGAACAAATTGAAGCTCCATTAACGTTAGAGGAATTAGATTGGAGCCAATATGAGAAAATGAACGTGCTAGCAACTGGCTATACCGCTGGCTTTGAATCAACGGGTAAACGCCCTGGTCATCCTCAATATGGAATTACATATTCAGGTGTACAAGTGACTCGTGACTTGTATTCTACTATTGCAGCAGATATAAGAGTGTTTCCGATCGGTACAATACTTTTTATCCCTGGCTATGGCTATGGTGTAGTAGCTGACATTGGTGGAGCCATAAAAGGAAATAAGATTGATCTTTACTATGAAACGGTACAAGACGTCTTCCAACAATGGGGCAAGAAAACGACGGATGTTTATATTGTAAAACGCGGTACAGGTAAGTTTACAAAAGAAGAGTTAGAATTATTGAACGAAGATGAAACGATGCAAGTATTCCGTCAGCAATATATAGAAAAGAAAGATTCATAAGAAAAACGGTGATAGGAAAATCGCATTCCTTTCACCGTTTTTCTTTTCGTATTTATTTTATAGGACATGAAAAATAAAATGCAAAAGTAATGTAAGTAAAATTCCTGTTATAGCTCCAAAGAAAACTTCGATTGGCTTATGACCTAATAATTCTTTTAACTCTTTTTGTTTTTCTTCCTCATTCATTTTTGGCCACATTTTTGCATCTTCTGCTAAACGATTAAAATCGGCTACTAGCTTATTTAATACGGTTGCTTGCTCCCCTGCATGGCGACGAACTCCACTTGCATCAAACATAACAATAATCGCAAAAACGGCTGCGACAGAGAAAATTGGTGAGCCTAGCCCTGTTTCAAACGCTACACCAGTTGCCAATGCGGTAACAGCAGCAGAGTGAGAACTTGGCATTCCACCTGTACTAGTAATTAAAGACCAATCTAACTTTCTAATTGCAATAAATTGAATCGGTACTTTCACAAACTGTGCAAAACCAATTGCAGCTAGTGCTGCCCATAAAGGAAAATTTGTAAATAATTCCACGATGAAATCGCCCTTTCTTTGCTGATTATCCTAAAAGATAAGTATAATAACAGTATGACATAAAAGATTTTCCTCTTAATGTACTATTCCCTTATATATTAGAAGTAGAACTTATTAATAATAATTAATTCAAGCATGTACCCTCAGCTTTTCTAATTATTATGAATGATTTTTCCTCCTTTGTTAAGATAAAATTAGTTAATTTTAAAAAAACATTGTAAAAAGGGTGTGAAAAATGAACTATTATCCAAAAGAGTACTACGAGTTCTTTGTGAAGTTTAATGAGGGGGATTATTATACGTGTCATGATTTGTTGGAAGAGATTTGGATGACGGAAAAAGATAACTTATTTCTAAAAGGCCTATTACAAATGACAGTAGCTATTTACCATTACGAGTATGGAAATGTAAAAGGTGCTAGATTAATGATGAAAGCAGGGCACCTATACATTCAAAAATATCGCCCTAAGTATTGGGGAGTTGATTTAGAAAAAGTAAACCAATTTATTGAAGAATGCATAGCTACCATACCAGACAAAATAGAACGAGTACCTTATGAACAAGTTGATAGTTTGCCAAAGCTACCCAATTTCATATTATATTTAGACGATTGAGTTAATATTTTGAATATATTTCTTTATGGAAAAACGAATTTTTGTATATTTCAATTGTTTTTTGATGTTCATATTTAGTTTTGTAATTCTACCTTAATAATATTTTGTCATTCGTTTTTCAGATAGTAGTAATACATTATGAAACGGAATCGATTAGAAACTCGAAATATTTAGTATTTTTCGTTATAATGGAAAAAGAAACTTGAGAGGTGGAATTAGGATGTTCAAAGTACAAGATCATACGGACTTTTCAGAACAACAACAAGCATTAGTAATTGGTTTAACAAGTAAAAACAAACAACTTGACGGCTTACTAGGTGAATTAAACGAAGCATTAGATGGCCATCTAGCAGAGTTACTAAAAGAAGGAGACCTTACTTCTAAAAAGAAACAGATTACGAAAATACATACGTTTGGTAAAACAGCTTTTAAAAGACTTTTCATCGTTGGACTTGGAAAAGAAGAAGACTTACAATTTGTTTCTGTTCGCGAGATTCTTGGAAAAGTAAGTAAAGAAATCCAACGTAACAAGTTAACAGAATTGACAGTAGCAATTGATTCTTTCACTTCAGAAAATATAGATGCACTTGATGTTGCTCATGCTTTAGGGGAAGCATTGCCTTTAGCAACTTACCACTATCATGGATATAAAAAGCAATCGAATGAACCTGTAAAGCATATTGAAAATGTAACACTTGTAAGTAGTGTAGATGCTGATGAAGTTCAAGCAAGTGCACAAGTAGGGTATTACTTTGGATTAGGTACGAACTCTGCAAGAACACTTGTTAATAAGCCAGGAAATATGTTAACTGCAACAGACTTAGCAAACTATGCTGCCGAATTAGCAGGCAAATATGATTTCGAAATCGAAATTTTAGATAAAGAAGAGATGGAAAAGCTAGGAATGGGCGCTCTTCTTGCGGTAAACCAAGGCTCGACGGAACCACCAAAAATGATCGTTATGAAGTATCAAGGGAAAGAGGAATGGACTGATGTTTTAGGTCTAGTTGGAAAAGGTATTACTTTTGATACTGGTGGATATTCCTTAAAGCCAAAAGACGGAATCGTTGGTATGAAAGCTGATATGGGTGGAGCTGCGACAGTTTTAGGAGCGATGGAAGTAATTGGTGAAGTTAAGCCAGAGCAAAACGTATTAGCTGTCATTGCTGCAACAGATAATATGGTAAGCGGTCATGCATTTAAGCCGGACGACGTAATCACATCTATGAGCGGAAAAACAATTGAAGTGTTAAATACAGATGCAGAAGGCCGTTTAGTTTTGGCAGATGCAATCACATATGCAAAACAGCATGGAGCTAACTACTTAGTGGATGTAGCGACTCTAACAGGTGGAGTAATTGTTGCACTAGGAAACCATACGACAGGTGCGATGACAAACAACGAAAGTTTCTGTGAAGAAGTGCTAGAAGCTTCTCACGAAGCAGGCGAGCAAATTTGGAGATTACCATTATTTGAAACAGAAATTCAGCGAGTTCGAAACAGCAAAGTAGCGGATCTTAACAATTCTCCTGGACGTGACGGTCATGCATTACTTGCTGCTGCATTTATTGGTGAGTTTGCCGAAGATACTCCGTGGGTACACCTTGATATTGCTGGAACAGCAACAACAAAATCAGCATACGACTTAGGACCAGCAGGCGGAACAGGCGCAATGGTACGTACGTTAGTAACGCTAGTAGAACGTTTTGGAAAAACAGAATAAATTTATCGCTAGAACCAACCAAATGCAATTTCATTTGGTTGGTTTTTTTTATATAGAGCAAAGAAAAAACGTTTGACGACCTTTCCGTCATGTGATAGATTAATAAACATAGTTTTTATTTCTCTAACACTCTAATTAACTAAAGTGAAAAAGTGATCATAAAAGAAAGGAAGTTACCCATGAACGCAGTCATCATTGCAGTACTTATCATGCTAGCATTAAGCTTGCTTCGCATAAATGTAGTTATCGCCCTTGTTACGGGAGCATTAATTGGAGGGTTAGTCGGTGGTTTAGGACTAGCAACTACGATAGATACATTCACATCTGGCTTAGGCGGAAATGCAACAGTTGCATTAAGCTATGCTCTACTTGGAGCATTTGCTGTCGCCTTATCTAAAACTGGACTACCAGACGCACTCGTTAATCTTGCAGTAAAATTAGTTGGAAAAAATGGTGAAACAAAAAAGAAAACATTTTCTAAAGTTCTATTACTTATCGTTATTCTAGCAATCTCTATTATGTCTCAAAACGTCATACCTGTTCACATTGCTTTTATCCCAATTTTAATCCCACCATTATTAAAAGTACTAAATGAACTTGAAATAGATCGTCGTCTGACAGCAACCGTAATAACATTTGGACTAACAGCACCTTACATATTGTTACCAGTAGGGTTTGGAGCAATTTTTCACGATATTCTTCAAACAAACGTTGAGGAGAGTGGTTTACAAGTTGCACTAAGTGATATCCCAGTAGCGATGTTACTACCAGTTAGTGGAATGTTAGTAGGTTTATTAATTGCTATTTTCTTCAGCTATAAAAATTCTAGAAAATATGAACAAAAAGAAGTAGCAGGCAAAGAAGATGTGCAATATTCAAGAAATAGCATCACATTTGCTATCATAGCTGTTATTACTTCTCTTACAGTACAAGTACTATTAACAGAGGTTGTTGGTGTTCAAGGGATGATCTATGGCTCACTGGCTGGTATTCTAGTACTCTATTTAAGCCGTACGATGAAATATAGTGAAACAGATGTTATTCTTTCTAATGGAATGCGTATGATGGCGTTTATCGGCTTTGTTATGATTGCTGCATCTGGATTTGCTCAAGTATTAAGAGAAACAGGTCACATTGAGAGCTTAGTTACTACATCAGCCAATTGGATTGGCGGTAATCAATTGGTAGGGGCACTCGCAATGTTACTTGTCGGCTTACTTATTACGATGGGCATAGGTTCATCATTCTCTACCATTCCAATTATCGCAGCAATCTTTGTTCCATTATGTATTCAACTTGGGTTTAGTCCGATGGCTACATTAGCTATTGTAGGAGCAGCTGCTGCGCTTGGAGATGCAGGATCTCCTTCTTCTGATAGCACTCTAGGACCTACATCCGGTCTTAATGCCGATGGACAGCACAATCACATCTGGGACACGTGTGTTCCAACCTTCCTACACTACAATATACCTTTAATTGTGTTTGGCTGTATCGCGGCTTTAGTTTTATAAGCAAAAAAGAGAAAGAGTTCGGGACAACAAGACTGTGGAGTTCATCTTGTCCTAAAAATTAATGCCAAATGAACTTCATATAGTCTATGAAGTTCATTTGGCATTAATAATTTGTGGTAGTTGAACTTCATAAGGCCGATGAAGTTTATTTGGCATTAAAAATTTGTTGTAGATATACTTCATAAGGCCGATGAAGTTCATCTGGCATTAAGAATTTGTTGTAGTTGAACTTCATAAGGCTGATGAAGTTCATTTGGCATTAAAAATTTGTTGTAGTTGAACTTCATAAGGCCAATGAAGTTCATCGGCCTTTAAAAATTTGTTGCAGTTGAACTTCACTGGGTTTTTCCCACCATCTTTTTTTATTATTCCCTACTATATTGAACATTCCATGTATTCCATATAAAATAATTATCGTAGAAGTTACAAGGAGGCAACAATAGAATGAAAATCAGAAAAGCCAACATGCAATCCGGTACATATACGGTATATATTCATGAAAATAAAAAAGAAGAGCAAACATTAGTAGCAATTCCATCTCTTCAATGGTCAACAATCATCCCCTATGAAGAAGAAAAAACAACATTAACGAACAGGCTAACAGAGGTTTACCAATCTAAACTAAACGAGGAAGAAGCAAATCATTTAGCGCTAAAACTCGTACAATGGGTTAGCGAAATGTAAAAAAGAGCACGTGAACAGTTCTGTTCCGTGCTCTTTTTAAGTGCTTGCATAAAAAAGTGGACAGTATCTAAACTGCCCACTTACATTAATTAAACATAAACTGCTTCGTTCTATACTTTACGTTCATGACTATTCCCATTGCTATCATATTCGTAAGGAGCGCACTACCACCGTAAGTTATAAATGGTAAAGCTAAACCTGTAATTGGCATTAATCCTATCGTCATTCCGATGTTCTGGAAAATTTGGAAAGCCAATAACCCGATAACTCCAGTAACTAAATACGTACCAAACGGATTGTCACATGCAATAGCAATAATAATCATTCTGTAAATCATGATAAAGTAAATCGAAATAACAACTGTTGCTCCAATAAAGCCAAACTCTTCTCCAATTATAGCGAAAATAAAATCTGTGTGCACTTCAGGAATTCGACCACTTTGGGATTGAACTCCATCTAGTAACCCGCGACCTGATACTTGACCAGACCCAATACCTTTTAATGCTTCTGTTAACTGAAAACCAAAAGAAGATGCATACTCTTGACGATTTAACCAACCATATATACGTGCTAATTGGTGTTTTGCAATAATCTTCGTAAATATCTCAAAATGGTGGTTATGAAGATAAACTAACGTCGCTATCCCAGCAATAATACTTCCTGCAAATGCCAATAAAACTTTCCAGGATGTACCGCTTATAAATACCATCGTTACCATAATTGCGGCAATAACAAGTGCTGTACCTAAATCAGGTTGCTTCAAGATTAAGAAGAAAGCAGGCAATGAAAAGGCGATGATTTTTATTACTACTATTAACGGTGTTTTTTCTTCTAGCTCATCTTTATTTTTTTCCCATTTATATATAACAGCAGCAAGTACCATTATTAAAAATATTTTCACAAACTCTGAAGGTTGTAATAAGAATCCACCTAAGTTTATCCAACGTTGAGAACCGTTACGAACGACACCAAAAAAATGTACAGCTACTAATAACGCCAATCCAACCGAATAGAGTGGTAGAGCGACGTTCTCTAGTAACTCATAATCAAATAGCATAACGACAAACATGACAAATGCCCCAATGACATACCATACAATTTGTCTTTTTAAAAAGTAAAATGGATCACTCTGATAATATTGTCCTGAAGCACTATATACTGCTACTAAACTTATAATAAATAATAGAAAGAGTAAAAATAACAGCGTATAATCGATACGACTATGCTCTAGCTTGTTATTTTCTGTACCCATGATGTTTGTGTCTCCTCTCGTGCTTCAATTGCTTTGTTTGCATGTTTCGATAAGTGAACGAGAATACCAGTGGATACGACAGTAATTAGTAGGGACGTACCACCATAACTAATAAATGGCAAGGTAATCCCGGTAATAGGAAGTAAACCACTAACGGCACCTGCGTTAAAAATAACTTGCATACAAATTTGAAATGTAATACCAAATGCTAGTAGTTTTCCGAATGGGTCACTAATATTAATACCAACGCGGACCCCTCTTACTAGAATGATAGAGTATAAGACGAACAATATTAAAATTCCTACTATCCCTAGCTCTTCGGATATGACAGCAAGAATAAAATCAGTATGTGCTTCAGGTAAATAACCTAATTTGTGCACACCTTGTCCGAGACCACGTCCCCATAAGCCGCCTTCGCCAATGGCAATATAACTATTGACTAATTGATATCCGGTATCTTGTGCATCGGCAAACGGGTCCCTAAATGCAGTAAGACGTTTTATTCGGTAAGAAGCACTATTAGCAAGTGTCCAAATCAGTGCACTTGCTGCACTTAATAAACCTAACATATGCCATACTTTTGCTCCAGAACAAATTAAAATAGCTCCACATGCTAGTAATATGGAAGTGGCAGTTCCTAAATCTGGTTGCCTATATATTAATAGAAAAACAAAACTTAACATTAAAAGAGGTGGTGTCACACCCTTTAAAAAATCTTGAATATAAGGTTGCTTTTTTGCATATACACTAGCAAAGTACATTACCATAACTAATTTTGCCATTTCGGAAGGCTGGAAAGTAAAGTTAACGATAGGGATTTTTAACCATCTAGTAGACCCATTTATGTTTGTACCAAAAAGTAGGACTAAGATAAGGAGTATGATAATAAAAATAACTGCCGGTTTAATTAGCTTCTCATAAACTTTATAGTTGAATGTCATAGCCAATAAAAAGAAAGGAATGGCTATAAGAAACCAGTTAAGTTGTTTATCAAAAAAGTAAGAAGCACTTTTGTAAGTTTGCAATCCAAACAGCATACCTGCACTGTATACCATTACTAACCCATATAAACATAGGGAAAAGATAGCCGCTATTAGTAACCAATCATATTTTCTAAAGTACGATATCATTTAATATACTCCTTATGGGCAAGAAAAATAATTATTTATATTTGCAAGAATAATGTTGTTTTGGGTTAGTGAAAATAGTATCCCAATGTAATTATACAATAATAATACATTACAATGATATTGGGAATATGTGAAAAGAATATTACACTGTTTTTTTCTTTCAGTATTTATAGTGTATATAAAAGCCGTGCCGGTTGTGTGGCCGCTTTCCGCGGGGTGTCTAGGTCAAGCGGCTAGCCCCTCGAGTATAAGCCAAGGTCATCTCGAGGACAAAAAACGCCCTCAAGATGACCTTGGCTAATACATGTCGGAGCTGAACGAGCCGCTCTCACTTTTCGTAGAGGCGGTGAGCCGCCTCGAGCCTAAAAGCTCTGCGGGGTCTCACCAGCCTGCCCTCTCCCGCAGGAGTCGGCCACACAACCGGCACTTTATACTTTTTAAAATAACTCATTTCTTATCAAACATTCTCTAACGAGGCTTTTCTAATAAAGAATGCATCTTCCATTGTTGTGTCTAATTTAGTAAATCCATCTATCGGGTTATTGCTTATACATTTTACAAAAACGCCATCTTCACGTCTGCTAGCGTAAATAACGTTATGGTTTTTAAAAAAGTCATCTGTGTATTTACTAGGGACCACGCCACACCATACACTTTGATCTAAATCGGTCTTCCAATTCAATTTACTTCCGAAAAATTGAACTTTTCCATCTGCTAGCCATAGCACATTTCGACTTATATGCTCCCATTCGTTTAATTCATGGGTTGCTACCACCACTACTGACTGCATGGATATTTCCACTAAGTATTGCAAAAAAGCTTTCCGTTCATGAATGTCTAAAAAGTTTAACGGTTCATCTAATAAGATATATTTTGGCTTACCAAGCAAAGATTGTGCAAGTGCTAGCCTTTGCTGCATGCCTTGTGAGAGCTTCTTTATCTTTTTCTTTGAAACATCTTCTAATCGAAAAACTTTTAATAACTTCGAAATTTGCATTTTTGCAAAAGAGTTTGGTAATCCTTTTAGTTGTGCAAAATAATTTAATAATTTTATCGGGGTAAAGTCTTGATACAATTCAATACCCGTTGGTACAAATCCTATTTGGCTACGAATTTCTAACAACTGCTCACTAATACATCTATCATCATAATAGATTGCGCCGGAATCTGTTAGTTTTGCAGTCGCTAATAAGTGTAGGAAAGTAGATTTACCAGCTCCATTACTCCCAGCTAACAAACTAATACCAAGAGGCAATGTTAGGGAATCGATGGTTACCTTAAAATCTTTATACTCCCATTGTAAGTTGTCTATTACTATCATAATTATTACCTTCTATACTTGGAAGTCTGTTGCAAATAAGCTCTTTCTTAGAGCACGAATGGACAATACAATACCGATAAACAACAGTATTAGTTGATAAATAGCCATATGATTCATTGTAATGTTAGATTCTTCACGCCACAAATAATTTTCTTGCAAAAAGACGTCTGCTATAAAAATAGCAAGCCACGTAACGCCGGCTGCACCTAGTCCGAACAATACTCCTTTTTTCATCGTAACATACGCAAATGCTCCAAAAGTTAAAATAGCCGGAGCAATCCAATATAAGAGAAACGGTAACATATAAATCGAAACAGAAGCACCTACAATAACAGAACTAACGACACCAAACAGTAAGTTCATAAAAAGGATGATTAACATTCTAGTCATTAATAACAATGCTGGTGGAAAAGGTGTAATACTTTCGACTAACCGAATTTCTTTATTCCATGATTGAAACGTATAAAAAATTCCTATTATGATGGAAAGAGGTATGACAAATAAAAAGAATGTTTCTGGATTTCTTGGTGTTGCACTAGCTGTATATAGCGTTAACATAGTAAATATCCCTAAACTAACAATCCAAAAATGCCATTGATAAAAGGACAATTGATTTTTCATCTGTGAAAGTAAGGTTGGTTTTTGTAATTTGAAAGCTTCTGCTGGAACTTCTTCTTGTTGCTGAAGCTTTGAGAACTCCATTTGTAAGCTGGATAAAAGTTTGTTTGTATCCTCATTGGAAGGTGTTTTAACAACATATTGGGCTAGTGTTTCTTTCAACTCATCTTCTAACCTGTACATTTCTTCGTCGTTGTTCTTGAAGTTGTTCACTTTTAGCCGCCTCCTTCGTTTCATCTTCCATAAAATGCTTAAGCTTTTTTAATGCGTGAAATAAATTAGACTTTACTGTTCCAAGTGGTAAATCCGTTATTTCAGCTATTTCTTTTAACTTTAAATCTTGAAAAAAGCGCAACATAACAATTTGCTGTTGCGTTTGGGGCAAATGATTCAATGCATGTAGAATCTCTTTTCTAGTTTCTTGATGTTCATAAATTTCTATTACGGATGGCTTTTCATCTTTCTTAATAGGAAGATCATCGGCTGGCGGAGACTCCGAACGGTATTGTGCACTTTTCCAATAGTCTTTACAAATATTAGTCGCCACACGATATAGCCATGCTTTTGGATGTGTTGGTATATGTTTTTGTTGTAATTGCTTTATTAAACGTATGAACGTATCTTGCACAAGATCTTCTGCTTTTTTTGAATCTTTCACAAGTCGTTCTATATATTGATAGATTGGCGCATGATAGCGATGGACAAACACTTCAAAAGCTGTTTGGTCGCCCTTCGCCATTAGCTCTAACAATTGTTCATCTTGTACCAATACTAATCCCCCTCTCACTCCTGTTTGTAACCTTCAATCTAAATTGTTTTCTACCTCATCCCATTTCTGTTTCCATTCTGAATAGGTAATGTATGGAGTGTCTAATATTTCATCATAAAAGAAAGCGAGAACTTCTTTCACTTGCTCCTTCTTTCCTGTTTCTAGTGCTAGAGCAATTTCAAACAATACTTTTGAGTTATAATCATGAAATAAATTTTGTGATTTTAAAATTTCTTTAATCCGTTCCTCGTTACTTAAACTACTATTATTACTAAACCATGTTATATTTCCCAATTCATTTAACATATAATGAGACCTAGTGTAATAATTGTCAAAATAGTCCCAGTCCTTGCCGAAAAAGTCGACTAATGTCAACAATATATATCCATGTGCAATTCCGACGGTAACAGAGTCTTGGCGATATTCGACATAATCTCCATACAGTTTCCGAGGGTTTTCAGGGAACAAAAATATATTTATTATTTCCGTAATATAATAGTCAGCTGTTTGGTCCATCCACTCATCATTATTATAATAACCTAACTCCATTTGCATATCGTAAAACAAGGAGCTATCACGAGTGTTTGCGTAAAATGGATCCGATCCAGTCAATTGAAGGCCTGGGAGACTAATTAACGTTGGCATACTAGATTGTATTGGTAACCAGTCCGAAAGATAATCATACATTCCGTTTAATTGTAACGAATTATCAATAAGCTTCTTCATTTGCTCTACTTTCGTCACGATAGATATAGGAACAGAAGAGAGTGATGTTTCTGTTAAACCATCCATTGAAAATAATGTTAAGCCAGTTCTATTATTGCTTTTAACAACCATAGTATTATCTTCAGTTATCTCTTTTTCCTCATATGTACCAAAAACCTCATGAGCAAAGCCAGTTAAGGAAACATGAAAGTCTGACGGATAAAAGGTATTACTATTAGATAGATTGGAAAGAGAAAGGTTTTCTTGCGCTGTATAATAGTCCAATTGAAATATTTTATATTGTCCAATAATTGGATACCATGCAATATTAGAAGGTAAAAACATGTCGGAGCCTTCAATAAAAGCAAGAAGTCTTTCGCGACCTCCTATAGTAGTCCATTCATTTAATTCACCAGAATATTTCACGACTAAATTATTTTCCTCTAACTCTTCTTCTTCAAACGTTATGAATTGAAAATCCCGATCGAAATGGACACTTTTTCCGTTCCATATCACATCTTCAATTTCAAAGTTTGGATAGAGTGTAAAGGTAAAGGGCTGTTGGTTCGTCTTTTGTAGGGTAACTTTCGACTCTAACAAAATAGTATCTTGCTTACGTTTCATGTCAATCTTATAGGTTTCACTAGGAAATAGAACGGATTCGTTATCAGACTGTTCTTTTACTCCGTTTACTAAGTAATGATGATTTTGAAGTCGATCCTTCCAAAACATGGAGTAAGGTATAAAAGTACTACAAGCTACTATAGCTACTAAACTTATACTCACTAGCTTTGCGCTCTTTTTATTCATAAGCCTTTTTGACATTAATTTTAATAGAGTAATGAAGAATAAAAGGATAGTAAATCCAATGACAAAAATTTGTGCATACATTTTTTCCGTTTGCTGAAGATTAATGGACCAACCATATTGATAAGTGTTCGACAAGAAAAACTTATTTAAATGAAACACTTTAAAAATAAATAAGTTGTACCTTTCCATAATGAAACCTTCCATGAAAAATGTTCCAAACATCCAAGCGCAAAACACGATAATATAAACAATTCTATGTGTAATAAAAGCCGCTAAAGTCATTCCGAGAACAATGGTAACGCTATATGCTATTTGACTTTGTAAAAGAATGGAAATAGCTTCTTTTTGTAAAATAGAAAAGTCAGTATACGACTTCCCCAATAGAAAATACGGAATTAAAAAGACCACAGAAAAAATATTTGTATACAAAAATATGGACGAAAACTTCGCTAAAAGCTTAGACAAATAAGAATGTGGAAGTGTGTTCATCCATTCTAATAGTTCTGTCTGGCTATCCCTTCTAATGGATAAAACACTTGCTAGGAATACAATACCCAATGTAATGGTATGACCTAAAGATAAAAACTCGTACGAACTTCTTAAAAAGTCATGATTAGGGTAATAGTTTCTATTTGCCATCCAAATAACTGTAATGAAGAGATAAAGGATAGGGGTAATGAGAAAGAACCAATTTTTATAAAGGAATTTATTCTCTAATTGAAACTGTTGCCAATACTTTCTCATTTTAGTTCCTCCAATAAATCCATGTACCCGTCTTCTAAAGTAGGTTCAATAGCTTTTGCATATTGGTAGGGCTTTTCATCTGCTAGAAGATATACAAACAATTGGCCGTTCTCTTCTTTCATTTGAAGAACCGTGTATCCTAATGAATCGCTAGTTGACTTAACAGGAACCTCCCAAACCTTACACCGCGCTTTCTCTTTTAAATCAGCCACTGTACCACCAAACACTTTTTTCCCTTTATTCAAAACAACTAAGTCATGACAGCTACTTTCAATGTCAGATACAACATGAGTAGAGAGTAGGACACATTTCTCATCGCTAACTTTAGAAATTAAGTTTCGAAAGCGTAACCGTTCTTCTGGATCTAATCCAACTGTTGGTTCATCAAATATAAGAAGAGTAGGATCTCCAATTAATGCTTGAGCAATTCCTATCCTTTGCTTCATACCATGAGAGTACGTTTTTACTTTTTCATTTGCTTTAGGAAGTAAATTTACTTCTTCCAATACATGCATGATATGCTCTCGCCGAACTTTTTTGTTTTTAACTCCTTTCATAACTGCTATATAGTTTAAAAACTCATAAGCAGTTACTTGTGGATAAACGTGAAAGTGTTGTGGTAAGTAACCAACGCTAGAGCGGATATGGTTTGCTTCCTTTGTTAATGGTTTTCCATTTACGAAAATATCCCCACTTGAGGGAGCGAGAAGTGTTGCTAGTATTCTCATAAAAGTTGTTTTTCCAGCGCCGTTTGGGCCAAGTAGTCCAAGAACCCCTTTTGAAAAAGTGAAGCTTACATCATCTAGGGCATTAAATGAATTATATTTTTTAGTTAAACTTTTCACTTCAATCATTTTCCGTACTTCCTGACTTCGTTTTTTACAATAATTATAACGAATCAAGTGAGGAAAAAGTTTAACTTTAGGAAAAATAAAAAACGACCAAATTTTGGTCGCTGAATAGTTAACGATATTAAACTTAGCCTCTCCACCTTAACGCGATGGTTAAGTTACAACAATTTTTATCACCTGTAAGTTTTAAATTAATTCCGTCGGGGTTGTATGTTACATCTACACTAGAGTGTATGCCAGTTGTTTTTAACAGTTCATCTACTTTTTTGGTGTCAGATTCTTGTGCCGCACTCATGACAGATATTGCAAAATCTTTAGATTCAGCTAAGCGGTCTAAAACAAGACTAGCCTCTCTCATTAACTCTTGCATTTCATGTGCGGATTCGGTAAACATGGTCGGATCTACTTCTGGATATGGGCGCTGTGCAAAAGGATTATAATATTGATAATAATTTTGCCAATAGTTTTGTTGATTAGGGTGTGTTCGATAATTGGTAGTAGAAGCTTGGTGTACGTGCGGCTGAACAAATGGGTTAGCTGGGTATTGCATAGGAGAATAACTTGGTATTGAATGGTGGTACATCATTTTCCACTCCTTCCGAAAACATTTCTTTCATAGCCTATGTGAGAGGCAGGAGGAGGGAAAGTTGTCATCCTGTATTATTTGTCTTTACTATTAATTTTTTGATTGTTGACGATGTTCACAGATATTTTTCTTGGAATGATGGCTAATATACTTTAGTTAAAATAATAAATACGATTCGTTTATTGGTAAACGAATACTTATTTCCTTATAGTTGCGAGTAGTTAGTATTGAAATCCCCAGTCCTAACTACTACTTGTAATCATTCGTTTTTCAGCTAGTAGTAGTTTATTATAAAACTACTCACTTAACAAAATAATCATGACATACACGAAACGTTAGTTCATTATTTTTTCCTCCTATGTAGTTGAATTCTTTTGAATTCCGCTGTAGATTTCCGCGCAAGTCTTCGCTTTCCGCGGGCGAGCCGGGAGCCTCCTCGGCTTCGCCTGTGGGGTCTCCCGCTACTCGCTTCTCCCGCAGGAGTCTCCGACTTGCACGGAAATCAACAGCTAGATATCGAAATACTCAAAACAATCAAATAGTTACACATTACTTCTTATATAAGGTATGTAAAATAATTCGTTCCCATATAAACCAAGGGAGAATTTTTTTGAAGAATATAGTCCATTTTGCACTGCTTCCTACCGGGTACCTTAGTCTCGTTAATCTTTTCATTCTACTAATCTTTAACACTACATCTGCGACTTCATTTGGTGGGCTAAGTTTACTGTTATTTTTTTGCAATTGGGCTTGTATTCGTGTTAACATAGATGAATATACAGATAAATTTTCTTTCTCATATTTTTTTGCGAAGTATGTACCAGTTGTCCATATATTAGTAGAATAAGAGCCAGGCTCAATAAGTGCAACATCTATACCGAATGGTTTTACTTCTAACCGAAGACTTTCGCTATACCCTTCTAGAGCGTGCTTGCTTGCAGCATATGCGGAAATCGAAGGCAATCCTAAGACACCACTTATGGAACTAATATTTACAATTTTTCCTGTCTTTTGCTTCCTCATAATAGGTAATAGGACATTTGTCACTCGGATTACACCAAGAAAGTTTACTTCGAATTGCATTTTATATTCTTCAATAGACACGTCTTCCGTAAAACCACCAACCGCAAATCCAGCATTATTAATTAATAAATCAACACGATGATAATTATTCATAAAAAGTTGAAACTGTTTGACGGAATCGTCCTTTGAAACGTCTAGATGAGTAATCATTAAGTTTGGAAACCTTTCTGTAACAGTTTTAAGAAGATCCTGTTCTTTATGCTCATTCCGAACAGTTGCAATGACATTCCAACCATCTTTTAAAAATCGTTGAACAAAAAGTAGCCCAAATCCACCTGAAGCACCTGTAATAACGACGGTTTTATTTTTCAAAGTTGGTCCTCCAATCAAAAAAGTGAGAGTGCATATAGTCAAGTGTAGCGTGTAAACAAATAAAAGAACATTTTAGAATAGATTAGAATATAAAAAAGAATAGATACTAAAATTCGGCTGTTTACTAAACTTATCAATGAGGGAATAAGTAAGTAAGTCAGGGAGGAGGGATGAGAATTGGAACTAGATGTCATTATAGAAATTGTTCAGCAGTTTGGTTATATTGGTCTATTATTATGGTTATGGTTAGGCATGTTTGGAATACCTGTACCAAATGAACTGCTAGTAACTTCCATCGGTGTCCTCGCACAACAAAAAATTTTAGTGCTAATCCCTGCCCTAATTATAACGTATATTGGTGTCATTTTGAGTGTTACAACGAGTTATTTGTTAGGTAGATTTGCCGGGAAAGGCTTATACAATAAATTATCTAATATTAAACGATTAAATCGATACTTTAAAAGAGCGCAAGATTTAATTGATCGCCATCATACCTTTGCTTTATGTTTCTCCTATTTCTTCCCTGGATTGCGCAATGCGGTTCCTTTTGTAGCTGGGTTTATGAAACTTCCTTTCTACCAGTTTGCCATTGCTGCGTATTCTGCAGCTATTATATGGGTATCGGCTTTCTTTTTCCTCGGGACAACGATTTCGGTAAACTTAGAGACGCTTATTGCTTATCGTGTGGAGATAACGGTCATTGTTCTTTTATTGCTTGTTGTATATACCATCATCAGAAAATACTTAAAGGAAAAAGAAATTTTGCCAATGTCTAAGTATAGATAGCGTATAAATACGACCTCACTCTTCATACATTAGAAGAAGTGAGGTGTTTTTTATGAACAAAAATATAAGAAAAATAGTAGTTCAAGGTAAAGCAGAAAAAGATGTTAAGCCTGATATTGCATATGTCACAATTGGTGTTATGACATCAAGTAAAAATGCAGAAGAAGCCCAACAGGAAAATCGTGTGCGTGCTAACCAAATGATTGCAGCGTTACTTGAGCTTGGAATGGATCAAACTGATATTGAATCCACATCTTACACCGTATTTCCACGTTATAAAGACTTTCAACAAGGAGGAGAACTTATTGCTTACGAAGTTCGCCATTTATTTAAAATAACGGTACGAAACATTATGCAGGTCGGTACGATCTATGATGTTGCATTTCAAAACGGGGCAAATATTGCGGAAAGTATTACGTATGATGTTAGTAACTTTAATACCCTTTATCGAAATGTGCTACAACGAGCAGTTCAAGATGCTTACAAAAAGGCGAGTGCTATTGCTAGTACCATACAAGTTCCTCTACATCCCGTTCCATACAAAGTGGAAGAAGCCTCTCAACCTATATTTTTTGGTGCAAAAACGATGGCGTTCTCCGTACAAGAGATGGCCCCAACCCCTATCCAACCACAAGATGTCACGATAACAGCTACAGTGAATGTAGAGTATGTCTATTAATATAATATGATATAAAAACTTCTAATTGTTTCATTGGTTAGAAGTTTATTTGTCTATATGGGTCGGTCGGTTTCATCATGTATGGTTCTAAGTATACTCAAATAAAAGAATTTCACCATTTTATCGAATCCTTCATAAGCTAGTAAGATAAATCCGTCTTTATTTCATACCATCCATTTACGAACTTTTCACTAACAATCCACATGTGCATAACAATCCACTTTTACTATATAAGAAAAGGAGTGATACGTGTGATAGACTGGTCTGCGTTACTTCCCGTTTTTCTTTTTTTCTTTGTTTATTTTATTGGAGCAGTGCTATTATTAAGGCAAAAGGAATAGAAACGAGGTATAGGGAATGGACTTATCTAATACATTAATTGACCATTTAGGGATGAAGATTGTAGAACTGTCTGATACAATGGCAGTTGCTACAATGCCAGTGGACAAGCGTACACATCAACCGTTCGGAGTTTTGCATGGCGGAGCATCCGTTGCACTTGCTGAGACCATAGCGAGTATTGGGACATATAACTTAATTGATAAAGAAAATGAGATTTGCGTTGGTTTAGAAATTAATGCAAATCATGTTCGCGGCAAGAAAGATGGCACGGTTACGGCAATCGGAACTGTCTTACACCGAGGTAAATCAACCATGGTTTGGGACATAAAGATTGTAGACGAAGAAGAAAATTTAATCTGTGTGTCTCGTTGTACGATGGCTATTTTAAAAAAGAGGTAAAGTAAGTAAGGAGTCACTGAAAAAGACTATCCATTAGGTTCGAACGAAACTAGGATAGTCTTTGAACCTCCTAGGATACATATATTTAAACTATAGAGAAAAGGAAGCAAAAAGAAAAGAGCTAGAACTGTTAACAAGTTCCAACTCTTATGCTTCAATGGCTCTTTTGGACGTTTCTGTGTGACGAATACTATATAGTAAAAAACAAGCAGAAACTAAAAATATGAAACTAGTAATATAGAATACAGATGTAATACCATACCAACTTGCGACCATCCCGCCTAATACAGGACCTATAACATTCCCGAGAAAGCGGAAACTTACATTATATCCAAGCACTTCTCCTTGCATTGAAAGTGGTGCTGCCGTTCGTATAAACGCTGTCATACACGGAATTAATCCACCAACCACCATTCCAAAAAGGAATCGAAATAACACAAGTTGCCAAAGCGAGGTAACTAGCGCTTGAGGAATATATAAAGCTGCACCTAAGAACATAAGGAGGACAATTACTTTCTCATGCCCAATTTTATCACCAAGGATCCCCCAGTTTCTTGATGCAAGCAAATTCCCAAAACCAGTTGCCGAAAAGGCAAAGCCAGCAAGCAATGCAACATTTGCAGCTCCTGTTAGGTCACTAACATATAAGGCTAGAAGTGGCTGAATACTAAAATTTGCTGCCTGGATAAACAAAGAAATAAACATAATCTTTAATAATAAAGGACTTTTAAAAATGTAGCCTAACACTTCTTTTCTAGTGTATTGCTTTTCTTTTGCTCTCTCCGCAATACTTTTTCTTTTCTCATGTATTCCAAAAGCAACTAACAATACTGCGATATAAATAACAGCAGCTGTAATGAAAAACGTATAAGTAAATCCAAATGCATCTGCCATTACGCCCCCAATTAATGGGCCAAGTAAGCCTCCTGACACAGTACCTGTTTGCAACGTCCCTAATGTTTTTCCAGCTATTGCTTTATCTGTTTGAGCAGAAATAAGGGCAATCGACGTTGGAATGAACCCTGTAACAACTCCCATGAAAAGCCTTAAGAAAAATAACTCATGAACAGTTGTGACAAAACTCATTAATAGAATACTAGTGGCGATACCTATACCAGTTATAAGTAAAATTGGTTTAAATCCGTACTTATCCCCAATTCTTCCCCAAATAGGTGAAACGATAAATGCCGTTAAAAACGTAATCCCGAAAATGATGCCAGACCAACGTTGAATATAAGCTTGTGAAAAATCTCCAAGTGAATCAATAAACAAGGATAAGAAAGGGAGGACCATCGTGGCACTAGCTGCGACAAAAAAGTTGGCAAACCACATAATATACAAATTGCGCTTTGAGTTATTAATTTTATTCACCTTCTTTTTATTTCGGCCATTAAATATTTCGTATAACTAAATAATAACAAAATGGCAGAAAAAAGCAAAGAATTTAATTCGGAAGACGAAGTATTTATTGTTATTCTATCAATGATATAAAAAAATTTGGAAAATTTAATTTTTTGCGCTTAAACCTTGATTAACCATGATATAATGAAGTAATAAATATTCTGAAAACTTCACGAGAGGAGGGACTATAGATTGAAGAGCTCGCCTTTATATATGTTCATTGATTTTGAATTTACGATGCCTGAAAACCGAAATTATCCAAAATACTTTTTTCCAGAAATTATTGAAGTTGGATTAGTTGTTGTGCAGGGAGATGAAGTTCTACATGATTATTCTTCATATGTTAGACCGAAAGCCTTTCCAAACTTAACGAAACGCTGCAGAGACTTTCTAAATATTACGCAAGAAAATGTAAACAACGGAATAAGCTTTGCTGACTTAATTCAAGTACTTCAAACTTTTCATGAGCCAGGTAACACGAGTGTAATCACTTGGGGGAATATGGATATGAGAGTATTAAGGAAAAACTGTGATTTTCAAGGAATTACTTTTCCATTTGAATCGTGTAAATTTACAGATCTGTCCATGGAGTATAAAAGGTTCTTTGGCGACCAAAACCAAACTGGATTATGGAAAGCAGTACAGGAATACGGAAAAGAAGGTACAGGAAAACACCATCGTGCGTTAGATGATGCAAAAACGACGTATAACATTTTTAAATTAGTAGAAAAAGATAAACGTTACTTAGCAAAACCGACACCGACGACGATAGGGGATAGAATTGACTTGTCCAAAATCATGAATAAATTCGCACTATAAAAGGCCAAATCACTCTAACAGTGTTTTGGCCTTTAACTTTTGATGACAGGTGCCAGGCACCACCCGGATTTTGTCGAAAGAAATTAGTTTAGTTTGTAGTCTTTCTTTAGGACTTGAACGTTCTCAAGGCTTCTTTTTGCCCAATTACTATTTTCTTCTTTTAGTTTTTCTTCCATTTTTTCTAGTGAAAGCACTAATGATTCCTTGTATTCAAGAATTTCTCCTTCATAAAGCTTAACCATGTTTTTAGGGATATTTGTTTGTTCCCTAAATGCAAGCGCCTTACGTTCGTGAAATAATGGTACATCCACATCTTTCGGTGAATGTAAATCTCCTTGTTGTGGATGCTTTTCTACAGCTAGTACTTTCACTAAATAATGCATAGGTTTTACATCTGTAATTTCCCCAATATATTTACCTGTTTTATAAATCCCTGTTACTTTATCCCCAATTTTTAATTCTGTCATCGTTTTGTACCTCTCTAATTGTTTTATTTTTCCTCCATTTACGGTATTATCTACATTATAGATAAGAAACTGGAGTGTGATTAAGATGAAAAAATTATGGTTTATCGTTTGTGTAGTTGCCCTTCTTATTGTAACAGGTTGTGGAGCTGGAACAAATAACAATGGACAAGCATCTGAATGTTTAGAAGAAAGAACGCCATTTACAGAAGGTATGGATTTTGAAAATGTTGAATTTCCTCAATTAACGACTGAAGTATTAGAATGTGAAAGAGTAGCAGAAATACATACAAACTATGGAGTAATAACAATTAAACTTTTTCCAACAATGGCACCTAAAGCGGTAGAAAACTTTATTACTCACGCTGAAAACGGCTATTATGATGGATTAATTTTCCACCGAGTGATTGAAAACTTCATGTTACAAGGTGGCGATCCAACAGGTACAGGGTCTGGTGGGGAAAGTATTTGGGATGCACCATTTGAGGACGAGTTTAATGCTAGTCTATTAAATATTCGTGGAGCATTATCGATGGCTAACTCAGGTCCAAATACAAACGGCAGCCAATTCTTCATTGTTCAATCAAAAGATTTCCAATCAGGTTACGATGACCAATACTTAGAATTAGGTTTCCCTGAAGAAGTAGTAGATTTTTATAAGGAAAATGGTGGAACTCCATGGTTAGATCACCGTCACACTGTTTTCGGTCATGTTATTGATGGTATGGATATCGTTGACAAAATCGCTGAAACAGAAGTTGGCCCAGGAGACAAACCGGTGGAAGATGTTGTGATTGAAACGATAACAATTAAAAATTAATGTAAAGCCTGGTTAACAGACATGTTACCAGGCTTTACTAATACTCAAAACTGGTTAGGTATCAGCATTTTTGTTATAATGAGACCGACGTATTCAGAAAAGTAATTTCACTTTTCCTTTAACAATGAAAGGTCGTGGACAAATGCTATCCATGTTTGTTATAAACTTGTTCTTATATTTCCCAGAAGATAAAAGCGAATATATTCCAGCAGCAATTTCATTTAGTATCTTTTTTATATTTTGTATCTTAACTTTTCTCTTCATCGTGAAGGTGTCTAATAAAGAGTCCGAAGAAGCAAAGAAACTAGAAGAGAAATTACGCAAAGAGAACATTATTCAAGATTAAACTTGCAAAATAAGCACCCATTTACAATTGGGTGTTTTTATTTACGCATTTTTCCATGTGAAATGGAGAAACTATAGGAAAATTCGTTTAATGGAGGATATTAAAGTGTATAAGAAAGCGTTAGTACTTCTTATGATCATTACCGGTTTCCTAACAGGTTGTATGGAAGAAAATATTACGCATCTCGATGTAGAAATTTTTAATGCAGATGGAGATAGTTTAGGTGTTGCCAAATTAAAAGAAGTGCCAGATGGCGTTCAAGTCTCATTAAATTTAGAAGGACTGCCACCTGGAGAACACGGAATACATATACATGAAACGGGGAAATGTGATGCTCCAGACTTCAAAACAGCTGGTAATCATCTTAATCCAGACGGGAAAGAACATGGTTTATTACATCCGGAAGGTGCACACGCTGGAGACTTACCAAACATAATTGTGGAGGATGATGGGACACTCGTCATTGATTTAATGGCTCCAGAACTAACATTAAAGGATGGTAAGTTTTCAGTATTTGGTAAAGATGGAACGGCAATCATTATTACAGAAGAGCCAGACGATGGAATGACACAACCAACAGGAGAGTCAGGAGCAAGAATCGCATGCGGTGTTATTACGAAAGAAGTTGCTAAAAAAGGTGAACCAGTAGAAGAGCCGGTAGAAGAGACAGAAGAATAGTAACCATTTCGCCTCAGCTAATTAAATTAGTTGAGGCAATTTTTTTGTAAAAGTATTGTCATAAATTCTTCAAAATTCTTCGTAAAACTAAATAATTCACATGTATCCGTACAAAATACTCTTTACAAATCCGAAATAGTTGTAATACTATTGAAATAATTCTCATTAATTCGTCAATTCTGTAATAAATATATAAAAAAGGGGGGGGAGCCGTGGAGATTCTTATAATTCGACATGGACAGTCTAAAGCGGATCTACTGAATGTCCATGAAGGTAGAGCAGATTTTCCCTTAACTGAGTTAGGAAAACAACAAGCTGCAAAAGTGGCGGATTATTTAAATGAATTTTGTCCTCCAGACATTATTTGGAGTAGTACTTTATTACGTGCATCAGAGACAGCTGAGATTATCGCAAAAAAAGTGGAATGCATGTTAAAGCTTGAGCCAGATTTAATGGAATACAATAATGGAATCCTTGCAGGTTTACCACGTGAAGTAGCAGCAACGAAGTATCCGCTGCCGCTAGGTGGAAGAAAGCCACATGAAAGGATTGAAAAAGGAGAATCAGACTTAGAGTTTAGAATGAGGTCTGAAATTATACTTTCTAAAATTTTAGCAGAAAGTTCGGCTGTGGCACGAATTGCAATCATTTCTCACGGTGGTACTATTTCAAACTTAATTAAAAGCTTATTACAATTACCTGTTAACACTCCAATTAAGTTTTACACTTGCGATACTGGAATGCACTGCTTTAAAAAACATGAGGATCAAGTGACGGTTGTTTATTTAAATAAACAAGATCATTTAAAATAATCTATTCGTAAAAAGACTGCATGAAGACTCTTTATATCTTCTTACAGTCTTTTTGATTATTTGAGTACGTTTCATAATGTATGACTACTAAACGAAAAACGTTTAAAAGCATCGTTTTCTGTATTTAAAAACCTTAATAAACGAACTTATTATTTTGTATATCACTAAAACATTCGTTTTTCATTAAACGAACCGTAATTATGAAATTGATTCATTTACATGCAGTTTTTAATCTGTTAAGACCATCTAATAAAGTTTCTCGTGGGCAAGCGATATTCATTCGGACAAATCCTTTTCCTTCAGGACCGAACTTCTCGCCCATTTCTAAGGCAAGCATGCCTTTATGGAGTAGTCGGCTTTTCAGTTCAGCATCATCTATACCTAGTCCTCTACAGTCAATCCATAATAAATAAGTACTTTCAAGAGGACACACTTTCAACTTCTCGCCCATTTCTTTTTCAATGAACGATGTGGCTTCCTTAACATTAGATTCTATTATTTTCTTCACCTCTTTAAGCCACTCGTCACCTTCTGTATATGCTGCTTCCATTCCAATGATACCAAAAGTGTTTAATGTAAAATGGCCATTTTTCTTTTGAAAAAGTTCAACCTGTTTTCTATACTCATTATTTTCTATTACGATCACAGCCGCTTGTAAACCAGCGATATTAAACGTCTTAGTTGGAGCAATACAAGTGATACAATTGTTAGAAAAATTTGGATCGATAGAAGCAAAAGGTGTATAAACATATCCATCTAATGCAAGATCACCATGAATTTCGTCAGAAACAACTAAAATATTATGTTTTAAACACATTTCACCAAGACGTGTTAATTCCTCTTTTGTCCAAACCGTTCCACCTGGATTATGGGGATTACACAACAATAACATCTTCACTGAATCATCTAACTTTGATTCAAAATCTTCCAAATCAAATTCATACCGACCGTCTTTTAAGACTAAGGAGCTTGTTACTAACTTTCGATTATTCAGTTGAATCATATCAAAAAATGGATAGTAAACAGGAGAAAAAGTAATTATTTTATCACCGACTTCACTGAAAGTTTGCACAGCTAAACTTAATGTTGGAACAACACCAGAAATGTAAGTGAGCCATTCTTCTTTCATACTCCAGTTATGGTTTCTAGCTACCCAATTTACAACAGACGATGAAGTAGAGCGCGGGACAGAGGTGTAACCGTAAACCCCATGTTCCATACGTTTTTTTATTGCTTCAGTCACACTTGGTGGTGCTTGGAAATCCATATCAGCAACCCACATCGGTAATACGTCTTCTCTACCAAAGAAAGTGTTAGTTTCATCCCATTTGATACTTAACGTATTTTTTCGATTCACTACCTTTTGTAACTCAAATGTCACCGCTATTCCTCCTGTCCATTGATTCATACTAAACAAACGAATTGAAACACTGTATAATGAAAAAATAGTTAATCGTAATTATGTTATTTAATCCCATAGATACGGTTCCTTTATTGAAAAACGAAATTTATATTTTTCTTATTTTTTATTTGTTTATAATATGTTTCTGTTTTCCCTTAATATTACTGGGTTATTACTCGTTTTTCGTATAGTATTAATATTCACTACACTCTGTAAGAAAGAAGGTGTTACGATGAAGCCAAACGTGAATTTAATGTTAATGGATACATTAATGTGCTGGGACCCACTAGGATATGGTGAAGATGCTTATGAAACAGAAAGAGTAGATGTCATCCAAGCTGTACATGAGCTGAATGATGAAAAAGCCCTTTCTGTTAAAATTCAACATATATATGAGTTTTCCTTTGAAGAAATGATACCTATAGAAGAATGTAAAAAGAAAGCAATAGAACTTTTGCAAATCAAAAATAGTGATGATGCTTGTTCCATTTAAAAAGGGACGGTAAGGGAATCAACATCCTTTACTGTCCCTTTTTACTTTATTCAATTAAAACGGCTTGTAAAACTAAGTCGCTTCAATAAACTCTAAAATATTCTCATGAACTCCTTCAGGGTTCTCCTCAGGTAACAAATGCCCTGTATTTTGATATGTAATGAGCTTTGAATTTGGTAAGTCTTTTGATAAACGATAGCCAACCTCAATTGGTACAACTTTATCCTCTTCTCCCCAAATAAGCAAACTAGGTGTGTCAATTGACTTTAAAATTTCTGCAGCCAAATCTCCTTCACGATCTCTTATCATTTTTGTTAATGCACGAAAAATATCGTCATTCATAAAAGGTTGTAAATAGCCATCTATCATCTCATCATCAATTAACGAGTGATCATGCACAACATTAAGCAAATTTTGAACGGGTCCACGTCTTCCTAACCAGTACTTTAACCATAAGTGGAAGTAAGGAATTCTTGAAGAATAGATGATTGGCGTGGACATTTTCTTTAAATAACCAGAGCTGCATAATAATACAACTTTATCTACTGAATCTGGTTTCTGTTTGCTCATATTTAACGCTATTTGTCCACCCATACTATGTCCAACCAGCACGACCTTTTGAAAATTTAATTGCTGTATTAAATTCAAAACTACTTTAGCCATGTTTTCGTAAGAATAAATAAAGGAACTTGTTTTACCACTCTTTCCAAAAGGTGGGAGATCGACTGCTAAGACCGTGTATTGCTTCTTCAACAATGGTAAAAGACGCCGGAAACTGAAGGTAGAGGATAAAAATCCGTGTATCAGCACAATTGTCGGCTTCTCATAGCTATAGCGACTATCATGTAATTCATAATATACATCAACACCTAACACATTCATTGTGAAATGATTTTTGTCCATTTTAAACACTCCAACTATTATTTAGAGGTAGTTTAACCTGATAACTCCATTTCAAACGTGTTTTTATTTTCCTATAATAAAATAAAAGTCAGAGTTAATACTTATTGTTTTTTAAAATTTCTTATAAGCGGTTGATTTCCGTGCAAGGCTGAGACTCCCGGCCCGCCCGCGGAAAGCGTAGTCTTGCACGGAAATCAACAGCGGTATTTAACAAAGCCAAACAAAAAAAGACAAAGCCAGTAAAGGCTTTGTCAAAAAATAGGGGGAATACTAAAAAAGTATTGTTAAAATAAGTATTCCCAATTCTCTACTAATTTAAACAAGTTATTAGAAAAAAACTAAACTTTATACTTTTTCTCATAAATGGATTGCATGATGTTTAAAAATTCTTCCTCAGACAAATCTTTTGCTTTACGTAATATCAACTTCGAACGATTTATGCCAATCTCTTTAATAAGTGCTTGAAGTTCTATGTCATTACCACAAGCAGATTGACTTGTATTCTCTAAAAGCTCAGAAGCAGGTACATCTAGAACGGTAGAAAGCTTTAGGATTGTTTCTAGATCAGGTGTTTGTTCCCCAGATTCATACTTTTCAATAGTAGCGGAGCCTACGCGGATTTTTCTGGCAAGTTCTCTTACAGATAATTTGGCACGCTCACGGTACGTTTTAATGTTATCCCCAACCTTCCTCATTACTATCACCCTCTCTAATATGTCTTCTTATTATTATCATATCACCGCTATACTTTAAAAAGTATGAACATTTTTCGATAATTAGAAAGAAAGATTTAGTTTTTTGAAACAATTTTTGTCACAAATTTTAAACATTAGACTCAAATATAAACTATCGTATCAGGGTAAATAAAAACATTCTCATTTGTAAAACATAACAAAGAGATGTAACGCAATAAATATTTTTTGTTAAAAAGTAAAGTTTGTGGTATAATTATTTATTGCGTTGAAAGTATATAAAAAAATATAATTATTAGGAGTGTTTTCATGTCAGATAAATATCAAGTAGGTAACATTTTAGACGGTAAAGTAACGGGAATTCAAGCGTATGGTGCGTTTGTAGCATTAGACGAAGAAACTCAAGGTTTAGTTCATATTTCTGAAATTACACACGGATATGTTAAAGATGTTAATGAGCATTTAAAAATTGGAGATGAAGTGAAAGTTAAGGTTCTTTCTGTAGACGAAGCGAACGGAAAAATTAGTCTTTCAATCAAAGCTACAGAAGAAGCACCGAAGCAACAAGCTGCTGCTCCAAAAAAGCCTAACAAAAAACGTCAAGCAACTACAACTGTCAAAACTGACGATTCAGCTGCTGGCTTCAACACTTTAAAAGATAAACTTGAAGAGTGGATCGAGCAATCTAAGCGTGAAGATTTAATTAAAAAGTAATAAAGTTTTAAAATCCTTACATGTTGTAGGGGTTTTTTTATGTTCTTTTTATGAGTTATCCTTTAAAAATGATATAAATCAAGAAATTAGAGGATATCTTTAAAAATTAAATTAATCCGTAAAAGTTCAATTTTATCTGGAAAAATTATTTTATATCCAGATTTACTACTTTGTACACTTCTTCAAATAATAAAAATAACCGCTTCCTCAATTGAAGAAGCGGCACTTACATAAATCTAATCAAATTAACGAGTAGTACGTGGTTCAACTTCTCTTTCGTACTCTTCAGATGGTCTGAAAAGTAAACCAAGGTTAATTAATCCCGCGATACCAACTAAGCTATAGATGATGCGAGATAACCATGCATTTTGTCCACCGAAGATTGCTGCTACTAAGTCAAAACCGAAGAAACCAATTAATCCCCAGTTTAACGCACCAATAATCGTCAACACTAGTGCAATTCTTTGAATTGTACTCATTCACATTCCCTCCTTGAGAATATAAGTGCTTCATATATATAGTTTGTTTCATCGCCAAAATTATTCATGCTATGCAAAAATATTTTTGAAAATAATCTTATCTCAAAGGTTTTACAATATTTTTAGGTTGTATTCAGACTATTTTTTGAAAATATAGTAACTAGCTGTTGATTTCCGTGCAAGGCGAAGACTCCTCGAAAATGCTACCTCATTTTCTTCGTGCGATGCATCGCTCACGTAGCCTTCCTTGTCCTGCGGGAGAAGCGGGAGACGGGGAGACCCCACAGATGCGAATGCGTCGAGCTGGCCATGGCTTAAACTCGAGGAGCTAGTCGCTTGACCTAGACACGCCCGCGGAAAGCGAAGCCTTGCATGGAAATCAACAGCGGTGTTTATCAGTGACATTTTTTAAAGTAATACTTCTAAAAAAAGAGCTCATTCTTTGCAACCAATGATGGAATATTACATAATAGACACAATAGGAGGGATAGTCAAATGGAAAATTTCACATTTTATAATCCAACAAAACTGATCTTTGGAAAAGGTCAATTAGAAACTTTGCCAGATGAATTAAGTAACTATGGAAAAAACGTTTTACTTGTTTATGGTGGAGGGAGTATTAAAAAGAGTGGTCTTTATAACCAAGTCATTGATCAATTACATAAAGCTGGAGCACAAGTAACAGAACTTGCAGGCGTAGAGCCAAATCCAAGAGTATCAACTGCTAGAAAAGGAGTAAAGCTATGTCGAGAAAACAGTATAGACTTTATATTAGCAGTTGGAGGAGGGAGCGTTATTGACTGTACAAAAGCTATTGCAGCTGGTGCAAAATATGATGGAGACGTATGGGATATAGTATTACGAAACCATATTGCTACAGAAGCGTTACCTTTTGGTACGGTTTTAACTTTAGCAGCTACAGGTTCTGAGATGAACTCTGGTTCTGTTATTACAAACTGGGAGACAAAAGAGAAATATGGCTGGGGAAGTCCTGTGACGTTCCCTCAATTCTCAATTTTAGATCCAACGAACACATTCACTGTTCCAAAAGACCATACTGTTTACGGTATTGTTGATATGATGTCACACGTATTCGAACAGTATTTCAACACAGGAACAAATACACCACTACAAGACCGTATGTGTGAATCTGTTCTTCAAACAGTGATGGAAACAGCGCCTAAATTGTTAGAAGACTTAACCAACTATGAGCACAGAGAAACTATCCTTTATAATGGTACTATTGCACTTAACGGTATGTTACAAATGGGATATAGAGGAGACTGGGCGTCACATGGAATAGAACATGCGGTTTCTGCTATTTATGACATTCCTCATGCTGGTGGTTTAGCAATTCTTTTTCCGAATTGGATGAAGCATGTAATAGATACGAATGTACCAAAATTTAAGCAATTAGCTATAAGAGTATTCGGTGTAGACGAAAAAGGAAGAGACGATCGCGAAGTGGCATTAGAAGGTATCGAAAAGCTAAGAGAGTTTTGGAACAGCTTAGGAGCTCCTTCCCGATTAGCCGAGTATGAAATAGATGACAAACATATAGACGAAATGGTAGAGCATGCACTAGCTCGTGGCCCAATAGGTAACTTTAAACCTTTAGCAAAAGAGGACGTTAAAGCAATTTTACAGGCATCTCTATAATGTTCAAAAAAGAACCGCTACTATAAAAAGTAGCGGTTCTTTGCTTCATGCCTTCATCTTCATTTGTTTCTCAGCTAATTCTTTCTTCGCCTTTAAATCATCTTGAATGGAGCTATCAGCTAACTTAACATCTGTATAGTAAGCAGCCCTAGTAATAAGATGCCCTGCTACAGGTGCAGTGACAAATACAAACACTATACCAAGTATTAATCGTGCACTAAAGTAATTATCTGCAATCCAGAAATACAATAGAGTCGCAATCAAAACGAACAATACTCCTAGTGTTGCACTTTTAGAAGCTGCATGACTCCGACAATACACATCTGGAAGTCTAAGTAAACCAATCGTTGTTACTAAACTAAGGAGAGAACCTAGAATGACGATTCCACCAATTATATAACTAGCTGCTTCTGTCACGGTCGATTATCTCTCCTTTCTGTATGAACTTCGAGAACGCTACTGTACCAACAAAAGCAATAACTCCGATTAATAAAATAACTTCTAAAAATGCATCCGTTCTTAACATAATAGAAATGATAGCAGTGATTGCAATCAAGTTAATTCCAATCGAGTCTAAAGCCATTACTCTGTCAGGTACAGAGGGGCCTTTTACAACCCGATATACAAGACCAAGGGTGGAGATAGATAAAATGAGTAAACCAATTGTCAGCATGGAGTCTAAGGGTGTATCTGGCATTTTACCTAGTCACCTCCTTAATGGCCTCTTCAAAGTTATGTTTAATATCACTAATAATTTTATCAACGTCTGGCATATTCATCGCATGGATATAAAGGATTTTATTATCATCCGAAATATCCATAACCAATGTCCCTGGCGTTAAACTAATTAAAAGAGATAAAAGAGTAATTTCCCAATTTGACTTTAAGTCTGTTGGCATTGCGAAAATACCGGGCTTAATGTCTAATTTTGGTTTTAAGATATCTTTAATAACTTGAATGTTAGATAGTATTAACTCTCTTAGGAAGATGAGTAATAGTTTCGTCGCAGCCCATACTCTTGAGAAGTATAATCTGCCAGGCAAGAACCTTCTCATTGCCCAAATAATAAAACCGCCCCAGAAAAAACCGACAAAGAAAGTCGAGAAAGACCACTCGTTTTTCAAAAACATCCATATAAATGCAATCAATAAATTTATTAATATTTGAAAAGCCATCGCAACTACTCCTTTAAAACCGCTTGGATATAGATTGAAGGATCCATCAACGTTTCTGCTGCTTGCATGATGTACGGTGTTATTGTTTCAGCCCCTAAACCGATAAATGCAGAGACTGCAATCAATATGACAGAAGGATAAAGAAGTCCTTTTGTAGATCCTTTCTCTTCTTTTTCTGTAAGTACTTCTTCTCTAAAGAAGCAGTTCATGAATATTTTCATCACAGAATAAAGAACTAAAAGACTTGAGAAAAGCATAACACCAACAAATACGTAATGACCTCCAGCTAATCCAGCTTGAGTTAGTAAGACCTTTCCAACGAATCCACTTAGAGGTGGAATACCAGCTAAAGCAAGAGTTGCAGTAAAGAACATCCAACCAAGTAATGGGTGACGTTTTATGACTCCGCCCATTTCTTTGATTTTATCTGTACCTGTAATAGCAAACAGTGCTCCTGCTAGTAAGAAAAGAGCTCCTTTTATAACCATATCATGAACTAAGTAGAAGATTGATCCTGCATAACCGATCTCTGTTGCTATAGCAACACCGAAAACGATTACTCCAACTGCCGTCACAATGTTATAAATTAATATTTTCTTAACGTCCCAATATGCAATAGCGCCAATCGCACCGATTAAAATGGTTATGATAGCTAAAACGCCGATAATCATATGAGTTATTTGTGGTTCATGATAGAAAATTATCGAAAATGTACGTATGATCGCGTACACTCCTACCTTCGTTAACAAAGCAGCAAATAATGCTGTTATAGCGTATGGCGGTGCTTGATAAGAACCAGGTAACCATAAGTAAAGTGGGAATATACCACCCTTTAAGCCGAAAACAATTAGGAACAATACTGCTATTACAGTTAGAATTCCAGTTTGACCTGATTCCGCTACTTTCGCAGATACGTCAGCAATGTTTAAGGTACCAACAACTCCATATAAATAAGCTAGTGCTATAACGAATAAACCCGAAGAAACAATGTTAATTAAAATATACTTTAAAGATTCGCGCATTTGAATTTGAGTGCCACCGATTACAATAAGTACATATGAAGAAATTAACATTACTTCGAAAAATACGAAAAGGTTAAATAAGTCTCCTGTTAAAAATGCCCCCATTACGCCTGTTATTAAAAATTGAGAAAAGGCATAATAGTAATATTTCTCCCGTTCTTCGCCTACACCACGAAAAGCAAATAATACACAAGCAAAACTTACAATTAATCCAGTAAGTACAAGCAATGCTGCAAACATATCTGCAACAAGTACTATCCCGTAAGGTGGCTCCCAACTACCAAGTTCAAGTGTTTGTACACCATTTTCATATACGGATTGAACTAGGATAAAAGAGGCAATAGTTGCAAGAGACAATGAAACTACACTTATCCACTTTTGTAACTGAATTTTCCTAGGTATAAATAATAGGATCGAAGCAGTGATAAAAGGGATAAGGATAGGTAAGATGACAAGGTTATTCATGATTTTCATTTCCCCTTAATTTATCCATATCGTCTGTCTTCAATTCTTGGTACGCTCTGTATGCTAACACAAGGAAGAAAGATGTAACTCCAAAACTAATAACAATTGCAGTTAATATTAGAGCTTGAGGTAAGGGGTCAGCGTACAAATCGGCCTCTTGTCCTAGTAAAGGTGCAGCCCCTCGCTTTAAACCTGCCATTGTAAGTAAAAACATATGAGCTCCATGTGCTAATAATCCTGTACCTACTATAATTCTTAATATACTTTTTGAAAGAATTAAATAGGTTGCAATTGCAATTAAAATACCTGCAACAAATATCATTAATATCTCCATTATTCACTCTCTCCTATCGTTTGAATAATGGTCATCGCAACGCCGACAACTACTAAATATACTCCAACATCAAAAATTACGGGTGTTGCTAATGCAGTTTTCCCTAATATCGGAAAATCGTAATACGTAAAAGTATGCGTTAAAAATGGAACGTTAAAGAAAAGCGAACCGACGCCACTAAGTATACAAATTAATAATCCGATTGCTGCAACTGTCATAAAGTCTATTGGAAAAACTGTTTTAACTGTCTTCATGTCGAATGCTAACAATAACAGAACTAATGCTGCTGAAGTCATTAATCCCCCGATAAAACCTCCACCAGGTGTATAGTGGCCTGCAAAAAAGAGGTAAATGGCAAAGGTAATAACGATAAAAGATAGGACGGTAGTGACGGTTTGAAGAATAACATCATTTACTTTCACCTTTTACCCCTCCTTTCTTACCAACCATACGGAACTTGATCATCGTATAGATACCAAAGGCAGCAATAACTAAAACAGCTGCTTCAAATAAAGTATCAAAACCTCGGAAATCAACTAGTATTACATTTACCATATTTTTTCCACCAGCTCTTTCATATGAATACATCTCAAAAAAGCTTGAAATAGAATCATACAGTCTAGAGCTATTAACAGATATACCAATTATTATTACTAGTAAACCAACTCCTACAGAGATGATGAAGTTTGTCATTTTAAAGCGTAGTCGATTTACTTCTTTTGAAAGATCAGGTAAGTGATAGAAGCATAGTAAGAATAATGCTACTGAAACTGTTTCTATGATTAATTGGGTAAGCGCTAAATCTGGTGCTCGGAATAGTACAAAGAAAAGAGCCATTGTATAACCAACAACACCTAATGAAATAATTGCCACCAAACGAGATTTAGCAAACAAAATTGTAACTGCTGCAGCAACCATAACTAGAGCTAATACTAACTCATATATTCCAACAGGAGCAACATTTTCCGTATTAAATGCAAAAGCGTCTACACGAATAAAAACAGCCCCTAAGAGGACTATCATAAACGCAAATGCAATCGCTAAATAGTCACGGATAAATCCCGTCATATAAGAATGTGTAAATGCAGCAGACCCTCTATCTATTGCAACTAACCCACCATCATATAATCGGTTTAATGCTAAACGTTGTGGGAACCAATCGTAAATCTTGCCCCATTTTGCAAGTGTTAAATATAGCAATGATCCGAATGCAACTACTCCAATTGTCATAAATATCTCTTCAGTCCATCCATGCCAGAAATAAATTTCAACCATTTGGACATCTAACGTATTAAAGTAAATCGATTGTACGGTTACACCTATTAGATTTTTTAATAAATCTGGGAAAAATCCGAATATAATTACTAATGAAGCTAAGATGATTGGAGGAACTAACATACCAATCGGCGCCTCATGTGGTTTTTTATCAAGCTTTTCAGGTTGATATTTACCCATAAATGTTTTGAATACTATAACCATGGAATAAATGAACGTAAAGATACTAGCTACCCAAGCTAAAACTGGGAATAGAATGCCTAGTGTATCCATGTTCCAAATTCCAATTTCTGTAGCTCTTAACATTCCTGTAAAGAACATCTCTTTACTTAAGAAACCATTGAATGGTGGTAAACCAGCCATCGCAAATGTTCCGATGATGGCAAGTGTAAACGTAATAGGCATTAACGTCATTAAACCACCAAGTTTACGAATATCACGCGTTCCTGTCTCATGATCGACAATCCCGACTACCATGAACAGGCTTCCTTTAAACGTTGCATGGTTGATTAAGTGGAAAACAGCGGCCATTGTTGCAACGGAAGCAAACGAATAGGCATGTGTTCCATCTATATCGTAATATGCTGCTGCACTACCAATTCCTAGTAGTGTCATAATTAAACCAAGCTGACTCACAGTGGAGAAAGCTAAGATGGACTTTAAATCCGTTTGTTTTACTGCGGAGAAAGATCCCCAGAACAATGTGATAATACCAAATATCGATATGAGCCAGAACCATTCTGGTGCTCCAGCGAAAACTGGACTCATACGAGCTACTAAATATATTCCCGCTTTAACCATCGTTGCAGAGTGTAGGTATGCACTAACTGGAGTAGGTGCTTCCATCGCATCTGGTAACCAAATATGAAATGGGAATTGAGCTGATTTTGTAAATGCTCCTAGTAAAAATAGAACCAATGCTGGTACAAATAAATGACTAGATGTTACTAAATCAAGGTTTGCAATAATCTCACGAACGCTAAACGTGCCAGTCATATTATAAAGAAGAACAATACCACCAAGCATTGCTAATCCACCGAATACGGTAATTAACATCGACTTTTGTGCTCCATAGCGAGATTTTTCACGGTGATACCAATAACTAATTAATAAGAAAGAAGAAATACTTGTTAACTCCCAGAAGGAGTACATAACGATAAGGTTATCAGAAAGAACAACTCCAAGCATCGCACCCATAAACATTAATAAATACACGTAAAATGTGTTAAGTGCTTCTTTCTCTTTTGATAAGTAATAAATAGAGTAAAGAACAACTAATGAACCTATTCCAGTGATGAGCAAGGCAAAAAGTAAACCTAGACCATCTAAGTACACAATAAAATCAATTCCTAATGAAGGAATCCAGCTCATCGTACTAATAAAAGCTTCGCCATTCATTATTGGCCCTAAATAACTTATAAAATAAGCAAACAGGACAACTGGCAATACTAGCACAAACCAGCCAGTATGTAATTGACGGAAATACTTATGTAAAAATGGCACAAGTACCGCCAAAAGTAATGGCGAAAGAATCACTAAATGAATCAGTGACAAGACACAAACCTCCCCTAAATCTTTAATTTCCTTTAAATGACATAAGAAAACAACGGCAACCAACCTAATTTGTCAAGTGAGGAGCCGAAGTTTTCAAAAGTAAATAATTTTACTTAAGAATGATTACTGTAACAAATTATATACTAAATTGAATTTGCTTGCATCTCTCTAGGCTTTTAGTATTGACAACTTTGCCCATGTATATTAAATAAATAGAAACTAGGATAAAACAATGAAAAAAATTTTTTGTATGAATAAAAAATGCATAAATAAGCCACTCTATAGTTAGGGTGGTGGTATGTATGGTTAAAAGAAAAGCCGCTGTTGCTCTTTCTATCTTTACAACATTGTTTGCTAGTGCTTGGTGGTTTCATACGGAACAAATAAAGGTTCATCCAGCACAAAATTCAGACCCAACACTAGTATTGATTGGAAATAATGCTGGACAAGTTACGGTTTATGAACCGTTTAAACCGCGTGAATATATTCGAGTAGTAGCAAAGAAAAAGAAAGAAAAAGAAGAAGTGGAACCAACCTGAAACGAAACGAGGTTACCAAAAAGAAGTCGGTTCATCGACTCTTTAGGTAACCTTGTTTATTTATCTTCTATTAATATGAAGAAAATAAGAACATTTTATTTGTATTCGCTTACAATTCACTACGGTTCTTGAATTCTCTTTCTTTATTAGGTAAAGTGAAGTTGGAATGGCAATTATGTTTTTTAGGAGGCAATGAAAATGACACATATTCGCTTTGATTATACGAAAGCTTTATCGTTTTTTGGCGAACACGAACTTACATACTTACAAGATGCAGTAAAAGTAGCACACCACTCTTTACACGAGAAAACTGGTGCGGGCAACGATTTTTTAGGTTGGGTAGAACTTCCGACAGATTATGATAAAGAAGAATTTTCTCGTATTGTTGCAAGTGCAGAGAAAATTAAAAGCGACTCGGATATCCTTTTAGTAGTAGGAATTGGTGGTTCTTACTTAGGAGCACGTGCGGCGATTGAAATGTTAAACCACTCTTTCTATAACGCTTTAACGAAAGAGCAACGTAAAACTCCACAAGTAGTTTTCGTTGGAAACAATATTAGTTCAACTTATATGAAAGATTTAATGGAATTAATCGAAGGAAAAGATTTCTCTATTAATGTTATTTCTAAATCAGGAACAACTACGGAGCCAGCTCTAGCTTTCCGTATTTTCCGTAAAATGTTAGAAGAGAAATACGGGAAAGAAGAAGCGCGTAAACGTATTTACGCAACAACAGACGAAGCACGTGGAGCATTAAAAACACTAGCTACAGAAGAAGGCTATGAATCATTCATTATTCCGGATGATGTTGGTGGACGTTATTCCGTTCTAACAGCTGTAGGTTTACTACCAATCGCCGTTTCTGGTGTGAATATTGAAGCGATGATGAAAGGTGCACAAGATGCTAGCATTGATTTAGAAAAATCAGAGCTATCCGAGAACATTGCTTACCAGTACGCAGCAGTCCGTAATGTCCTTTACAACAAGGGAAAAACGATTGAAATGCTTATTAACTACGAGCCAGGTTTACAATACTTCTCAGAATGGTGGAAGCAATTATTCGGCGAAAGTGAAGGAAAAGATCAGAAAGGTATTTTCCCTGCATCAGCAAACTTCTCTACAGACCTTCATTCTTTAGGTCAGTATGTACAAGAAGGCCGCCGTGACTTATTTGAAACCATTATTAAAGTAGAAAAACCTCGTCATGAATTAGTGATTGAAGAAGAAGCGTCAGATTTAGATGGCTTAAACTACTTAGCTGGTCAAACAGTAGACTTTGTAAACACGAAAGCTTACGAAGGAACGATGCTTGCTCACACAGACGGTGGCGTACCGAACTTAATCGTAAGTATTCCAGAAATGGATGCATACACATTCGGATACTTAGTATACTTCTTCGAAAAAGCATGTGCGATGAGCGGTTACTTATTAGGTGTCAACCCGTTTGATCAGCCAGGCGTAGAAGCTTATAAAGTAAACATGTTTGCTTTATTAGGTAAACCAGGATATGAAGATGTGAAAGCGGAATTAGAGAAGAGATTGAAATAAAGATAGTTGATATCTTGTCCGCATGTCAGTTTTTTTGCTGATTGTGCGGGCTTTTATCTATTTCAAGGGAAAGGAATGACAATCCCCCCAATAGGGCAACATATTCCTAAAAAGGGGGGTAAAGGCATGATTCCAATTCCTTCAAAAGTTGAAGGGCAAGAATTCCAATTATACAAATTAGAAAAAGAACTTAAACCGTTAGGCTATGTTATAGGTGGCGGCTGGGAATATGACCATGGTTATTTTGATTACAAAATAGATGACAAAGTAGGGTATCAATTCCTTCGTGTACCATTTCAATCAATTGATGGACAGTTGGACTCACATGGTGCAACCGTTGAAATTGGCCGCCCATTTTTATTAGCACATAAATACCAAGTTGGACTCGATGATAATGTACAAGTATGGAACAAATCGGCGTCTTTCAATCAATTTTCCGAACCACAAGACCCAGACGCCGAATTTCCAAAAGAATATGTAGAACTTGGTCATGCACTAGTAAAAGAACTCGAACAAATCTTAACTTAGTCTTTAATAACCAATAGTCTGTCTTGTTCCTCAATCTTAGTATGAAGAGGTGGATTCACCATTGTTTCCCCTCTTCTTTTAATTCCTATTAACAAAATCTTGCTTTGCAATAAAAAATTACTCATTTGTTCAAACGTCTTTTGTAAATCTTCCTCATTCACATCTAAATATTTTAATTTGCTTCCCTTTAGTTGATCTAACATATTCACCAAAGTAGTTGACATCCCGTTTGAAACCATACTATTTGTCATACAATAACTAGACAATAAATTTGTTTGAATAATTTCATCAGCACCAGCCCGCTTTGCATTATTCACTTGAGTAGCAGTTAATATTTCAGCTATCGTGTAAACCCTTGGATTTAAACCCTTCACTGCTAAAATCGTTAATACGGTGCCCATATCTGCTAACCGTTCATCTTTTCCTTGATCTGCAGTAATAATCACAATTTCGGCTTCACTAATATTCGCTTTTTTTAACGTTTCATCGTGGCAAGGGTTTCCTTTAATATAAAAAATAGTATTATGGTGCACGGGTATTTCCTTTAATGTTTCGTCAATCAATACAATGGACATTGGTTCACTAACTAATTCTTTCAGTTGCTCCATAGTTGCTCTAACTCTTTCATTCCATCCTATTACAATAATGTGTTTTGATCCTTTATAATCCACTTTACCCTCCGTATAAGCAGTCTGTGATGCGATAGCACCCGCTGCTAACGATACAAAATAAGTTGTAACAAAACCTGTACCAAATAAAATTAAAATAATTGCAATAACTCTGCCTAAAATAGTTATAGGAACGTAATCACCATATCCGAGTGTTGCAGTAGTTACAAATGCCCACCAAACTCCGTCAAAAATTAACGGAAATTCTTTAGGTTCTACAAAATGTATAACAATTCCAAAAAACAGGTTTATGATAAATATGACAGCGAGAATTCGTAAAATAAGCGGCCAGTGTAAAAAGTCAAAATAGAAAGGACCACGTATTTTTCTCCTAGCCATTATTCCTTCTCCTGTTTTGTATTCATGAAAGATAATACTTCTTTTATGATGGAATTTATTTTTTTCGTTAATGCTTCTTCACCAATAGCTTCCTTACCTAATTTAACTAACTCCATTACTTCTTCATCAAACACAATAACCTCTTTATCTTCCTCAGCCTCATTATATAATTCAATAAATTCATCCAAACTTTCATTCATTTGATCGATGGCTTGACTTAACTTAGCTTTCTCATCTGGATTTAGCTTCATCATCTTTCACCTCAATTACTATCATGGTCAAACTAGACATTTTGTAAAACTAACAAAAGCATAAATTCTAGTGTTTTTGGAAAAATAAACTGAACAATTAAGAGGAGTGAATAATGGATGGATCAAAGACGAGTAAAGCAAATATTATCTTCATCAGCAGATATTAATGTATTGTATCAGGGTGCTTCTGTTTGGATTGATGAACTTCACGAAGACGGCAGAACTGCAACAGTTCATTTAAGAGGACCATTAGAAGAGAGAACTACTGTAGATATTGGTGATTTGCAAGAAAGTGAATAGGAGAGGAAAGAGTCACACTGAACATGGTGTGGCTTTTTTAATGTATAAAAAAAACTCCTACTAATCTTTGTTAGTAGAAGTTTAATATCGTTAGCTAGCTTTTTTATTAGTCAACGCATCTACTGCATTCGCAATCGCACCGTCGCCAGTTACGTTACATGCTGTACCGAAGCTATCTTGCGCCATGTACAGGGCCATCATTAACGCTAGCATTGTTCCGTTAAATCCTAACATTGTGTCAAGTAAACCTAACGCCGCCATTACTGCTCCACCAGGAACACCAGGTGCTGCAATCATCGTTACACCTAACATCATAATGAATGGGAAAACTAAACCAAATGAAAATTCAAAACCATTAATGTACATTACTGCCATCGCACAAGAGACGATTGTAATCGTACTTCCGGAAAGATGAATCGTTGCAAGTAATGGTACAGCGAAATCTGCCACTTTCTCTTTCACGCCAATTTTCTTTGCTCTTTCTAAAGTAACAGGAATAGTAGATGCAGAAGACTGCGTTCCTAATGCTGTGAAGTATGCTGGTAACATACCTTTCATCATGGCAAAAGGATTTTTCTTCGAAATCGTTCCACTAATAATATACTGTAAAATTAACATGACAAAATGTAGCGCGATAATTAACACAAACACTTTAGCAAACACACTCATTATCGTTTGAACTTGTCCACCTTGAGTCATGTTCGCGAAAATACCTAAAATATGAACAGGTAATAATGGAATAATAATTTTAGAGATTACTAATTCGATAATAGAACGGAAGTCTACCATTACAGTTTTCAAAGAACTTCCTTTGATTGCTGCCATACCTAATCCAAGCGTGAATGCTAAAACTAGTGCAGTCATAACACCCATTACGGCAGGAATTTGAATTTCGAAAAATCCAGAAAGCATTGCATCTTCTGCACCGTCAAATGCATTGTTAGAAACACTATTTCCTAATATAGTAGGGAACAAGGTTACAGCTGCAAAATATGCTAGTAAACCAGCGACTATTGTGGATAAATAAGCTATTCCAGCTGTTATTCCTAGAAACTTTCCAGCTCCTTTACCTATATCACTAATACCAGGTGCGATGAACGCAATAATAATTAATGGAATGGCAAAGCCTAAAAATGCGCCGAAAATCCCATTAAACGTTACGAATAAACGAGTAAACCATTCAGGCATAAACGCCCCAATTAAAATCCCAAGAAAAATCGCCATAATAATTCTAGGTAAAAGTCCTATTTTCCTCATGTTGTTGTCCTCCTAGAAGATACAAATGTAATTTTGTTACCGCTTACATTCTACTATAATATATTCTCTATTAAAACATAAAAAAACATTTTCAAAGAAAAGTAACCTTATTAAATCTATTTCTTACATTTCAAATTTCTTCAAATTACTTGATTATTAGTGATAAATAGTGAAAAGGAGCATTTAACCTATACTATCTAGCAAATGTTACCGCTTACACTAACTATCTGGCCCTTATGCTCACTTCTTGTTGAAATATCCTTGAAACTGGATGTCTTCATGTTACGCTTATGTATGGAGAAACAACTTGAACGGAAAAACGAGGAGCGAAACGAATGCTAAAAAGAAAAACAATAGGATTTATTGGGGCGGGTTCGATGGCAGAAGCGATGATTTCTGGAATCGTTTCGTCAAACTTATTACCAAGTAATCAAATTATCGCTAGTAATCGCAACAACATAGACCGTTTAGCATCTTTAGAAAAAATGTACGGAATAAGAGGAGTAACAAAAAATCACCTTTTAATAAGTGAGTTAGATATTATTGTTTTGGCGATGAAGCCGAAAGATATTGAAATAGCTTTGGAAGATTTAAAACCATTCGTAAAACCACATCAATTAATATTATCTGTCATTGCTGGAGTTTCAACAGCAATGTTGGAAGAGGGATTACCTAATGGACAAGCTATTATTCGAGTAATGCCTAACACGTCAAGTACAATTGGTGAATCTGCGACAGCTATATCGCTAGGAAAAAACGCTACAGCTCAACATAGAAATATGACTGAACTGTTATTGTCCTCCATAGGGAAAGTATATGTGATAAAAGAAGAACAGATGGATATTTTCACTGGTGTTGCTGGAAGTGGTCCAGCCTACTTTTATTACTTAATGGAGCATATGGAAAAAACAGCAAAAGACGCTGGATTAGATCCAACCGTTACAAGAGAAGTAGTGGCACAGACAATATTTGGCGCTGCGAAAATGATTATGGATGGAAATGAGACCCCTTCACAATTACGTAAAAACGTGACATCTCCAAATGGAACAACGGCAGCAGGTTTATCTGCCCTGCGCAAAAATGGTGGAGGCAGTGCCATTTCAGCTGCCATAAAAAGTGCGACCCATCGTTCAAAAGAGCTTTGTGAAGAAAAAAATTCAAAAGAACTAATTTATAATTGAGTTACGTTTGATGTAGTAGTCATATATTATAAAAGGCACTCAATTAGTAAGGTAATTTCATAAAAAAAGGCTAGCAATCGCTATTTGTGATTTGCTAGCCTTTTGTGTCGTTCATGAATACTTTCTAACACTTTAAACGTAAATAGTAATATTTGATATAATAGCAGTACTAGTACTTACGCATTATAAAAGTAAGAGTAACAAACTGAAGAAATTGGAGTTGTCTTTCGTGGAAAAGTATTTACGAGAAAAACAAGAAGAAATGCTACAACTAATAGAAAAGTTAGTGAATATAGATAGTGGCACACATTTCAAAACAGGTGTAGACAAAGTAGGTAGAATTTTAAAAAAGCAATACGAGCAACTTGGCTTTGTTGTTACTGTAAAAGAAGAAGAGAAGTTTGGAAACAACCTTATCATTAAACATAAAGACGCAGTAGATCCGAAAATTATATTAGTAGCACATATGGATACCGTTTTTCCAGAAGGGACAGTAGCAAAACGACCTTTTCGATTAGAAGGGGATATAGCATATGGTCCTGGTGTTGTTGACATGAAGTCTAGTCTTGTTGAAATGTTGTATGCTATTAGAGGCTTACAATATGAAAATCAAGACTGCTACAAAAACATTCAAATAATATTAAACAGTGATGAAGAAGTAGGATCGCCGAAATCTAAAAAGTTAATTGAAGAAGAAGCTGTTGGAAAAGAATATGCCCTTATTATGGAGCCCGCGAGGAAAGACGGTTCCCTTGTTTCGTCTAGACGAGGTGGTGGTAGGTACAAAATTATCGTGAAAGGGAAATCTGCTCACGCAGGAATCGAACCACAAAAAGGTCGCAGTGCAATTGAAGAACTAGCGTACAAAGTCATTCAACTAAATGGTTTAACAGATTATAAAAAAGGGATAAGTGTTAATGTTGGACTAATTGAAGGTGGTTCATCTGTAAATACGATACCACCCATGGCAGTTGCACATGTTGATATTCGTATTTCTGAGATAGAACAAGCGGAATACGTAGAACAAAAGATAAAAGAAATCTGTTCGATGAATGATGTGTCTGGTACCGAGATAACGTACAAAGGGGCAATTAATCGCCCGCCACTTGAAAAAAACGAACAAAATGAACAACTCTTTGATATTATTCAAGGTGTTGGAAAAGAGATAGGCCTCCAGTTTAAAGATACAGCAACAGGAGGAGGTTCAGATGCAGCATTTACCTCAGCAACTGGGGTCCCAACAATAGATGGATTAGGTCCTGTTGGAGGAAATGCACATAGTGAGAATGAATATGTAGAAATAAAAACACTTCCTGAACGTACTCTTTTATTAGCCAAAACAATAGAACGATTATCTGAGTGAGTTTCATATATGAAATTAATTCTATCTAACTAATTTTTTACCACTGCTTGTAACCGATGTCCCAACATGGAATAGGAGACAAGCTTTATTAAAATTTAGTTTTCAACATGAATAGTTCATTAAAGTAAAACGAAAAATGAGACATATCGTGTATAATTTAGGACATTTCGCTTTGATATTAGGACATATTAAGAACCGTTATAGAATATGCTTTTCACCTAGCGTATAGTTAAGTTAATAGGAAAATAGTTGCAGTGTGATCCTTACCTTGGATAATAGCAAACTTACTGAAAAGTAAGGACGCAAAGCTACGGATCTAAAGCTTTAAGCAAAGATGGCCGAGTTACCGAAAAGGTTGGAACTGAAATGAAAAGGTATTTTACCTTCATTATCAGCGCCTACCAATCTAGTGGTAGGCGTTTTTTACTAATCTATTAAATATAACCCTAAAAAGTATGCGACAAAAAGAACTTATAGGAGACTTTCTCTTATAAGGGAGGGAACATATTGAAACGGCTCATCGATAAAGTTATAAATAGAAATCGAACCATTGAACTTACAAAAGCCCCAAATAATCCATTCTCACAAAAAGAGCTAACATATAATGAATATTCTTTTATTACTAAAAGAGGCTTTATTGTACGGAAAATAGCCCAATATTTAGATTTTAATGGAGAAGTTAGCAATTACCTATACAATCTTTCCTTAAACAAGCCGATGTTACAAATTAATGAATCTAGTGATGGATTAGAGCAAATTATTCATTTAAGCGAGCAACTTCTAACTTGGAACGAATCAAGAGAAGATATTCCTGCTGAAATAAAAGAATTAAACGTAAATAATGATATGAAAAACGCTCTTTTAAAAGTATATCATGTTCATAAAGATGATTTATTCTTACATTCTGAAAACGAATTCAAGAGTCCGACAAGTGATGCTCAAGCTAGTGAGTGGCAAATCTATCGAGAAGTAATTTACGCTGCAACACAAGGTAAGTTTTTATTAATTGATAAAGAAGAAATATCCAATTATAAAACAGACGATATCCTTTGTACGAAAGTAATAAAGGAACGTGCAGACATTCCTGCTAGTAGAGCGATTACGAAAGAAGCTCTAGATATGCGCGGGTATACTGGTCCGAAAACTATGGGGTTATTGTTAGTTCTTTCTGAAGCAATTACAAACGTCATTAAACATGCTGAGCATGGAAAGATGACGTTAATGGAATGTATGAATAGCAATGAACTAAGAATAATGGTAGAAGACATAGGTCCCGGTTTTCCGTTAAAAGAGCTACCGAAAAACACATTGTTAGCAGGTTATTCTACAAAAAAATCTCTAGGTCAAGGATTTACACTAATGATGAAAATGGCTAAAAGTGTAGCTTTATATACTTCCCCAACTGGTTCAACTCTTATCATTATTTTTGATAACTGTAATGTGAAAGCAGGGGATGAACCTAAAGCTTACTCGGAAGGAGTGAGCATGAAATGAATAGAAAATCATTACAAAAACGTATATGTAAACAGCTTAAAATTGTAATGTTTTTTCTTATTGTAATTTCAATTACTATCCATTTTTATTTTCCTAAGTTTTTAATTATATTTTCTATTATCTCTATCGTAATCATATTTTACATTACTAATTTTATTAATAAACAACTGTATGAAAATATAAATGTAATAAAAGAACAAGTTATTGAGTTAGATGGTGGAGAATTAATTCCTAGTAACATATATGACGGTGAAACAGAACTGAAAGAGATTTCAGAAGGAATTGGTAGAATTACTAAAAAAAGTGAGGAATTTATAGCTGTTACACAAAAACAAGCAATAAAAACTCAATGGTTATCTTTATCTCTAGAAGCAGATTCTTCTCACTCTGTTGAGAAAATGTATGAACTATCTACCGTTGATACAATGAAAAATCGCGAACAACTTCTTGAGCTTTCTGAGCTACTTGATGAAATAACTACTTATTTTTATGACAGTGATAATGAACTAAATAGTAACGCTATTATCGATAAGATAGAAAAAATTAGAGAAATTACTCAAAATCGTGCTTCTGCAACAACAGAAATAACGATTACGCTTTCTGATTTATTAAAGTCACTTCAACAACAATCGAGTGAATTATCTGATATTTCAATAAATCTCTTTAAACAAATAGAACAATTTAAAAAGTAAGGGAGGGCAACGTATGGGATTAACAATTAAGAAAGAAGTAGAAGGAAGTATGGTAACTTTCTATTTAAACGGAGTATTGGATATTACCACTAGTAATGCTATGGATCAATATTTACAAGATACAACTGAAATAGATACGTTAGTATTCGATCTAACAGAAATTGAATTTATAGACTCTACAGGAATTGGGTTAATTATTAATACGGTCTATGTTTCTCAAGAAAAGCATTTTAAGGTAAGACTTCAAGGTGTGGATGAGTTAACAAACGAAGTATTTGAAACAGTAGGATTATATCAAATTTTAGAGGCTATGCAAGGGGAGGTAGTGTAATGTATAAGAACCGATTACACTGTGAGAATATAGTTCCTCCCACTGTGAATGAATATAAATCTCTTGAGAGAGAAATCAATCTAGCAAAAAACATACAAACCTCTTTGCTTAATGGTAAAACCCCTAGTTTTAGCGGTGGAAAAGTATGTGGTGCATCCATCCCTGCAAGATTAATTGGAGGAGATTATTATGATTTTTATCCGCTAGTTAACGGAAAGATTAGAATTGTAATAGGGGATGTAATGGGAAAAGGAATACCAGCAGCTATGTTAATGATCTTAACACGAGGAGCATTTCGCAGTGCTGCTGAAAGCACACAATCTCCTGGTAAAACGTTAACATCCATGAACTACGCACTATATAACGATTTACGAACGTTAAAATCTTTTGTTACTTTATTTTGTGCGGATTGGGATCCAAACACAATGACGTTGACGTACGCAAATGCAGGTCATAATCTTCCTTTATACTTAAATCATAAAGAAAATAAAGTGGATCAGGTTCCAATTATTAAAGGGGTAATGGTTGGTGGATTACCAAATCAAATTTATAAAGAGGAATCTATAACACTTAATGAGAATGACACTATTTTCTTTTACACAGACGGAATTGTGGAGGCTGAAAATCCACAAGGTGAGCAATACAAGTTACTTAGACTTGTTGCTCATTTAGAAGATAACATTCATCAAGAAATAGAACAGTTAGAAAATAGTGTAATCGAATCTATAAACAACTTTACAAATGGTGCACCTCAAAAAGATGATATCACAATGGTGATTTTAAAAGTAAATAAACAAAATACCGATATCACTAGCGTGTCTTCTCCTTTAATTTGTTAGGAGGTAATACTCATGCAAACTATTCTCTCTAGTGGGAAGAACGTAACGACAGCAATTAAAGATGGTCTTGTTCTATTAGGGGTTACAATGCAGGAAGTAGAAATAGAAGTAGTAGACTATGGAAAAAAAGGGATGCTTGGTTTTGGAGGTAAGAAGGCGGTCGTAAAAATAACAAAAAAATCTCCTGTCGATAAATTAGATAAAGAAAAAAAGGAACAATTAGACACAGAAGGACTTGTTGACCGTTACTTTGAAGAAATAGAAGAAAATCAAGAAATTCCACAAAAAGACTTAACAGAAAATACCCCAACCTTTTCAGAAACACCGGTAAAACAGGAAGTTAAAAAGTCTGGAAAAGTATGGGTGGTAGATGGGGAACTTCATTACGAGTTAGGCGAAGATAGATTTCCAACAGTCGTTGTAACTCCACCTGTTAAAATATATAAAAATAATGAAAGTACTTCCGAAGAGCAACTCATTATTACTGGTAAAGATAAAGTGAAATTACTCGTTGAAGACGAAGTGATAAAATCTCATTGGAAAGCTTATATGGATGAACAAAAGCTGAACGTTTACCTAGAAATAACACCAGGTTATAAAATTAATAGAAAAATAGTAGATGTAGCTCCGGAGTTCGATATTAAAATTACCGCTTCAGAAGAAAAAATTAAATACAATGACTTGTCATATGCAGAAGTCCTAAGTAAATTAGAAGCATTAAGAGTAAAACAAGGATTTAAACATTCCGAAATTAACAAAGCTATTGAAACGCTAGAACCTGGTTTGTTTATAATTGCAAGTGGCCTAAAACCAAAAGAAGGTAAAAATGGCTGGGTCGAAGTGAAGGTAGATGTTGAGCCAGTAACAGGTCCAGTAGAGAAAAAGGACGGTACAGTAGATTTTAAAGAGATGAAACGCATTCCGACAGTTGAAAGAGGAAAGATTATCGCAATTGTACATGATCCTATTCCAGGTGAGGTCGGTTATACAGTTACGAATGAACCTTTACTTGCCAAACAAACAATCCCAGTACATTTGAAAACTGCAAAAGGAACCGTCTTGCATGAAGAAAAAGTAATCGCAAGTGATTCCGGAAGACCATTCATAGAAAAACGTGGCCAGTATGTAACAACATCTATTCTTTCGAAGTTAACTCATAAAGGAAATGTAAATTTAGCTAGTGGTAACATTAGATTTACAGGGGATGTTGAAATTTTAGGTGAAATAGAAGACGGTATGAAGGTTGAAGCGGATGGTGATATTACCGTCGAGAAAACTATTAACAGTTCTCAAGTAAGTGCTTCAGGAGGAATCATAGCCTACAGTAATGTTGTAGGATCGGAGTTGTCGGCTGGAAAGAATAACATGCTAATCGCCGAACTAGGACACTTGATCGGATTAATTCATTCGAATGTTGAAAAAATAATTTCCTTAATAAAACAGTTGTCGAAATCGCCAGCTTTTAAGTCTAACGATTTAACATCTGTAGGATTACAACCATTAATAAACATACTATTAGAAAAAAAATTCAAAGGCTTTAAGCCTTTAGTAAAGAAATATGTAGACGTAGTAAAGAGAGGCGAAGACTTTTTAGTAGATGATTCATGGAGACAAGTAGCGGTAACTTTATCTCAAATTTTTCTATCACTATCCAAAGAAAGAATGACTATAGATGCGCTAATCATGTTATCTGAAAAGATGAAAGTCCTTTACGAAATAAGCAAAGCGCCAGTAGAGCCAGATTCCTATATTACCATTTCAAGTGCGCTAAACAGTAAACTATACTGTAGTGGAAACGTATTGATATTAGGACAAAGTTGTGTGAACACAAAAATTCATGCAGGTGGGACATTAAAGATATCTGGTATTTTGCGTGGTGGAGAAGTATATGGAAGATTAGGTGTTGAATTAAATGAAGTTGGTGCAACGATGGGAACGACTACATTAGTTGCTGTTCCTAACGACCAAGTAATAAAGATAAAAAATGCAATGGAAGGTACTATTATTAAAATAGGCAACGCAAAATACACCTTCAAAGATACGAAGCGTCATGTAAAGGCGAGATTAAATGAAGAGGAACAAATAATGTTTGAATAGTAATGCGGGAGGTGTACAATGTTTGTTTATTGTTTAGAAGTAGATGAATGTTCACTTGAAGTGCTGTTAAGCGGCGATCTAGATATAGAAGGAACAGAAGTAATGGAATACGAATTAGTTCCCAATTTACTTCACTCTAAAAAAGTGAACATAAACTTTAAAGATGTAGCCTTTGTTGATTCAACAGGAATGGGACTATTAATTAATTTAGTTCAAACATTAACAGAACAAGATATTCAAATCACCATTTCGAATGTTAGAAGTGAAATAATGGAAGTGTTTGACTTGTTACAATTGCCTCAAATTATCGGCGAAGAATTGTTTATTAATAACTGACGATTCGATTAATGAACGTGCTTAACAAAAAAGCTTATGAAGATTTAACTAATTTTCATAAGCTTTTTTATAGTAATGTAGTTATGGACCTAGGGGTAGTCGAAACCCCGCTTCTGCAATGCCATTGCAGCGTACTCCCATTATACGATAGGCCCTCTAGTGAATCGTAAATAATAGAGCATACTTTTGTCAATGATTTTAAGTGAATTAGAGAATTGAATGAATATGCAGCATTTAAATGTTCTCTATTTCAATACTAGTAATACCTTCAATTTTTTGCACGGTATAATAAATATCAGTTGTTCTACGTTTTTGGTCAACTAATATTTTCAACTGAACTAAATGACTGTCAGATTGGTCTTTAATACGAACATTCTTAATGGAGATATCATCTTTTTTAATTTCATCAATAACTTTAGCAATATCATCTGCAAGTGTTAATGTTAATTGTAAAAAGATTTCTTTTTCCTTTAACTTTCTTGGTCCTAATACAGAAATCATTAATGGAATAATCTCAACACTAATTATTAATAAAGCAACACCTGCAAAAGCTTCTAAGTAAAAGCCTGCTCCTGTAGCTATACCAACTCCAGCAGCTCCCCAAATTAATGCGGCTGTAGTTAAACCCGTAATAGTGTCATTCCCTTTTCTTAAAATAACCCCTGCACCGAGAAAACCAATACCACTTACAATCTGTGCTGCTAAACGAAGTGGGTCCATCGTAATTTGTACATAATCACTATCACCAAATAAGTATGCAGATTCAATAGAGACAATTGTGAGTAAACAACTTACAATAGAAATAACTAAACATGTTTTTAAGCCGAGTGGCTTTCTTTTTAATTCCCGTTCAAGTCCTATAATTAATCCAAGCACTGCAGATATACATAATTTTATTAAAATCTCAGTTTCCACGTCTAATTGAACTCCTCTCTAAGTTGTTATCTGTTGAACAAAAAATAAATGATTAGAAAATTATAACAAAATTCAGTAAAATTAGATATATAAAACATCACATGTATAGGAGAACACACCATGAACAAAATTTTGAATCCTTATTTTGCACTTGCAATTGGAGTAATAACTGTATCACTCTCTGCTATATTTGTTAAATTAGCTGAAGCGCCAGCGCCAGTTATCGCTTTTTACCGATTATTATTCTCCGTTTTGCTTATTACGCCAATATTCTTATATAAATATGTAGGTGAGATAAAGGCTATTACAAGAAAGGATTTCATTTTCTCTAGTATAGCTGGTATTTTTTTAGCATTTCATTTCATTTTATGGTTCGAATCGTTGAACTATACGAGTGTTGCGAGCTCCACTGTGTTAGTTACTCTTCAGCCATTGTTTGCTTTTATCGGAACTTATATATTCTTTAAAGAAAAGTTAAGTAATAAAGCATTGATTAGTGGCGGACTAGCAGTTTTAGGGAGTGTTATTATTAGTTGGGGAGATTTCCAAACTAGTGGCATAGCATTGTTCGGAAACTTTTTAGCATTAGTAGCATGTGCGCTAGTCACTGCCTATTTAATGTTTGGCCAAAATGTTAGAAAAAGATTATCACTAATAACTTATACATTTATTGTTTATGGTTCTAGTACACTTACCCTTTTTATATACGTTTTAATCTTTGGCTATTCTTTTACAGGATATCATTCATCTGACTGGATGTGGTTTTTGCTCTTGGCAATATTCCCAACCTTACTGGGGCATTCTCTGTTTAATTGGGCTGTTAAGTGGATAAGTACGAATATCATTTCTATGAGTATATTATTAGAACCTATTGGAGCGGCTATTTTAGCTTACTTTATCTTAAATGAAGTAATTACATGGACGCAATTCCTAGGAGGAGCAGTCGTTTTGTTTAGTGTAGGATATTTTATTAGAAATAATGAAGTTCGAGATAAGTCATTATCAAAGGTTCAACGTAAAAAAGTTAGTTGAAATAAGAACATGCCCTTCATAAGCTGTGTGGAGGGCATGTTAATTTGTATTAAATTTAGTAAGATTAAATAAATTTATTAGCAAACAAGGCAAATACCATTGCCAGTGAAAAACTAAAGATAATACCTTCTCCACGAACCTTCCCTTTTTTATTAAACATTTTTATTCCTTCGAAGTATCCGTATAGAAATAATAAGATAGAAGATAATAGAGCGACAATCATTGCTATATTTTGAACAACATCCACAGGTAACCCTCCTAGTAAAGTTAATATGAGTTACTAGATTATACGACGGCGGTTTAAAAAGTATTCTTCCATTTTGGGAATTACTAATAGTTTTATGTTCATGTATAAAACATCTAATAAAATTGCTGTAGTTTTCTTAAATAGTTAAATAGAATTAATAGGTTAAAATTTATGGATTAATTTTTCAAAAAGGTATTGCAAAATAATTTAGATGATGTTATATTTAATTTCGTCGCCGCGAGATGGTGACAAGCAGAAAAAACAATGAAAATGTTCTTGACTTTACAAGGACAAGTTGTTATGATGATAAAGTCGCTTTTATGAGCGGTGGTCAAAAAATGTTCTTTGAAAACTAAACAAAACAACAGCGTGTAAGTTAATCTTTAAGATTAACAACAAACAATTAATTGACATTAGTCAGCAACAAAATGAGCATAAGCTCAAACACTCTTCGGAGAGTTTGATCCTGGCTCAGGACGAACGCTGGCGGCGTGCCTAATACATGCAAGTCGAGCGAATCTGATAAAAGCTTGCTTTTGTCAGGTTAGCGGCGGACGGGTGAGTAACACGTGGGCAACCTGCCTGTAAGACTGGGATAACTTCGGGAAACCGGAGCTAATACCGGATAATATAAAGAACCTCCTGGTTCTTTATTGAAAGATGGTTTCGGCTATCACTTACAGATGGGCCCGCGGCGCATTAGCTAGTTGGTGAGGTAACGGCTCACCAAGGCAACGATGCGTAGCCGACCTGAGAGGGTGATCGGCCACACTGGGACTGAGACACGGCCCAGACTCCTACGGGAGGCAGCAGTAGGGAATCTTCCACAATGGACGAAAGTCTGATGGAGCAACGCCGCGTGAGCGATGAAGGCCTTCGGGTCGTAAAGCTCTGTTGTTAGGGAAGAACAAGTACCGGAGTAACTGCCGGTGCCTTGACGGTACCTAACCAGAAAGCCATCGCTAACTACGTGCCAGCAGCCGCGGTAATACGTAGGTGGCAAGCGTTGTCCGGAATTATTGGGCGTAAAGCGCGCGCAGGCGGTTTCTTAAGTCTGATGTGAAAGCCCACGGCTCAACCGTGGAGGGTCATTGGAAACTGGGAAACTTGAGTGCAGAAGAGGAAAGTGGAATTCCACGTGTAGCGGTGAAATGCGTAGAGATGTGGAGGAACACCAGTGGCGAAGGCGACTTTCTGGTCTGTAACTGACGCTGAGGCGCGAAAGCGTGGGGAGCAAACAGGATTAGATACCCTGGTAGTCCACGCCGTAAACGATGAGTGCTAAGTGTTAGGGGGTTTCCGCCCCTTAGTGCTGCAGCTAACGCATTAAGCACTCCGCCTGGGGAGTACGGTCGCAAGACTGAAACTCAAAGGAATTGACGGGGGCCCGCACAAGCGGTGGAGCATGTGGTTTAATTCGAAGCAACGCGAAGAACCTTACCAGGTCTTGACATCCTTTTGCCTTCCCTAGAGATAGGGCGTTCCCCTTCGGGGGACAAAAGTGACAGGTGGTGCATGGTTGTCGTCAGCTCGTGTCGTGAGATGTTGGGTTAAGTCCCGCAACGAGCGCAACCCTTGATCTTAGTTGCCAGCATTAAGTTGGGCACTCTAAGATGACTGCCGGTGACAAACCGGAGGAAGGTGGGGATGACGTCAAATCATCATGCCCCTTATGACCTGGGCTACACACGTGCTACAATGGACGGTACAAAGGGCAGCAAAACCGCGAGGTCGAGCCAATCCCATAAAACCGTTCTCAGTTCGGATTGTAGGCTGCAACTCGCCTACATGAAGCTGGAATCGCTAGTAATCGCGGATCAGCATGCCGCGGTGAATACGTTCCCGGGCCTTGTACACACCGCCCGTCACACCACGAGAGTTTGTAACACCCGAAGTCGGTGGGGTAACCTGGGCACAACTTAGCCTCTTATAATTATGATAGGAAGTTAAGTTGTGCCTAGGAGCCAGCCGCCTAAGGTGGGACAGATGATTGGGGTGAAGTCGTAACAAGGTAGCCGTATCGGAAGGTGCGGCTGGATCACCTCCTTTCTAAGGAATAATACGCTTGTTGTTTTGTTTAGTTTTGAGAGAGCATTCCTCTTTCAAACTTTAGATAGTATAAAAGCTATCGAACCATGTTCTTTGAAAACTAGATAACATAAGTAATGTCAAGATACATCAAAAGTATCGTTCATCTTAGTAAATTTTCTTTATTAGATATCTATTCGCGATATCGAGGTTAAGTTATTAAGGGCGCACGGTGGATGCCTTGGCACTAGGAGCCGATGAAGGACGGGACTAACACCGATATGCTTTGGGGAGCTGTAAGTGAGCTTTGATCCAGAGATTTCCGAATGGGGAAACCCACTACTCGTAATGGAGTAGTATCTTTACCTGAATACATAGGGTAATGAAGGCAGACCCGGGGAACTGAAACATCTAAGTACCCGGAGGAAGAGAAAGCAAACGCGATTTCCTGAGTAGCGGCGAGCGAAACGGAATTAGCCCAAACCAAGAGGCTTGCCTCTTGGGGTTGTAGGACACTCAACATGGAGTTACAAAGGAACGGGGTAAATGAAGCGACCTGGAAAGGTCAGCCGTAGAAGGTAAAAGCCCTGTAGTTGAAACTTCGTTCCCTCCTGAGTGGATCCTGAGTACGGCGGGACACGAGAAATCCCGTCGGAAGCAGGGAGGACCATCTCCCAAGGCTAAATACTCCCTAGTGACCGATAGTGAACCAGTACCGTGAGGGAAAGGTGAAAAGCACCCCGGAAGGGGAGTGAAAAGATCCTGAAACCGTGTGCCTACAAGTAGTTAGAGCCCTATGTTTTTTCTTCGGAAAAAACCCGGGTGATAGCGTGCCTTTTGTAGAATGAACCGGCGAGTTACGATCCCGTGCAAGGTTAAGTCGATGAGACGGAGCCGTAGCGAAAGCGAGTCTGAATAGGGCGAATGAGTACGTGGTCGTAGACCCGAAACCAGGTGATCTACCCATGTCCAGGGTGAAGTTCAGGTAACACTGAATGGAGGCCCGAACCCACGCACGTTGAAAAGTGCGGGGATGAGGTGTGGGTAGGGGTGAAATGCCAATCGAACCTGGAGATAGCTGGTTCTCTCCGAAATAGCTTTAGGGCTAGCCTCATGTGTTAGAGTCTTGGAGGTAGAGCACTGATTGGACTAGGGGCCCTCATCGGGTTACCGAATTCAGTCAAACTCCGAATGCCAAAGACTTATCCATGGGAGTCAGACTGCGAGTGATAAGATCCGTAGTCAAGAGGGAAACAGCCCAGACCGCCAGCTAAGGTCCCAAAGTATACGTTAAGTGGAAAAGGATGTGGAGTTGCTTAGACAACCAGGATGTTGGCTTAGAAGCAGCCACCATTTAAAGAGTGCGTAATAGCTCACTGGTCGAGTGACTCTGCGCCGAAAATGTACCGGGGCTAAACGTATCACCGAAGCTGCGGACTGTTCTTACGAACAGTGGTAGGAGAGCGTTCTAAGGGCGTTGAAGCTAGACCGTAAGGACTGGTGGAGCGCTTAGAAGTGAGAATGCCGGTATGAGTAGCGAAAGATGGGTGAGAATCCCATCCACCGAATGCCTAAGGTTTCCTGAGGAAGGCTCGTCCGCTCAGGGTTAGTCAGGACCTAAGCCGAGGCCGAAAGGCGTAGGCGATGGATAACAGGTTGATATTCCTGTACCACCTTCACTCCGTTTGAGCAATGGGGGGACGCAGGAGGATAGGGTAAGCGCGCTGTTGGATATGCGCGTCCAAGCAGTAAGGCTGAGAAGTAGGCAAATCCGCTTCTCATAAAGGCTGAGCTGTGATGGCGAGGGAAATTTAGTACCGAAGTTCCTGATTTCACACTGCCAAGAAAAGCCTCTAGCGAGGAGAATGGTGCCTGTACCGCAAACCGACACAGGTAGGCGAGGAGAGAATCCTAAGGTGAGCGAGAGAACTCTGGTTAAGGAACTCGGCAAAATGACCCCGTAACTTCGGGAGAAGGGGTGCTCTGTTAGGGTGTTAAAGCCCGAGAGAGCCGCAGTGAATAGGCCCAGGCGACTGTTTAGCAAAAACACAGGTCTCTGCGAAGCCGCAAGGCGAAGTATAGGGGCTGACGCCTGCCCGGTGCTGGAAGGTTAAGGGGAGAGGTTAGCGCAAGCGAAGCTTTGAACCGAAGCCCCAGTAAACGGCGGCCGTAACTATAACGGTCCTAAGGTAGCGAAATTCCTTGTCGGGTAAGTTCCGACCCGCACGAAAGGCGTAACGATCTGGGCACTGTCTCAACCAGAGACTCGGTGAAATTATAGTACCTGTGAAGATGCAGGTTACCCGCGACAGGACGGAAAGACCCCGTGGAGCTTTACTGTAGCCTGATATTGAATTTTGGTACAGCTTGTACAGGATAGGTAGGAGCCTGAGAAGCCGGAGCGCTAGCTTCGGTGGAGGCGTCGGTGGGATACTACCCTGGCTGTATTGAAATTCTAACCCGCACCCCTAATCGGGGTGGGAGACAGTGTCAGGTGGGCAGTTTGACTGGGGCGGTCGCCTCCTAAAGAGTAACGGAGGCGCCCAAAGGTTCCCTCAGAATGGTTGGAAATCATTCGTAGAGTGTAAAGGCACAAGGGAGCTTGACTGCGAGACCTACAAGTCGAGCAGGGACGAAAGTCGGGCTTAGTGATCCGGTGGTTCCGCATGGAAGGGCCATCGCTCAACGGATAAAAGCTACCCCGGGGATAACAGGCTTATCTCCCCCAAGAGTCCACATCGACGGGGAGGTTTGGCACCTCGATGTCGGCTCATCGCATCCTGGGGCTGTAGTCGGTCCCAAGGGTTGGGCTGTTCGCCCATTAAAGCGGTACGCGAGCTGGGTTCAGAACGTCGTGAGACAGTTCGGTCCCTATCCGTCGTGGGCGCAGGAAATTTGAGAGGAGCTGTCCTTAGTACGAGAGGACCGGGATGGACGCACCGCTGGTGTACCAGTTGTCTTGCCAAAGGCATAGCTGGGTAGCTACGTGCGGACGGGATAAGTGCTGAAAGCATCTAAGCATGAAGCCCCCCTCAAGATGAGATTTCCTTTAGCGCAAGCTAGTAAGATCCCTGAAAGATGATCAGGTAGATAGGTTCGAGGTGGAAGCGTGGCGACACGTGTAGCTGACGAATACTAATAGATCGAGGACTTAACCAAATTAGAACGATACAATCACTTTCTTGACAGGAAAATATGTTATCTAGTTTTGAAAGAACATAAAAGAGTAAAAAACTCTTGATTTTCTTTCAAAAGTGACTATAATTATTTTATGTCACACTAATAGTCTGGTAATGATGGCGAAGAGGCCACACCCGTTCCCATACCGAACACGGAAGTTAAGCTCTTCAGCGCCGATGGTAGTTGGGGGCTGTCCCCCTGTGAGAGTAGGACGTTGCCAGGCTGTTATATATCGGAGGATTAGCTCAGCTGGGAGAGCACCTGCCTTACAAGCAGGGGGTCGGCGGTTCGATCCCGTCATCCTCCACCAAAGTTTTTTCACGCTAGTGAAAATAACTTACATTTCACGCTAGTAAAAATAACTTACATTTAAATTTAGCCGGTGTAGCTCAGTTGGTAGAGCAACTGACTTGTAATCAGTAGGTCGTGGGTTCGACTCCTATCGCCGGCACCACTTTACCTTTATATTTATTTAGTG
>NZ_NISQ01000002.1:0-1421 GCF_002335755.1 Bacillus sp. FJAT-45066
AGTAGTTGACCCCCTTATAATAGAGTTATAAAGTAGTTACAAATAGTTACGACTTTTACTGTTATAAGGGGGTAAAAACAATGGAGAAGAAACCATCGGTTAATTTGAGTGGAAAAGTTAAAATAGAGGCTGTAGAAAAAGTATTGAATGGAATGTCTGTAAGAGTTGTCGCAGATGAATTTAACGTAACTCGTCAAACAGTAAATAGGTGGGTTAATACGTATAAACACAGTGGTCCTATTGCGTTTAAAGTAGCTACTAATAAGCATGTAAACTCTTTTGATTCAGTGAATTTAGATGATAAAAAACGTATTCAACAATTAGAGAAATTATTAAAAGAAAAGGAAATGGAGAACGAAATTCTAAAAAAGTTCCAAACCTTTCTCAAAGAGAAAAAGTAAGTAAGAAATATGAGTGTATCAACGCTTTGAGAAAGGAATATCCAGTGTTTATATTATGTCGTGTATTAGAGGTATCTGTAAGTGGTTATTATGCATATCTTAAACGGCCTAAGAAGAAGGTTTCACATGGAGATAAAGAGCTATTTAAAAAGATTAGCAATGTCTTTAAGAAGCACAAGGGAACCTTCGGTGCAAAAAGGATTGCTGGGTACATGAAAAATAAGATGAGTATCATAGTAAATCATAAAAAAGTAGCTCGTCTTATGAAGGAAGCAAATATGAAAGCCACTGTTAGACAAAAAAACACTACGAAAACAGAGAAACAAAAAGCTGCTGGATATGTGTACAATAACCTTCTAGAACGGGATTTTAATGCAGAGTTCCCAAACCAAAAATGGGTTACGGACATGACTGAAATTAAAGTGTTTAATACGAAATTTTATATTTCAGCGTTAATGGATCTTTTTAATAGAGAAGTTATTGCCTTTGAGATTAGTTTCAGCCCTGACACTGAGCTTATTAAGCGTACGATCGAAGCCGGTCAAAAACAGCGTCAGCTAAAGGATTTAGAAGGGGTTACAATTCATAGTGATCAAGGAAGCGTGTACCGTTCTTTTGAACATAATAAATTGTCGAGAACACTTAAGTTTACCCCAAGTATGTCTAGGAAAGGAAACTGTTGGGATAATGCCGTGATTGAAAGTTTCTTTTCTCAATTAAAAGTTGAATTTCCATGTTTCTATCCAAACACTAAAAAGGCTATATTTGAGAAAGATTTAAAGAAATATATCATGTATTATAATGAAGAACGAATCCAAAAAGGCCTGGGTTATGACTCACCAAAAGAGTACTATAAAGAGTTTATAAAGGTAGCGTAATATATACAAAAATGATCCCAGTCATTTGGTGTGGAATTGTGAAATTCCTCACCAAATGACTGGGCCACCAAGCGTAAGCGCGGTAGTTATAAGAGAACGTAACTAATTATTTTTTCGACTCTATTTTTTGGGGGCTTGACCA
>NZ_NISQ01000003.1:0-638 GCF_002335755.1 Bacillus sp. FJAT-45066
AGCGGAAGTAGTTCAGTGGTAGAACACCACCTTGCCAAGGTGGGGGTCGCGGGTTCGAATCCCGTCTTCCGCTCCAACAGAAGTGCCGGGGTGGCGGAACTGGCAGACGCACAGGACTTAAAATCCTGCGGTAGGTGACTACCGTACCGGTTCGATTCCGGTCCTCGGCACCAAACTTTTTTCACTTAGTGAAAATAAGTATCCTTGAATTGCACAAAAGGTATTAAATTTTGACTGCAGTAAAACAAGAAATAAATAGCGCCCGTAGCTCAATTGGATAGAGCGTTTGACTACGGATCAAAAGGTTAGGGGTTCGAGTCCTCTCGGGCGCGCCATATCGGGGAGTAGCTCAGCTTGGTAGAGCACTTGGTTTGGGACCAAGGGGTCGCAGGTTCAAATCCTGTCTTCCCGACCACTTAATATTATAATGGGGCCTTAGCTCAGCTGGGAGAGCGCCTGCCTTGCACGCAGGAGGTCAGCGGTTCGATCCCGCTAGGCTCCACCAATAAAACAATATGTTCTTTGAAAACTAAACAAAACAACAGCGTGTAAGTTAATCTTTAAGATTAACAACAAACAATTAATTGACATTAGTCAGCAAACATTATGAGCATAAGCTCAAACACTCTTCGGAGAGT